>CAJTWH010000013.1 GCA_910579995.1 uncultured Muribaculaceae bacterium | reverse complement strand
ATCCGATTTAATCGAATTTTTAACACTTTTTGCTTGCGCAAGTCCTAGATTTCCTGTGGCAAGAACCGCGTAGCTGTTCGCAGCCATAGGTAAATGTAGCACCATAAAATAAAGCGCTGCGTAGCTGCGCGACAAACCTCAAGTCGCGCAGCTACGCAGCGCAATTTATCGAGGAGATTGTCCGAACCTGTGGCTGCGCATAGCTACGCCATGCTTACCACAGGCTACACAGAGTCGCGACAGCTACGCCGTCGATTGCCGCGTCTGCGGCAATCCATAGCTCTAACCTTTGATTTTGGTAAGGAATAGTTCTTTATGTACGGCGTCGGATAGTTCGATTCTTTTGCAGAGTCTTGATTTTTTAAGGTAGTAGTTTTTATATTTTATATCGGTGAAATAGCATACGGCTCTTACTGAGAAACCGGCAATGATAAGAGCTAAAAATGTAATGTCATCTTCATTTATAAACCCGCACTCTTCGCGTAAAAGAGTGACGATTCCGTTGAAGTATTTATCTACAGACTCTACTATTTCATTCAATTTTTTAGGACTTCTAAGCTGGCGGAGCTCTTTTTCAATTTTAGAAAGAATAAGTTTGTGGGTAGAATCGCAATCGGACTGATCGAAATATTCATTACAGAGCATATTGAGTGTGCTCCATTTTTCTTTAAACAGTCTTTCTACTATTTCGCTATTTATTTGTGTTGAGTTTTTAGAATCAAGAGCTTGGCTTAGAGTTTTATTTTCTGACTCTATATTATTGATTTTATTATTGAGAAGTAATATTGAGGAAATGAGATTTTCAAGCTCGGCTTTTTGAGCCTTGATTTTTAATCTGTAAATATACCAAATGAGAAAAGCAAAGCCCAAAGCCACAATAATGGTTGCAATCAATATAAAGGATATAAATTTAGAACGGCTTTTCTCTCTTTCCGCTTTTTCATTATAGAAGTCACGCTGGATTATGGATACAGATTCAGTAAGCAGATTCAGGGCTATTTTTCCCTGATAGTTAATCAAGCTGTCGGCCATAGTAGCGGCGCGGTAATAATTGCTGTCGGCTATCGCTTCCCTATATATTGCATAAAGAATCTGTGCATATTCCTGCTCATCTTTGCTTTTACCGAAAGCGTATTGAAGAGTATGCAAGGCTTGGTCTTTGTGGTCAGTGTCAAACTCAACATAGCTTTGTATCAAAAGATCAGTGACAGTTTTATTATCTTTATACAAAGGATTTATATAGGAGTCGAAAGCCTTGTTTATTTCATCATATTTGCCATATTCATACCAAGCAGGAACTGCAGCCTCAAGGATATAGGCCATAAGAGCAGAGTCTAATGGTTGCTCGTTTTCAACAACCAATGTCAGGCTGTCGGTAATGGCCAAATTTCTCTCAAAATCTTTCTCATTATAGTATACTCTTGCAAGGTCGGATAGTGCATATCTGTGACTTGCTGTTCTTCCGGCTTCGAGATATTTGTCGGCAGCTTCTTGGGTGAATATCTTTGCCTGCGGATAATTATACGTCCACAAGAAAATATCGCCCATTATTCCTGAAGATTTCGCTATCCAGTAGGGATTGTTATCTTCTTTTGCAATCTCGCGGGCAGTGAGGATATGGCGCATAGAGGTCTTGAAGTCGCAGGCATTGAAGGCTATCTGGGCCTTATAGAAATATGCCCTCATGCGCAGGTTGCTCTCGTCGGCGTCCCGGTATCTGTCGAAAGCTATGTTGATAAGCGTGTCGGAGTCTACCTCAATCCAGTTTTTAATCTGTGCTTGGGTATAGAGCAGGGCATAGTAGGGGAGGTCGCTGTCGGCGTCGAGGGCCGACCTGTCGATACACTCGAGGATAGCCATGGCGCTGTCGGGCTGCTCCTCCATTATTGCGTCGGCCTCGGCGAGCATACGCCTCTCGGGCGACACGCCGCACGCTGAAAGCATGAGCAGCAATAATATGCAGATGGCAGAGCGCATACGGCGGCTATTCCTGAGGCGCTGTGAATTCGTATGCGCCAAGAGTGGCGGCGCGGGCCGTGCCGTAGGCGTCGGCGGGTGCATCGGTTTCGACACCGGCGCCGATGGCCGGGGAGTCGGGTTTGAGGCGGTAGTCGAAGATATATTCCGAGCGCACGGTATAGTAGAGCGGGTCGGTGTCCCAGAGACATTCTATGAAGTTGTCGTCGTCCTCGCCGGCGCTCTTGAGCAGGCAGCGGCGCATGGTGATGGCAGTGCCGGTGAGGTCGCCGTGGCTGATGTCGCTGCCGTTGCCGTAGACTATGCAGTTGACAAACGAAGCCTCGGTATATGGCAGCCCCGAGCCGTCGTCGAGTCCTGTCTTTTCATCGGCGCTGACATGGGCAAACTGCACCGCCGGGCCGCCGATGGCCGAGAAGAGATAGTAGTTTGCAAAGGTGCAATGGGTGAAAGAGTGGCGTCCGCCCTGCAGGTAAACGAGGCCTTCCGACGCCTCTGCAAACTCGCAGCCCACGGCTTCTATCGAGCTGTGGTAAGCCTCCACCACGAGGCCGCCCGAGTTGCGGATTTGGCAGTTGAGAAGCGATAGTTGGGTGGCGTTGTCGGCGGGATTGCCCTCAAGGGTGATACCCTGCCAAGTGTTGCGCAGCGATACATGACTCATGCGGTTGCCCGACGATGTGGAGGTGAAGAAAGTCCCGAGCCATTGGCGCGACATGATGTCGAATGATATGTCGGCTACAACATTTCCCGTCCGGTCGCCGGCCATGCTGATGGGCTCTTCCACCGTACCCTCGGCGATGAGGCGTCCGCGCACCACGAGCATTGCGCCGTCGTGGAAGCATAGCTCTGCGCCCGGGTCAATGGTGAGGGTGGCGCCCGGAGCCACTACGAGGCTGTCGAAAATCTGGTAGGGCAGCGCAGAGTCGAAGCGGGTGTCTTCGGTCAAGGTCAAGGCTTCGAGGCGGCGCACATTCTGCCCCTCGGCGCTTACCGCTACGCTGCGCGTAATGCCGTTGGTGGTGAAGTCTATGCTTGCCTCAAAGTCGGTCCGCGGGGCTTCGCCGGCAGGGAAAGTTGCCTCTACAAACACGAAAATGGAGTCTTTGCCGCGCACCTCGATATTGTTGAACCTACGGCCTGAAATACCGTCGACATTCAGGCGCAGATAGTCGGCCGCCGGACCCGACAGTGAGATATCGCTTATAGATATCTGCTTGGAGTGGGGGTTGCGCACGGTGAAGCGGTGGGTGGTGGTGCTCTGCTCGGTAAATACGGTGCCTATCTTGAGGGTATCTACAGAAAATACCGGCTGGTCGGAGGGCGAAGTGGTGAATCCGTCTTCGATACATCCGGCCAGCAATACTATAAATGGTATGAGGAGAATCAATTTTCGCATAACTTTATAACGGCATGCGAGCTTAAATATTGTATGCCGCCCGTTTTGGAATAATCGGATTAGAAATTGGTATAAATGGGGTGTGGATGTGTGGCTTTGCCAAAAAATTAGTAATTTTGTCGCATAAAAGTAACATTGAATGGAAAAAGGTGTAAAAGATATATCAGATGAAATTGTATCGGGCTCGCTTGCTGAGCTCGAAAGTATGTCGGCTGATTTCAGCAAGATAGACGGTTCGTGCTATTACAGCCATATCACCACCGAGATGAGCAGCCGTCTGGTTGACTTTAAAGATTCGCCTTTCAAGGTTGCCGGAAATGTGATAGTGATTCTGGTAAAAGGCAAGCTGCATGTAGAGCTCAATACCGACTCCACCGAGATAGAGGGGCCGGCGGCGGTTAGCCTCAATCACGGCTCGCTGGTCAATTTCCGTCCCGGCGAGGGAATGGAAATCGACGCACATGTGCTGATATATACCCCGGCTTTCCTCCATGATATTAATATCTCTTTTTCATCGATTTCTGTCGACGCCCTCGTAAGCCACGACAGCCCCGTGATGGATCTTCGCGAGCGCGAGGTGACGATATTGCTACGCTATGTGTCGCTGATAAACCATGTGATGAGCGACCGCTTCAACAATCAGCTCAACCGCCATATAGTGTCGGCGCTCACATCGGCTCTGTTCTATCAGATGATGCTCTTTATTTACCGCCGTATCGACACCGGTGGGGTAGTGCAGAATGGCCCGCGGCGCAACAGCTACGTGCAGGATTTCCTCAAGCTCGTCCACATGTATTATACCACCGAGAGAGCTGTTGCCTTCTATGCCTCGAAGCTCTTCATCTCTCCCAAATATCTTTCGCTGCTCGTAAAGGAAGCCACAGGCCGCTCGGCTGCATGCTGGATCGACCACTTCGTGATTATGGAGGCGAAGAACCTGCTGCGCTATTCGGGTAAGAACGTACAGCAGGTGGCATACTCGCTCAACTTCTCAAACCAGTCGAGCTTCGGCAAGTATTTCAAGCACCTCACCGGCATGAGCCCCACCGACTTCCAGAAGCAATCCTAATTTTGGTTGGTGGTTGGTGGTGTGTGGGCAGCGTTAATGTTGTTGGTGTGTGGGCTGTGGGCAGCGAGTTAGCTTTTGAGGGTATTTGGTTTGTGGTTGGTGGGCTGTGGGCAGCCGATTAGCTTTTAAGGGTATGCAGTAAGTAATTCGCTGCCCACAGCCCACCAACCACCAACCCAAACCCCACAGCCCACCAACCACAAACCCTTAAAAGCAGCCCACCAACCACAAACCAAAAAACTCAATAGAGAATCTTCTCCATCTCTTCTACCAACAGGCTGTCGTCAAAGTCGTCTCTGTTTGAGAATATGAGATAGCTCATTTTGCGTTCAGGCACAGTGGCCTCGAATATTGTGAAGCCACCGTTGGTGTTGAGATGATATATCTTCTTATTGCGCCCGGGTTTCTCTTCCACAGCATTGGCATAACCATAGTTTACGAAAGGAATATCTGTGGCCAGACGCGGAGTGTTGAGGCTGTCGATAATCTCCTTGGGCAGAAGTTTTCCGCTATATACGGCCTTGTTCCATCTCATGATATCGCGCGCTGACGAATAAGCTCCGCGGTCGGCCTTGGTGAGAAAAAATTCTGCTTCGCCATAGTCGTACTCCTGCCATTTTCCATCCTCACTGAGGTATATACCGGGTGCAGTATTACGGTCGGCCGGTTTGTAGCCGTGAGCCATACGCGGAAGGAAGCACCCCGGATTATAATAATAGGTGTCGGTCAAGCCGGCCGGCAGAAATATATTCTGACGCATCCAGTCGTCGAAGTCATGACCGGTGACTCTTTCGATAAGCGGTGCCACAAGGATAAAAGCAGGGTCGGAGCGCTGGTAGGTGGTACTGGGATTGTAGTCGATGGAGTCGAGGTCTTTGAAAATCTGCATGTGCTCGCGCTCCATGCCGTAGAGGCGATAGTCGGGAGCGTCGCTGAATATAGATTTGTGATTGCTCAGATAATCGTGCCACTCTTTAGGGTCGCGCGGACGCAGGTCGGGAAGTCCCGACGAGTGAGTGAGGATATTGCGGATTTTGATATTCTTGAAAAAGTCCGCCTCGAATTCCGGAAAATATTTCGACAGCGGATCATCGAGCGACATCTCGCCCCGCTCGCAAAGTTTCATTATGGCCACAGCGCTGAAAAATTTCGAGGTAGACGCCATGTTGAAGAGTGTGCTGTCGGTAATGCGTGCCTTGGTGTTGAGGTCGGCGAGTCCGAAAGCATGGTCATAGATTATAGAGTCGTTGCGCATGACAGTCACTATCGCCCCCGGTCCGTCATCAGGGAAGATAGGAGTGAAAAGACTGTCGAGGCGTTTGGTGTATTCGCAAGGCTTCACGCCATGGTCGGCGCGGTAGTCATTGGTAGTTTTATTGCACGCCACAGTGATTGCACGCCACAGTGATTGCCGCCATTGAGGCCACGGCAATAGTGAGTATGCGGAGTGTGCGGTTGCTTTTCATGACTTTTTTATTGACATTGCAAAAGTAGGGTAGGGGAGTGGGCTTTGCAACAGCTTAACTATATTTTGCTAAAAATGTATCATGATTGCAACATGCACTTGTCAATTGTGGCTTTTATTTTTGCCTATAGCTGTAGAAATTTATTTGTTTTTGATATTCTCAAATGCTTATTTTTGATTTAATATATTGATATGTAATTTGATATCTACTATTTTAAAATTTGTATAAAAAGGAAAAATAAAAATATCGCTCGGAGAGCGCCCGATTTTTGCCGTCCGGGCATTCGAAGAACACAGAAATCCCGGGGGTAATCGGCATCTTCGCAGACGCCCACCCGACGATAGCAGTCACTCTCCCCGCATACCTCCGCAAGCTGCGGTATACGGGGTTACTGGTTAATGGGCGTTCGCAGAACGCCCATTATTAGTAACCCCACACGCCGTAGCTTGCGTAGGCGTGTGGGGTTAGAGAGTGAACACCCACGAAGGCGTTCGCAGAATGCTGATTAACCCGGGAGTCGGCGTCCTGTTCGGCAATGCAAAAAATAAATTTTGCATTGCTCTCACTTATTCGTATCTTTGCATTTCAATTGACTCATACAAGTTTCGCAAGTTACAACGCAAGGAATATCTAAACTCCTTAAACTTGTTAAACTCACAATAAACAAGTTTTGCAAGCGAAACTTAAATTAACACACTATATGACGCCCGCATATCAATGGTTAGCCTCGGGTGTTGCGCTTCCCGAGATTGATTATCAGCAGCTTGAACGATGGATCGTGCAGGTTGCAGCTGTGCACAACAGATTGGTGCGCTCTCTTAATTATATCTTCTGCAATGATGATAAAATACTGGAAGTTAACGCGCAATACCTTGACCATCACTATTTTACGGATGTGATTACCTTTGACGACTGTGTCGGACGACTGCTCCGCGGCGATATTTTCATATCGCTCGACACTGTGGCAAGCAACGCCGAAGCCCTCGGCACCGACTATATGCGCGAGCTTCATCGTGTGATAATACATGGCGTGCTCCACTTGTGCGGTATCAACGACAAAGGTCCCGGTGAACGCGAGATTATGGAGCGGGAGGAAGACGCAGCCCTCGCCATGCTTTACGCACTAAATAAGTAATGATACGATGCGATTTGACTTTGATGTTATCGTAGTAGGCGCCGGCCATGCCGGTTGCGAGGCTGCCCATGCCGCTGCCCGACTCGGCGCACGCACTCTGCTGGTGACGATGGATATGAACAAGATCGCGCAGATGAGCTGCAACCCTGCTGTTGGCGGTATCGCCAAGGGCCAGATTGTCCGCGAAATCGACGCCCTCGGCGGCATGATGGGTATCGTCACCGATCTGTCGTCTATTCAGTTCCGCATGCTCAACCGCTCTAAAGGCCCCGCTATGTGGAGCCCCCGCTCGCAGGCCGACCGCAATAAATTCTCGGCCAAATGGCGCGAGATTCTCGAGCATACTGAAAATCTTTCGATGTGGCAAGGCTCCGTCGACAGCCTCGTCTTTGACCATGACGGCGCGCTTGCCGGCGTGCATGTGGCCGACGGCGCCACTTTCAAAGCCTCTAAAATAGTGCTTACAAACGGCACTTTTCTTAATGGCCTCATGCACATAGGGCGTGTGTCAATGCCCGGTGGCCGAACAGCCGAACCGTCGGCCCACGGCATTACCGAGCAGCTGCGACAACTCGGATTCCGCGCCGACCGCATGAAGACCGGTACACCCGTGCGTATCGACGGCCGCACCATTGATTTTTCAAAGACTAAGGTGCAGGGCGGAGAGTGCGATTTCCATCATTTCTCCTATCTTCCCGAGGTGCGCTCGTCGCTCAAGCAGCGCGATTGCTATATCGTTTACACCAATCCCGAGACCTGCGAAATTCTTCGCCAAGGACTCCCTGACTCGCCTCTCTACAATGGCCAGATACAAAGCATAGGCCCGCGCTATTGCCCCTCGATAGAGACAAAGATTGTCACCTTTGCCGACAAGACCGAGCACCAGCTTTTCCTCGAGCCTGAAGGCGAGACAACAGTCGAATTCTATGTCAACGGCTTCTCTTCGTCAATGCCGATGGATATCCAGTTTGCGGCCCTCGCCACTGTGCCGGCGCTCGCCGACGTGCAGATCTACCGAGCCGGATACGCCATAGAATACGACTTCTTCGACCCCACGCAGCTGCGCCACACTCTCGAGACACGCCTCATCCCCGGCCTTTATTTCGCCGGCCAGATCAACGGCACCACAGGTTATGAAGAAGCCGCCGGACAAGGCCTCGTGGCAGGTGCAAATGCAGCCCTCGCAGCCCTCGGCAGAGAGCAGTTTACCCTCGGCCGCGACCAAGCATATATAGGCGTGCTTATCGACGACCTCGTCACAAAAGGCGTCGACGAGCCTTACCGCATGTTTACATCGCGCGCCGAATACCGCATACTCCTGCGTCAGGACGACGCCGACATGCGCCTTACTCCGCTTGCCTACGGGCTCGGATTGGCCGACCGCCGACGCTTCGACCTCATGGAAGAAAAGCGCCTCTGGCGCGATAAAATCATCGAGCTCGCCGACAGATTGACCGTACATCCGGCCGAGGTCGATGCTCTTCTCGAAGCCGCCGGCACTACGCCTTTGCGGCAAGGAACCAAGCTTGCCGACCTCGTGCAGCGCCCGCAGCTTACAATAGATATGCTCGCTCGCGCCGTCCGTCCGCTCGCCAAACTGATAGAAGAATTGCCCGCCGACCGTCGCGAAGAGATCGTAGAAGCTGCCGAGATACTGATAAAATACCGTGGATATATCGCCCGCGAACAGCAGATAGCTGACAAGCTCGCCCGCCTCGAAAACGTCCGCCTCCCTGCCGATACCGACTACTCGGCAATCAAGGCTATCTCTACCGAAGGACGCCAGAAACTCGAGCGCCACCGCCCCGAAACCGTCGGCCAAGCCTCGCGTATTCCCGGCATTTCTCCAAGCGATATAAATATTCTGCTACTGATGATGAATAGATAAACCCTGTTCCACGTGGAACAATTTTGCTTTACTTTTTCGATAATCAACAATTTACTCAAATATGGAATACATCAAATCAAAAATTCGTGATGTGCAGGATTTCCCTTCCAAGGGTGTCCTGTTTAAAGACCTCACCACAGCGTTCAAAGATCCCCGCGCTCTCCACATTATCGGCTGGGATCTCTCTCAGCTCTACCGCGACAAGGGCGTTACCAAAGTGGTGGGTATTGAAAGCCGCGGTTTTATCGGCGGTTCTATCCTCGCTTTCGAGCTCGGCGCAGGCTTCGTTCCCTGCCGCAAACCCGGCAAACTTCCTGCCGACACTATCCGTCAGGAGTACGCCAAAGAGTATGGCACCGACGTCATCGAAATCCACCGCGACGCAATCAAACCCGATGATATCGTAGTTATCCACGACGATGTTCTCGCTACAGGCGGCACTATGGCGGCAGCCATCAAACTCGTAAAGAGCCTCAACCCGAAAAAAATCTACGTCAACTTCATCATCGAGCTCTCTTCGCTCAACGGTCGTGCAGCTCTGCCCGACGATGTAGAGGTATCTTCGCTCATCACATATTGATTTATTCAAGTTTCGCACTCCATATCGCCGCCGCAGTGAAAATCTGCGGCGGTTTTTTGTCGCGTTTTTTTGCAGTTATAAAAATTATTATTACCTTTGCAGTGAAAATCAACAGTGCCTCGCGCTACTGCTGATGGTGGACAGATTTGGCTGCTTGCAACCACTCGAAAAAATGCTAAAATCGCCCTTGGTAGTCGGCACATAGTGTCCGTAACCCAATGGGCAGCTCTTTTTAAGGTTTCAGGTTTTTTCGTGGCTAAGCCGCCCTTTGTGTCTGCCTAAGACAATGCCGGGTGCTCTGCCGCGTTTTTTTGTGCCCATAATATTGGTTTGTGGTTGGTGGGTTGTGGGCAGCGAGTTAGCTTTTGAGGATTGCAGTAAGTAATCCGCTGCCCACAACCCACCAACAACCAACCACCAACCCACAAACCCCACACCACCACCCACCAACTACAAACTACAAACAAAAAAATATGAACTATCTCTTCACATCAGAATCTGTTTCTGAAGGCCATCCCGATAAAGTGGCCGATCAGATCAGCGACGCCGTCCTTGACGAATTTCTTGCCCGCGACCCTCAGTCGAAAGTGGCATGTGAAACATTGGTGACCACCGGTCAGGTCGTGATTGCCGGTGAAATCAAGAGCGACGCCTATATCGACATGCAGGAGACCGCACGCCGCGTTATCAACGAAATTGGCTACGACCGCAGCGAGCTCCGCTTCGACGGCAATTCTTGCGGTGTCCTTCTGGCCGTGCATGAGCAGAGCGCCGATATCAACCGTGGTGTTGAGCGCGAGAAAGCCCTCGAGCAAGGCGCCGGCGACCAAGGCATGATGTTCGGCTACGCCACAAACGAGACCGACCTCTACATACCCCTTTCGCTCGCCCTGAGCCACTCGCTCATGATGACTCTCGCCGAGATACGTCGCGAGGGTGTGGATATGACTTATCTCCGTCCCGACTCGAAAAGTCAGGTGACTGTCGAATATGACGAGAACCATCGCCCCGTGCGCGTAGATACAATCGTTGTCTCTACCCAGCACGACGAGTTTATCCTTCCCGGCGAAAACCTCTCGCAGGAAGAAGCCGACCGCCGTATGCTCGACACCATCGCGCGCGACGTCGAGACTATCCTCATTCCCCGCACACGTGCCAAGCTCCCCGCAGAGCTTCAGCATTTGCTCGACGGCGGATTCAAGCTCTATGTAAACCCCACCGGCAAATTCGTTATCGGCGGCCCCCACGGCGACACCGGCCTCACCGGACGCAAGATCATCGTCGATACCTACGGCGGTCACGGCGCCCATGGCGGCGGTGCTTTCTCAGGCAAAGACCCCAGCAAGGTCGACCGCTCGGCAGCCTACGCCTCGCGTCATATAGCCAAGAACCTTGTCGCTGCCGGCATTGCCGACCGCGTGCTCGTTCAGGTGGCCTACGCTATCGGCAAGGCCGAGCCGGTCAATATCTTCATCGACACTTTCGGCACCTCGCACGTAGCCTTGAGCGATACCGACATCGCCGCACGAGTTGAGAAGATTTTCGACATGCGCCCCTACGCTATCGAGCAGCGCCTCAAGCTCCGCAACCCCATCTACCGCGAGACTGCCGCCTACGGACACGTCGGCCGCATACCCCGCACCGTCACCAAGACATTTTCAAGCCACTACGAGGCTCCTTTCACCCGCGAGGTGGAATTATTCACTTGGGAGAAACTCGACGCCGTAGAGGCCGTTAAAAACGCCTTCTCCGACGTTCTTTAATCCCACTGCCGCGCCGGCGCGCGCTGCATAGCAGAAAGCCGCGGGGCCGGAAACCTTGATTTCCGCGCCCCGCGGCCTGTTTTTTGTCTGCCGCGCATTTCTTTTCGTTGCCGGCGCGTGCGCAGCACGCCGCAGCATAGGCCTGTTTTTTGTAGGCTGCGCTTATTGTTAAAGATAGTTAAATTAATTTGGAATTTGTTGTATCTGAATGAAATTCAACTTATCTTTGCGCAGCAAACAGAGAGAAAGATTAGTTTTTTGTTACACCGTTATCCGTACAACAACAGCAATAGCAAAACAACCCAAATTTTATAAGTGAATCATAGGTTAGGATGCAATTGCCCGCGAGGGGTAGTTGCATTTGTTTTTATTTCCGTGTGGGTTTCATTGCTGTGGAAGTGGAGATTATTCATCTCCATGGGGCTCAGCCGGCGGGCGTCGGTGAGCTGAGGATGCGGTATTTGCCTAACTGTTTTCATTTCTTTCCAAATATGGGCTCAGTGCGTTGATAAGCAGAAGTGCCGCAACGTAGGCCGAGCCGATGACTATAATGTGGATATCGAGCGGGAATGAGCTGCCGAACCATCCACCGAAAGCATAGCAGCCCAGCGAGAGCCATAGACACGCCTGCGTGATAAGGCAAAGCGTGCACCATGCCTTGGCGCGGTATTTCTGATACCATACGCTCCATATCGAGAACGGGCAGCAGCATGCGTTGATAAGCGCCAGAAAGCCTATATACTGCGGAAACATCAGCAGCGTCATAAGGCTTATGCTGAAATATGCGAAGCCTACCTCACTCCAGCCGAAAATGCCGAAAAATTTGGCTGCCGAAGTGCTCAGCACAGTGTGGCAGCCCGTGCGGTCGATGATACCGCAGATACGGTCGGCATGGCTCGATTTGATGTTGTAGGTCTTAAGCAGCAACTGGTAGGTGACGTATAAGCCCACGAGGTTGACTGCCGTCAGCACGATAGTCGATACATGGCTCCAAAGCCCGGCACTCACAAAGCCGTAGATAAAGAGAAATATCAATGCCGCCCCGAGCATATAGCGCTTCGAGGCATTGGCAATGTCTATGAAGCGGTGCTTGGCATAGTCGGGTTCGCAGGCATTGAGATGAGGGAATGCGAGCAGTACCCTGCCGTCCCAACGCGATATGAAATCAGCCTTCGGCAGACTCTCAGGTCCGTCGAAGGCATCGAGTTCTATTTGCCCGTCAGTGATGTTTCTCACTATCACAAATCCGTCCGGGGTATGTGCAAGGAAAGGCGGAGTGAGCTTGCCGAGGTCGGCGCTCTTGTCGCCGAGCTGATAGGCTTCGGTGTCAACGCCATAGTCGGCCAATACTTTCGACAGCCCGAAGAGCGACTTGAAAGTCATGCTCCTGAAGCGACTGTCGGAATACGACGCCGTGTGCGGCACCCCCAGTGCGGTGAGAAAATCGCTGAGTATGGTCATGGCCGTCAGTTCATGAATCCTTCAAGTTTCTGAAGCAGCACATTGCCGTCGATTTCTCCCGCATAGCGCCAAACAGGCTCTCCATTGCGGTAGATGATAAATGTCGGCGTGGCTTCTACGCCGGCGTCTGAGGCCGTCTGTTCGTTCTTGTCGATGTCGAGCTGATATATCTGTGCATTGTCGCCTACGAGCTCGCGTATCTGCGCTACGACGGGCATCATGCGCTGGCAGTGGCCGCACCATGTGGCGTAGAATTCTACCATTACCAGCGGCGCTGAATTGATGAGTGTGGTGTAATCGTTCATATCCGTAGTTTTTTATTGTCTATGGATAACGCCGGCACACCCCGCTTGGTTCAAACTTTCTTCACTGTCGCGCCAAGAGTGATCATTCCTATGCTTTCCGGCCTGGCGGCGCTCATCGATATGGCGGCCACACATTCCGATATCGTAGAGCCGGTGGTGACAATATCATCCACTATGGCAATGCGCAGGCCTGAGAGCTCTTCAGGATGGTCTACAGCGACGCTGCCTTTCACATTCTCGCGTCGTTCGCTGTCGCTTTTATGTGTCTGCGTGCTGTGCGCCCTTACGGCCCTGAGATTGTCTCCTATGGCTATCCCTGTCACCTCGCTCAGCCCACGGGCGATTTCCTCGCTCTGGTTATATCCTCGGCGCATGCGTTTGCGCCAGTACATCGGCACAGGCAGCAGCACATCGACCGGAACTGCGCCGTAATATCCGAGCAACTCGCGCCCGAACACTCTGCCTGCCTCGCGTGCCACGGCAGGGCGGTCGTGATATTTAGCCTCTATTATCATGTTTGCAGGGTCGCTCCCCGGCCGGTAGTCAAACCATGCTTCCGTCAGTCCCTGCGGCGCCACGCCGTTGGCGAAAATATCTGCATAGCGCACCGGCAAGGTAGGTCGGGCTGTCCGGGGTAATGTGCCGAGGCAGGTGATACACAGCAGCCGTTCGCCCGCCGTCAGCTCGTCGCCGCATACGGCGCATGTCCGCAAGCCTGCGGAGTCGCCAAGATAGCCGAAAACGCGTCGCAGAGCCGAAAGCATGCCGGCTTAGAATTCTACCGACAGGCGCACGTTGAACTGCCGTCGGGTCAAATAATTCGGCACCGCATATTGCAGGTGGTTTACGTCGGTCACCCAATAGTAGCTGTTCACGTTGCTTATGTCGAGAAGGTTGAAAACGTCTACTCCGAGCCAGATATTCTTGAAATACCTCTTCAGTCCCGAGCGGGGCTCGCCGTCGGCCGCAGGCGAGAGCAGGGCGTAGGCAAGGCCGATATCCACGCGTTTGTAGGCCGGCGCGCGGAAGTAGCCCTTGTCGCGGCTGCCGCGCGGTGCCGTCATCGGCAGGCCGTCGGAGAATATGCCGCGGAGATTGAATTTCAGCTTGGGCACCTTGGGGAAATAGTCGGTGAAAAAGAGCGCGAACGAATAGCGCTGGTCGGTAGGCCGGGGCACTTTCACTCCGTTGAGGTCTTCCTGCGTCTTCATCAGCGAGAAGCTCACCCATGAGTCTGTGCCGGGCACGAACTGGCCGAATAGTTTCAGGTCAAGGCCGGTGGTATAGCCTTTGGTGAGGTTACGGCCGGCATATACTATCTTGAGGTTATTGATTTCGTAAGGCACAAGGTTGCCCAATATTTTGTAGTAAGCCTCGCCCGACAGCTTGAACGGCCGTCCGAAGGCGCGGAATGTATAGTCGGCGCCCGCGATGAGCTGATATGAGCGTTGACTTTTTATGTCGGAGTTAAGGTTTATCGTCACATTGCCCAGATCGTCGGTTACCTGCTCGCGGAATTCCTTGTAGAACGGCGCCTGATAGTAAAGGCCTGTGGCGAAGCGCAGCGACAGCCTCGGGTTGCGGTCGGGCACAAAGCCCACGCTCACTCGCGGACTCACGAGAAATTCATTGTTGAAGTCCCAGTAAGAGAATCTGAGGCCGCCGTTGACATTGAGATATCCCGCCGATGTCTCGAGGCGGTAGGTGTCCATGGCATAGAACTCGAGGCGGTTGCTGCCGAGGTCATGGTTCGACGACAGGTTATATATCACCTTGAGGGCGTCGGGGTCGAAAGGCTGGGAATAGCCCGCCGAGTCGCGCAGCTCCCATTCGCGCTGGCGGTCGTAGATATTCTCGTGCTTGTAGGTGACGCCATACGACAGATTGTGCTTGTTCAAGCCCGTATTGCCGCGCAGGCTCATGGCAAACACACTTGCCTTGAATCGGTTTCGCGCATGCTCGTGATAGCGGCCCACGCCGAGCTCGCCGCCTATGTTGTCGCCGTCGGCAGAGCCTGTGCCCGCTTGGTCAAGCCAATATTCGCCCGATATGTCGTAAGAGACAAGTTCGTTGGTGAGATAGCCCGAGGCCTGAAAGGTGAATGTATTTGCCTTGTTGGGCTTGAAATCGAGCGACAGAGCCCCGAAATAGGTCTCGAACTTGTCTTTTTCCTGCCCGTCGAAGTATACGGTAAATTCCTTCGCGTCGGTCGACGTGCCGAATTTAGTGGAGCGGTTGTGGGGGATGAATTTATAATTGTTGATGGCGATGTTGCCCAAGAACGACACCTTCCACTTCGGCGAGATTTTATATGTCATGCTCGTCTGGTAGTCGAAGAAGCGAGGGTCATATTCGCCTTTCTCGTCGAGCGACGACAGCAGCGAGCTGTTCTGCTTGTAGCGTATGCCGTGGAGCTGAGAGAATCGCTTGGAACTCGACCCTATCGAGACCGACGCACCCATCAGCGAGGCCGACACTGAGCCCTCGAATGCCTCCGGCTCGCGGTAGCTGATGTCGAGCACCGAGCTCATCTTGTCGCCATACTGGGCCGAGAAGCCGCCGGTGGAGAATCCGATAGCGCCAACCATGTCGGGGTTGACTATCGAGAGGCCTTCCTGCTGGCCTGAGGTCACCAACTGCGGACGATATACTTCAATGCCGTTGATATATACGCTGTTTTCATCATACGAGCCGCCGCGCACGCTATATTGGCTCGACATCTCGTTGGTGCTGTTCACGCCGGCCATCGTCGTCAGCATTGACTCGACACTGCCGCCCGACACATCCGGCGCAAGCTTGTAGGCCGAGCCGTCGATTTTCTGCATACCCGAAGTCTGCTTCTGATAGTCGGTCACTTCGATACCGCCCAAGGCGTAGGTAGCAGGCGACATCTTCACATTTACAGTCACCTCGCCCGAGGGATCGATAAGGCGTCGGCGCGACTCCTCGAAGCCTATGCACGAGAACACGAGGCGCAGGGTATCGGTCTCCGGGCAGGTGATGGTATAGCGGCCGTCGAGCCCTGTGGTGGTGCCGAGAGCCTTGTCCTGAACCTTGACGGTGACAAACTCAAGCGGCTCGTTATCCTGATCGGTAACGAGGCCTGATATTTTCACCGGTCCTTTTGCGCTGAGGGCGCACACGCCTGTTATTATGAAGATGGAGAGCAATATCAATCGATTCATAATCAATTAACGCAATGCTCCCTGAAAAATTGCCTCCGGCGCTATGTTTTTACGAGATGAGTCCGTTGATGAATATCAAGGCTATGGCGCCCGGCGCGAGATAGCGCAGACAGAATACTATGCCGCTGACTATGGCGCGTGGAGCAGGGGAGAGCTCCTTGTCGATGAGGCTGCGCTTGAGCACCCAGCCCGTGAATATCGCTATCAGCATGCCGCTAAGGGGCATGAAGATGTTGCTGGTGATGTAGTCGAAGAGGTCGAAGACGGTAAGCCCGAAGATTTTCATATTCGACAGCGGCCCGAACGACAGCGCGCATACCGTGCCCAAGCCCATGGCTATGGCGGCGTTGATGGCTACGGCAGTGCGGCGTCTGAAGCCCCATTGCTCGCAGAGAAAGGCCACGCAGATTTCGCTCATCGAGATGGTGGAGGTTATCGAGGCAAGCGCGAGAAGAAGGAAAAATGCTGTCGCCCATATCCCCCCGCCGGTCATTTGGGCGAAGATATCGGGCAAGACTTCAAACACAAGTTTAGGACCGGCCGCCGGTGTGCCGCCAAACGAGAATACTGCCGGAAATATCAGTATGCCGGCCATGATAGCCACGAGGGTGTCGAGGCCTGCGGTTGTCACGGCGCTGCGCACTATAGGCGTCTTGCTGCTGAAATAGCTGCCGTAGATCATCATCGTGCCAACGCCGAGCGACAGTGAGAAAAACGCCTGACCCAAGGCGCCGATCACCACGCTGCTGTCGATGACGCTGAAATCAGGCTTGAACAGGAACGCAAGACCCTCGCCGGCGCCGGGAAGAAGCAGCGAATTGACGCACAGCACTATCAAAATTGCAAACAAGATAGGCATAAGCACATTGCTCACCCTCTCGATACCCTTGCGCACGCCTCCTAAGAGCACCACCGCATTGATGGCCAGCACTGCTATCGTCCAGCCTACGCAGCCCCAACCGGCCGTGAATGTGTCGAAGGCCGTCTGACGGCTCACGCCTCCCATATCGTTGATTTTGCCGGCCAGCGATTCGTAGAGGTACTCAAGCGTCCACCCTGCCACAACAGAGTTGAACGACAATATCAATATCGACGACAATATGCCCAGACAGCCCACCGTCACCCATGCTTTGCCGCTGCGGGGTGCGAGAGTGTGGAAAGCACCGAAAATATTCAGTCGCGACGAGCGGCCCATCAAAAACTCAGCGCACACCACCGGCACGCCGATAGCGAACACAAAAAGTATATAAAGCATTAGAAAAGCCCCGCCGCCGTGTACTCCGGCTTCGTAGGGGAAACGCCAAATATTGCCGAGACCGACGGCTGAGCCTACCGTAGTGGCTATAACGCCGAATCGTGTGGCAAAACGAGGGCGTGAGGAGTGAGTTTCTTTCATTCTATCTATGTGCATTTTCAATTTGCAAAAGTAATCATTTTTTTCATAATTCTGAACATTCTCCGCAGCCCTATTGTTCTGTAAGGTGAAACGCCGCTGATAACGGCTATGAGAATTTAAACGTTTCAACAAACTGAAATCACAAAAAACATTCATATTATGAAGAAGACAATCATCGCAGCTATCGCACTTGCATCGCTGACTACCGCTGCCACCGCACAGGTGGTTGAATCACCTTCTACATTCGACAACATCTCCATCGGCCTCGACGGCGGTGTTACAACCCCCATGACCCACAATGCTTTCTTCGGCTCTATGCGAGGCGCTGTTGGCCTCCATATCGGAAAGCAGATTACTCCTGTATTCGGTGCAGGCGTTGAAGGCCTCTTCGGTATCAACACCTCATCTTGGAAAGGCCACGCTCACTCAAGCACCGCTTTCGACAACTCTTACGTAGGTCTCTACGGTACTGCCGACCTCTTCAACCTCTTCGGTGGATATCAGTGTGGCGTCCGTCCGTTCACTATCGAAGCCCTCGTAGGTGCAGGCTGGGGACATGACTACTATGCCAAGAGCGACGGTCTCGATGACTGGAACTACTTCGCTACCAAAGTCGGCCTCAACTTCAACTTCAATGTGACCGACCACCTCACAATCGGTATCAAACCTTCGATTGTATGGAACATGAACGGCGACTTCAAGCAGAGCGTCACAGGCTACAACGTCAACCGCGCCACTGTCAACATCCTCGCCAGTGTTAGCTACCGCTTCGGCGACGGTTTCCCCTGCGTACGTCCTTACGACGCCGCTCAGGTTGACGCACTCAACGCCCAGATCAACGACCTCCGCGGTGCCCTCGACTCAAGCGTAGCCAACGCCGACCGCTGGCAGGCTCAGGCAAACGCCCTCGCTACAGAGCTCGACTCTTGCCGCAACAAAGCTCCTCAGATTGTCAAGGAAGTCAACAACGAATACAACTCCGTACGCTTCGTATTCTTCCGTATCGGTTCTTCAAAGATCACTGCCGACCAAATGCCTAACGTGACCATGATCGCCGACTACATGAAGAGTCATCCCGATTCGAAAGTCGTTATCAAAGGCTACGCTTCTCAGGACGGTAACCTCGACTTCAACATCAAGCTCGCCAAAAACCGTGCTGAAGCTGTCAAGACAGCCCTCGTGAAGACCTACAAGATCTCAGCCGACCGTATCACCGCCGAAGGTCAGGGTATCGGCCACATGTTCGAAGAAGAAAGCTGGAACCGCGTAAGCATCTGCACCCTCGAAACAAACAAATAACCCCCCAATCCCCCTCTAAACAACCGACGCCCGGCTCTCCCGGGCGTCGGTTGTTTTGTTATATCTCTCTTTCGTTGCGGGTGCTGGCGCGGCCCGCACGGTTCATGCCGCCGGGAGGGTGAGGATTGTGTCGAGGATGGCGGTGGCGTCGGATACGCTGCCTACGCCGGCGAAGATGAAGCTGCGGCGGCCGTTACGCTCGCGTATCTGCACCTTTGCCGGGTTGATCTGAAGATAGGTCAGCATGCGCCCGAACATCGCCGACTGGTAGTAGGCCTTGTTGTCGTCGCTCACAAAGTAAGTATACATCTGCCCCTGTTTGAGCACGATTTTCTCTATGCCGAGCTTGCGTGCCATCCAGCGCAGACGGGGCACCCGCAGCAGCTCTGAGGCCGAGTCGGGTATGCGGCCGAAACGGTCGCGCAGGCGTTCTTCAAAGGCCGCGAGCTGATCATCGCGCTCTATGCTGTCGAGTTCCTGATAAAGCGCAATACGCTCGCTCTCCTGCGGTACATAGTTGAACGGCAGCAGCAGTTCGAGGTCGCTCTCTATCACGCAGTCAGCCACATAATCTTTCTGTTCCTGCGGATTTTCTTTGTCGAGGTCGGCAAACTCTTCGGTGCGAAGCTCTGTCACGGCCTCGCGCAGAATCTTTTGGTAGGTCTCATAGCCAAGGTCGGCGATAAAGCCGCTCTGCTCGGCTCCGAGCAGATTGCCGGCGCCGCGGATGTCGAGGTCCTGCATGGCTATATGTATGCCCGACCCGAGGTCGCTGAAGCTCTCTATGGCCTGCAGACGGCGACGTGCGTCGGGGGTGAGCGGATTGCCCGCAGGCACCATCAGATAGCAGAATGCCTTGCGCGAGCTGCGGCCCACGCGCCCTCGCAGCTGATGTAGCTCGCTCAGACCGAATTTCTGCGCATCGTTGATGATGATGGTGTTCACGTTGGGCATGTCGATACCGCTCTCGATTATCGAGGTGGCAAGGAGGATGTCGTAGTCGTGCGCCGTGAAGTCGTTGATGGTCTTCTCGAGTTTCTCCGGCGGCATTTGGCCGTGGGCCACTACGGTGCGCGCGTCAGGCACGAGGCGGTGTATCATCGCCTCAAGCTGATACAGACCCTCTATGCGCGGATTCACAAAGAACACCTGTCCGCTGCGTGCAAGCTCGAAGTTGATGGCCTCAGCCACGACATCGTCGTTGAGCACATCTACCGACGTGATTATCGGGTAGCGGTTTGGCGGAGGGGTGGCGATGGTAGAAATCTCACGGGCTCCCATCAGCGAGAACTGCAGTGTGCGCGGTATGGGGGTGGCACTCATGGTGAGAGTGTCGATATTCACCTTCATCTGGCGCAGCTTCTCTTTCACGCCGACGCCGAATTTCTGCTCCTCGTCGACTATCAGCAGGCCGAGATCCTTGAATTTCACCGTCTTGCCGATCAGCTTGTGCGTGCCCACGATGATGTCGATCTTGCCCGCTTCGAGGTCGGCGATAATCTGTTTGGTCTCCTTGGCAGAGCGGGCGCGCGACAGGTATTCCACCCGGACGGGAAACTCTGCAAGGCGGTCTTTGAAGGTGTGGTAATGCTGATATGCGAGCACGGTGGTAGGCACGAGCACAGCCACCTGTTTGCCGTCTGTGGCGGCCTTGAAGGCGGCGCGGACGGCGATTTCAGTCTTGCCGAAGCCCACATCGCCGCATATCAGGCGGTCCATGGGGCGCTCGCTCTCCATATCGGCTTTTACGGCCTGCGTGGCCGTGAGCTGGTCGGGGGTATCTTCGTAGATAAACGACGCCTCGAGCTCATGCTGCATATACGAGTCGGGCGAGAAGGCGAAGCCTTTCTCCTCTTTTCGGGCCGCGTAGAGGCGTATGAGGTCGCGCGCGATATCCTTGAGCTTGCTCTTGGTGCGGTCTTTTATGCGTTGCCACTGTCCGCCGCCTATGCGGTTTACTTTCGGCGGCACGCCCTCTTTGCCGCGGTATTTGGCGAGTTTGTGGAGGGCGTGGATAGAGACGAAAAGAATATCGTTGTTGTCGTAAACGAGCTTTATCACCTCTTGCATCTTGCCGTTGACATTGGTTCGCAGCAGGCCGGCGAAGCGCCCTACACCATGGTCGAGATGTACGATATAGTCACCCGGCTCTATCTGCCCCAATTCTTTTATCGACAACGCCAACTTACCCGAGCGGGCGCGGTCGCTCTTGAGGGTGTACTTGTGGAAACGGTCGAAAATCTGATGGTCGGTAAAGACGCAGATCTTGCTCTCATGGTCTACGAAACCCTCGTGCAGAGTGCCCTCCACAGCCTCAAAAGAAATATCGTCGCCGCGGTCGGCGAAAATCTCCCGCAGACGGTCGAACTGTTTGGCGTTGTCCGACAATATCAGCAGCCGGTAGCCCTCGCTGCGGAAGCGGGTGAAGGAGTCGGCGATGATGTCGAAATTCTTGTGGTAGATACCTTGCGGCGAGCAGTCGAAGTCAATCACGGCGCTTCCACGCTTTTTCTTCACCGGAGCGTCGTCGTTGTCGGCGGCGCGTGCGGCGCTGAAGCCCACGCGGGTAAACGTCTCAAGCTTCCGGGCGAATACATCGGCGTCGACAACAGTGTCGGTCGCCGCCGCGTCGCCCTCTTCCGTAAGGAGCGTGAAAGCCGACACTCCCGTCTCGGCGATGGAGCGTATGCGCTCTACCGTGAAAGTCTCGTTGCGCAGCGCAAGCAGCGATTCTGCCGGTATAAAGTCGAGTATGCTCTGCAGGTTCTTGCGGCTGTCTACGGCTACGGTTATATCCACGCTGTCGAGCTTGTGGTCGCTCAGCTGGGTCTCTACGTTGAAGGCGCGTATAGAGTCTATCTCGTCGCCGAAAAAGTCGAGGCGCAGCGGAAGCTCGCTTGAATATGCGAATATATCGAAAATCGAGCCGCGGATAGAATATTGCCCCGGCTCGTAGACATAATCTACCTCTTTGAATCCATTGTCGCGCAGCCAACGGGCGAGCTCGTTCATGTCGGCCTCTTCACCGCGCGATATATGGCGCGTGTGGCTCGACAGCTCTTCTTGCGACGCTACAGTCTCGGCCATAGCTTCGGGATATGTGACAATAAAAGCCGCTTCGCCGGCAGATATGCGGCGCAAGGTCTCGGTGCGGAGAATACGGTTGGCCGGGTCGGCCTGACCGTATTTTATGTCGCGCTTGAAGCCTGAGGGCATAAAGGCAACATTGCCCTCGCCCACGAGTCGGCAGAGGTCAAAGAACAGGTATCCGGCGTCGTCGAGGTTCTCTCCCACAACGACTGTCGGGGCTGCCTTAGGTCTTGGCAATGCCGCCAGCATTATAGCTGCCGAAGAGCCTGCAAGGCCTGTCACCATAGCGCCGGGCTTGCCTGTGAGAGCTTTGAGTGCTTTTCTGCGGGCAGTTCCGGCGAGCATGCTTTCAAGTTCGTCTACGCGCATGATTGTCGATATATTTCATTATCAAATGGGGACGCACTGTCTACGCGCGTCCCCATTTTTGTGGTTGGTGGTTGGTTGTTGGAGGTCAGTGGGGTTGGTGGTTGTTGGGCTGTGGGTAGCGAATTAGCTTTTGAGGATAGCAATAAGTAATCCGCTGCCCACAGCCCAACAACCACCAACCAATTATTCAAACGAACCCATCTTGAGGTAATTTACCTCTTCTTGGGTAAGATAGCGCCAGCGGCCGCGGGGGAGATTCTTCTTGGTGAGGCCGGCGAAGTATACGCGGTCGAGCTTGGTGACGCGGTAGCCGAGCGACTCGAAGATACGGCGCACGATACGGTTGCGGCCCGAGTGGATCTCGATACCGGCCTGATTGCGGTCTGTCTCGGTGGCATAGCTGATGGCGTCGGCGTGGATGGGGCCGTCTTCAAGCTCTATGCCGTCGGCGATACGCTGCATATCATCCTCGCTGATGTCGCGGTCGCACCATACGTGATAGATTTTTTTCTTCACGAATTTAGGATGTGTGAGCTTCGAGGCAAGGTCGCCGTCGTTGGTGAGAAGAAGCACGCCGGTGGTGTTGCGGTCGAGGCGGCCTACAGGGTAGATACGCTCGGTGCATGCACCCTTGACGAGATCCATCACCGTCATGCGGCCGTTGGGGTCGTCGCTCGTTGTCACGCAGTCTTTCGGTTTGTTGAGCAGGATATAGCACTTGCTTTCGGGTGTAACCACCTTCTCATCGTATTCTACTACATCGTTGTGCGAGATCTTTGTGCCGAGCTCTGTCACTACCTGGCCGTTGACCTTTACCAGACCCTGCTGGATATATTCATCGGCCTCGCGGCGTGAGCAGATACCTGCATTGCTCATATATTTGTTAAGACGGATCTGTTCGTTCGGATCGGGCACGGGCATTTCATATTCCACGCGTTTGGGGCGCGGAGTGAAGCTCTTGCCGCGGCCGGGGAATCCGGTTCCGTTATCTTGGTTGCGGTTGTTGTTGTAGGGGCGCTGGCCGGGACGGTTGTTGTAGGGACGCTGCTGGCCGCCCTGATTGTTGTAGGGGCGCTGGCCGGGACGGTTGTTGTAGGGACGCTGCTGACCGCCCTGATTGTTGTTGTAGGGGCGCTGCTGACGCTGCTGATATCCGCCCTGATTGTTGTTGTAGGGGCGCTGCTGACGCTGCTGATATCCTCCCTGATTGTTGTTGTAGGGACGTTGCTGGCGCTGCTGATATCCTCCCTGATTGTTATAGGGGCGCTGCTGACGGGGCTGATAGCCGCCATGCTGGCCGTCGTTATTGTCATTGCCCTCTCCGTTGTTATCGTAGCGGCGGGGCTGATAGGGGCGGTTGTAATTATTGTTATATCCACCCTGACGCTGCTGATATCCACCTTGACGAGGCTGATAGGGGCGCTGGCTGCGGTAGCCTTCGTTGCTGTCGCTGCTGCTGTCATTGCTGTCGCCTTCGCTGCGGGGGGTAGGGTTGTAGGGGCGGTCATAACGAGGACGTTCCGATCCCTCTTCGGGTAAGTGGAATGTCTGTCCGATGCGCGGACGTTTAGGTTTCTTTTCCGGGGTATTGGAATCCATCTCTAAGCTGGTTTTTGTTTGTTCGTTGATTATGTCAGTTAATTTTATTGCCTCTCGGCACTAAGTAGATTGTTATTTTTGTGATGTGAAACTTATAAGTGTCAGACTTAGTTAATTGTTTGTGTCGTAGAGAGCACGACGGTTCGTGTTTTTCTATATCCACTGCAAAGTTAACAATTTTAGTATTCTTTTAGCTGTTAAAAAATGCTAAATATTCACTCCGGGCCTCTCCAAGCCGGTTTCTATTGAGCCTCGATGACTGTTTATATCTTTTTTTGTGTACCTTTGTGAAGAAAATTTTGCCTCTAAAGCGTACTTTCTATAGAATTTATAATTTCAGAATATAAAATGATTACTAAAGATTTTGTAAAGGAGTGTCTCGACATTCTTGATATCAAATATACAGAGGTCGAAGACGGCCGTATTGCAGTGAGCTTCTATGACGAAGAGACTTTCCCTTGCCAGATTGTCACTTTCATAAATATCATTGAAGACAATATGATCACATTCAACACTCAGGCTTTGGATTATCATCCCGAAGGCGACCTGCTGATGATGGCCAACCGTCACAACTGCCGATGCTATGCCCCGGCTTGCAGTATCGACAGCGATGGCGATATAAATATGGACCGCGCCTATATTATCGACGCAGAGGTATCGCCTCACTATATTCTTGATAATGTGATTAAACCCGGTATTTTCCTGCCACTCGACGCCTTCATCTTTTTCGAGCTCACAGATGAAGAAATCGAGGCCCGCAGAAACGCGGAAAAATAGGGCGCCCGCCAATTTCGTCCCCGTCGTGAGCGCAGCTCACGAACCCCTCACACCAACCAAAAAAATAGCTATGACACGCGACCAGATAAGAAACTATATCGACCACCTCGGGGTGGCCTCAAGAATAGACGACGACGGCGATATCGTCGTTGTCCTCGACGCCGACCAAGACTTCGGACACAATGTCACAATATGGGTGCTCGTCTCCGAAAACCGTCTCTCATTCATCGCCAATGCCGAGGGCTACCGCCCGCAAGGCGACCTGCTCTATATCGCCAACCGGCACAACGACCGCCGCAACTACCCCACGGCTGTAGTGCGCGGTGAGGAAGTTCGGTTCGAATACTCATTCTTTATATCTGAAGAGGTATCAGACGAATACATCACAAACTGCATACGCACCACGATGTCGTCGGTATGGAGCGGATTCCGCGACCTCGAGAAAGAAACCCTGCAATAATTAAGTTAATAGGGCAGCAGGCTCTTTTCGTTGCCGACGCGGGTGCAGCCCGCGTACAAAGCCCCCCACAACCCACAGCCCTCCAACATTAAAACTACTATAATTATGACAGTTGACAAAAAACTCATCCGCGAGTACCTTGATGAACTCCACATCTCTACCCGCATCGACGAAGACGGCGACATGGTGATTGTTCAATCGGCCGACGAAGACTTCGGCCACGACGTCGTAATCTTTGTTATCGTAAACAACAATCGTCTCAGCTACGCCGCCGGCTCCCCCGGCTACCAGCCCGCCGAAGACCCCTACTTCCTCGCAAACCGCCACAACTGCCGCCGCAACATGCCCACCGCCGTTGTGCGCGATGGCAACGTGCGCATGGAATGCTCATTCCTCCTCGACGAGGAAGTATCGAAAGCCTATATCGTAGAAAACTGTATCAAGATGGTCCTCGGCTCCATCTGGCAAGCCTACGTAGGCCTTGAGAAAGAAGAGTAAAACCTCGAGTCTTTCGTCCCCGATACCATATAAACAACACCGGGCCTCACACGTGTGAGGCCCGGTGTTGTTTATATGGTAAAATGTAGTGAGGCAGCAGGGGCTTTTCGTTGACGACGCGAGCGCAGCTCGCGTACACAGCCCTCCAACCGAAGCTATGCGGTGGTTGGTTCGAATTATTTCACTTCAATTTGAGTTGATACCAAGAATCAGACATGTTTTGCGACACATTTACCGTCGGTGTTTGCTTTTTCGCGTTGGTGACAACAGATTGTTTTCCTACCTCAGTTTTTATATAATCTGACAGTTGACCCAAAGAAACATTACCTTTAGTCGATTGAAGTTTCTTTAATAAGTAATACGTAAACAGCCCATGACCTTTTTCTTTGTAAGGCCAAGCTGTTTCATCCCCGGTCGCCGCAGAAATAACTACCATATTTGATTTTGGGGCTGCCTTTTTTGCTTTGATTGCCACACCCCTTGTTGCTGACGCAATCATACCGGTACCTCTCAATGACCCACTGAAACAAGCATCCATAAACAGCACGGTTGACTTGGTTTTGATACTGCCTAAATCTTCATAGAATTCAGCAAGAGGATACAAGGTCTTAGTATTTGACCCGACTCCATCTGATGGTATTAAATATGCAGATCCATCTGTTTCATTAGGGACTCCATGTCCTGCATAATACACAAGGAGATTGATATCATCGTCATATACATTTGCAATATTCTTCAGCCAATCCACTTCTCTGACCATATCATTCTTTGTCGCATCCTGTACCATGTGTATATTTGTCTGAGGGATTCCCAACGTCTTCACAAAATACTTTTCAACCGACGTTCCGTCGTTATGGGCAAACTCAACGTTTGACTCCTCCCGATATTTTTCATTTGCAATAATCAATGCAAATGTCAGTTTGTTTTCGCTCCCGGAGGAAGGAATGTTTATATCAACGTCTGATTTGCCTATTTGAATATTATTTTGAATAATTGTGGGCTGTTTGGCTTCTGTGGCTGATTGCAGTGGCACTTCGATGGGATCAAAATTATATTGCACATTAGCCTGGGCATAAAGTGTATGGGCCTGATCACTATATCGAGCTAATTTCTTGCCGTCCAAAGAAAATATGGCGCTTCTTAAGATTATCTTTCCATTAACAATATCATAGGAGTTCTTACTGGTAATTTTAGTCCAGTTTGTCTTAAAAGCCGGAGCGTCCTTTATCGGTACCTGAACTATAAAATTGCCTATTTCCGTCGTTACAAGAAAAGACTCGTTATCCGCATCATATTCTCCGAGTGTCATTCTAAGTTCCTTGTCCTGAACTCGGTCAAGACATTCGGCACATGCCTCTTGTGTCAACTTGAGAACCATTGATTTTCGGGTTTCTTCAGTCACTCTTTTTTGATAGTCGGATGTCTTCTCGAATTCTCCTTTCTTCTGCCACGCATTTATCTTTTCTTCCACATATAATTTAATGTATGAGGAATAATCTCTGCTGAGGGTAAAGTTCTGATATTGGTTGTTGGAATAACCGTCTGTTGCATTGGAGGCATATTGCTTGGATGACGGATTAAGAAAGTATCTATAAGCCTCTTCTGCACTTGCTTTTGAGGGATGCGTACAAGGAACAACTTCCTTGCCGGCTGAGGTTACTACGCCCCACCTGCCGTATTCGTCGCAGGCAGAGAAAGAGCCGTTATTGTTTTTCTCAATAACAGTATAATTCGGCTTGGCCAACCACTTGACATTTCCATTGCTTTTTATCACACCTATGCCATATAGACCTTTCTCTGACCGGTATATACGCTGTGCTGTTGTCGATAAGGGCAATACACAGCATATCGTAAATAGAAATATAAGTTTTACCATTGCTTTCATTGTCCGAATTTTACAGATCCACATAATAATCTTTTTGATCATAAGTCAGCCCACGTCGTGTCCCTCGGTCAACAAAGAATCCCCAAATCCATGTGTAGTATGGTACAAAGTTCCAGTAGATACTTGTTCTGAGTTTCGTCTTAAGTTTGACCACTTGGTAGATATCTCCTTTCTTGACTGTTACATACTGTATTTTTGCCTTGTCAGAGTAGATCTTGCATGGAGTGTATTCAAGAAGCCGTTCTCTACCTTTCTCTGTGCAGTACACCGGAAGTCCCGTTGTTTTAGAATCTATACGGACGGTATACATTCTTGCATTTTTTTCACTGGAATCTGTCCATCGGGTCATTGTCGCACACGATGACAGAGCAATCGTGCATAGCACAATTGACAACAACTTGATTACAAGTCTATTCATGATTGCTTGGCTGATAGATTAAGTTGGAAGATTCCCCGGTCCAACTATTATAAGAAAGTAAAGCGCAGGAATCTGTATCTGTTACCGTCCTACTTTCTGAGGCTTCTCGCATTGCCTATTTCCTGTCGGACGGCAACTGCAGAAGCCCACGCTTATGTATGCAACAATAGCATACGGCCACACCTTTCCCAATGGCGCTTTGCCGAATGCAAGATATTACATATCCACGGGCATCTACCGTTGCTCAATCCTTGACAGGAAATGAAATTTTGCGAGAATTTCAGAAAGTCAAGAATCAGCGCGGATAAACGCTTTCTTATTATGTCTTTACAACATCCCGCCTCGCTTTACCCCAGACCGGGGCTTCTGCTATAGCGGTCTGTGACTGCAAAGATATAACTAAATTTTTATATATACAACAGTGTGTTAAAAATCATGTGCTGCTGACATCGAGGGATGTGCTTGAAGAAAATGCTTGTTTATCAAGAAAAAAGATTATACACAAGCCTACGTAGGCCTCGAGAAAGAAGAGTAAAACCTCGAGTCTTTCGTCCTCGGCGCGGGCGCAGCCCGCGTACATCAGATAAAACAAACCGGGCCTCACGCGTGTGAGGCCCGGTTTGTTTATCTTAGGAGCTCTTGCTTAGTTATTTGAGCGGTCTTTGATTGACTTGCGGAAGAAGAGCTTGTGGTCGATATATTCCTGTGTGGCGATGAGGGTGGGCTTGGGCAGACGCTCGTAGTAGCGCGAAATCTCGATCTGCTCGCGGTTTTCGCTTACCTCTTCAAGATTGTCGTTGTAGGGGGCGAACTCCTGAAGTTTTTTCTGAAGCTCGTCTTTCATCTCGGCGGCAATCTGGTTGGCGCGTTTGGCGATTACACATACGGTTTCGTAAACATTGCCCGTCTGCTGTGAGAGCTCAATCATGTCGCGGGTGACGGTGGTCACCGGGGTGTTGTTTTTTTTGAAATCCATCTTAACTTATGTTTCGGCGAATTATTTGTCGGTTTTTATTTAAAGAGAGAGTATGGCAGCGCCGCGATTATTCTTTCACATATCGCTGTGCAATCTTGTAGATGTTGTCGGCTTCCTCGCGGTTGGGGCTGTCGGGGTAGGAGTTGATAAAGGAATAATATTCGTCGACAACGTCGCGGAAACGGTCGGCTTTACGCTCCTCGATTGAGTTGGCGGCCTCCTGATACCGCGATTTGAGGATGAGGAGTTCAAGATCCTCTTTATACTTGGAGTAAGGATAGTCTTTTACAGCGTTGCGGGCCACAATGACGGCGCTCTCGTAGTTGTTGCCCATATAGTTGCCGAGGTTGTAGTAGAGCTGGGCGTTCTGAAGCTGCTTGAGGGTAAGCTTGTCCTGAAGCTCGAAAATGGCGTTCTGCGCTATCGACACTTTCTCGCTGCGCGGGAAGTAGTCGAGGAAAGCCTGCAGCTCTTCGATAGCCTTGATGGTGCCGGTCTGGTCGAGCTGAGGGTCGGGTGAGTCGAGATAATAGCCGTAGCCAGAGAAGAAGCGCGCGGCCTCGGCATATTTACCTTTCGGATAGCGTGAATAGTAGCTCTTGAAATATACGCCGGCTGTCTCGTAGTCATGGTTCTCATAGTTGCTCATCGCAAGCAGGTAGAGCGACTCCTCGGCCTTGTCGGAGCCTTTGAACACCGATATACAGTCTTTTAGCAAGGTCGCTGCCTGAACATATTTCTTCTGCTCGAAGGCACGCTTGGCGTAGTCAAATTTGTAGTTGACGTCGTCGCTCTTCGATACTCGCTGATATTCGCCACAGCTACAGAGAGTTAAGGCGGCTATTGCTATTATGATATATTGACGTATGCGCATAATTCTTTGTTCTGAAAGGCAAAATTACGAAAAAAAAGCAAAAGGAACAACAGCTGTCGCTCCTTTTGCTCTGATTTTGTAATATTTAACAGGCCTTAGGCTTTGTTCTTGATGATAAGAACCTCGATGATCGATACGGCGGTGTTTTCCGGTATCTGGAGAGCCTCGGCGAGTTGGTTGATGATTTCTTTCTCCTCGTCTTCTACTACGCCGTCGGCAAGGGCGATATCTACAGCGCATGCGAATGCGGTGAGCTTGAGGTCTTCGGGAAGACCGCCGATAGAGGCTGATACAAGTGCGCTTGCGCCTTGGTTTTTAAGGATACGGAAGAGCTTGTCGAACATCTTGTCGAAAGCTGCGCCTGAGAAATTGTCGTAGAGGCGGAGGCGGCGGAGATATGCTACGATTGCTGCCCATTCTGATTCGGCGATGCTGCCGTCGGCGCCTGCCATAGCGAGGGCTATGCCGGCGAATGATTCCTGTTTGGTGAATTTGTCTTCTTCAGGAACTTCTTTGAAGATTTTGTCAAAGATACCCATGGTGATTCTTTATAGGTTAATGTTTGTTGTGATGGCCCGCTGTGGGCTTGTTGAATGATACAAAATTAGCCTATTTGCATACATATATCAAAAAATCGGGCGATAAAAATTGTTAACGCCCGATTATTGATGGTATGTGATTTTTTTCTCCGCTTGCAAGGACTTTTTCTACAGTGCCTTGCGGCGTGCGTCGGCGGCTATCAGGTTGGCCATCCGCACGGCCTTGGTGATGTGGTCGCAGATATTCTCAGAGCCGATGAGCTTGTCGATACCGGCATGCTCAAGCGATGCGCGAACATTCTCTTTGACGCCCGAGAGCACTACACTGATACCCTCGTTCTTCGACGACCGGATCAGCACCTCAAGGTTGTGGAGGCCGGTGGCGTCGATAAACGACACCTTGCGCATGCGTATGATTCGCACCGAGGCTTTCTCTGTCATGGCCAAGCGCATGAGCTCGTCGAATTTTGTCGCCACGCCGAAGAAGAACGGGCCGTCAATCTCATACACGCTTACTCCTTGGGCCACGTTGAGCACCTCGTGCTGGCTCAGGTCGGTGCCTTCGGCCACGTCAAGCTGCTCAGAGTATACCTTGATTTCTGTGTTTTCGGTCACGCGGCGCAGGAAGAGAACCACTGCAAGCAGCAGGCCGATTTCGATTGCTATGGTGAGGTCGAAGATCACTGTCAGGAAAAAGGTTACCAAAAGCACCGAGATATCGCTCTTGGGCGACTTGAAAAGTGCCGCTACCGTGCGCCAGCCGCTCATATTGTAGGCCACCACCATAAGCACAGCGGCAAGAGTGGCCATCGGCACGAAGTTGATCAGTGGCATGGCGAAGAGGAAAATCAACAGAAGCACAAGCGCATGCACGATACCTGCCACCGGTGTGCGGCCGCCGTTGGTGATGTTGGTCATGGTGCGCGCGATGGCTCCCGTCACCGGGATACCGCCGAAGAAAGGCACCGTGATATTGGCTATGCCCTGGCCGATAAGCTCGGTGTTGCTGTTGGTGCGCGAGCCGGTGATACCGTCGGCCACCGTGGCCGACAGAAGGCTCTCTATCGCTCCTAACATGGCGATGGTGAATGCCGACGGAAGCAACATGTTGATTGTGGCCATGTTGAGGGTGAAGCCGTGGGGTGTGGGGATGTCGGTAGCCATAGTGCCGAAGCGGTCACCGATGGTCTCTACATGAAACCAGCTGAAAGCCGCCGACAGACCGTATGTCGCCGCTGTTACCACGATGATGGCTATCAGTGCGCCCGGCAGACGTTTCGATATCTTGGGAGTGAGCACGATGATGAGCAGCGATACTATGGCTGTGATCAATGTCGCCATGTCTATGCGCGCCAGCGACTTGAAGTACAAGCCCCATTTGGGTATGAACTCGCCCGGTATGTCGCGCAGGCCGAGGCCGAGGAAATCATTTACCTGTGTCGAGAATATCGTAAGTGCGATACCCGCCGTAAAGCCTACGACAATAGGGTAGGGTATGAACTTTATCACCGTGCCGAGGCGGAAAAGACCCAAGAGTACAAGTATCACGCCGGCCATGAAGGTCGCCACAGCAAGGCCGTGCAGGCCGAACTGGCCGATGATATTGTATACTATTATGATGAAAGCACCTGTAGGACCACCGATCTGCACCGAGTTGCCGCCGAAAAACGACACCATGAAACCGCCGATGATTGCTGTCACAAGGCCGATTGTGGGGCTCACGCCCGAGGCGATACCGAATGCGATTGCAAGCGGCAATGCTACGATACCTACAACGATACCGGCTATGATATCTGTCTTCAGACGCGAAGCCGTGTAATTTCGTAATGCATGGAATAACTTGGGGTGAAAATCGATGGCATTGCGCACAACGCGTCCGGCCACTTCACCGCCATGTCCGATACTCTCTGACATAAATGATTGATTTTGTACCTATTAAATAAATCACAAGAGGCGCCACCTTACGCCGACGCCCTCAAATTTTTTGCAAAATTAGCAAAAAACTCCGAAACTGCAAAAATTCTTTAAAATCACACAATGGTATTACGTTCTGTGTTTCTTGCCCGGGTGTTGATGGAAAAATCAGCTTTTCAGAAGCCGACGTGCTTAAGCACGTCCCAATCGCCTTGCGATTTTGCTGTCTGGAGATATCGGGAGGAGGTGTAGATTTTTCTCCTCTCTTCTTTGCTTGCGGTTCACAATTTTTTTGTAATTTTGCAACTTAATTCAAAGATCTAATCTCAATGGGCGGTTTTTTTGGCGCGGTTTCGCGCAAGCCTTGTGTAAACGAGGTTTTCTATGGTACAGACTATAATTCACACCTCGGCACAAAACGTGCCGGTATGGTTACTTTCGACCGTGAATGGGGCTTTAATCGTAAGATTCACAGTATAGAGCGAGACTACTTCCGCTCTAAATTCGAAGACGAGCTCGATAATTTCAACGGCAACGAGGGTATTGGCGTTATCAGCGACACCGATCCCCAGCCTATACTCGTAAACTCTCACCTCGGGCGATATGCGGTAGCCACTGTGGCTAAGATCAACAACCTGCGCGAGCTCGCCGACGAACTCCTCGCAAACCGCATGCACCTGAGCGAACTCTCGGCAAACAACATCAACCAGACCGAGGTCGTTGCCCTGATGATTAATATGGGCGACAACTTCGTAGAGGGCATTAACTTGGTGTTCAGTAAGATACAAGGCTCATGCTCGATGATTATCCTCACCGAAGACGGCATTATCGCCGCCCGCGACTACCTCGGGCGCACACCCATTGTCATCGGCAGTAACGAAGATGGATACGCCGTCACCGGCGAGAGCGGCGCCTTCGAGAACCTCGGCTACAAGATAGTGCGCGACCTCGGCCCCGGCGAGATTGTGCGCCTCCGTCCCGACGGAATGGAAGTGCTCCAGCAACCCGCTGAAAAAGAGCAGATATGCTCATTCCTCTGGGTATACTACGGCTTCCCCACAAGCACCTACGACGGCGTCAATGTCGAAGAAATGCGCGAGGCCGTTGGCCGTGCCATGGGTAAGTCCGACTCCACCGAGGCCGACAGCGTTTGCGGTATCCCCGACTCCGGCGTAGGCTGCGCCCTCGGATATGCCGAAGGTCACGGTATCCCCTACCGTCGCGCCGTGCTCAAATACACCCCCACATGGCCCCGCAGCTTCACCCCCGGCAACCAGTCCCGCCGCGACCTCGTGGCCCGTATGAAGCTCATCCCCAACGCCGCACTCCTTAAAAACCAGCGCGTCGTTTTCTGCGACGACTCCATCGTCCGCGGCACACAGCTCCGCGACAACGTCAAGACATTCTTCGACGCCGGAGCCACCGAAGTGCATGCCCGCATATCATGCCCCCCGCTCGTCTACGGCTGCCCCTTCATAGGCTTCACATCATCCAAGAGCGACCTCGAGCTCATCACCCGCCGCATTATCCGCGACTTCGAAGGCGACCACACCGCCAAGCTCGACCTCTACTCCAAGGCCGGCACTCCCGAATACGAGCGCATGGTGGCCGAGATTGCACGTCAGCTTGGCCTGTCGACACTTCAGTTCACCAAGATCGACGACCTCATCGCCTCCATCGGCCTCCCCAAAGAGCGCGTCTGCACACACTGCTTCGACGGCTCAAGCACCCACCCCTGCCAAGCCTTCTGCCACAAGAAAAAATAAAATCAGTAAAACGAGTTGAGGCACGCCCGTCCCTGAGATTACTTTTCAGGAGCAGGCGTGCCTCGCTGCTGATGTCCGCAGGACATGGATTAACCCATAACCGGGCACACCGAAGCTCCGCGTAGGTGTGCCCGGGGAGTAAGAGACAGATAGTGTGGCGTCTGCAAGACGCGGAATAACCCGTAACCGGGTACACCGAAGCTCTGCGGAGGTGTGCCCGGGGTGTAAGAGGCTGAGAGAGTGGCGTCTGCAAGACGCGGAATAACCCGTAACCGGGTATACCGAAGCTCCGCGTAGGTGTGCCCGGCATGGCCAAGCCTAAGAGGATGTGGCGTCCGACAAGGACGCCGGTTAACCCGTCAATCATCAGTGCTTTACCATGTTCGTGTCCCTTCGCACAAACCGCTCTTATTTTTTGTGATTTGTCTATCTCGGCGCTTTTTATTATATTTGCGCTTTAATTGGAGAAATAGGCTCCGACGTTTAGAATTTTAAAAGATACATCATATATGAACGCAAGCGAACTTAGCGAACAGGAACAGATACGCCGCAACAGTATGGCGGCGCTGCGCGATATGGGCATTGAGCCTTATCCCGCTGCTGAATATGTTGTCACCGGATACTGCGACGAAATCAAAGCCAACTTCATCGACGACGCCCCGCAGCGCGAGGTGGCCGTCGCCGGCCGTATCATGAGCCGCCGTATCATGGGCAAAGCCTCTTTCGTAGAGCTGCAGGACAGCCGCGGTCGAATTCAGGTATACATCTCGCGCGACGAAATCTGCCCCGACGAGAACAAAGACCTCTACAATATCGTGTTCAAAAAGTTGCTTGACATCGGCGACTTCGTAGGTATCAAGGGCTACGTGTTCCGCACGCAGACCGGCGAGATTTCCGTTCACGCACAGTCGCTTACCGTGCTGAGCAAGTCGCTCCGTCCCCTCCCCATCGTCAAGGAGAAAGACGGCGTGCGCTACGACGCCTTCGACGACCCGGAGCTCCGCTACCGCCGCCGCTACGTCGACCTCGTTGTCAACGACGGCGTAAAGCAGATTTTCCTCAAGCGCACACGCGTCTACAGCTCTATGCGAGAGTACTTCAACAACGCCGGCTACGTCGAGGTAGAGACTCCTATCCTCCAGTCGATTCCCGGCGGTGCCGCAGCACGCCCCTTCATCACTCATCATAATGCTCTCGACATCCCCCTCTACCTCCGCATTGCCGACGAGCTCTACCTCAAGCGCCTCATCGTTGGCGGTTTCGAGGGCGTATATGAGTTCTCGAAGAACTTCCGCAACGAGGGTATGGACCGCACCCACAACCCCGAGTTCACTTGTATGGAAATCTATGTTTCCTACAAAGACTACAACTGGATGATGACTTTCACCGAGCGCATGCTCGAGAAAATATGCCTCGACGTCAACGGCACCACAGAGGTAAAGGTAGGCGACAACATCATCAGCTTCAAGGCTCCCTTCCCCCGCGTCACCATGGCTCAGGCCATCAAAGACCACACCGGCTATGATATCGAGGGCAAGACCGAAGAAGAGCTCCGCGCTGCTGCCCGCGAGATGGGTATCGAGGTTGACGACACAATGGGCAAAGGCAAGCTCATCGACGAGATTTTCGGCGAGAAATGCGAGGGCACTTACATCCAGCCCACATTCATCATCGACTACCCCATCGAGATGTCGCCCCTCACCAAGCGTCACCGCAACAACCCCGAGCTCACCGAGCGTTTCGAGCTCATGGTCAACGGCAAAGAGCTTGCCAACGCATACTCCGAGCTCAACGACCCCATCGACCAGTACGAGCGCTTCGTAGAGCAAATGCGACTCGGCGAGAAAGGCGATGATGAAGCAATGATCATCGACGCCGACTTCATCCGCGCTCTCGAATACGGTATGCCCCCCACATCAGGCATGGGTATCGGCATGGACCGTCTGGTAATGCTCATGACCGGCCAGACCACCATTCAGGAAGTACTCCTCTTCCCCCAAATGCGCCCCGAAAAAGTTGAGAAGCGCGACGCCGCTGAGGCCTACACCGCTATCGGCATTCCTCAGGAGTGGGTAGCCCCGCTGCAGAAAATCGGTGTGACAACCGTCGCCGCACTCGCTCCGATGAACCCCAACAAACTATTCCAAGACCTTTGCGGTTATAATAAAAAGAACAAGCTCGGCCTCACCAACCCCTCCGCCGACGATGTGAAGGCTTGGGTGGCGGCCGCCGCTGAATAAACAAGTTTCGCCCGCGAAACTTAAACAGAATAGTATGAATACTCCTTTTCCGGGGCATATTGCGGTTATGGGAGGCGGTAGCTGGGCTACCGCCTTGGCTAAACTCATGCTTCAGTCGCAGCCTGCCATCACGTGGTATATGCGCCGCGACGACCGTATCGACGATTTCAAGCGCCTGCGCCATAATCCCGCGTATCTCACCGACGTTGAGTTCGACATCGACCGTATCGACTTCTCAAGCGACATAAATTATGTCTGCAACAAAGCCGACACGCTTCTCCTTGTCATGCCCTCGCCCTATTTCAAAGACCACGCCGACAAGATCACTGCCGACATATCGCGCAAGAACATTGTTTCGGCTGTAAAAGGCATTGTGCCCGATACCAACGAGCTCATCACCGACTACATGACGCGCGTCTTCGGCACAGCCCCCGACCGCACTCTTGTTGTCTCCGGCCCCTGCCATGCCGAGGAGGTCGCCCTCGACCGCCCCAGCTATCTCACCATCGGCTGCAATGACCTTGAGCGCGCCGAGGCTTTCGCCAACTGCCTCCGAGGCAAGAACACACACGCCATCACATCGAGCGATGTCGACGGTATCGAGTATGCCTCCGTGCTTAAAAATGTCTATGCAATAGCCGCAGGTATAGTCCACGGCATGAAGACCGGCGATAATTTCTGCGCCGTACTCATCAGCAACGCCATCCGCGAGATGGAGCGCTTCGTCGACACTGTATCCCCGCGGCCCCGCCATATCTGCGACTCCGTCTATCTCGGCGACCTCCTCGTTACGGGCTATTCACGCTTCTCGCGCAACCACAACTTCGGCTCGATGATAGGCAAAGGATATTCCGTCAAGGCCGCACGCATGGAGATGGAGCAGACCGCCGAGGGCTACTATGGCGCTAAATGTATCTGGGATATCAATCAGCGCTACGGTGTGGATATGCCCATTCTCAACGCCGTATATTCTATTCTCTACCGCGGAGTGTCGGCCAACCGTGCTTTCCGCGCAATGGCTCAGACTTTCAACTGATGAAGAAGCTCTTAGGTCTTGATCTCGCAGCCCTCGAGGCCGTAGCCGCCGAGGCCGGTCTGCGCCGTTTCGCCGCCAAGCAGATGGCTGCATGGCTCTACCGACGCGCCGTAACCGACATCGACGCCATGACCGACCTGCCAAAGGCAGCACGCTCTTGGCTCATCGACAACGGCTACACCGTAGGCCGCGAGGCTCCCATCGCCGAGGCCCGGAGCGCCGACGGCACTGTGAAATACCTCTTCAACGGTGTCGGCGGCCGCGACGTCGAGGCTGTCTACATCCCCGACCGCGACCGCGCCACGCTGTGCATTTCCTCGCAGGCCGGATGCAAGATGAACTGCCGCTTCTGCATGACAGGCCAAGGCGGTTGGCAGGGCGATCTCGACGCCGGGGCAATCATAAATCAGGTACTTTCCATTCCCGAGAGTGCCTCGCTCACCAACATCGTATTCATGGGCATGGGCGAGCCCGCCGACAATATCGACGCCGTCCTCCGCGCTGTCGATATCCTCACCGCCCCTTGGGGTATGGCTTGGAGCCCGAGGCGCATAACTGTTTCTACCATAGGCAAGCAGCCCGGCCTCGACATGCTCCTCAACCGCACACAGGTGCACATCGCCGTCAGCCTGCATTCGCCTTTCGCCGACGAGCGACTATCCATCATGCCCGTGCAGAAAGCATTCCCCATGGCCGACATAATAGCCACCCTCAAGCAGCACGACTTCGCCCATCAGCGACGGCTTTCAATAGAATACACCATGTTTGCCGGCCTCAACGACGACCTCCGCCATGCCGCGGCCCTCGCGCGTCTGCTCCGTGGAACCCATGCACGCGTCAACCTCATCCGCTTCCACCGCACGCCCGGCTTCGAGGGCAAACCGTCGTCGCAGGCTGTGATGGAGCGATTCCGCGACGCTCTCAACGACTCCGGCATTATTGCCACCATTCGCGCCTCGCGCGGCGAAGACATCATGGCCGCTTGCGGCATGCTCGCCGGAAACCGTAAAGGCGATTCAACCTTAAACTGATTAAAATGATTAAGATAGGACTCACTCACGGCGATACCAACGGCATTGGCTACGAGGTTATCCTCAAGGCTCTTGAAGATGTACGTATGGCCGATCTCGCCACTTTCGTAGTCTACGGCTCCGCCAAGGCCGCCGCTTTCTACCGCAAGGCAATGGAGCTGCCGCAGGTGCAGCTAAATCGCGTTGACTCGGCTGCCGACGCCCGCGACGGTCAATACAATATCGTCAACGTCGTAGACGAAGACCTCAAGATTGATCCCGGCATGGCCACTGAAGCTGCCGGTAAAGCCGCTTTCGCAGCCCTCGAAGCTGCCGTGGCAGATCTGAAGGCCGGCGACATCGACGTTCTCGTAACGGCGCCGATCAACAAGAAATCCATTCAGTCGTCCGACTTCGATTTCCCCGGCCACACCGAATATCTCCAGAACCGCCTTGGTGGCGACGGTGACAAGGCGCTCATGATTATGTGCAACGACAACATGCGTATTGCACTCGTCACCACACACACACCCTTGGCGAAAGTCTCCGAGGCGATTACCTCTGAGCTTATTGTAGAGAAGCTTGAGCAGTTCGACCGGTCACTACGCCGTGATTTCGCCGTGCAGTCGCCCCGTATCGCAGTGCTGTCGATCAACCCCCATGCCGGCGAGGATGGCCTCCTTGGCGAGGAAGAAGAGAAAGTGATAGTTCCGGCCATAGCAGCAGCCCGCGAGAAGAAAATACTCGCTTTCGGCCCATACGCCGCCGACGGTTTCTTCGGAAGCTCAGCATATACACATTTCGACGGTATTCTGGCAATGTATCACGACCAAGGCCTCACACCCTTCAAGACCCTCGCTATGGATAGCGGCGTAAACTTCACCGCCGGTCTGCCGTTCGTGCGCACCTCGCCCGACCATGGTACCGGCTACGACATCGCTGCAAAGAACCTCGCCAAGCCCGACAGCCTCCGCGCAGCTATCTACGCCGCTATCGACATCTACCGCAACCGCCGCATTTTCGACGACGCCTGCCGACACCCCCTCCGCCGCCAGCACGTAGAGAAAGATTGATGGATTAAGCTCTTAAGGCCCTTAATGACCCTAAAGACCTTAAAGCCCTTAAAAAAGCTTTAAATTTTGCTATGGAAGAAAATATTTTTGACAACATATCCGACTCCGAAGAGGCCCGCAAGCCCAAGACCACCGCTTCCTACGACGACGACGCAATCCTTTCGCTCTCATGGTACGAGCACATTCAGCAGCGTCCCGGCATGTATATCGGCAAACTCGGCGACGGCACTAACAGCGACGACGGTATCTACGTTCTCCTGAAGGAAGTCATCGACAACTCAATCGATGAGTACATGATGGGCTATGGCAACCGCATTATCGTCGATGTAGAGGAGCACAAGGCCTCCGTACGCGACTATGGCCGAGGTATTCCTCTGGGCTCGGTAGTGGATGTTGCTTCAAAAATGAACACCGGCGGCAAATTCAAGGAAGGCGCTTTCACTCAGACTGTTGGCCTCAACGGCGTAGGTATAAAGGCGGTCAACGCCCTTTCCACTGATTTCGAGGTCACCTCTTTCCGCGACGGCGAATGTAAGCATGTACGCTTTTCGCTCGGTCAGTTGGTGGAGGAAAGCCCCGTGCAGCCTACCGACGAGCCTAACGGCACTCTCGTTTCTTTCAGCCCCTCGCCCGAGATTTTCCGCGATTTCATCTTCCGCGACGAGTTCATCGTCCCTCTGCTCAAAAACTATACTTTCCTCAACACCGGCCTCAAGATTGTCTTCAACGGCAAGTCGTATATCTCGCGCCACGGTCTTGAAGACCTCCTAAAAGAGAATCTCACCCAAGAGCCTCTCTACCCCATAATCCACTTCAAAGGCCCCGATATCGAGGTGGCTATCACTCACGTAAATCAGTATGGCGAAGAGTATTACAGCTTCGTCAACAGCCAGCATACCACTCAGGGCGGCACTCACCTCACGGCTTTCAAAGAGGCCGTGAGCCGCACCATGAAAGATTATTTCGGCCGTAATTTCGAGTATTCCGACATCCGCAACGGCATGGTGGCCGCTGTGGCTATAAATGTGGTAGACCCCGTGTTCGAGAGCCAGACCAAGACGCGCCTCGGTTCGCGTGATATGAAGCCCGACGGACCCACAATCGCCAAATACATAGGCGATTTCATCCGCAAGGAGCTCGACAACTACCTCCACCGCGAGCTCGAGGTGGCCGACATCATCCTCAAGAAAGTGCAGGCAAGCGAGCGCGACCGCAAGGCTATGGCCGGCGTCGCAAAGAAAGCGCGCGAGACTGCAAAGAAAGTAAGCCTCTACAACCGCAAGCTCAACGATTGCCGCGTACATCTCAACGACTCCCGTGGCAACGAGGAGCGAAAGAATGCCACCTCGATTTTCATCACCGAGGGTGACTCTGCAGGCGGCTCTATCGAGAAAGTGCGCGATGTCGAGACACAGGCCGTCTTCAAGCTCCGCGGCAAGCCTCTCAACACCTACGGTGCCACTCAGAAAGAGCTGTATACCAACGAGGAATTCAGTCTCCTGCAGGCGGCCCTCAACATAGAGGACGGACTCGATGGACTCCGCTACAACAAGGTGATTATAGCTACCGATGCCGATGTCGACGGCATGCACATTCGCCTGCTAATGCTCACTTTCTTCCTCCAGTATTTCCCCGACCTCATCAAGAAAGGCCATGTCTACGTGCTCCAGACGCCGCTTTTCCGTGTCCGCAACAAGAAGACGGCTAAGCGCTCAGGCAAAGTGCGCACCGGCGACACTGCCGACGACACCGTATACTGCTACACCGACGAGGAACGCGTCAATGCCATCGCCCGCTTCGGCTCTAACGCCGAGATCACGCGATTCAAAGGTCTCGGTGAGATTTCGCCCGACGAGTTCCGCGGCTTTATCGGCGAGGATATGCGTATCGACCGCGTGAGTCTCCGCAAGGAAGACGGCGTGGCCGAAGTGCTCGAGTTCTACATGGGCAAGAACACCATGGAGCGTCAGAATTTCATTATCGACAACCTCGTGGTTGAGGACGACACTCATATCGATGAAAAGTAAGACTGCCATCTTCCCCGGCTCTTTCAATCCCTTCACGCGCGGCCATGCCGACATAGTCGCCCGTGGCCTCGGGCTTTTCGACCGCATTGTCATTGCCATCGGCTGCAATGCCGCCAAACCCGCCGCCGACGCTGAGGCGGCTGCCGAAGCCATTCGCCGCCTCTACGCCGATAATCCGGCCGTCGAGGTTGTGGTATATTCTTGCCTCACGGTGCAGCTCGCAAGGCAGGTCGGCGCCGGTTTCATTCTCCGTGGAGTACGCTCGGTGAAAGATTTTGAATACGAACGCGATTTAGCTACCGTCAACATGCAACTTTCGGGTATCGAAAGTGTTATATTATTTAGTCGCCCCGAGCTGTCTACGCTTTCCTCTTCTTTGGTGAGGGAGCTCGACGCCTACGGCGAAGACGTCAAACCCTTTTTGCCCGATTTACCTTGATTATGAAAAAGTTATACATCACATTGCTGAGCCTCTCTCTGGCGGCCGTCGCTTGGTGTCAGTTCCAACCCGAGTCTTTCACCCCCGACCAGAAACTCCGTGCCGCAGAGGCCATTATCGAGAATTTCTACGTTGAGGACGTAAATTCCGACACTATCGTCAGCGAGGCCATTGTGGCCATGCTCAAGACCCTCGATCCTCATTCGCAATACTCCTCGCCGCAGGAGACAAAGGAGTTCACCGAGCCCCTCGAAGGTAAATTCAGCGGTATCGGTATCCAGTTCAACATGCTTGAAGACACCGTATATGTCATTCAGACCGTTGCCGGTGGCCCCTCGGAGAAAGTCGGTATTCTCGCCGGCGACCGTATCATCAGCGCCAACGACACCGTAATCGCAGGCCGCAAACTCGCCAACCGCGATGTGATGAAGACTCTACGCGGCCCCAAAGGCTCAAACGTTACTCTCAAGGTAAAGCGTGGTCCGGAGATCATTGACTTCGATGTTGTCCGCGACGACATTCCTCTCTATTCTGTCGATGAGACTTTCATGGCCGATCCCACCACCGGCTATATACGCATAACCCGCTTTGCCGAGGAAACCGCCAAGGAAGTGCAGCAGGCTATGGCCAAACTGCGCCGCCAAGGCATGAAAAACCTTATCCTCGACGTATCAGGCAACGGTGGCGGATACCTCGGTGCCGCTTTCGAGCTTGCCTCTGAGTTCCTGCCTGTCGGCACGCCTGTGGTGAGCACCGCCGGCCGCCGCACCCAACCTTACAAATATGTCACCGAAGGGCAGGGCAGTTTCCTTGACGGTCGCCTTGTCGTTATCACCGACCAGTCGTCGGCCTCGGCTGCCGAGATTCTTGCCGGCGCTCTCCAAGACAACGACCGCGCCCTCGTCGTTGGCCGCCGCACTTTCGGCAAAGGACTCGTGCAGCGCCCCTTCCCCTTTCCCGACGGCTCGATGATACGCCTCACCGTTTCGCGTTACTACACCCCCTCGGGCCGTTGCATACAGCGCCCCTATGAGAAAGGCCATGGCGATGAATATTACCTCGACCTGCTCAACCGCTACAAGTCGGGAGAGCTCTGGAGCGCCGACAGCATTGCACGCCCCGATTCGCTCAAATATGAGACTCTACGTAACCATCGTCCCGTCTACGGCGGTGGCGGCATTATCCCTGACGTATTTGTCCCCGCCGACACAAGCTATTACTCTACATACTATCGCGACCTCATCGCCAAAGGTATCATCAACCGCACCGTAATCAACTATGTAGACCAGAACCGCAAGGCTCTGCTGAGCGAATACCCGACAGCCGCCGACTTTGAGAAAGACTACGCCATACCCGACGAACTCCTCGACCGTCTCATCGCCAACGGCACCGAAAAAGAAGTCGAGTTCAATCAGGAGCAATACGACACCTCAAAGCCCATGATAAAGGCGATTATGACCGGCCTCATAGCCCGCGACCTCTACGAGAACGGCTCATACTATAAAGCCATCTCTCCCCTCTCCCCCGACTTCCGCGCCGCCCTCGACCTCATCAACGACCCCACCCGCTACCGCTCCCTCATCACCGGCAGCGAGTAAGATGAAAGGCTAAAAAGGAAAAAGGCAAGAAAGGCAAGAAAGGCAAAAGAGGGCGCCTGCGCCCTCTCGCCGCTTATTTTCGTTTCCGGCGTGAGCGCAGCTTGCGCGTTCCCTCAAGCCATAGCAGCAGCCATCCACTTGCCTCCCTTTCGTTCCCGGCGCGAGCGCAGCTCGCGTATATTCTTAAATTTCTTTAATTTCTCCTATAACTTAATTTTTTAAGCTATCTTTGCCACATTAAACTTGAAATTATACGAATATGAGAATATACAGAGCCCTCTTGCTCATCATCATCGCTGTCGCAGCCGCTGTTCCCGCCGTAGCACAATTCAGATACGCCCCGATAGTCGGCATTAACATTAACGACCTCAAGTTTAAGCAAGACCTCTTCAATGTCGACAAGACTGTCGCTTTTCAGGTAGGTGTGCAGGGTGAGCTCATGTTCCCGGGTATCGGTTTCGGTATGGATTTCGCCTTTCTCTACAACCAGATGGGTGCGAAGACCGACCTCGGCAGCCGCCCGATATGGCAGCAAGACGGCTTCGGCAACGAGAACGTAATGCTCCATACTTTCCAGATTCCGGTTCACATCCGTTTCAAATGGACCCGCATGAACGGCCTCGAAGACTATATCGCCCCATTCGTATACGGCGGCCCTGACTTCGCGATAAACTTCGCCCACAGCCGCATAAAAGGCAACGACGGAGCCAAGAATCCCTACGAATATTCCGGCGGCGACCTTGGTCTCACCGCAGGCGGCGGTTTCGAGTTGTGGAAAAAATGGCAGGTTTCGCTCCAATACACATGGGGTATGACCTATCTCCTACGCACACGCAAGCTCGACAACCTCAGCGCGCGCAACCGCCAGTGGGCTGTCCGTGTGGCTTACTTCTTCTGATCAAAGATACATAACTACATAATATCCGGCGTCTGATTGTTCAGGCGCTTTAATTTTTAGATTTATATGCTTGAAAGATTCCTTAGGCAGACGAGCTTTGCCTCGTATGATGATTTCATGGCCAATTTCGAGCTTATTGTGCCCGAGAATTTCAACTTTGGCTATGATGTGGTAGACGCATGGGCTGAAATTGCGCCTCAAAAAGTATGTCTCACTTGGACCGATGAGCACGGGGCTTTCCGCTCGTTCACTTACGCCGACATGAAAGCCTGCACCGACAGCACGGCAGCTTTCTTTGCCTCGCTCGGCATTGGCCGCGGCGACCGCGTAATGCTCATGCTCAAACGCCGCTATCATTTCTGGTTCGCTATAATAGCCCTCCACAAGCTCGGCGCTGTGGCAATTCCCGCCACACACCTCCTCACCCCCCACGACATCGAATACCGCTGCAACAAGGCCTATATCAAGGCTATCGTCGCTGCCGGCGAAGAAACCATTGTCCGCCATATCTCCGACGCCCTGCCGCAGTGCCCCTCGGTAAAGGCTCTCATCTCTACCGGCCCCTGCGTACCCGACGGTTGGCACGATTTCGACGCCGGAATTGCCGCTGCACCTGCCTTTGTGCGACCGGATTTCGTAAACAGCAACTCCGACATATCGCTTCTCTACTTCACCTCCGGCACTACAGGAGAGCCAAAGATGGTGGCCCACGACTTCACCTACCCCCTCGGCCATATCATCACGGCAAGCTGCTGGCACAATCTCGACGAGAGCAGCCGTCATCTCACCCTCGCCGACACCGGCTGGGGCAAAGCCGTATGGGGCAAGCTCTACGGCCAATGGATAGCCGGAGCCGATGTTTTTGTATATGACTACGATAAGTTTGTCCCCGCCGACATACTCCGTATCCTCTCCGACTACCATATCACCTCATTCTGCGCCCCTCCCACAGTCTTCCGCTTCCTTATCCGCGAGGATGTGGGCCGCTATGACCTCTCTGCACTGAGATATTGCACAATAGCCGGTGAGGCCCTCAATCCATCCGTTTTCGAGGAATGGAAGTGGCTCACCGGCATATCGCTGATGGAAGGTTTTGGCCAGACCGAGACTACCCTCACCGTAGGCACATATCCGTGGGTAGAGCCGCGCCCCGGCTCGATGGGAAAGAAAGGACCGCTCTATGACATCGACATTGTCGATTCTGAGGGTAATCCCGTGCCCGACGGCGAAGAGGGCGAGATAGTTATCCGTATCGATAACGGACGCCCCACCGGCCTCTTCCGCGAATATCTCGACGACCCTGAGATAAAAGCACAAGCCATGCACGACGGCCTTTACCACACCGGCGATGTAGCCGTCCGCGACGCCGACGGCTATTATTGGTTTGTAAGCCGTATCGACGATGTGATCAAATCTTCCGGCTACCGTATCGGCCCATTCGAGGTAGAGAGCGCGCTGATGAAACATCCGGCCGTCGTGGAGTGTGCCGTGACGGGTGTCCCCGACGAAATCCGTGGTCAGGTGATAAAAGCCACAGTGGTTCTCGCTCCCGACTACCGCGGTTGCGACCGCGCCGTGCTCACCAAGGAGATTCAGAATTTCGTAAAGGAAGCGACTGCCCCCTACAAATATCCCCGCGTGATCGAGTATGTCGATGAGCTGCCCAAGACTATCAGCGGCAAAATCCGCCGCGTGGCTCTCCGCCAGCCCTACCGTAGCCGCAACAACCCCGAGAAGCATTGATTTTTGGTTGGAGGTCTGTGGGCAGTGGGCTGCTTTCGTCCCCGGCGCGAGCGCAGCTCGCGTCCGTAGTCGCGCGGTTCACAGCTTCTTGGCCCTCTCCTCGGTGAAGGCGATGAAAGTATCGAAGATGTCGGCGAGCGCTATTGTGGCGTTTCTGAGCTGGCTCTCGAGCATTTCAGCCCCTTTCGCCGTAATGCTCGACCGCCCCAGCAGCGCGTCGCCCACACCCGAGATGTCGTCGAAAAGCTTCATCTGAAGCTGCAGGAACTGATAAGCCCCCGAGGCACCCGGGTTTGTCATCACCTGCTGCGGAAGATGGTCGCCGCGCCCGCTGATGGGTATCACGCCGTCAGACTGCGCCCAACGCTCGGTGATCTGTTCCCACGTCATATTGTCGGTCTTTTGGTCGGCAGGGAAGAGCAGTACCCCTTTTGCCGAGGTGGCCATGATTTTGTCTATAAGCACTATCAGGCGGTTGATACTCCGCTGCTGGTCAATGATATCCTCCACGAACGAATGTACCTCGCCGTCGGTGAGCGGATAGAATTTCACCGCATACGGATGGCTGCCGTGCCGGTAGGGCGACGGATAATCGGCCAAGAGAGTGCCGTCCGGAGCCATCCAGCGGCAATGCCACCCCGTCTCGATTGTCAGCGAGTCGGGGTTCTTCCTGTCGGTTTTGCGGCAGCTGTCGAGGGTCCACACCTCGGCCACGCGGCACAGGCCGGCCTCTTCCGGGCAGAAGAAATCGACATTGCCGCCCGGCTCGCCGAGCGACTCTGCGGCGAACGAGCCGCCGCGGTCAATCGAGGCGAATAGCTTGCGCAGCGATTCGGCCTTGCGGCGCGAGCCCCCGGCGAAGCGGCGTGCCACCTCCGGAAAAGTAAGGTCATGCAGCTGCCCGACGAGCTTGATATCCCAGCCCCGCGGGTCGCGGAAACGGTTGACAAAAAACTTGCGCATATCCACATTGTCAACCCATGTGGCCTCAGAGCCGAAGCGTTCCTCCCGGCTAATGCGCTGGACGGCAGTTCCCGAGATGAGGAACTCCTCGAGCAGACGGCTGTCGAGCTCGGCCAGATTGTTGCGCTTCGACACCTCATCGTCGTATCTGCCCGCCTCGGCTGCCTGCGTGCGGTAGCGGCCCACTATCGTCTTCACAAGCTGGCGGATGAGGTTGTTGATCATGGGGCGCTTGCCGCTCGCGGTGAGTTGGTCGCGTTCTGTCACCAAGCGGCCGCGGGAGTCGCGCACCAAGTCGCTCCATTGGTCGCCGTAGGTATATCGTTTATATCGGGCGCGGCGGCGGCGCAGGTCGCCGGCGGCGCTCCAAGCGCGGTAGGCTGATTTAAGTATTTCCTTTTCCATTGTCAGGTGATTTTATAGGTTCATCCGAGAGCAACATCGAGAGGCCGCTTTCGTCGAGCACATATCTGTTGTCGGCCGGGGTGATGATACCGCGCAGCGAGTCGACAGCGCCGGCGGGCCATGCGTGGATTTTGTTATCAGGCCCGAGCACGGCCATCGGAGAAAGCGGATTGGCGGCGCGGTAAGTATTGCCTTGCCACGACATCGCAAGGTTGTAGAACGACACGTCATGTATCAGCACCGGCCTGTGCCAGCTGCTGAGCTGCAGGTCGAATACGCGCCGGCAATCGGGCGGCAGGGTGATTTTGACGCCGTTTCCGCTTGTTTCCTCTATTTCATCCGGCTCTATCTCATCTACAGCCAGACATTCCCGCGGGGCATAGTCAAGCATATCGAGATAGCGTGCCCGCAGGTCTTGCTCAAGTTGGCGGTCGATGTCTATGCCGTCGGTATATTCTATGGAGCAGTCGCTCCGCATTGCGGCCAATCCGCAGGCTGTGCGCTTGCGGGCGACAGCCTCGGCTTTATCGAGAATAATCTTCATAGCGGTTTCTGAAATTACCCCGGCGCGTCGGGGTGCGCCGGGGAGGGTTGTCAATCTTCGAGCATTATCACTTTCATGTGGGCGTTGGGGTAGCGTAGCACAAGGCACGAGGCCTCGGTGAGCACTACGGCGTCGGTGTTGCGCTGTCCCGACTTGCGCAGGTCGAGATTCTCGGCTTGGAAAGGCACATGCACATACTTTGTCATGTAGTCGGGGTCGATGATGAAGCCGTCATTTTCATGGCCGCACTGGTCGAATACCTCGCTGTGAAGGATATAGAGAGTACCGAAATTTGATGAGATTTCCTTGAACTCGATTCCCCACTTCACCTTTGTCTCGCCTGCGCTCACAACCTTACTGTATTCGAGCTGGCTCAGTGCCTGCATGAGCTTGCTGCCGGCGAGCAATAGCTTTCGCTTGGAGCCGTTGTTGCCGGTGAATGCCTCGCGGCAGAGGTCAACGAGCTTCTTCTCGTCGACCTCACTGCGCGTCATGAGGTACTCTTTGTTGGTCTGCCCCCATATACCGCCTGTGAAGTAGATATGCTCGTTTTTCTCGGGGTCGAAGAGCTTGGCGCGGCTGCCGAAGATAAAGTTCTTCTCCATGCCCAGTCGCATGTCGATGATGGCTGCCTCCTCTTGGTCGGAGAAGTTCCAGCCCACTTCCTTGTCGGCGATACGGGCGAGGGTGCTTTGCTCCACCTGCATTTTGAAAATCTGGCAATTGTTGCTTGCCTTGCGTGGGAGAGCCGAGAATTGTGGCGACTGCACATCGAGCTCCGAGGCCGCTCTGCCCATGCGCACGATTTCGGCGCCTTTGGGAATGGCAGGCATTTCGAAAGTCTCTTCCCCGAGAGTGCTGCCCGGCTTGCCGTTGACCGGCGCCACCTCGATACCGCCGCTTTCGGGCTTCGAAAGGATGTAGAGCACCAGCGGTCCGGCCACCTTGCCGCTTGCGTCGTAGCCGTTGACGGATGGCACGAGCAAGGTCTCGCTGACATCGAAGATATTGTCGGCGCTCGTCTTGATGGTGTGGCACCACATATTGTCGGAGCGCTGACGGCCTGTGCCTCCCGCTGCCGCCTCGGTGAGCTGTGCTGAGGTCTGCTTGGTGTCTACCGAGTAGTATTCTACTGTCATCGAGCCTGCATGTCGGCTGTTGCCGCAGCGGCTGAGCTGGTCGATAGGAGTAGACATGGGGCGGATTTTGACGATTCGCTCGTCGATACTGTTGCGGAGCAGCTCGGGGCTTGCCTCGCTGATGTTTTGGGTTGTGAGGGGTGTGTTGCTGATGTGGACACCGCCGTCGGTTCCTGCTGTCTGATTGTTGTTCATAACGTTTTGTTTTTGGTTTACGTTGCAAAGTTACAGCCGGCGCATGCCCGCGGCATGTCGTTTTTTCAACACTCAGGATTTTTGTATTCCGCAAAAAATCTATAATTTTACGTCATGAAACACATCTTCACCACCATAGCACTCCTGTTTGCCGCAGTGGCAATACAAGCACAGCCGAAGGTAGAATGGCTTGAGACGCGCCATGATTTCGGCGCCTTCAGCGAAGACTTCGGCCCAGCGACAACGAAATTCAAGTTTGTCAACACCGGCAGCGAACCGGTGCAGATACTTTCAGCCCATGCCTCATGCGGCTGCACCACACCCGTCTACCCCCGCGATCCTATCGCTCCGGGCGATACGGCAGCCATAACGGTCACATACGACCCCGCCGGGCGTCCGGGCCGATTCACAAAATATGTAGGTGTGGATATGTCGGGCGATATTCCCAAGGTAAAGCTCTATGTGTCAGGCACGGTAGTGGGTAATCTGCGCAGCATTGCCGGCCGCTTCCCCGTCAAGGCCGACTCGGCATTGTCGCTTGCACGCCCCGCGGTGATGTTCGGCCCGGTAAACAAGGGCGAGCTCCGCACCTACAATCTGCAGGGCTACAACCGCTCAAACGACAGCATAGCTCCGCAGGTGAAAGGTTTGCCGCGGTATATGAAGGTAGATGTAGTGCCGCCCGTTGTACCCCCCGGCGAGCAGATGACATTCATCATCTATCTCAACACCGCCTCATGCCCTCTCTATGGCCTTGTAGATGAGAATATCAGGATATCTGCCGACCCGAAAGGAGAGCCTTATACGCTGCCTCTGACAGCCTTGGTGGAGGAAGATTTCACCAAACTCACGCCCAAGCAGCTCGAAAACTCCGGAGTGGCCACGCTCTATGACAAGAGTATCGATTTCGGCCGCTACGACCGTGGCTCTAAGCTCACCGGTTCTGTAGTGCTGCGCAATACCGGCAAGGGGGCTTTGGCTATCAGGCGAGTTTATTCTTCCGACCCGGGCGTGTCGGCAAAAATCAATAAGACAAGTCTTAAACCCGGCAAAGACGCCACAATCACAGTGACGGTAGATACATCGAAGAATCCGGGCGACCTCTTGAACGCCCGCGTGGCCGTAATCACCAACGACCCTGCCAACCCGACACAGATAATCAGGCTGCTCGGCCGGTGATTTTTGGAAAGGCAAGAAAGGCTATTTAGGAGGCAAGGGAAGGCAAGAAAGGCAAAAAAGGCAAGAAAGGCAAAAGAGGCAAAAAAGGCAAGAAAGGCAAAAGAGGCAAAAAAGGCAAGGGATAGGCGCTTTCGTTAAAGGCGCGAGCGCAGCTCGCGTCCGTCGCTGCGGCGCACACGGAACGCGCGAGCTGCACTCGCGCCGCCAACGAAACTTGCCTTTAGCCCCATCGCCATTTTCTTGCCTTTCTTGCCTCTAAACCTCCCTTGCCTTTAAATAGCCTCCCTTGCCTTTAAATTTACTTCCGGGCGGTGACGGAAGAGGTGGTGGTGGAGTTTACAAGGGTGTAGCTTGTGCCGGAGGTGAGGCCGGGGCAGGTGATGAGTATTGAGCCTCCGCCCATGCCGCCGGGTCCACCGGGACGTCCGCCGGGGCCGAAGCCTCCGCCCTGCGACCCGCTCGATTTGTAGTTGGCGGGTACTGTGAAGCTTGCCAAGACTGTATCTCCGCTTTTAAGCGATATTTCGCTTGAGGCAGTGGCTTGCCCGGAGCCTGATATGTAGGCTTGGGTGGTCTCCGAATTGCGGGGCGTAGAGTTGCTGCCTCCGACGGCTATCATGGTGCCACCGGTGAATACGACTGTATATCCGCTCTCCTCGTTGGCGTCAATGCCACATTCGGGCGCACCGGCGCCAAAAGCACGCACATATCCGCCATTGAGATATAGGTTGCCGTTTGAGTCGAGGCCGTCGTTGTTGGTGGCTACCACTGTGATGTCGCCGCCGTTGATATACAGATGGCTCGATGAGTTGATGGCGTCATCGTAGGAGTTGACAACTATCGTGCCGCCGTTGATGGTCAAGGTGCCCTTGCTCTCAATGCCCTCGCCGCCAACGCCGGTAGTCTCTACATTTATCGTGCCGCCGTTGATGATTATCTCAGTGTCGGCTTTCATGCCCTTTGGCGAAGATTTGGCGTCACTGTCGAGGCGGTCGGTATTGCCTGTATAGCCGTCGTATTCCTTGCCGTTGACGTAAGCGAAAATGCCGCCGCTTGTCTTGACGGTGAAGTCGCCGTCGTTGATGGTGAGCGTGCCATCGCAGCTAATGCCTTTGCCACCGCTTCCGCTCGCCGTGAGAATCAATGTGCCGCCGTCTACGGTGACGTCGCCGTCGGCACCGATACAGCTCGAGGCCTTGGTCTTGGCCTTGCTGCTGTCCCATATACCTTTGCCGGTGACTGAAATGTCGAGTTTGCCGCCGGTGATGAAGATGTCGGCGTCGGCCTTGATACCTTTGCTTGCGTCGGCAGTGACGGCGACATTGAGTGTGCCGCCGCTGACAGTTATGCTGCCGGTGTCTTCGGCCTCGCGGTCGGTGTCATCCTTAAAGGACGTCTGAATGCCGTCGTCACCGGTGCCGGAGATGTTGAGCGAGCCGCTCTCGAGGAGGAAATATTGCGCGCAGTTTATGCCGTCTTTCACGGCGCCGGTGATATTTACGGTGCAATTCTTCATCTCCACATACTCCTTGGCGTAGATTGCATGCGCGGTCTTGCCGAGGACGTTGAGTTCACCTTTGCCCTTGAGTTCGAGATGACCCTTGCACACTATCGTGCCCTTCTGGCTGCCCGAGGCGCCGTCGGTGAGGGTGTTGACAGTGCCGCTCTTCACGGAGAGCTCTATGCGTTTTCCGTTCTGAATGTCGATGGCGGCGCCGGAGGGGTTGGTGAGGTCGAGACCGCGGAGCTCCATCGAGGCTTTATACGAGCCTTCCATATAGAACGAACCGTCGGAGGATTTGCCTGAGAGCGAATATATTATCTCGCCTGAGGTGTCGCCTGTCTCTTCGCTCTGGATGATTTTTACGTGAGCACCGTCGACGCTTGCGCTCACATATCGGGCCACGTTGCCGGCGATGGTCACAGTAGCTGCGCCCTCGCTGTAGGCGATAGTGACGGTATTGTCTTCGACGGTGGAGTTGTCGACAAACATCTCGCTGAGGTCGCTGATATTGAAACCTGTGCCACCGATGTTGATTGATTTAGCGTCGGTGACCACTGCCTCGCCCATTGTAGCCGCGGGGTAGGAGTATATCACATTACCTTGGCACAGATTCAAAGTCTGGCCCGATACGCTGCAGATACCGATTACTGCAGCGCCGATTATAGCCGCAGTCTTCTTCATTTGCGTATTTTTAAAGTGATGTCGCCCGATTTGATAATGTAAATACCCTCAGGAAGCGCATTTAATGCTTCTTGCGCCGACTGATAGTGGCCGGAGTGGACGCCGGCGGCGGTGAAAACGTCTACGTCGCCGGATAGATCTGCCGCCACTTCTGCCAGCGACGCCGCGTTGGTGGTGAAGTAAAGTTTGCTAAGGTCGCTGAGGCTGATACGGTCGGTGCCGTCGCTGTGCGTCGCTATCAGATTTGTCCGGTCGAATTTGATCGACAGTCGCTCTGAATTGACTCTGACAGTGCTGCCGTCTTTTAGCTCGAACACCATCGACGGATAGTCCGCCGCAAAGGCTGTAGAAGCACCGGCAAGCACACAGAGAAATAACAATGTCTGCTTCATCGTGTGTAAGTGTGAATGCATTAATTTAGTGAATGGAAAGTAATTATCGGTTGCAAAGATATTTATTTTATCGCTTGTGCAAAATTATTTTAAATATCTTTAACTAACGTGGATATATGTTGAAAAGTTAATTTTGGGCGGCATATATGGAATATATCAAATATTCTTGCTAATTTAGCACTTTAAAAATCTTTAACCCTTAAATTCTATGTTTGCAAACCACCCCAAGGGCCTTATTCCGGCCGCGTTGAGCAACATGGGCGAGCGATTCGGTTATTACATCATGAACGCTGTCCTCGTGCTCTTCCTGTGCTCGAAATTCGGCCTCAGCGGCGACGAGTCCGCACTCATCTATTCGTTTTTCTATGCCGGTATCTACATCCTCAGCCTTGTGGGTGGCCTTATCGCTGATAAAACAAGCAATTTCAAGGGCACTATCATTGCCGGTCTGATCGTTATGACTCTGGGCTACGCCGTCCTCGCCGTGCCCATCATGGCCGATAAGGGCAATACTTCGTGGCTTCTTGCCCTCACCTGCTGCGCCCTTTTCCTGATAGCTTTCGGCAACGGCCTTTTCAAGGGCAACCTGCAGGCTATCGTAGGCCAGCTGTATGATAATCCGCGATATAGCGCGCAGCGCGACTCCGGTTTTCAGATTTTCTACGTGTTCATCAACATCGGCGGCCTCATCGCACCGTTCGTAGCGCCCATGCTGCGCAGCTGGTGGCTCAACGCCAACGATATGGTCTACAATGCCGATTTCCCCGAGATGTGCCACCAGTTCCTCGGCGCCACCACCACGGCCATCGACATGAACATGGAGAATCTCTATGCTGTGGCTACCTCGGCCGGTCTGCCCGCCGGAGGTGAGATTTCGCAGTTCTGCACCAAATATCTCGAGGTGTTCAACACCGGTATCCACTATTCGTTTATAGCCTCAGTGGCTGCCATGCTCATCTCGCTCACAATCTTCGTATTCACCAAAAATCAGCTTCCCTCGCCCGCACCGCGCGAGAAAGTGCAGGCCCAGACCTACACCGCCGAAGAGCGCAAGGCTATGGCCAAGGAAATCAAGCAGCGCATGGTGGCTCTCTTCGCCGTGCTCGGCATTGTGATTTTCTTCTGGTTCTCATTCCATCAGAACGGCACCTCGCTGTCGCTCTTCGCCCGCGACTTCGTGGATACCGACACCATAGCACCTGAAATCTGGCAGGCTGTCAACCCGTTCTTTGTGATTGTGCTTACTCCGCTGATCATGCTCCTGTTCTCATCGCTTTCGCGCCGCGGCCGTGAGATTTCCACCCCCAAGAAAATCGCTATCGGCATGGGTCTTGCCGGCCTTGCCTACCTCTTCCTGTGCCTCTACAGCCTCTATATGGGCTATCCTTCGGGCGACGCATTCCGCGCCGAGGCAGTTGATGTCAAGGCAGCGATGAAGGCCGGTCCGTGGGTGCTCATCGCCCTCTATTTCTTCCTCACCGTGGCAGAGCTTTTCATCTCTCCCTTAGGCCTGTCGTTCGTGTCGAAAGTGGCTCCCAAACATCTTCAGGGCCTTTGCCAAGGCCTTTGGCTCGGCGCAACGGCAGTTGGCAACCTGCTGCTGTGGATTGGCCCGCTGATGTATAACAAATGGCCTATCTGGGAGGCTTGGGGCGTATTCCTCGCTGTCTGCCTCGTGTCGATGATAGTGATGTTCGGTATGGTAAGCTGGCTCGAACGCGTCACTGCCGACGCTCCCGCGCCTGCTCCCGAACCTATCAAGACTGAAGAAAACGACGTAATCTAACTCTAACGCAGCGGATTGCGGACAGTGATATCCGCAATCCGCTGTAATACTATCTTTAACGTTCTCAAAATTCAAATATTCTGTGAAGAGATTGTTGTTATTAATTGTCGTTCTTGTCGCAGCCATGGCTGCACAGGCGCAGATTCTCGTCACCGGTGGCGGGCCGATGCTTGAAGACAGCGTGAAACGCGACTTTTCAAATCAGCCTTATTTCGGTATATATAAAGACAATTACTTCATCTTCGGTCCTTCGGTAGGCCCGAAGGCAAACAGGCACAACACCAACGTAAAGTTTCAGATTTCGATTGCCCAGCGCCTTACCAAAGGCACCCTTCCGTGGGGCACCTATCTTTATCTCTTCTACTCACAGAAGTGCTTCTGGAATATCCTTGAGAACTCCATGCCGATGACCGACCTTAATTTCAATCCCGGTATCGGCCTGACAAAACCTCTCTTCGTCAAAAACCGCTACATAGGCAAGCTTACCTTGATAGTTGAGCATGAGAGCAACGGCCGCGACAGTATCCAGTCGCGCTCATGGAACCGTGTGGCTCTGGCGGCCAACGTCTTCGTAACCAAAAATCTTATGGTACATGCCAAGGCTTGGGTGCCTATTGTCGACGGCGAGAACAACCGCGACCTTATCAAGTATGTAGGCCTTTGGCAGTTCGGCACGCAGGTAGTAAGCGACAACCGGCGCTTCACCGGCGGTATCACAGTGACGCCGCGACATCGTTTCGGCAGCTGTAACCTCGTGGTTGACTTCGCTTTCCGTATTTTCAAGCGCGAGAATCAATATCTCTTCTTCCAATACTATAACGGCTATGGCGAGGGATTGCTTGATTACAATAAATTTCATTCGCAGTTCCGCGTCGGACTTCTCATCCGTCCCAAGCTTTTCAGTGATTTCTAAATCAAGTTCCGGAAGTTGCGTTGCAGCTTGAAAACTTGAGGTTTAAAGCGCTTAAACCTGTTAAACTCATAATAAACAAGTTTCGTTTGCGAAACTTAGATTTCTGATGAAAAATCTGATATTTCTCCTTGCGGTATTGCTGCTCTGGTCGTGTACTGATACAGAGCAATTCCGCGTCAATGGTATCATCGAGGGCAAGCCTACACTCAATCTGCGGGTCGGATATTATGCCGACGGCGCTTACCAGACCCAGATCACAGCTGCCCGCGAGGGTGAATTCGAGTTCTACGGCTCATCCAAACAGCCGACTCTGGTGGAGATTATGGATTACGATTACCGGCCCTTGGCGCGCATATATGCCTCAAACGGCGAGACTTTCGACATCGAGCTCGATCAGGCCAAGCCGCTCGCCGCACGCATTAGCGGCAATGACGTCACCGAGCGTTGGTCGGCTTTTCTGCGCGACAATCAAGAAGCACTGACGACATCCAAATCAAAGGCCAATGAAGTGGTTGCCAATTATATATCCTCTCACCCGGCCGATGTGGTGTCTACATTGCTGCTGGTGACGCAATATAATGCCGGCGACGCTGCCGAGGCCGATTCGGTGATGGCTCTTATCGACCCCAAGGCACGCCCGTCGGCGCTCACAGAGAGCTTCAACTTTATCTTGCAGCGACTCGTATCCGAGCAGGCCACCGATACTATCGCCCCCTTCCGCTACGCCAATAAAAACGACAGCGTCCGCATTTTCGACCCGGCGGATTCGCCACTGAATCTTCTCGTCTTTGACCGTGGCAATAACTTCCGCACTGATTCGGTAGTGCCGGCGCTCTCGCGGCTTGCAAAGAAAAAGCAGCTCAAGATACTCGAACTCGATCTGGAGCCCTTCGCCAATACTCTCAAAGGCCGCTCCGACACCTTGCCTTGGACAGTGGGCCGTATGCCCGGCGGCGTGGCAGCTTTCGGTATAGAGCACCTCGGCGTACCCTCAGAGCCATTCTTTATCGTTGCCGACAGCACCGGCGCTCAACTTCTGCGCACCCGCTATCCGGCCGCCGCAGCGGCATTTATCAATTCGCGCGCAGCACAATAAACAGCCATTCTTTTGCGTTAAGAGCTTTGATAGGTAAATTCTTAGGGTTTGTGGTATTGGCTCATTTCGTCGACGGCTCGGGTGAAGCCCGAGCGTTTCAGGCAAATGCCAGGCCACGATAAAAAAAGTAATGAGCAATAAGATAGAAATGACTTCCGGGCCTTTGGTAAAGCCTATGATAGCTTTTGCCTTGCCCTTGATAGCCAGCGGTATACTGCAGCAGTCGTTCAATGCTGTAGATATCGTTGTGGCAGGCCGTTTTGCCGGTCCGGGGGCTCTTGCCGCCGTAGGCAGCAACGGCCCGGTGATAGGATTGATGATCAATATGTTTATGGGTCTGTCGGTCGGTGCCAATGTGGTGATTGCCAATTATATTGGTCAGCGCAACAACCGCGGAGTGAGCGTGGCCACCGGTGCCGCCATGTTCCTCTCGCTGATATGCGGCCTGCTGATGATTTCAATCACTCAGATATGCGCGGCTCCGCTCCTTGCCATGCTCGACACTCCCGCCGAGGTTCTTGACGACGCCGTGGCCTATCTGCGTATATATGCCGTGGGTATGCCTTTCATGATCATCTACAACTTCGGTGCGGCCGTGCTCAGAAGCATAGGCGATACGCGGCGTCCTTTCTATAGCCTCGTAGTGTCTGGTTTCGCGAATGTTGGTTTCAACTTCCTCTTCGTGGCCGGCATGGGCATGGGAGTGCAGGGCGTGGCTTGGGGTACGGTGCTTTCGAATATCATCAATGCGCTGATTATCATCGTGATTCTTTGCCGCGAGCGCTCTGCGGTGCGTCTGCTGCCCGAGAATATGCGCTTCCGCTTGGGCGAGATTGTAAAGATATGCCGCATAGGTCTCCCTGCCGGGTTGCAGGCTACTGTATTCTCCATATCAAACATTTTCATTCTCAGTGCCATCAACAGCTTCGGCGCCGCCGCGGCCGCCGGCAGTGCCGCTGCATTGACATACGAGATATATTGCTATTTCGTGATGACGGCTTTTACTCAGACCGCCACGGCCTTTGTAGGGCAGAACTATGGTGCGGGCAATATGGAGCGCGTGCGGCGCGTTTTCCGCATAAGCCTTATCGTCTGCATGTCTGTAAATGCCTTGCTTAATATAGGCCTTGCATGGTCGCGTGAGATTTTCATGCTGCCGTTTACCGACGACGCCGACGTACTCGCTTTCGGCGCCGAGCGTATGCTTGTGGTGCTGTCGTGGCAATTTGTGGCCTCGTATTATGAGCTCGCGGGCGCGACAATGCGCGGCACGGGTCACTCGATGACTCCTGCGCTGATCACCATTTTTGGCACCTGTGTGATACGCTTGCTGTGGGTAGGCTTCTTCCCTGCCACGGGCACTTTCGGGCAGTTGCTGATGATATATCCGCTTTCTTGGATGTTGACCGACGCGATGATGTTTGTGGCCCTGCGACGTGTTTTGCGCCGCGAGGTGTCAGAACCAGCGGATGTGCCTCAGCCACAGATAGGTTAGCACCGTGAATACCGCGGCAATGAATATCACCAGATAGAACGACAGCGGCAGGTCGGCGAAGGCGAGGCCGCCAACGTTCATGCCGTAGAAACTGGCCACCAAGGTAGGCACCATCAATATGATGGTGATACCGGTCATGCGCTTCATTATCTGATTGACATTGTTGGATATAATCGAGCTGTAGGCGTCCATGGTGCTCTGCAGGATGTCGGAGTAGACAGCGACGGTGTTGTCGGCCTGTTTCAGCTCGATTTCAAGGTCTTCGAGGAGCTCATGGTCGAAATCATCGCCGAAGGAATGATAGAGCCTCTCAAGGAGCACTTCATTGCCCCGCAGCGAGGTGTTGAAAAGCACCAGCGACTTCTGCAGCCGCATGAGGCTCATCAGGTCGCGGTTCTGCACGCTCTGCTCAAGGGCATGCTCGGCTTCGGCCACAAGCTCGTTGATTCGCTTGAGGTAGTTGAGAAACCAATATGTGGAGCTGAAAAGTATATGGATTATGAAGTCGGCCGGCCGCGACACCGACATCTGTTTGCGCCCGGAATACTCTATGAAATCCTTTATGAGCGCTGTCTTGAAGAAACACACCGTAACGAGCGCTATATCGCTTGTGAATATGCCCAATGGCACGGTGGCGTAGGGGGCGGTGTCGTCGTCCTGTGGCACGGGTATGCGCAGTATGGTGAGTTTCCACATCCCCTCTTGGTCTACACGCGGACGCTCGTCGATATCGGTGAGGTCGTCAAGGAAAGCACGCGGCACGCCGAGTTCGTCGACAAGAAAGTTGATATCTGCCTCGCCGGGGCACTCCATATTAACCCAGCAGCCGCTCTCCCATCGCTCACATTCCTTGTAGCCTCCGTCGCAGTGCAGGAACTGTCTCATTCAGAATCGGTCGGTATAGTCGGCGAGCTTGGTGTTGTAGTCGTCGAGAGAGGCGTATGCCTCGCGGTTGTCGTCATCCAGCTTGCCGTTGATATCTGCTTGATACAGAGCCGACCCGATGGTAAACATATATCCGAATCGCTCGAGATATTCGGGCTCGGCGGTGAGGGTGCGCCATGCCGGATAGCGGCACGAGTCGGGCAGCTCGCTTATCTGCTTGGTGCGGTCGATGAGATATTGGAGAATGGCTTCGTTCTGGGCTATCATGCAGCTGTAGTCGCGCTGGGTGATGGAGTCATGACGCTCTATCAGCGTCGACAGACGCGAGCATTCCTCGGCGTCGTAGCCCTTGGGTATGCCCGCATGTTTGCCGCAGCTTATCATAATCAGAGGCAGGAGTGCAAGTATGATTAATATCTTTTTCATGTCGATCGATTGAAACAATGCTTAAATACAAACACCCTTACGCCCCGGAATGTTTTAGTGATGGCATTGAATCTGCTGATCCAATGCCATCTGATAGATTTACTTGCGGGTGCGGCGCTTGCGGAGCACGATTGCCGTGCGGGCCGGCAGATATAGCATGAGGCGTCCGAGGCCGGCGGGTTCGTAGAGCGGGTCGGGCACGGTGAAGTGAGTCACGCTCTCGTCTACATTGCCGAAGCCGCCGAAGTCGGGATTATCGCTCGACAGGACGGTGGTATACGAGCCGGCAGGGGCAAGGATACCGTAGTCGTTGAAGCTCTTGAAGGGGTTGAAGTTGAATACGAATACGTATTCGCCTCGCATGAAGGCGAGTATCTGGTCGTCGTCTTTCTCCCAGAGTTTCTGGATGGGCTTGGCCTGGAAGTTGTGGATGTGCGACACGAGCTCGACCATAGCGTTGTCGAAGGCGTTGAGGAAGCGGTATTGCAGGTCCTGACGGTCGACAAGATCCCACTGTCGGCGTGCATATTTATAGCTCCAGCCGTTGCCCTCGCGCGGGAAGTCGATCCATTCGGGATGGCCGAATTCGTTGCCCATGAAGTTGAGATAGCCGCCGTTGATGGTAGAGAGCGTCACGAGGCGTATCATCTTGTGGAGAGCCATGCCGCGGGCTACGTCGGCGTCGGTGTCGCCAACCATCATGTGCCAGTACATCTTGCTGTCAATGAGGCGGAAAATCACCGTCTTGTCGCCTACGAGGGCTTGGTCGTGGCTTTCGACGTAAGATATTGTCTTCTCGTCGGCGCGGCGGTTGGTGAGCTCCCAGAATATCGATGTCGGGTGCCAGTCTTCGTCTTTCTTCTCCTTGAGGGTCTTGATCCAATAGTCGGGAATACCCATGGCCATGCGGTAGTCGAAGCCTATGCCGCCGTCTTTGAAAGGTATTGCGAGGCCGGGCATGCCGCTCATCTCCTCGGCAATGGTTATTGCCTTGGGCTTCACCTGATGTATGAGCAGGTTGGCAAGGGTGAGGTAGACGATGGCGTCGGTGTCCTGACCGCCGTCGTAGTAGTCGGCATAGCTGCCGAAAGCTTTGCCGAGGCCGTGGTCGTAATAGAGCATTGACGTCACGCCGTCGAAGCGGAAGCCGTCAAAGTGGTATTCCTCAAGCCAGTATTTGCAGTTGGAGAGGAGGAAATGGATCACCTCGTCTTTGCCGTAGTCGAAGCATAGTGAATCCCACGCGGGGTGCTCGCGCTTGCCGGCGTCGGAGTGGAAGTAGAGGTCAACAGTGCCGTCAAGGCGGCCGAGGCCTTCGTTCTCGTTCTTTACGGCGTGGCTGTGGACGATATCCATGATTACGGCGATACCGCGCTTGTGGGCGTCGTCGATAAGTTTTTTAAGTTCTTCGGGAGTGCCGAAGCGGCTTGAGGCGGCGAAGAAGCTCGACACATGGTAGCCGAACGAGCCATAGTAGGGGTGCTCCTGTATTGCCATGATCTGTATGGCATTATAGCCGTCTTTGGCCACGCGGGGAAGCACATTCTTGCGGAACTCCTCGTAAGTGCCGACGCCCTCGGTCTGCTGCGCCATGCCGATGTGGCACTCATAGATGAGCAGGGGAGCGGTGTCGGGCTCGAAGCCTTTGTCGTGCCATGCGAAGGCGCGCTTGGGTGCATGCACCTGTGCCGAGAAGATATGTGTGTCGGGGTCTTGCTGTACGCGTGTGGCGTAGGCCGGTATGCGTTCGCCGCTTCCGCCGGGCCACTCTACGAGCATTTTATAGAGCTGACCGTCGGCGATGGCGTCGGCAGCGAAAGTGCCCTCCCATACGCCCGACAGACCTCCGCCGGCACGGCGAAGACGGTATTCAGGCAGGGCTTTCCAACCCGAGAAATCGCCGATGAGGGTGATTGCCGAGGCATTGGGAGCCCATTCGCGGAATACCCACGAGCCGTCTTTCTGGCGGTGGAGGCCGAAATATTTATGAGCGTTGGCGAAGTCGCTCAGCGACCCCGTGGCGGCAGTCAAGTCTTTGAGTTTACGCAGGGCATCCTCATGACGACCTTCGATAGCGGGAGCGTAAGGAGCGAGCCACTGATCGTTTTTCAAGATATTCAAAAGTTTCATTCTTTCGGTGAATAGTAGTTATGTAGACGCAAAGATACGAATAAGTGAGCGCAATGCCAAATTTATTTGAGCATTGCCGCAGGGAAAGTATCTAAGGCCGCAGGGGAGATGTCCGCAGGACATCGGTTAATTCAGTAACCGGGCACACCGCAGCTCCGCGGAGGTGTGCCCGGAGAGAGGGATGAGTAGACACCCGTATAGGCCGGTATAAAGGCTATACGGCAAACGTAATCCATTGAAAATATATAGTGTTAAAATCTTATTATGTCGAAAAATTGTTGTACTTTTGTAAACTGATAAGCATAGGAGAAAAAATCATGGCAATGACAATTAAATCCACGCCTATACTATGGGGCGAAGATGCCGAGAGGTTTAATGAGGAGGCCGACCGCAATGGTAAGCTTCCGACTCCTAAACTCTCTGATGAAAGACGCAAAGAAATACGAGCTATGTGGGAGGAGTGTAAGCGAGCAGTTTTCCCACCGAAAAAGCAGTGACAGGCGTGAGTGAATTTTCGCTAAGCAAAAGGTCTATAATCAGACCTTATACGAAAGAGGTGGCAGAATATTGTGACCCCTTTTGTTGTGGGGATGAGGAATTAGATTCTTTTTTCGCATGTCAAGTCTTTTTATATCAAGAAGAGCTTTTGTGCAGAGCATATTGCTGGATAAACAAGGATAATGACAAGGAAATTATAGCAGTAGCCACTTTCTCCTATGATGGAATAAAGTCTTATACGCTTGATAATTCGTCAAGAAACTCATTGCAACGCAAGATTCCATATAAGAAGCACCATCGCAGTTATCCGGCCATGCTGATTGGAAGACTCGGTGTTAATAAAGCCTACCAAGGAAAAGGTTTTAATGTTGGATCGCAGTTGATTGAGACTATTAAGGATTTGTGTATTGATGAGGAAGGGATGGGTATTTGCCGTTATCTTCTTGTGGACGCGTATAATACTGAATCTATTCTGCATTTTTATATGAAAAATAGATTTAAACCTCTATATAAAACAGAAGAAAGCGAAAGAGAAGTATTTGATATTCCGAAAGAAGAACCATTAAAAAGTCGGATTATGTATTTTGACTTAAAACTTCTCCTTTCTTAAATCGAATAAAAGCGGCGGGGTTCTGATATCGGAACTCCGCCGTTTTATATGGCGTGCTTAGCCTTTGCGGCCGAAGTCGGCGGGGATTTCGCCCCATTGGTCGGTGGGCCATTTGAGGATGGGGTTGCGGATAGGGCCGTTGGCTGCCAGCCAAGCGTCGGCGCGCGCGAGGAGTTCGAGTGTCTTGGCGGTCTTGGGCGAGGGTGCCAGGGTGGTTTTGGAGTGTCCCTTGCGAAGCCATGCGAGGGTATTGCGCGAGTCGGTGTAGATGGGTGTGGTGAAGTCGCCGGCCATGGCAAGGAGGGCGGCGAGGTGTATCATGGCAAGGTATTCGGCGATGTTGTTTGTGCCGGTCAGGAGTGTTTTGTCGCCGATGTGGAAAACCTCGGCGCCGTCGATCACTCTCACGGCGCGATATTCCATTTTGCCCGGATTGCCCGAGCATGCGCCGTCTACGGCGATTGCGTCGAGCCGTATGCCGGGGATGGCTGTGTAGTCGCGCACGCCGCCCTCGGCGGGAATGACCGGTGGCTTGGCGCTGAAGTCGGGTTTGCGTTCGAGCAACGCTCGCATGAGGCCAAGCTGTTCGCGGGGGTCGCCGCGGTAGGCAGCCGTGGCCTCGTCGATATCGTCGTATGATTTGTATTTGGCTCCGGGAAAGCCGTTTATCTGCTCCTGAGCGTCGGCCCATGTGTCGTAGATACCCGGCTCACGACCTACCCAAACTACATAGAATTTGCGTTTTGTGCTCATGAAAACTGCAGGAAAAGGTTGATGTCCACCGCACGTATACCCAACAGTCGGGCCACACGGCGGTTGACGCATTTGCCGAGGAATGTGAAAGCGGCAGCGCGCAGGCCTGCGTTGATTTTGAGCGCGTTGGCCACACCGTCGCACACGAGAATGTCGTCGAGCATGGTCACAAAAGTGTTGCCCAATGCCATAGCCACCGTTCGCGGCACGGCATTGCCGGCATTGACATAGCAGAGGCGCGTCGGGCCCGACGATGTATCGGAGGGCGAGGCGAGGTCGAGGTCTATGACCTGCAGCGACGGAAATGCCGACCCGGGATTGCCGGTTAGGTCGAAGCATATAACCCCGCGCTTCATCACTCCGGTGAGGCTCGCGTCGACGATTCCGGCCTGGCCGGCGGCGTCGGTGGCGATGACTATGTCGGCGCTCCGCAGCGCGCTCTCGAATACCCTCGGGTGGAGCGACGAGCCTGTGGCGCCGGGGCCGAGCATGCGTTGGGCGTCGCGCAGGCGGTATACGTTGTTGTCGAAAATCTTCACGATTGCTCCCATGCCGATAGCGGTCTGCGCCGCTGCGATAGCTGCCATGTCGGCGCCTATTATCATCACCTCGCAGGGCACGACGCCGGCGACTCCGCCAAGCAGTATGCCTTTGCCGTGGATGGCGTCGGCGAGCAAGGATGAGGCTATGGCTATGGCGGCTCGACCGTCGATTTCGCGCAATATGTCGGCAAAGGGATAGCGTCCGGCGTCGTCGGTGAGAAGCTCGAGGGCGAGGGCTATCACATGGCGTTTGAGCAGCGTGCGCAGCACATCGGCGTCGTCTTCGGTGGCGTGCATGAATGTGAGCAGCAGCGAGCCTCGCTTTATCATGCGTGCGTCGGCGATGTCGAGGGCGGGCAGATATACTATGATGTCGGCAGCCAATGTCTCGGCACGCTCGGTGATCTCAACCCCGCAGCGGGCGTAGGCGTCGTCGCTGTAGTGGATATGCTCTGCGGCGCCGCGCTCCATCTTTACCCTGAAGCCTCTGGCCACAAGCATGCCTGCTCCCTCGGGAGTGAGTGGAAAACGATGGTCAAGCATGCCGCGCGAGGCCGGCAAGCCTATCACTGCCTGACGGCTCACGTTGGTAGCTTTCAGTACTTCTTCTAATGGTATGGGCGAGTCCATTTTGTGGGTTGGTGGTGTGGGGGTTGTGGTTGGTGGGTTGTGGTTGGTGGTTGGTGGTGTGTGGGTTGTGGGCAGCGAGTTAGCTTTGGTGGGTTGCAGTCAGTAATCTGCTGCCCACAAACCACCAACTACAAACTATCAACTACCAACCACTCACATTAAAACTTTACGGATATGAGAAAGCGGCGGCATGAGGCTTCGATCTGAGCCTCGTCTTCGAGCTCGTTGGAGTCGAATGTGAAGTGGGCGCGGCTATATGCCGGGCGGCGCCGCGATGTGAGGTCGGCGATATGTCGGCGGAGGGCGTCGGGGTCGTCAAGGAGGGCGTCTACCAAGGGGCGCTGTCCGCGCGCAAGCCGCAGACGCCGCTCTGTGACATCGTCGTCGGCAACGAGCCATACCACAGTGCCCTGCGCGAGCATGAAGTCCATGTTGGCGCTCTGGCATGGAGTGCCGCCACCGCAGGCCACGATTGCGCCCTCTTGTGCGGCTTCTCTGAGCACCTCGGCCTCGCAGGCTCTGAAATATGCCTCGCCATGGCGCCTGAAGATTTCGGCTACCGAGGCTCCCTCGCGCTTCTCGATGGCTTCATCAAGGTCGATAAAGCGGCTCCCGGGCAGACGCTCCGCCAAGGCTCGCCCAAGCGTTGTCTTGCCCGAGGCCATGAAGCCGATGAGAAACAAAGGCCGGCGACGCGACATTACTTCTTGCTCAAAAGATCGCGGATTTCTTCAAGAAGCTTAACCTCTTCCTTCTGTTCCTGCTCGGTGGCTACAGGCTCGGCCGGAGCGGCTTCGGGCTCGCGTTTGAGCTTATTGACAAACTTGATGGCCACGAAGATACAGAAAGCTATGATAAGGAAGTCGAAGACAGTCTGCACAAAATTGCCCCATGTGATGGCAACCTCGGGAGTGACGATTTCCTCGCCGTTTTTCACGCCCTGCTGAATCACCCACCTATAGTCGGTGAAGTTGACGCCGCCGGTGAGCACACCGATGGCCGGCATGATGATATCGTTGACCAGAGAAGTGACAATCTTGCCGAAAGCAGCGCCGATGATTACACCTACTGCCATATCGACCACATTGCCCTTCATTGCAAACTCTTTGAATTCGTTGATGAATTTTTTCATAAGTCTGATATTTAGTTGCAAACGCAAATTTAATTAAAAAAACTTAACCCACAAAAAATAAAACACCCGCCGGCACCTTCTCGCACCGGCCGTAACATACAAAACAATCACCCACCCTGAAAGTTTGTTTTTATTTGCGGATGTGGTGGGGGAGGGTGGCGGGGATTATCATTGATATTTCTACGAGGCCGGCAATCTGGCCGTCGCGGCGCCACGGGGTCTGGTAGATCATCTTGTGTACGCCGTTTTTCTCGATGGTGTAGGCGTTGCTCTCGCCGGTGGCGAGCATGTGGCGGATTATGGCCTGCGAGTTGGCGTTGTGGCAGGGCATTAGGTTGGTGCCGATGAGGTCGCCGTGACTTTTGTAGATTTCGCGTGCGGGGGCGTTCTGATAGAGGATCACGCCGTCGCAGTCGCAGACGGTGACGGCGCAGTTCATTTCCTCAGCCCATTGGAAGTCGTTCATATACGTTCTTTTACAGCATATCGGGGCCGTGCTTTGACCTCGACGAAGATTTTACCTATATATTCGCCCGTGATACCGATTGAGATGAGTATGAGGCTGCCCAAACCCCAAATAGAGAGCATTGTGGAAGCCCAGCCGGGATTGTTGTAGGGCGAGTAGAAATGTGATATCAATACGTATACGGCCACTATCAGGGTGAGCACGAATGTGATAAGGCCGGTGAAGAATATCCAGCGCATGGGTTTGGCCGAGAATGATGTTATGCCGTCGATCGACAGGGCGAGCATTTTGCTCAGGGGGTATTTTGATTCTCCGGCCACGCGCGAGGCTCGCTCGTAGGTGATCACTGATGTGGAGAGGCCTATCTGGGGCACTATGCCGCGCAGGAAGATGTTGCTCTCGTGGTATTGGCTCAGGAGCTCGAGGGCGAAGTTGCTCATCAGGCGGTAGTCGGCATGGTCGTAGACGGTCTCAAGGCCCATGAGCTGCTGGAATTTATAGAAGGCATGGGCTGTGGTGCGCTTGAAGAATGTATCGGTCTTGCGGCTTGAGCGCACGCCGTAGACGATGTCGCTGCCTGCCCGGTAGAGCTCAACCATGCCTTTTATGGCGTTGGGGTCGTCCTGCAGGTCGGCGTCGATACTCACGGCGGCGTCGCATTGCCCCATAGCCTCCATCAGGCCGGCGAGGAGTGCGTATTGATGTCCGCGGTTGTGGGCCAGCGAGATGGCGTGTACGCGGCTGTCGCGGGCATGGAAGTCGCGCAGCAGCTGCCATGTGCGGTCGCGGCTGCCGTCGTTGCTGAAAAGTATGTAGCTGTCGGGCGCGATGAGCTTTACCCCGACCATTTCGTCGAGCAGCTTGAGCAGTTGTGGCAGAGTGATGGGGAGGGCTTCCTCCTCATTATAGCATGGTATGACGATGGCGAGCCGTGGCGCCGGACGCAATTCTATGCTTGTCGATTCCATAATGCGACAAAGTTAAACTATTTTTAACTAATTACCAAAAATTACTTGCCCATAAATTGTTAATTTTGCAAATTGCAAAGCTATAAGTCTATGGTTGGTGGTCGGTGGGTTGTGGGCAGCGAGTCAGTAATCTAACACTCACTGCCTACTCACGACAATCCAACCATGAGTAACCCTGCAAAAACGACTGAAAAAATGGAACTGACATATACCGAGGCTCTTGGCGAACTTGAGCGCATATTAGCGAGCTTGCGCTCCGAACAATGTGATGTCGACACACTTGCCGAGCGCACCCGTCGCGCGGCCGAGCTGCTGCAGCATTGCCGGAGTAAACTCACCCGCACCGAAGCTGAGCTTGCCAAGGTGCTCGAAGCCATCAACAGCGAGGAATAATGCAGATTAATTTCACCCCTGCCGCACGAATCTATTTCAGGCGCCTGATTGCCGGGCGTCGCCGCTGGTGTACGCCTGAGGGCATAGAGGCTGTGCAGCGCCGTGTGCTCGCGGGTCTGCTGAGCCAAGGGGCCAAGACGCAGTGGGGCAGTCGCTATGGCTTTGCCTATATGCAGGGCTATGAGGATTTTGCGCGCCGTGTGCCAATAATCGACTATGAGGATATCCGCCCGGATGCCGAGCGCATGGTAGCCGGTGGCCGCGATATTCTTTGGCCGGGTGTATGCCGCCGCTTCGCCCAGTCGTCGGGAACGTCCGGCGGCAAGAGCAAATATGTGCCCGTCACGGCTGCCGCCCTTCGCCTCAACCATTATGCCGGTGCCGCCGAGGCTGTGGCGTCGTATCTCGACCTCTACCCCGACAGCAGGCTTTTCTCAGGCAAGGGATTCATCCTCGGCGGCAGTTTTGCCAACGAGCTCGCCCAAGTGCCGGCAGGAGTGACCGTAGGCGATCTGTCGGCCAACCTTATCGACGCCATCAACCCGCTGGCCAACTATTTCCGCGTGCCCGACAAGCACACCGCGCTTCTCAGCGACTGGTCGGAGAAACTACCGGCTCTTGTCAAGGCCTCGCTTCATGAGAATATCACCAATATCTCGGGAGTGCCGTCATGGTTTCTCACAGTATTGCGCAGTGTCATATCCGAGGCCGGCGCCACGACTATCCACGACGTATGGCCCGGGCTGGAGGTGTTTTTCCATGGCGGCATAGCTTTCGGCCCCTACCGCGAGCAATATCATGCCATCACCGACACCTCGCGCATGCGCTATATCGAGAACTACAATGCCTCTGAGGGCTTCTTCGCCGCACAGGACACCCGCGACGCCTCGGCCGGTATGCTCCTTATGCTCAACCACGGCATATTCTTCGAATTCCGCCCGCTCGATGGCGGCGACCCGGTGCCGGCATGGCGCGTAGAGCAGGGCAAGACCTACGCCCTCGTGATAACATCGTGCAATGGCCTGTGGCGCTACCTGCCCGGCGATACCGTGCGGATAGAGAGTGTCGAGCCGCTGAGAATCAGCATTGCCGGACGTACAAACAGCTTTATCAACGCTTTCGGCGAGGAGCTGATGGTGTGGAATGCCGACGCCGCCATCGCCGCAGCATGTGCCTCCACCGGTGCCCGCGTGGCCGACTATACAGCCGCTCCCGTCTATACCTCGTGCCGCACAAAGGGTCATCATCAGTGGATCATCGAATGGGCCAAGGCTCCGGCTTGCGGAAATGAGGCTTTTGCCGACATTCTCGACGCCGAGCTGCAGAAAGTCAACTCCGACTATCAGGCCAAGCGCAGCCAAGACATCTTCCTCGCACGCCTCGAACTAACCGAAGCGCCAAAGGGTACTTTCGCCCGCTGGCTTGCCTCCACGGGGCGGCTCGGCGGACAGCGCAAAGTGCCGCGTCTCGCAAACGACCGCCGGATCGTAGACAACATCATAGAAATAATAAACACCCGATAATATTATGAAACTCCGCAAATTAGCAGCAACTATCGCTCTTGCCGCCGCTTTCGTGGCCGGTGCGCAGACTCCAAAGTATATCTTCTACTACATCGGCGATGGCATGGGCATGGGCCCGGTGCTCGCCGCCGAGACCTACAACCGCGTGATTCTCAACAGCGACAAGCCGCTCAACATGATGCAAATGCCCGTTGTCGGTTGGTGTATGACCTATTCGGCCTCGTCGACAATCACCGACAGCGCCGCCGCAGGCACAGCCCTTTCCACCGGCACCAAAACCAAGAACGGCATGCTCGGCATGGCTCCTGACACCACCGATGTCACTTCTGTGGCCAAGAAGCTGCAGGCTATGGGCTACGGCATAGGCATTACCACCTCTGTCGCTCCCGACGACGCCACCCCCGGTGCTTTCTATGCTCATGTGCCCACGCGCAAAATGCTCTACGAAATCGGCGTGCAGATGGCCGGTGCCGATTATGAATTTGTTGCCGGCGCCGGTCTGCGCGGTCTTCAGAAAGACGGCAAAGACACCGACCTGCTCAAACATTTCGCCGACAACAAGGTGCAGATTATCAACGGCCCTAAGGAAATCAAGGATATCAACAGCGACAAGGTGCTGCTGCTCAACCCGCAGGGTACTCCCAACTATAATATCGGCTATACCATCGACTCCATCTCCGGAGTGCTCAACCTGCCCCTGATAGCGCAGACCTGCCTCGACCACCTCGAGAAGAAGAGCCCCGGCAAGTTCTTCATGATGGTGGAGGGCGGCAACATCGACCATGCCCTCCATGCCAACGATGGCGGCGCGGCCCTCAAGGAAGTGCTCAACTTCGACCAAGCCCTCGGCATTGCTTTCGATTTCTATCAGAAGCACCCCGATGAGACTCTCATCATCGTCACCGCCGACCACGACACCGGCGGCATGTCGCTGGTGAAAGACGGCGGTTTGGGCAATGTTGACTATCAGCGAGTGTCGAAAGAGGCTTTCAGCGACTATTGCAAGTCAATGCTCAACAGCCGTATGGTCTACACTTGGCAGGACATGCACGACTATCTTGCCGAGAATCTCGGATTCTTCACGCATGTGAAAGTGAGCGATGAGCAGGAGGCCGAGCTCAAGGCTATGTTTGACGACATCTTCGAGAAACGCAGCCAAGCCGCCGAGCAGCATACCCTCTATGCCGACTTCAATGCCTTCGCCGTGAAGGTGTTCGGTATCTTCAACAATGCCGTGGGCCTCGCGTTTACCACCACCGGCCATTCCGGCAATCCTGTGCCTGTATTCGCCGTAGGTGTAGGTGCTGAGAAATTCAAAGGATTCAACAACAACATCGATATCCCCGGCGCGATATACGATACTGTAAACGGCAAGTAAATTTATGGTTGGTGGTTAGTGGTTGGTAGGCTGTGGGCAGCGAATTACTGCTACATGGCAAGTTTCGTTGCTGCCGCGAGAGCAACTCGCGTGTCGCAGCCCACCAACCCCACCAACCACCCACCAAACCCCACACCCCACCCACCACAACCCACCAACCCAAAATATGCAGAAATTAAAAGATATCATCCGCAAACCGCAGGTATGGGGCTTCGCGCTGTCGGTAGTGATACTGGCAGTGATCTCGCTTGCGTTTTTCTATCCCGATAATTTCGAGGGTAACAGCCTTCGCCAACCCGATATGCAGCAGGGTGCCGCAAACGGTCAGGAAGGTGCTGCCTACGAAGCCGCCACAGGCGAGAAAGCATTGTGGACAAACTCGCTCTTCGGCGGTATGCCCACCTTCCAGATTTCGCCCTCATATCCGTCGAACAGCCTTTTCACATGGCTCAACACCGTCTATGGTCTCGGCCTGCCGGCTCCCTCCAATCTGCTGTTCATGATGATGTTCGGCTTCCTTATCCTGCTCTTCTCGCTCAAGATGAGGTGGTATTATGCCCTTATCGGAGCTGTGGCGTGGGGCTTGTCATCGTATTTCATCATCATCATCGGTGCCGGCCATATCTGGAAATTCCTCGCCCTCACATACGTGCCGCCCACGATTGCCGGTTTCATGCTCATCTACCGCGGCCACCGCGTCGGCGGAACGGCCATGCTGGCACTCTTCGCCATGCTTCAGCTCAACGCCAACCATCCGCAGATGACCTATTATTTCGGCCTCGTGATGGCTATACTGGCGATATGCTATCTGATCGACGCTATCCGCCGCCATGCCGTGCGCAACTGGCTCGTTGCCAGTGTACTCGTGCTTGTAGCCGGTGGCCTTGCAATCGGCGCCAACGCTCCGTCGCTCTATAATACCTACGAATACTCCAAGGAGACAAAGCGCTCACAGTCAGAGCTTACCCCGCTTAATGCCTCCGACGCCCCGGCGGCTGCCGAGCGTCCCACCGGCGGCATGCCCAAGGAGCAGATTGTGGGCTGGAGCTATGGCCGCAGCGAGATGTTCAGTCTCCTTGTGCCCAACATCAAGGGCGGCGCCTCGGCCCGCCCCGAAGGCGGCAACATGGTGCCTCTGAGCCTCGCGCAGCTCAAAGACGCCGCCGAATATACCCGCAACGCTCCCTTGCTGGAGTATATGAGCCAGTATTTCAACGACTCCGAGGGCACAAACGGCCCGGTATATCCCGGCGTCATTATCTTCGCCCTCTTCCTCGCCGGCTGCTTCATTGTCCGCGGACCGCTCAAATGGGCCATGGTGGCGGCAACGATTCTCTCTGTAGTGCTCGCCTTGGGGCGCAATGCCGAGGGTATCACCGACTTCATGATCTATAACTTCCCCCTCTACAATAAGTTCCGCGCCGTAGAGAGTATACTCGTCATAGCCGAGTTTACCATGCCACTGCTTGCCTTGCTCGCCCTCGAGCGCATTGTTAGCGCAGGCCGCGGCGCTTGGCACGAATATAAGACCGGTATAAGCGTAGGTCTCGGTTTCCCCGCACTGATATGTCTTCTCGCCCTTATGGCTCCGGGAGCGTTCGGCGATACAATCACCGACAGCGACCGCGCAACCTCTGAGCACCTGCAGCAGCAACTCTATCAGTTGGGACGCCAGCAGGGTGCCGACGAAAACCAGATATCGCAGTATATCTACATGTATTCGCTCTCTAACCCTGCCAACAGCGAGGCCATCTCGGCTCTCCGCAAAGGCATGGTGCAGTCCGACGCCTTGCGCTCGCTCATGTTCCTCCTCGCCGCGGCTGCCGCCTTGCTGCTCTTTGCGAGAGGATCGCTCAAGGCTGCCTACGCCGTGGGTTTTGTGGGTGTGCTGATATTGTGCGACCTCTATGGCGTAGACAAGCGCTATGTGAGCCACAGCTCATTCGGCCCGGCCGACAGTCCCGGCGGCCATATTGTCTTCACCCCCGACGCCATCGACTCGCGTATCCTCGCCGACACCACTCAGCACTACCGTGTGCTCGACATTCCGGGCTTCTACAGCGCCGACCGCTCTTATTTCCACAAGACTCTCGGCGGATACCATGCCGCCAAGCTCAACCGCTACGAGGATATCATACAGCGCCGCCTTGCCCCCATTGTAAGCGCACATGAGTGGTATGAGGGCGACAGCATACTCGACGACCCGCGCTATGGCGACGTTGGCCCGCAGCTCAAGGCCGGATATCAGGTGGCCGACATGCTCAATGCTCGATATGTGATTGACGGCAACAATCAGCTCATACTCAACGACAATGCCTTCGGCAACGCTTGGCTCGTCGACGACATACGCTTCGTAGACAATGCCGACGCCGAGATGGCCGCCCTCGACGCCGGTGTGCTCGACCTGCGCCGTCAGGCCGTGGCCGACCGCCGCTTCAGCGCCGTCCTCCCCGAAGCCCAGAGCCTCGCTCCCGGCGATACGATATATCTCACCCACTATAGCCCCAACACGCTCACCTACCATGCCTCAACGGCCCGCGGAGGTGTCGGGGTATTCTCTGAGGTGTACTTCCCGTGGGGATGGCATGCCGATGTCGACGGCGAGGAAGTGCCCGTGGCACGTGTCAACTATCTCTTGCGCGCCATACCGCTCCCTGCCGGCAGCCACACCGTGACGATGACGTTCGAGCCTGCGTCGATACATACATCCTCGGCCATAGCCTATGCCTGCGTCACGCTCATCTACATGCTCATCCTTGCCGGACTTTTCGTAGAAGCACGCCGATGTCGCTTGTTCTGAAACTGAAAACCGCGTTCGTGCGTTGGCGTCACGGGCGCGGTTTCGGCATACATTCGCCCTTTGCCTTTCACTTCGTAACTGAAGTGCTCAGGCAACCCTACGGCTACTATGCCTACCAACGCCTGCGCGGCGACGACGACAGCCGCGTGATATTCCGTGTCGCCCTCGCCCTGCGCCCCTCCGCGGTTGCTCTTGTCGGCGCCGACCGATATCGCGCGGCTGTCGCCGAGGCCGTGCCCAAGGCGCGCATTAGCGCTGCGGCCGACGCCGACCTCATAATCGTCGACGCCGCAGCCAAGCCCGGCTTCGACCTCACGCCCCATGCCGGCAAACATGTCATAGTACTCAATTATCACCAATCCTCCACATGGCCGGCATATAAAGCCGCCATGCCCGCCGGCATGACCTTCGCCAACGCCACCCTCGCCATCTCCACCGCCCACCCCCACCTCCCCCGCCAAGACTTCGAGGTGAAATTCTGAAAAATGCGCTGTATATCTGTTTTTATGTTATTGGCGGCTTTGTCGGCCGCGGGGTTTACCCGGCATGAGGGTAAGCTCGAAGATTCGAAATATTATCCGTCTACCGTGCACAGCTATGTCGTCACCGTTCCGGAGGGTTACGACGCTTCTCGCGGCGCCGGCCTCTATGTGGGGCTCGACGGTATCCTCTGCGGTGCTCCCGAGCGTATCGACAGCCTCGTCGCTACGGGAGATATACCGCCGCTCGTGGGCGTATTCCTGCAGCCGGGACTTGTCTATGACGATTCCGGCGAGGTGGTCCGCTATAACCGCAGCAATGAGTTCGACGCTCCCGACGGCCGCTTCGCCCGTTTCCTTGAGACTGAATTGCTGCCGGCTGCGCTGCAGGGGCTCAATATCCTGCCCGGCCCTGAAAACGCCATGATCTTCGGTCTCAGCAGTGGCGGAATTGCCGCTTTTAACGCCGCGTGGCAGCGCCCCGACCTGTTCGGAAGGGTTTATAGCGGCTGTGGTACTTTCGTGCCCATGCGTGGCGCTGATGAGCTTCAGGCGTGGGTGCGCAAGGCCGAGCCGAGGCCGATAAAGGTTTTCTTGCAGGACGGTTATTCCGACACATGGAATCCGCTTTTCGGCAGTTGGTATGAGGCCAACCGCCTCCTTGCGTCGGCTCTGGAGTTTGCCGGATATGACTGTGCTTTCGATTGGGCCGAGGGCGGCCATAGCGTGGCTCGCACATCGCTCATCTTCCCCGAGGCGATGAAATGGCTGTGGTGCGACGGAAGTTCTCAGCCGACAGCGAATGCGACTCTCGCGCCGTATCTCGACGGCTCAGGCGAATGGCGTCGCGAGGCTTCTTCCGACGTCTTTGAGCCTCAGACCTCTGCGACCTATCCCGGCGGAAAGCTGATTGCCGAGCCGGTGGATGGCTCGAATTATCTTTGGCAATATCTTATAGGCGCCGATGGCAGCCGCTATGCCGGGCAGCCTTTCTATTGGCTTCATGGGATGGAAAACCGCACCCTCACAATCGGCGGCATGGCTTATGACAGCGACGGCTACCTCTGGGTAGCCACTGACGCCGGCATACAGGTGTGTGACCAGAACGGCCGTGTGCGCGCCATCCTCCGCCTCCCTCTTGATATTGAGAAAGCCATTATCGATAGCCGCAGCGGCGCTTCTCTACGCGGCTGCCGCCTCGACATCCTGCCCGGGACACTGCGCCTCACAACGCCGGCAGCTACATATACAAGAGCTCTGAATATCGCTCCGCCCACAGGCGTGCCTGAATCGCAGGGCCAAGGGTGATTTTTGAAGGCAAAGGAGGCAAGAAAGGCAAAGGAGGCAAGAAAGGCAAAGGAGGCAAGAGGATAGGCGCTTTCGTTAATGACGCGAGCGGAGCTCGCGTCCGTCGCTCCGCCGCACATGGAACACGCGAGCTGAGCTCGCGTCATTAACGAAATTCTCCCCGCAGCCATTTTCTTGCCTTTATCCTTTTTTGCCTTTTCCCTCCTTGCCCTCAAAATAACAGCCGGTCAGAGCTTTGGCTCTGACCGGCTGTTATTATTGGGGGCAAGAGTATCAGCGGCCGCCGCCGAGTGCTTGGTAAAGGTTGATTACCGAGCGGGCGCGGGCGAGCTCGGTGTTGATCTGGCTGATCTGTGCCGAGAGAAGACCCTGCTGGGCGGTGAGCACTTCGAGATAGCTTGTTGTGCCGGTAGAGTAGAGCATGAGGTCGTTGGTGTACTCAACCGATTTCTCGAGGTTTGCAACCTGCTCTTTGAGAAGGGCTGATTTTTCCTGACTCTTCTCATATACCGTGAGAGCGTCGCTGACCTCGGAAGCAGCGCTCAGGAGCGCGTATTCGAAGTTGTTGAGAGCCTGTTTCTGCTGGGCTTTGCTTGCTTCGAGGCGTGCGATGTTCTGGCCACGCGAGAAGAGGGGAGCCACAAGCGAGCCGGCGAGTTGATAGAACCAGTCACCGGGATTCTTGATAAACGAGCCAAGGAGATTGGTGAAACCGCCGTTGACAGATATTGTCAGGCCGGGATAGAAGGCCGCACGTGCGCTGTTGGTGGCATAGTACGCAGCAGCGAGGTCTTGCTCGGCTGCAAGTACATCAGGACGTGCTGCAAGCTCAGCCATGGGCACGCCGGCACGGAGAATCTGGGGCACGTCGAGGTTTACCTTGTCTGTCACAGCCCATTCCTGCGGCAAGGTGTTGAGCAGCAGGCTCATGGTGTTGTTGAGCTGGTCGAGCGACACTTCAAGGTCGGTGATAGAGGCCAGAATGCTATAGTAGTTTGCGTTGGATTGTACTACGGCAGCTTCAGTCACGCCGCGGCCGCCTTCTTTCAAGTCGCGCATTGTCTGCACGGTCTCTTTCCAGAGCACGGCGGTATTGCGCGAGAGGTTGAGCTGATTGCGCACAGCGGCGATAGAATAGTAGGTCGTTGCCACGGCCGAGATGATCTGGCTTCGCACGGCCTGGGCGTAAGCCTCAGATTTTGCGAAAGCAGCCTGAGCGCCGCGCTTGCTGTTGAGCAGCTTGCCGAAGATATCGATTTCCCAGCTTAGCTGAGCGGGAATGCTGTAGGTCCAGCTGAGGTCGCTGCCGGCGTAAGAAGCACCTGCACCGTTGGGGGCAAGGGCAAGTGAGGGCAGATATGCCAGACGGGCACCCTTGAGCTGAGCGTGAGCCACCTCTACATTGAGCTGGGCGTTGCGCAGATTGGTGTTGTTGGCAAGAGCCTGATTGATAAGAGTCACCAACTGAGGGTCGGTGAAGACGTCCTCCCACAGCAGGTTGCCGAAGGCAGCGCTGTCGGTCTGCTGCTCGCGAGCCTCTACATACGCTTTGGTGAGAGCCGTGTCGGTGGGCGTCTCATATTTTTTGTAAATGTGACAGCTCGACATAGTGGCGAGGGCCAATGCCACCACTGCGAGGCGCACAATATTGTGTAGTTTCATTATCTGCTTGTTAGTTGATTATGTCACCGGCCGAGTAGTAGGCCGGTGACTGAATCTGTTTATTGGGCGTATTGTTCGATTTCGCTTTCGATAGTGCCGCCTTTCTCCTCATTCTGCCACTGGATGGGGCGGAATTTCTCCTGAATGAGCTGGAATACGCAGAAGAGCGCGGGCACGATGAAAATCTGGCAAATCATGCCGATGAGCATACCGCCTACCGAACCTGCACCGAGGGCGCGGTTACCGTTGGCGCCTACACCGTGGGCAAACATCATAGGCAGAAGGCCGATAACCATTGCCAACGATGTCATGAGGATAGGACGCAGACGGGCACCGGCACCGGCGATGGCGGCGTTGAATACGCTCATACCGGTCATGCGGCGTTCGAGAGCGAACTCTACGATAAGGATGGCGTTCTTGGCCAACAGACCGATAAGCATGATCAAGGCAATCTGGAGGTAGATGTTGTTTGATATGCCGAACATCTGGGCGAAGATAAACGAGCCGGCCAGACCGAAGGGAATCGAAAGAATAACGGCGAATGGAAGCAGGTAGCTTTCGTACTGAGCCGAAAGGAGGAGGTAGACGAAGAGCAAGCAAAGACCGAAAATCATTGCGGTGGCATTGCCTGTGCCGCTGCCTTCCTCACGGGTCATACCGGCATATTCGAAGCCGTAGCCCTGCGGAAGTGTCTCGGCTGCAACACGCTCGATGGCCGCGATAGCCTCACCCGACGAGTAGCCGGGGTTGGGAGTACCGGTGACAGAAATCGAGGTAAACATGTTGAAGCGGTTCATAAGGTCAGGACCGTAAACGCGGGTGAGCTTCACGAAGTTAGAGATGGGCGCCATCTCGTTGCCGTTGCGCACCTTGACGCTGTTGAGGGTCTCGGTGTTGATACGAGACTCCGGCGGAGCCTGCATCATCACACGGTAGATTTTGCCGAAACGGTTGAAGTTCGACACATACATACCGCCATAGTAACCCTGCAGGGTAGAGAGGATGGTCGAGGGGCTGATGCCGGCGGTCTTGGCCTTGGCGGCATCGATATCGATCATATACTGCGGGAAGGTGGGGTTGAAGGTTGTGTAGGCTGCCTGAATCTCGGGCTGCTGGTTGAGCTGTGCGAGGAAGCCCTGCACTACGCCGAAGAACTGGTTGATGTCGCCGCCTGTACGGTCCTGCATCTTCATCTCAAAACCGTTGGTGGTAGAATAACCGGTGATCATAGGCGGCGCGAAAATCATCACGCGGCCGTCGCGCACCGACTGGCCTACCATGGCATACATCTGCTGAATGATCTTCTCGGCCGACTCGTCGCTGCTGCGCTCGCTCCAGTCTTTAAGCTTGATGATGAACGCACCGTATGTCGGGCCTTGGCCTGCGATGAAGCTGTAGCCGTTGATCATCTGGCGCACGCGTATACCCGGTATGAGGGCGCAGATACTGTCGACTTGGTCGAGCACTTCGCCGGTGCGTTCCTGCGATGTTCCGGCGGGCATATCCACCATGGCGAAAATCACACCCGTATCCTCGTTGGGCACAAGGGCGGTAGGAGTGATCGACATGAGCCATACGAGCACTGCGATGGATACTACCACGAGAGAGAACGAAGTTATCTTATGGCTTGAGAACCATGCGGCACCTTTCTTATAAGAGTTGAGCAGTTTGTCGAAATTCTTCTCGAACGAGCGGTGGAAGCGCTTGCCGAAGAGTCCCAGCACAGCCACGATGGCCACAGCCCATGCAATGCAGCTCAGAGCCACGTTGGTGAAGGTGTACCAGCCGAGCACCATGAAGGTGATGGTGGCCACGAGAAGCACAAAAGTGATAAGAGGATGGATGTCGAGGGCAAAAGTGCGTTTATAGCGAGTCTTGACAGCCTCACCGGCAGCACGATAGGCGTCGCCCATGCGCTCTTTGAGGCTCGGGTCGGCCTGACCTTCAACATGCTTGGGCTTGAGGAAGAGGGCGCAGAGAGCCGGCGACAGGGTCAAGGCGTTGACAGCCGAGAAGCCGATGGCGATGGCCATGGTAAGACCGAACTGACGGTAGAACACACCCGAGGTACCCGGCATGAACGACACGGGGATAAACACGAGCATCATTACCAAGGTAATCGAGATAAGAGCACCGGCAATCTCGCTCATGGCGTCAATAGAGGCGCGGCGCGACGATGTATAACCTTGGTCGAGCTTGGCGTGGACGGCCTCGACGACCACAATGGCGTCGTCGACCACAATCGCGATCGCAAGCACGAGTGCCGAAAGGGTGATAAGGTTGATAGAGAAGCCGATGAGGTTGAGCACGAAGAACGTACCGATAAGGGCCACAGGGATGGCTATGGCCGGGATGAGGGTCGAGCGCATGTCCTGAAGGAACACATACACTACGAAGAACACAAGGATAAAGGCCTCGATGAGAGTATGGATAACGGTGTTGATCGACGCATAGAGGAAGTCGTTGTTATTCATAGGAATCTCGAAAGCCAGACCTTGGGGAAGGTCGAGCGCGAGGCGGTCAACCAGTGCGAGACAGTCGTTGATAATCTTGGTGGCGTTGGAGCCCGGAGTCTGGAACACCATCGCCATCGAGGCGAGCATACCGTTGTATTTATTGGCGAAGCCGTAGGTCACACGTCCGAGCTCAATCTCTGCCACATCTTTGAGGTAGAGCACCTCGCCGTTAGCACCGGTGCGCACCACGATGTCGCCGAATTCCTCAGGCTTGGTGAGGCGGCCGCGGTAGCGCATGATGTATTGGAACGACTGGTTGCCCTGCTCGCCGAAAGCACCCGGAGCGGCCTCGACGTTCTGCTCGGCAAGAGCTGCCGAGATGTCGGAGGGCATAAGGTGATACTGGGCCATGATTTCGGGCTTGAGCCATATACGCATTGAGTAGTCGGCGCCGAACGACATCACGTCGCCTACGCCCGATACGCGCTGAAGCTCAGGCACTACGTTGATTTTCATGTAGTTGTCGAGGAACTCGGCTGAGTACTCGGCGGTTGCGGTGGTATCTACAAGAGCCACGCCGACAAGCATTGATGTCTGGCGTTTCTTTGTCTGCACACCTACTTGGTTAACCTCGGAAGGGAGGAGGTTGGCGGCTGCCGACACGCGGTTCTGCACGTCGACGGCGGCCATGTTGGGGTCGAAGCCCTGCTCGAAGTAAACGTTGATGGTAGCCGAGCCGGTGTTGGTGGCGGTCGACTCCATATATGTCATGCCCTCGGCGCCGTTGATCGACTCCTCAAGAGGTGCGATCACAGAGTTGAGCACAGCCTGGGCGTTCGCACCGGTATACGTCGTGGTCACCGAGATTGTAGGAGGAGCGATGTCGGGGTACTGGGTGATCGGGAGCGAGGCCAAGCCGATCAGACCCAGCAGGACGATAAAAATCGAGATTACCGTCGACAGCACCGGGCGGTTGATAAATCTATCGAGTTTCATATTTGTTTGTCTTGCAAGAAATTACAATACCTGATTGGAAGGTGATGTAAGATTAGTTTTTGGGAGTAATGGGCATGTTTGCACGCACTGCAGTACCTACGCCTTCGGTAACGATACGGTCGCCGGGGTTGAGACCTGAGGTCACCACGAAAGTCTGGCCGTCGTTATAGGGCTGCACGGTAATCTGTGTCGGCACGGTGATGTTGCTGTCGTTGACAGTGTAGACGTAGCGGAGATCCTGCACCTCGTAGGTAGCCTTCTGGGGGATTACGAGCACGTTCTCGCTGTTGCGCGGCACGATGATCTGGCCTGTGTTGCCGCTGCGGAGCATACCGTTGGGGTTGTCGAAGAGTGCGCGCGATGAAGCAGCACCGGTAGAGTTGTCGATAACGCCCGATACAGTCACAACTGTGCCCTCGAGGGGATACATTGAGCCGTCGGCGAGCTGGAGCTTCACTTTAGGAAGTGATTTCACGCCTGCGTCGACGCTTGACTTACCGCCGTCGGTGAGCGAAAGAAGGTCTTTCTCAGAGAGTGAGAAGTAAGCGTATACCTCAGAGTTGTCGCTGATGGTGGTAAGGGGAGTCGAGGGAGAGGCGAGCGAGCCTTCGCGGAAGGGTATTGTGCCTACGACGCCGTCGCTGGGAGCCTCTACTGTTGTATAGGCAAGGTTCTTGCGGGCATTCACGAGGGCTGCGTTAGCCTGTGCAAGAGCTGCTTTCGACTGAGCGAGCTGGTTGGCGGCAAGCTGCCATTCGGTTTCGCTGATGATGTTCTTGTCAAGGAGCATGCGCTTGTTCTGCTCGGTGATTTCAGCGTTGCTCACTGCGCTCTTGGCAGAGTTTACGTTTGCCTGAGCCTGATCAACGGCAGCTTGGAACTGCACTTGGTCGAGAGTGAAAAGCACTTGGCCGCGGCGCACGTGCTGGCCTTCATCTACGTGTACTTTTGTGATGAAACCGGTCACCTGAGGGCGAACGTCGATGTCGGTCTTGCCCTTGATGGTGGCGGGATAAGAGTTTTGATACGCTGCTGAGGAGGGCTCAACTGTGAGAACGGCAATCTGGGGAGCACCTGCCTGAGGAGCCTGCTGCTGTTTGCCACACGAGCTCAAGAGGCCACCTACGGTAAGGGCAGCCACTGCGAGTGTTAACGCTTGTTTTTTCATATTGTTAGAATGTCATTATTGTCACTGTGCGATAATGTGTCAAAAACATGTTTTACAACATATTTTTCCGCTTGCAAAGTTACGAAAAAATACATTTGCTAAAGTGGCTTTTTTCGACAGTATATTGGAGTAATGGTCGAATTTGTCGTTAAATTGTGTTATTGGTAGGTAAAAATTGGCCATTTTGGTATATTTGACGGTATACGACAAGCCGGATTAATATCGTTTGCAAAGTGCTCGATATCAAAAAGTTTTGACAATATTATATTTTATTAAGCCTTATTAAAATATTTTCAGAATAATATTTCAAAAATAAATAATAACTTTGCAGTGTCAACATCTAATAGATAACGTTTTGTTAGACTCACAATATACTTGAATTTTGGTTATGAGGGAGGTGCGTT
>CAJTWH010000012.1 GCA_910579995.1 uncultured Muribaculaceae bacterium | reverse complement strand
CCTCTCAGCCCCGAAGGCACACGCCTCCGGGGCTTTTTTTGCTTGCAGCCGCCGGTGATTAGCTTCATTAGCTATTATAGCTATCTTAGCAAAATTGCGCGAGCTGCGCACGCGCCGGTAACGAAAAAGGCTTTGGGCGCGGCGAGGCTGCTTTGCTTTTTGATTTTGCTTTTCGGTGAGTTTTCATTAACTTTGTGGCTATGAAAAAGTTTTTGTTATGTGCAGCCGTTGCTGCTTTACCTTTTATCTCTATGGGCGCTGAATCTTGCTGTTCTACGGGCGCCGCTGAAAAGCTAACATTCTATCGTCCTGCTAAAGCCAATGGCAAGGCTGTGATAATTTGTCCCGGTGGTGGCTATGACCATCATTCGTTTGAATGGGAGGGCACTCGTGTGGGCGAATGGTTGTCGGCCAACGGTTATACCTGCGCCGTGCTGAAATACCGTTTCCCCAAGGGTGAGAGCAATATCCCAACTGACGACAGCAAAGCCGCGATCTGCTATCTGCGCTGCCATGCCGACAGTCTGGGTATCGACCCTCATAAGATCGGCATAATGGGCTTCAGCGCCGGCGGACATCTTGCCGCTTCCACGGCAACTCTCGCCGACAGTGCAAGCCGCCCGGATTTCCAAGTGCTCATCTATCCTGTAATCAGCATGGAAGAAGGAGTGACTCATGCCGGCTCGCGCCGTAATCTCATAGGCGAGAATCCATCTAAAGAGCTTGAAGAGCGCTACAGTGCCGACAAACAGGTGACATCGACAACCCCTCCGGCTATTATCGTGCTCTCGGCTGATGACCGTGCCGTGCCGCCTGAAAACAGTCTTCGCTATTTCAATGCGCTCAACGCCAACAAGGTGCCGGTGGAAATGCACATCTATCCTGTAGGCGGCCATGGATGGGGTATGCGCAACACTGTATATTTCATGCCGCAGTGGCAGTCGGAGGTTCTTAACTGGCTCAACCGTCAATGAGAAATTTCTGCCTTTCTATAATGCTCGCGCTCGCTTTGACGGTGGGCGCGGCCAAGCCTTTTGTGCTTGATGACAACACCCGTGTTGATATTTCTATTAATCATGACGCTTCTGTAGTCAATTCGGCGCGGGAAATGCTCGCAGGCGATGTTTTGGCTGTGCTCAATGATACGCTTGTTGTCTCGGCGGCCGAGGGCCCCATTATTGCCGGGGTAGGCCTTACAGAGTATTACGACAAAGCCGACAAGGCTTTCTTTGATGAGAATGGGCGTGAGAGCTTCATCATCAAGGTGCTTGACGACGGTCGGCTACTGATAGCCGGAGCCGACAGCCACGGCCTTGCCTACGGTATGCTCGAATTGTCGCGTCTGATGGGTGTATCGCCATGGGAATGGTGGGCCGACGCCACACCGCGCCGTCTCGACCGCTTTGAACTGCCCGCCGGCTACACCAACCGCCAAGCTCCCGATGTAGACTACCGCGGTATATTCATCAACGACGAAGACTGGGGTCTTATGCCGTGGAGTTCCACGACAATGGAGCCGGGCAACAAACGTGGCGTAGTGGGTCCGCTTACCAATGAGAAGATATTCCAGCTCCTCCTGCGTCTGCGCGCCAATTATTACTGGCCGGCAATGCACGAGGTGACCGAACCATTCTTCCTCACTCCCGGCAACCGCGAGATGGCCGAGAAATACGGCATATATATCGGCGGCTCACATTGCGAGCCTATGGCGTCGAGCACGGCCGTAGAATGGAAGCGCCGTGGCAAGGGCGAATACGACTATGTGAACAACCGCGACAGTGTGATGGCGTTCTGGGAAGAGCGTGTGCGCGACGTGGCCGATCAGGAGATTGTATATACCCTCGGCATGCGAGGCGTGCACGACAGCGCCATGAAAGGCGCTAAGACCGTAGAGGAGCAGAAAAACGTGCTTACCAAGGCCATAGCCGACCAACGCGATATGATTGCCCGCTATGTAAACGAGGATGTTACCGCCGTGCCTCAGGTTTTCATACCTTATAAGGAGGTTCTCGATGTATATCATGCCGGCCTTGAAGTGCCTGAGGATGTGACTCTGATGTGGTGCGACGACAATTACGGCTTCATCCGCCACTTCCCCACCGAGGCCGAGCAGGCCCGCAAGGGAGGCAACGGCATGTACTATCACGTGTCGTACTGGGGCCGTCCGCACGACTATCTCTGGCTTGGCACATTCAGCCCCTACCTGCTCTATCAGCAGATGAGCGAGGCCTACAAACGCGGTGTGCGCAAGATGTGGATACTCAATGTGGGCGATATCAAGCCGGCCGAGTATCAGACCGAACTCTTCATGGATATGGCGTGGGATATCGACGCCGTGGCTGAAGAGGGCGTAGAGAAACATCTTGAGAACTTCCTCGCCCGTGAATTCGGCGCGGCAGCCGCGAAAGAGTTGCTGCCTGTAGTCAACGAGCACTATCGCCTTGCCTTTATCCGCCGCCCCGAGTTCTTGGGCAATACACGCACCGAAGAGCGCGACCGCAAGCGCTGGAACACCATCACCGACCTGCCATGGAGCGATGAGTATGTAAAAGCACGAATTGACGATTACAAGGGTCTTTCCGACCGTGTGGAGGCCGTTGCAGCGACTATCCCCGCCGAGCGTGCCGACGAATACTTCCAGCTTGTGAAATATCCCGTGCAGGCAGCGGCGCAGATGAACGACAAATTCCTCTACGGCCAGCTCGCCCGCCATGGCAAAGCCGACTGGAGCCGCAGCAAGGCTGCCTACGACAGCATTGTCGCTCTGACAGAAATCTACAACAAAGGCAAATGGCGCGGTATCATGGATATGAAGCCACGTAAACTGCCTGTGTTCGACCCGCTTACGCCCGATACCTGCGCAGAGACACCGCACCCGGCACTCCGCAGCATAGCGCTTGACAGCCATATCGGCAAAGCCATAGAGCACCCCGGGCTCGGCCGCAGCGGCAAAGCCATAGAGCTGCCCAAAGGCGAGGCTGTGAGCTTCGACCTCGGCAAGCTCAAAGGCGATTCGGTGACCATAGTGCTTTCGTTCCTGCCGAATCATCCCATCGTCGACGGCGAAGGACTCAAAGTTGCCGTATCGCTTGACGGCAGCGGTGAGCAGACCGCCGACTACTCCACACAGGGCCGCAGCGAGGAATGGAAAGAAAACATCCTCAACATGCGTGCGCAGCGTCGCTTCACATTCCCGTTGAAGGGTCGTAAAGCGCACAGCCTCAGCATAACAGCCCGGACCGAAGGCGTGATACTCGACGAGGTTGAAATCTGAAAAAGAGGATAGTAAAAAATGATTTGCATTGCAAACAATTTTTTAGTATCTTTGCACGAATATTCGAGAAAAAACAAATATAACAAACATTTATGAATATCTTTAAGAAAACCATCACGCTGCCTGACGGCCGGGAAATTACCATCGAGACCGGCAAGCTGGCCAAGCAAGCGGATGGAGCGGTTGAGGTTCGCATGGGCAACACCATGCTCCTGGCCACGGTTGTCTCGGCCAAGGAAGCAGGAGAGGGTGTTGATTTTATGCCCCTGCAGGTTGAATACAAAGAGAAATTTTCGGCAGCCGGCCGTTTCCCCGGCGGTTTCCTCAAACGCGAAGGCCGCGCAAGCGACTATGAAGTGCTCACCGCACGTTTGGTCGACCGCGTACTCCGCCCCCTTTTCCCCGACAACTACCATGCTGACACATTTGTCAACATCACCCTATATTCAGCCGACGGCGTAGACGCTCCCGACTGTCTTGCAGGTCTTGCAGCATCGGCAGCCATCGCAGTCAGCGACATTCCCTTCAACGGTCCTATCGGCGAAGTCCGTGTAGCCCGCGTAAACGGTAAATTCGTAATCGACCCCACATTCGAGCAACTTAAGAATGCCGATATGGAGCTAATGGTAGGCGCTACCTACGACAACATCATGATGGTCGAAGGCGAGATGGACGAGGCCAGCGAGGCTGACCTTCTCGAAGCCCTCCGCACAGCCCACGACGCCATCAAGGTTCTTTGCAAAGCTCAGATCGAGCTCGCCGAGGAAGCCGGCAAGACCGTAAAACGCGACTACTGCCACGAGGTCAACGACGAAGAGCTCCGCGCCGACGTCAAAGCCAAATGCTACGACCGTGCCTACGCCATCGCCAAAGCAGGCTGCGCCGACAAACACTGGCGCATGGACAGCTTCGACGCCATCTGCGACGAATACATCGAGTCGATTCCCGAAGAGGAGCGCGAAGAGAAGACACCTCTTGTAAAACGCTACTACCACGATGTAGAGAAAGAGGCAATGCGCCGCTGCGTTCTCGACGAGGGTATCCGTCTCGACGGCCGCAAGACTACCGAGATCCGCCCCATCTGGTGCGAGGTAGACTATCTTCCCGGCCCTCACGGATCAGCAGTGTTCACCCGCGGAGAGACACAGGCACTCGCTACCGCAACCCTCGGCACAAAGCTCGATGAGAAGATGGTAGACGAGGTGCTCAACCAAGATTCAGAGCGCTTCCTCCTCCACTACAACTTTCCCCCCTTCTCTACCGGCGAAGCCAAGGCACAGCGCGGTGTAGGCCGTCGTGAAATCGGCCACGGCAACCTCGCACACCGTGCGCTCAAACGCATGTTCCCCGACGATTTCCCCTACGTTTGCCGTATCGTCAGCGATATTCTCGAGTCTAACGGCTCATCGTCGATGGCAACCGTATGCGCCGGCACCCTCGCCCTGCTCGACGCCGGCGTGAAGATGAAGAAACCCGTCAGCGGCGTTGCCATGGGTCTTATCAGCGACGGCACAAAATATGCCATCCTGAGCGATATCCTCGGCGATGAAGACCACCTCGGCGACATGGACTTCAAGGTAACCGGCACACGCGACGGTATCACCGCCACCCAGATGGATATCAAGTGCGACGGTCTGAGCTACGAAATCCTCGAGCGTGCCCTCAACCAGGCCCGTGAAGGACGTATGCACATCCTCGACATCATCGAGAAGACTATCCCCGCACCCCGCGAGGACTACAAGCCCCACGTACCCCGTATCGTCACCATGATCATCCCCAAAGAGCTCATCGGTGCAGTGATCGGCCCGGGCGGAAAGATTATCCAAGGCATTCAGGAAGAGAGCGGCGCAAGCGTATCTATCGACGAGATTGCAGAAGGCGGCTACATCGAGGTTGCAGCAAGCAACAAGGCTGCTATCGACAAGGCTCTGGCTATGATCAACGCTATCGTAGAGCTTCCCGAAGAGGGCAAGGTATACGAAGGCACCGTCCGCTCTATCATGGACTTCGGCGCATTCGTTGAGTTCATGCCCCACCGCGACGGCCTCCTCCACATCAGCGAAATCGCATGGGAGCGCCTCGAAGACATGGCTGCCAGCGGCCTCAAGGAAGGCGACAAGGTACAGGTTAAACTCATCGAGATCGACCCCAAGACCGGCAAATACCGCCTTTCAATGCGCGCACTTCTTCCCAAGCCCGAAGGCTGGGTAGAGCCCGAGCGCAAACCCCGCGGCGACCGTGGACCCCGTCGTGAAGGCGACCGTCCGCGCCGCGATGGCGACCGTCGTGGTCCCCGCCGTGAAGGCGACCGCGGCCCCCGCCGTCAGAAAGAAGATTGATAAAATCTCGCCATAACAGCGACGCCCCCGCAGAGTAGATCTGTCGGGGGCGTTGATTTATTATGGACGAGCTGAAGCTCGTCGGCTTCTCAAAATTAATATAATTTACTCATCACCAAAGAGGCGAGAGTGAGGCCGAACATGGCGGTTGCGTGAGCGAAGGTACCGTTGACGCCTGATTCTCCTTCGAGGCGATGAGGTAGGGTCTCGGGGCTGTAGACGCATTGGAATTTCCGCTTTGGAAATACTCCTGAGCGGCGGAAGCGTGTGCGCAAAGCCCTTGCGAGCGGACAGCCGTCGACTTTCCAGAACTCTGCCGTGGCTATCTTGGCCGGGTCGAGCTTGCGGGCGGCTCCCATAGAAGAGAAAAAGGCTTGGCGCGGCGCTGTAGCGGGGTCGGTGCAGCGGAGTATGAGGTTGGCTTTGTCGGCGAGCGAGTCGATGGCGTCGATAACAAAATCTTCCTCGGCGAGATTAAACGTTGCCCCGTTTTCAGGCGTATAGCGTCCTTGTATGGCGATGACTTCGGCCTGAGGATTGATGTCGCGTATCCGGTCGGCTACGACCACTACCTTGGGTCGGCCTAAGGTAGAGTAGAGCGCCGGCAGCTGGCGGTTGATATTAGAGGCCGCCACTTCATCGGGGTCGACTATGGTGATATGGCATACGCCCGAGCGCGCCAAAGCCTCGACACACCATGACCCAACGCCTCCGACGCCGAACACCGTCACGCGCGTGGCCGCGAGTCTCTCCATCATCTCTTCACCGGCAACAAGTGCCGTGCGGCTCATAGCCTCAGGAAAATTATTCTCTTTCATACGGCAAAATTAATAAAATTCACTCGGCAATTACAAATTTTTTGTATCTTTGGCCTGCGGCCTTAGATACTTTCGCTCGGTAATGGAAAATAAATTTTGCATTACTCTCGACTTATTCGTATCTTTGCCCACACAAACCCTTAAATCAAAAACACATACCTATGGAACTGCCCTTTGCCGAATCATGGCGAATCAAAATGGTGGAGCCTATCCGCAAGAGCACACGCCAAGAGCGTGAACAGTGGATACGCGAGGCTCACTACAACGTATTTCAACTTCCTGCCGAACAGGTATATATCGACCTGCTCACCGACTCCGGCACCGGTGCCATGAGCGACCGCCAGTGGTCGGCCATGATGATGGGTGACGAGAGCTATGCGGGCGCCCGCTCATTCTTCAACATGCGCGACACCATTGAGCGCATAACCGGCTTCGAACACGTAATCCCCACCCACCAAGGCCGTGCTGCCGAGAATGTGCTTTTCAGCGCTTTGGTAAAGAAGGGCGATGTAGTACCCGGCAACTCACACTTCGACACCACTAAAGGCCATATAGAGAGCCGCGGCGCCTTTGCCGTAGACTGCACTATCGATGAGGCCCGCGACACTCAGCTCGAACATCCCTTCAAGGGCAATGTAGATATCGACAAGCTCGAAAAAGCTGTGACAGAGGCCGCTCACGTGCCCTTTATCATTGTCACTGTCACCAACAACACCGCCGGCGGACAGCCCGTGTCGATGGCCAACCTGCGCGCCGTGCGCGAGCTCGCCGACCGTCATGGCCTGCGCGTGATATTCGACTCGGCCCGCTTCGCCGAAAATGCCTATTTCATCAAGACCCGCGAGGAAGGCTATGCCGACAAGACTATCAAAGAGATTGTGCGCGAGATGTTCAGCCTCGCCGACGGCATGACAATGTCGGCCAAGAAAGACGCTATCGTAAACATGGGCGGTTTCATCGCCACCCGCCATGCCGACTGGGCAGAGGCTGCAAAGTGCTTCTCAATCCCCTTTGAGGGCTATCTGACCTATGGCGGTATGAACGGCCGCGATATGGAAGCACTTGCCGTAGGCCTCGACGAGAACACCGAGTTCGACAATCTCCACAGCCGCATACATCAGGTGGAATATCTTGCCAAACGTCTCGACGAATTCGGCATACCTTATCAGCGTCCGGCCGGCGGACATGCTATCTTTGTAGACGCCTCAAAGATTCTCACCGAGATTCCTAAAGAGGAATTCCCGGCACAGACTCTCACCGTAGAGCTCTATCTTGAAGCCGGCATACGCGGCTGCGAGATCGGTTATATCCTCGCCGACCGCGACCCCGTGACCCGCGAGAACCGTTTCGGCGGCCTCGACCTGCTGCGTCTCGCCATACCGCGCCGTACCTATACCGACAATCACATGGACGTCGTTGCCGTGGCCTTGAAAAATGTCTTCGACCGTCGCCACGAAATCACACGCGGCGTGCGCATAACATGGGAAGCACCACTCATGCGCCACTTCACCGTGCAGCTCGAGCCGTGTAAGTAAAGTTTTGCAATGAGGTAGCCGCGGTAGCGGCAGGAGACAGCTACGCCGTCGTTTGCCGCTATGCGGCAACTATCCCTGCCTCTGCAAATCGTCTACGTGGCGTTGATTGAACGCGCTATTGGCTTCAAAGCGCTTTAATCCATGAGAGAAGGCGCTGCTGAGTGCCCGGGGTGCGGCGCCATGAGGGGTATATTTTGCTCTCGAATGTGCAGCATGGCGGCATGGTGATATTGCCTTCGCGCACGCCGGCCGAGAGCAGACGCTTGCGGTTGACGGCCGGGAGGTCGAGATGGTTGCCGCCGAGAATGCAGTCACTGAAGCCGGCGGTGGCGAACGTCTCTGCAAGCTCTTGGCTTACCTCATAATTACGTCCGCTAATGCAAGGCCCCATCGCTGCTTTAATCAGCTCCATATCGGCCCCGGCGTCGGCGAGCATTTCCATTGTGCGGCTCACTATGCCACCAAGACTCCCTTTCCATCCTGCATGAATGGCTGCGACAGCGCGGATGTCGGGAGCAAAGACAAGCACAGGCACGCAATCGGCTGTCTTCACGCCTATCGCCATGCCCCGGCGGAAGCAGATAAGGGCGTCGGTATCAGCGAAATCGCTGATACCGCCGTCTTCACCTATTACCCCTATATTGCACGAGTGAGTCTGCACGGGCCTGATGATATCAGCCGGCGCGGAGGCCAAGTCGGCATAGAAGCCACCCTCGGCTGCAGCGTCGTTTACCCTCAAAAGTAAATTATTCACATTCATAGGGGTAAAATTACAAAAAATACTCTTAGGCCGCTCCAAGGAGCGTATAAAAAATCTGCGGGCACAAAAAAAGCGCGCCATATTTTTGCGAATTAAGAAAAAAAGAGTACTTTTGTAAAAATTTGACAAAATGGCAACGGAACTCTCGGAGCAATTAACCCGCTTGGGGCATAAGGCAGAGCTGTTGGTGACACGATATGCAACACTTCAGGACGCCAACCGCCGCTTGAGAGATGAACTCCTTGAGGCAAAGGCCCAGCTTACCGCCGCTAATGCCACGATTGAGAAACTGCAGGTAGAAAATGAGTACCTGCGTATATCCTCGGCCTTGGCTCCCGACACCGCTTCCGCTATCCGCGCCCGTGCCACGCTGTCAGATTTAGTGCGGGAAATCGACGCTTGCGTCGCCGACCTGATGAAGGACATTTAACCCCGCGAGCTGACCCGATGGAACAGTCGAAAGTACACAGAATCACAGTCAACATAGTCGGTGTAGCTCCGTTCAAGCTACCCGTCAAGGAGAGCGAAGAGTCGTTCTACCGATCGATAATCGAGCGTATCAACGAAAATTGCAAGAACCTTATCTACGGATCCTCCGGCGACACCCCCAATGTGGCACTCGCAAAGGTTGCTTTATATTATGCCGACATGCTCTACAGGCAGACCCGGCAGGTGCAGGAGCAGAAAACTCTGCTGCAGGATTTCGAAGAGCGTATCGATAAACTTTTGGCCGGCACCGATTAGCCGGCGTTTCCTCGGGCTTGGCCGCCCACAGCCTTTATCGGCACGCAGGCCTCTATGGCTCTCACGCCGAGTTAATTTTTGCCGCACCTTCCTTGTTGTTTTCGGCTTATGGCCGCAAGCATTGGAATGTGCGCTTTTTTATTTACATTCTTTTGATTATCAAATAAATGATATTGTATTACATCGCCGTTGCCATCGTTGCCGCCGCTATTGGTGTTGGCGTTACACTTGTGATGCAACGCCGCATGGCCGCAACAAGAGCCAAGCAGATTATTGCCGACGCCGAGCGTCAGGCCGACGACCTCAAGCGCGACAAAGTGCTCGAAGGACGAGAAGAAGCTCTTAAGATAACCTCCGACGCAGAGAAGCAGGCAGCTCAGAAAATGTCGAAACTGCAGTCGCAGGAAGCCAAGATGAAACAGCGCGAGCTGCAGCTCAACCAGCAGCAGAGCGAGAATCAGCGCACCCGCAACGAACTCGACAACCTGCGCCAGAACATCGACGCCCAGCAGGTGGTGGTCAACAACCGTCAGGCCCAGCTTGATGAAATGCAGCGTCAGGCGCAAGACCTCCTCGAGCACATTTCCGGCCTTTCATCCGCCGAAGCAAAGGAGAAACTCATCGAAAGCCTCAAGGACGAGGCCAAGACTGCCGCAGCCTCATATATCAACGACATCATGGACGACGCCAAGCTCACCGCCAACAAAGAGGCGCGCCGTATCGTGGTGCAGTCAATCCAACGCGTTGCCACCGAGACCGCTATCGAAAACTCAGTGACCGTGTTCCACATCGACAGCGACGAGATAAAAGGCCGCATTATCGGTCGTGAGGGCCGTAACATACGTGCCCTCGAAGCCGCCACCGGCATTGAGATTATCGTTGACGATACCCCCGAGGCAATCGTACTCTCGGGCTTCGACCCCGTGCGCCGCGAGATTGCCCGTCTGGCCCTGCACCAGCTTGTTGCCGACGGCCGTATCCACCCCGCCCGTATCGAGGAAGTTGTGGCCAAAGTGCGCAAGCAGATCGAGCAGGAAATCATCGAGACCGGCCAGCGCACCGCCATCGACCTCGGCATACATAGCCTCCACCCCGAGCTCATCCGCCTTGTAGGCAAGATGAAATACCGCTCGAGCTACGGTCAGAACCTCCTTCAGCACTCCCGTGAGACAGCCAACCTCTGCGCCGTAATGGCCTCGGAGCTTGGTCTCAATCCCAAGAAAGCACGCCGCGCAGGTCTTCTCCATGATATAGGCAAAGTGCCCGATGAAGAACCCGAGCTGCCCCACGCACTCCTTGGCATGAAACTCGCAGAGAAATACAAGGAGAAACCCGAAATCTGCAACGCCATCGGCGCACACCATGATGAGGTGGAGCAGACATCGCTCCTTGCTCCTATCGTACAGGTCTGCGACGCTATCTCAGGTGCCCGTCCCGGTGCGCGCCGCGAGATTGTGGAGGCATATATCAAGCGTCTCAACGACCTTGAGCAGCTTGCCATGTCTTATCCCGGTGTGCTCAAGACCTACGCCATCCAGGCCGGCCGTGAGCTGCGCGTGATTGTCGGCGCCGACAAGATCGACGATGCCGAGACCGAAAAACTTTCAGCCGAAATCGCCCGTCGTATACAAGACGAGATGACATATCCCGGACAGGTAAAGATCACCGTAATCCGCGAGACCCGTTCGGTAAGCTTAGCCAAGTAGCGTTATGGCTAAGGATAAGAAAAAAGAGCGCACCTCGCCCGAGGTGCCCGTTGAAGATGTTCAGCCGGCAGCTGCGCCGACGGATACTCCTGCTGCCTCTGAGCAGGCCGAAACACCGGAGGAGCCCAAGAAAGCCTGCTGCTGCCGTCAGGACTGCCGTCGAGGCAAGCTGCACAGCTTCGACTGGCTTGCAGATATCCCCGGCGACAAGGCCGGAGGACAGATTGTAGAGGTTCAGTTCAAGAACACCCGCAAGGGATATTACCGCAACACCACCAATCTTCCCCTCGGACCGGGCGACGTCGTGGCCGTAGAGGCTGCTCCCGGCCATGACATCGGCACCATCACCCTTACCGGCGCACTTGCAGAGCTGCGCATGAAGCGCGCCGCCGGCCGCAATACTCCCGAGCCCAAGCGTGTGTTCCGTCTGGCCAAGCCTGCCGACATCGAGAAATTCGAGGAGGCCAAGGCGCGCGAGGACGACACCATGATACGTGCCCGCAAAATTGCCGAGAGCCTGAATCTCAACATGAAGATCGGCGACGTGGAGTATCAGGGCGATGGCAACAAGGCCATATTCTATTATATCGCCGACGAGCGTGTCGACTTCCGCCAGCTGATAAAGATTCTCGCCGAGACCTTCAAGATCCGCATAGAGATGAAGCAGATCGGCGCGCGTCAGGAGGCAGGACGTATCGGCGGTATCGGTCCGTGCGGACGTCCGCTGTGTTGCTCGCAATGGATGACCAATTTCGTATCCGTGGCCACCAGCGCCGCGCGATATCAGGATATATCGCTCAATCCACAGAAGCTTGCCGGCCAGTGCGCCAAGCTCAAATGCTGCCTCAACTTCGAGGTCGACGCCTACGTGGAGGCCTCTCGTCGTATGCCGCCGCGCGATGTGCGCCTTGAGACTGCCGACGCCACCTACTTCCACTTCAAGACTGATATCTTCAAGCGCCTCGTCACATACTCCACCGACAAGAACATGGCGGTCAACCTCGTCACAATTCCCGCCGAGCGGGTATTCGAGGTCATAGAGCTCAACAAAGCCGGCGAGAAACCGCTCAGCCTCACCCCCGAGGCCAACGAGAAGAAAGCCAAGCCCCGCAGCGAATTCGGCGATGTGCTCAGCGATGAAGACGATCTCACGCGCTTCGACCGCAAGAAGAAGAAAAAGCGCAAACCGGCAAAGAAAGCTCCGCAACAACAGCAGCAGGCACCTGCCGAAATGGCCGAGGGCCAGGCAGCCCCCGCAGCCTCCGGCGAGCCCAAAGACCGGCAGCAGCGCAAACCACGCCATAAACCCCGTAAGAAACCCTCCGGCGACAAAGGCAATGAAAACTCTTCTCAGTCTTAGTGCATGCCTGCTCATGGTGCTTGCTGCCGCCTGCAGTATCGACGGACACCAAGGCAATGGTGACGACAACTATTTCTCGGCTTTCGCCACTCTCCGCGGCACGCGGTGGGACTATGCCTCGCCTTTGACATTCAGGGTAGATACCTTGCGCGACAGCTTGGCTCCGCGCGGCGACATGCTTCTCACCGTGCGCCATACCCACGGCTACGAATACCGCAATCTCTGGCTTGAGATAAACTATGACACGGCTGACTCCACAGCCCGGACAGATACCCTCAACATCATCCTTGCCGACGTCGCCGGCCATTACCGCGGCACCGGTATGGGGCCGTCGCTGCAGGTGGTCGATACCATAGCGCGCGGAGTGGCGCTGAGGCAGGGGCAGGAAATCCGCCTCAGGCACATCATGCGTCTCGACACGATCGAGGGTATAGAGCAAGTAGGCGTCACCTTCCTGCCACGTTGAAACTTTATAGCCTGCGCAGGCGTTCTACGGTAAACAATATCATTATGAAAGAACCACTTGATTATCTTCAGATAAATCTGCTCGGATTGCACGAGCAGGGGCTGCGTGTGAGCCGGCTAATCGGCGCCATGCGCCAAAAAGGCATTGAGGCTGCGATAGTGCGCAACAATGCAAATCTTTATTACTTGACAGGCCGTGTGTTCCGCGGTTTCCTTTATCTGTCTGCGCAGAGTGAGCAGCCGCTCTATTTTGTGCGCCAGCCGTCGACCCTGCGCAGCGATATCCCCGATGTGCTCTTTCATATCCGCAAACCCGAGGAGATTCCCGCCTTGCTCGCCAAGGGCGGCCACGAGGTGCCGGCGAATGTGGCTCTTGAGCTCGACAGCCTCTGCTACAGCGAGGCTTCGCGTCTGGCCAAGGCTTTCGGCATGGAGGCTCCGCGCGAGAACATATCGCCCCTGCTGCGCGGCGTAAGGGCTGTGAAAACCGAGATGGAGCAGGATATGCTCGTCCGCTCGGGGCAGAAGCAGTCATACGTCTACGAGCGAATTCCTCATCTTTATCAGGAGGGAATGTCGGATATCGACCTTCAGATAGCTATAGAGACGCTCTCGCGTCAGGAGGGCTGTCTGGGTCAGTTCCGTATCGCCGGCGATGAGATGGAGATTTTCATGGGCAACGTGCTCACGGGGCACAACGGCGACGAACCGTCGCCCTACGACTTCGCCATGGGCGGCCGCGGCATGAGCCCCTCGCTGCCCGTAGGAGCCGACGGCACTGTGATAAAGCCCGGACAGCCTGTGATGGTGGACGTAAACGGCAACTATACCGGTTATATGACCGACATGACCCGCATGTTCTATATCGACAATATCTCATCTGAGGCAGAGCGCGCATGTGCTCTCTCGGCTGATATTTGCGAGGCTCTTGCCGCCATGATGTTGCCCGGCGCCAAGGCTGCCGACCTCTATGTAAAGGCGCATGAAATGGCTCAGGAGGCCGGTATGGGTGCATATTTCATGGGGCACCGCAGCCAGGCCGGTTTCGTAGGGCATGGTGTGGGCATAGAGATCAACGAGTTGCCCGTGATTGCCCCACGCTCGCGCGACATCCTCGAGGCGGGCAATGTGATCGCTCTCGAGCCCAAGTTTGTATTGCCCGGCATAGGCGCTGTCGGTATCGAAAATACATATATCGTCACCCCGACCGGTGGCCGGAAGATCACCACAGCTCCGGAGAAGCCGGTGGTGATGGATTGATATGTCAATCTCGAAATGAATCTTAAAGAACAACTCAAATCAAAGATATTCCATACAGTAGGGGATGTGGCCGACGCCATGGGGCGTGAGTGCTATGTCGTGGGCGGTTATGTACGCGACCTCATTATAGGCCGTCACTCCAAGGATATCGACTTCGTTACGGTGGGGTCGGGTATCGACCTTGCCCGGTCGGTGGCCGAGGCGCTCGGCCCGGAGACCTCTTTGGCCGTATACCGCAACTACGGTACGGCGCAGGTGCACCGGGGCAAGATAGAACTCGAGTTTGTAGGTGCACGCAGGGAGTCGTATAACCGTAATTCGCGTAATCCCATCGTTGAAGACGGCACACTTGACGATGATCTCGCGCGGCGCGATTTCACCATCAATGCCATGGCGATTTCTGTCAATAAAGATAACTTCGGCGAGGTAATCGACCGCTACGACGGCCTCGGCGACATCGAGCGCCGTATTATCCGCACGCCTCTCGACCCGGACATCACTTTCTCCGACGACCCGCTGCGCATGTTGCGCTGTATCCGTTTCGCCACCCAGCTCGATTTCGACATCGACCCGGTGACTTTCGCAGCCCTGCGCCGCAATGCTCCGCGAATCGAGATTATCACCGCCGAGCGTATCAAGGATGAGCTGTTCAAGATTATGGCGGCTCCGAAGCCCTCGATAGGGTGGGATTACCTGCTCCGCAGCGGATTGCTCGCCATCATAATGCCCGAATTGGCAAGGATGAAGGGGGTTGAGGTAGTCAAAGGCCGGGCGCATAAAGATAATTTCTATCATACGATGGCTGTGCTTGACGGCGTTGCTGCCGCTTCTGACAATGTATACCTGCGCTGGGCGGCGCTCCTGCATGATATCGGCAAACCGGCCACAAAGCACTTCGACCCCGAGCGCGGATGGACTTTCCACAACCATAACTTCATCGGCGCGAAGATGGTGAAGACCATTTTCCGCAGGATGAAGTTCCCTCTCGGCGCCGAGATGAATTATGTGGCCAAGCTGGTGGAGCTCCACATGCGCCCCATTGCGCTTGTAGAGGATGAGGTCACCGACAGCGCCGTGCGGCGCCTCGCAAACTATGCCGAGGAAGACCTCGCCGACCTTATGATACTCGCCCGTGCCGACATAACAAGCAAAGACGAGGCCCGCAAGGCACGCTATCTCGCCAACTTCGACCTCGTGGAGCAGAAATTCCGCGACACCGACGCCAAAGACCGCGAGCGCAACCGCAAGAATCCTGTCGACGGCACCGAGATTATGGCGCTCTTCGGGCTTCCCCAGTGTCCGCAGGTAGGCTATTTCGCCAAGAATCTGAAGCAGGCGATAAAGGACTGCGTGATAGAGGATAACCGCGAGGCCGCCTTCGCATATCTTATAAAGCTTGCCGAAGACCTCGGGCTCAAGCCGCTCTACAACCCTCTCGAGCAAAAGTGATGGACGACAAGGAATTTGCCGCGGAAGTGCTCATGGCTCTGCCCTACAGGGCCAACGACCAGCAGGTAGCCGTAGTGGCCGCCCTGTCGCGTTTCTGCGCTATAGGGGCAAGGCCTGAGGCGGTGTTTGTGCTCAACGGCTATGCCGGCACGGGCAAGACATCGCTCACCGGCGCCCTCGTCAAGACGCTCACGGCCCACAAGCGGCAGGTAATGCTGCTCGCACCTACCGGGCGTGCGGCCAAGGTGTTCAGCGCCAACGCCGGCGGATTTCCGGCCTATACGATACACCGCAAGATATATCGCCACGACCCTAACGGTGTCACCCAAGGCTGGGGCAACCATTTCCCGGCCGAAAACAAGCTCCGCGACGCCATATTCATCGTCGACGAGGCTTCGATGATAGGCTCGGGCGACGCCAAGTCAGACAGTCTGCTCGACGACCTCATCACTTTTGTATATTCCGGCGAGGGGTGTCGCCTCATCCTTATCGGCGATACCGCGCAGCTCCCCCCTGTGGGCTCCGACCGCAGCCCGGCGATGAATCCCGACGTGCTGCGGAGTCTCGGCCTCAAAGTGACCCATGCCACCCTCACCGAGACAGCCCGTCAGGCCGCCGACTCGGGTATTCTTTTCAATGCCACACGATTGCGCAAGACTATGGCCGCCATCACAAAGCGGCAGGCCGACGGCACTGTAGGGGCTATGCCTATACCGAAGCTGCGTCCGGCCGACGATGTGGTGATTGTAGAGCATGAAGACCTCTGCGAAATGCTCTCTACATCGTATTCCGACGATATCGCCGACACTATCCTCATCACCCTCAGCAATCGCCGGGCTGCCGACTATAACGCCGCCATACGCGGCGAGGTGCTCTATCGTGAGGATGAGATAATGAACGACGACATGCTCATCGTCTCGCGCAACCACTATTTCACCAAGAAAGTAGGCGGCATAGATTTCATTGCCAACGGCGATATTCTCACCGTGGTGGCCGTGTATGGCACTGAAGCGCGCTATGGGCTGCGCTTTGCCGATGTGCGCCTCGCGTTGCCCGTCGCAGGGGGCGAGCCGGTGGAGTTTGACATCAAGATACTCCTCGACAGTCTTGCCTCTTCTGAGGCCGGTATCTCGCAGGAGGCTTGGAATGCCCTCTACTATGCCCTGATGGCTGACAATGGCCCGTATGCCGACCGCCCGGTAGAGGCGCGCCTGAGAGCTCTGCGCTCCGACCCCTATTGGACCGCCCTCCACGTCAAATATGCCTACGCCGTGACCTGCCACAAGGCTCAGGGCGGACAGTGGAGCGACGTCTATGTAGACCTGAGCTATATTCCCGAAGACGCCCTCAATCTCGGCCTCTATCGCTGGCTCTACACTGCCGTCACGCGCGCCCGCCGCACCCTCTATCTCATAGCGCCGCCCGAAGCACTCTTGGAAAGCCGCTGACGCAATGGCGCGGGCGCAGCCCGCGTGTTCCCGGTTTCGACTGCATAAAAAAACTCCCGATCTCAGCAGAGGTCGGGAGTTGCCATATAATATCAATATTCCTTTATGCAAGGCAGAGGATAAGCACCTGAGCTGCCACCACGCGGAGGAACATCGTGAGCGGATATACTGTAGAGTATGCCACCGCAGGCTGGTCGTTGCCGGTGGAGTTGTTGGCGTAGGCGAGGGCAGGTGGGTCGGTGTTTGAGCCCGATACCAAGCCCATGATTGTGAGGAGATTGATTCGGTCGTGGCCGCGGGCTATGCAGCCTACGATAATCAGAGGTACGAGTGTGATTACGAAGCCCCAGATCACCCACCACATACCGGTTTCGTTGAATACCGAGGCAGCGAAGTCTTTGCCGGCAGCGATACCCACCGAGGCAAGGAAGAGGCAGATACCGAGCTCGCGCATCATCATCGAGGCCGAAGTCGAGGTATAGGTGACGAGCTTGGCCTTGTAGCCGAAGCGGCTCAGGAGGATGGCCACTACGAGAGGACCGCCTGCGAGGCCGAGCTTCATGCCGAAGCCGATATTTACAGAGCCAAGTATGATACCGAGCATGATACCCACGAAGATGGTGATGAGGTTAGGCTGGTTGAGGCGCTTCATAGAGTTGCCGAGGCGGTCGGCCAGTCGGTCGATATCCTCAAGGTTGCCTACTACGGTAATACGGTCGCCCATCTGGAGGCGGAGGTTGGGTGCTGCGAGAAGGTCGACGCCCGCACGGTTTACACGTGTGCAGTTTACCTGATAGCCGTTGTGGAGGCGGAGCGAGCCGAGAGCCACGCCGTTGTATTCGCTCTTGGTGATTACAATGCGGCGCGAATATACGGGAGTCGGAGCCGATTCCCAGTCCATATCCACTTCGGGGCCGATGACAGCGCGGAAGCGGTCGGCATCCTGTGCCGAGCATACCACCTTGAGTTTGTCGCCTGTGTGTATCGTTGTGGTCGATTTCGGTATCACGATAGTACCGTCGGCGGGCATGAGACGCGATACGACGAAGTTGGTGTTGACGATATCGTGGAGCTCACGCATGGTCTTGCCGTCGACGAGCTTGTTTTCCACCATCACAGTCATCATGAAAGGCTTCAGGTGAGAATCTTCCTGCTCTGTCTCGATTTGCTTGATTTCGTCGTCGATTTTAACTCGGAATATCCATTTGACAATGAACATCGACAGGATAATGCCCACAACGCCAAGAGGATATGCCGCAGCATAGCCCGAGGCCATGATGTTGGCCTGCTCGGGGCCGCCTGCCATCTGGCTTACAGCCTGCTGGGCTGCCGCAAGACCGGGAGTGTTTGTCACGGCGCCGCTCATCACGCCCACAAGAGCCGAGATGTCGTGGATATTGCCGAAGAAATAGATTGCAAGGACTATTGCCACGTTGAGCGCTATCACAAGCACTGCGAGGAAGTTGAGCCGCATGCCACCCTTCTTGAACGAAGAGAAGAAGCCGGGACCAACCTGCAAACCTATTGAGAAAATGAATAAAATCAGGCCGAACTCTCTGACGAACTTAAGGACGTCGCTGTCAACGATATATCCGAAATGTCCCATCAGGATTCCGACGAAGAGCACGAATGTCACACCGAGCGAGACGCCGAAAATGCGCAGCTTGCCGATGTAGATACCCGCAGCGATGACAAAGGAATAAAGCATCAAGGTAGATGCAATACCCACATTGCCGGGCATGAGTAAATCGCTAAAGAAATCCATGAAAATACCTAAAAATTACACCTTACGGGCGGCGTCTTTCATAACCCGCCTCAAATTTTGTGCAAAGTTAGCAAAAATTTGTCAAATAAGGCAAATTTCACGAGATATAAGTTTGATAAAACCCCCGAATTCGCCGCTTGGGAAGATGTCCGCAGGACATTGATTAATTCAGTAACCGGGTACACCGTAGCCTGCGGAGGTGTGCCCGGGATGGGGAATGAGCAGACGCCCGGCGTCCGCATGGACGCTGATTACATCGACGCAAGGTTTGTCCGGGTTAACCGGCGTCCTTTCCGGACGCCACATCCTCAGCCACTTACACCCCGGGCACACCTCCGCATAGCTACGGTGTACCCGGTTACGGGTTATTCTGCGTCCTACGGACGCCACTCCCCCTTAGGGTTGGTCATGCCGGGCACACCTCCGCGGAGCTACGGTGTACCCGGTTACGGGTTAATCCGCGTCCTGCGGACGCCACAGCCCTTTTGACTTGGCCCTGCCGGGCACACCTCCGCGGAGCTCCGGTGTACCCGGTTACGGGTTAATCTGCGTCCTGCGGACGCCACATCCCTTTTGGCTTGCCGCTGCCGGGCACGCCTCCGCAGAGCTACGGTGTACCCGGTTACGGGTTATTCTGCGTCTTACAGACGCTCGTACCGCAGTAAAAAACTCTCTAATCTTTTGGCAATTATCACTATTTATTATAACTTTGCCTTATGAGCTACACGTCATTTACTTATCATCTTGTCTTCGGCACGTATAGGCGCCAAAATGTGATAGTGCCGGAACACGAACGGGAGTTATATAAATATATCTATTCTTTTTCAACAGAAAGGGGAGTATTGATTCGGCGTATTGGCGGTATGCCTGACCATATACATATCTTATGTGATATCCCGGCAAAGATATCTGTAGCCGAATATGTAAAGCTTTTAAAAGCCGAATCAAGCAAATTCATGAGAGTAAACAGTCATTTTCCTCTTTGGGACAGATGGGCTGAAGGTTATGGCGGTTTTACTGTTGACGCTTCCCTAAGAGAAACGAGGAAGCTATATATCATGAATCAGAAACAACATCATGCGAGGGTTTCTTTCCGCAGTGAACTGATTGCGTTACTTGAAGAAGCCGGGATTGCGACAGACGACATTGATTGGTAGGTAGAGTTCATGTCCGCAGGACATTGATTAATTCAGTAACCGGGTACACCGTAGCCTGCGAAGGTGTGCCCGGGATAGGGATGAGCAAACACCCGGCGTCCGCATGGACGCCGATTACATCGACGCAAGGTTTGTCCGGGTTAACCGGCGTCCTTTCCGGACGCCACATCCTCAGCCACTTACACCCCGGGCACACCTCCGCATAGCTACGGTGTACCCGGTTACGGGTTATTCTGCGTCCTACGGACGCCACAGCCCTTTTGGCTTGCCGCTGCCGGGCACACCTCCGCGGAGCTACGGTGTACCCGGTTACGGGTTAATCTGCGTCCTGCGGACGCCACAGCTCTTTTGGCTTGCTCCTGCCGGGCACACCTCCGCGGAGCTACGGTGTACCCGGTTATGGGTTATTCTGCGTCCTGCGGACGCCACATCCCTTTTGGCTTGGCTCTGCCGGGCACACCTCTGCGGAGCTCCGGTGTGTCCGATTACGGGATATTCTGCGTCCTTCAGACGCGGGTCTCTTTGAGCCAGTTGAAGATGGCGTGGTAGACTTGGGCGCGGACTGCGGGGCGCGAGAGTACGAGGTCGTGGAGGCCTTCGGGGATGGTTATCTCTGTCACATTGTCGCCGAGGCGTCTGCCGGCTTGGGCGATGAGGTTTACGTCTAGCACACCGTCGGAGACGGCGAATTTGTCGGCGCTGTCGCCGGGGCGGGCGCTGCGGTCGGAGTGGAGCAGCAATAAGGGCACGCGAACTTTGCCTTTGGCAAGAGCCCGCTGGGCGCTGTCGATGGCATGTATCCAGCCGGCGTCTACATCAGGCATTATATCGGGTTTCCAGCGGCTGTCGAAGTCCCATTCACCTCCCAATCGTCGCGACAGTGAGCGGGTATAATCTATCGTGCCGCCGCTTTTTACAGGTATATTCGGCAAGAATCTCCCTATAAACGACACCGCCGGCACGATTGCCTTGCGCATTAGCGCGGGCAGATTCCATGCTAAAAAGGGGCTATTGAGAATCAAGGCCTTGACTGCCGGATCGGGCTCGGTTTCCATATAATATGAGGTGCTCAGACCGCCCGTGGAGTGGCCGATGAGGATGAGCTCGCCGTAGCCGTCGGCTTTGGCGATATCGATGGCAGCCTGAATGTCGGGGAAATATTCGCGCATGTCGCGTACCTCGAACATTCTCTGCCCCGACAGCAATGCCCGGCCATATTTGCGGAGGTCAACGGCATAGAAGGAATATCCATGGCCGACGAACTCTTCAGCCATATCTTTCTGAAAAAAATAATCGCTGAAGCCGTGCACATAGACCACGGCCCGCTTGGCCTCGGGCGCGAGCCGGCGCACGACAGCACAGCGAACATCGCCGCTATAGTCGCGCCCTTGATTCACAAGGGTATATTCAAATTCTTTGCCGAGAATATCAGGCTTCCATGTCATAGTGTCCATTCTGCAAAATTAAACAAAAAATGTGATACGGAAGTTCTTCTGCCGGCGGTGAAGGGCAAAAAGAAGCTGCCCGACAGCGAAGTCAGGCAGCCTCGTCTTTGTAAAATTTTCAATATATCACTTTGGTGGCCTTACCGGAGGGGGTGACGCGGATATATACCGCTCCGCGCTCCGGATTTTCTACGCGGCGGCCGAAGGTGTCGTAGTATACGGCTTCGCCCTCGCTGTCGGCAGCGACGTTTTCCACGCCTGAGTAGTAGCTCTGTGCGGTGAATACGGTCACGGGATATTGCGAAAGCTGTGCCCATGAGCCGTCGGGCTGCTGATACATCAGATGGGCGTAGTAGAGCATTCCGGCCTCTACATTGTCCATCGTTCCGGTGATGGTGATTTCCTTATCTTCGCCGGCGATAAGGTGTACGGGCTCACCGATGGTTAATATCTCGGCCTCAAAGGGGTCGCGCACGGTAGAATATCCGATTGCCAGCGGGCCTTCATACTCGCCGCTCACAACTTTAATATTTGTCTTTGCCGACACTGCCGAGGGGTCGAGGAAGTTGGAGCCGGTGATACTGAAGTTGTAGCTTGACATCTGCAGCTTGCCATAGCGGTTACCTACCTTTATGGCGTAGATGGGGCTCAGGAGCTCGCCGGTGTTGGCATTGCCTACAGCTATGCCGAAGTCTTCACTGTCGTAGAGATATCCGACAAGCGGGCTGGAGGTATATTCCCATTCGAGAGTCTCGCCCTGGCGCATGTCTACACGCACGGCCTCGCCCTGATCTACAGCCTCAAGCACACCTTGGGAGTTGTAGCGCATGAAGGCGGCGCACAGCAGTCCGGAGAAGTCTTTGGAGCCTGTAGAGGTGAGAGTCACCTTGATGGTAAATTCGCCGTGTGTGGTGAAATACTCCGGCGCTTCGGTGATTTTAGCCTCCACGCGTCCCTCAGCCTCGCCATAATCAAATGTGGCTGTGGTGCCTTCTACGGTCATTTTCACATAGTTGCATGTCCATACGGTCATGCGCATATCCTGCCACGGCCCGTTTTCGCCGCTGCGCCATATCGGAGTGATGATATATTCACCCTCGGCAAGCTCTGTGGGGAGCGTGAGGCGGATGATATTGATTTTGTTATAGGCAGGGAAGTCGCAGGCTCCATTGTTGCTGAGAATATCAATGTCTTTGCCTGTGGCCACATGGTGGAGTCGTGCGCCAAGCTCAAAGTCTTTGATAGTCACGCAGGAATAATTTTTGAAGCCGTCGGTGGTGTCATAGCCTTTGAGAGTGAGTGTGCCTCCGAGTTCGGCGCTTGTATACGGGGTCATGACGCCCATCGCCGGGCCGACGGTGAGTGTATAATCCTCATCCTCGCCCTCCTTGGCCTTTTTGAGACCGCGTATGATATCCTGAGTGTAGTTATATCCGGCAGAGTTGCCACCTGTGCCCTGAACAGTCGGGTTGAGAGCCGACAGACGGTAATATCCGTTGCCGCTGCCCGACCATCCCCAGTTGAAGTGGAAGAGCCCTGTGGCGCTGTCGTAGCCGTCGCAGACAAAGGCATGTCCGCCCCCGTCGCCGTTGCCTTCATAGTACACCGGGCCGTTTTCGGTAAGCTCGGCGTATACGAGGCTGTCCCACTCGTCGATTTCATACCATTGGCGACATTCGAGCGACATGGCCTTGCTGTAGCCGAAGTGGGTCATCATGCCGTTTACGGCGTTGTAGCCTGTAGCACCCGATGAGTTGTTGTGGTAGGTCATCTCGGCGGCATATCCACAGGCGAGCATGAGGGTGGCCACCGCGTCGATATTCTCCTGCGGGCTGCTCTGGATGTAGCGGTCGAGCATTTTGTCCCAATCGAATGTAAGTTGGTCGAAGTCAATCGACAGGTTGCCTATGTAATAAGAGTTGAATGACTTTTGTCCGGTGGGCTTTTCTGGCCATTTGTGCCAGTTCATGATCTGCGCCATCGCCGTGGCCACGCAGCCGGTAGGGCATGGCAGGCCGTTGCAGAAGGGCGTCTGATCGTTATATGGCTGAATCTGGTCCCAAAGGGTGGTGAGTTTCGGCGCAACATCGGGGCGCGAGATAATTGTCGCGTCACCGGCCTCGTCGTCGCTTTGTGCGGCGTATGCAATCTGGCGGGCATACTCATCGAGCCACCATCGGAGGTTGTCGGGCATTGACGAGGCGTCGAAAGAGCCGCAGTCGCTATATCCGAGCAAAGCCGGAGTGCTGTCGTCGGCGCTCAAGATCATATAGCCGTCGTCGGAGGCGTTGCCGAATACGTAGACACGGTCAAGGCTCTCGGCCTGAGCAGAGAAAACGAGACGCGGAGTCTTGGAGAGCTTTGCCGGCAACCGTTTTGATTCTGTTGTCGACAGCCTTCCGAGAGCCTCCTGTGGAGTCAGATGACGCGCTGATACAGACATAGCGCCCGCAAGAAATATTGCAGTGATTATATATTTATTCATTATTGACAGATCTTAAATGAATTAGGATGGCAGACGCCGGAAAAAGGGCGTCTACCATCCGGTGAATCATATTATCTAAGGTTCAGCTGATAGCTCTGAGTCTTGGAAGTCCTTGCCTTAGCGGCCTTTGCAGCCGCTGCCTTGCGGGTCAGGACGTATGGGCCGTGGTGGTGCAAGGTGAGGTCGATGTTATTGTAGGTGAATACGAACTCGGGTAGTACTACCTGCACCGGTGTCCAGTATTGGGTAGTGCTCATCGAACCCATGCAGAGCAGAGCCTCGAAGCCTGCCCAATATACGTCGCCGTATTCTGCCGAGCTTGCCGAGGGGCTCTTCTGGCCAAGCATTGTGATACGCTCTCCGAAGAGATTGCCTGCAAGAATACATTCGTCGGCTGAGGTGCCCCAATAGTTGTATTGCATGGTGTTGGGGTCTTCGACTACGCCGTAGTAGGTGACGGTGTAGCTGTTGAACTTGGCGTCGGAGTTGTCGGCCGGACCGAAGGGATAGTTTGTCTGTACCTGTACGTTGCCTGCTTTACCGTTCCAGATTTCGAATGCCTTGGTGTCGGGGTTGAACTTGGCGAAGAGCCGGTGATTGTTGAACTTGGTGTAGCCCCAGCCGGTCACGATGTATGTGTCGTCTACTCGGTATGGTTCTACGGTGATGTCAAACGATGGAGTGGGAGTATTGATTACTGTCGGGTTGCCGCTTTCATCTACACCTGCCATCTCAACACTTGTGCCGGAGGGAGTTACAGTCCATGTGCCCATATAGGCCTCATAGTCGTCGCTGCCTTTGGGCATACTGCCTGTAGAGGCAGTGGTGTAGCTCACGTTGTAGCCCTTGGAGTTTTCTACAAGGATGATGATACCATATTCGGTGTCGGGGTCGCCATCTTCAAAAGACAGGCCGGCTCCGGTCTCGCTGTTGAGCTGGGCATAGAAGAAGCTCTGGTAATCATCTTTCTGAATCTGCACGCCGCCCTCGCGGACCATCTGCTCGAGAGAGTTGCCATAGCGGGGAAGATACTTCTTGATATCGGCGGTGGTAGAGAGGTAGTATTTGAGTGTTGTCACTTCCTTGCCGTAGAAGTCGAAGAAGATGGCGTGGTATTCCATGCCTTCGGGATGAATGATTTCCACGCGGAGTTCGGGTTTTGCTGTGATACCGTCGTTGGCGCCGCCCCATGTAGAGGGGATGTCGGCATAGCCGGAGAGCTTGACGCAGTCGGTGAAACAGCCCGAGCCGCTGATACTGGTGCTTGTGCCGAATACTTTCTTGGCGGCGGCTACCATATCGGCGTCGCTGCTCTTGAGATAATCCACGCGCTCCCAAGGCATTACATCGTATGTGGTGCCGTTGTATTCGAATTTGTAGGCCGGAATTGTGCCTGTAAGCGATTTACATCCGCTGAAAGCGCTTGAGAATGAAGTGAGCTGCAGTGTGCCTGTCGAGTTGAAAATGATGTCAAAAGGCATGGTCTTGAGTTTCTCGCAGCCCATGAAAGTCTGATTCATGTTGGCGGGCTTGATAACGGCGCCGCTGGCGTTCTTGCCCTCACCGAGGCCGTTGAAGAAGCCCTCGGGGAAGCTTTCGAGGCTCTTGCAGTTGGAGAACATGGTCACCATGGCGTTGCAGCGGTTCCACATATATTCGGGTATGAAGTCTGCCGGGAGCGATGTGAGGCTCTCGCAGTTGCGGAACATCGAGCCGAAGCTGATACCGTAGCTTGTAAACTTGGTGTTGTTTACAAAGCCTGAGTTGAGTTTGCGCAGGCTTGTGCAGCCGTCGAAGAGGTTCTGGAAGTTGGTGACAAGCTGTGCGAAGTCGAAGAAGCCGGCCGGGAGCTCTTCAAGTCCGGTGCATTTTGAGAACATTGCGCTCAGGTTGCTGACTTTTGTGTACCCGTCGAACAGCTTGGCCGGAAGGGTCTTGAGCGATGTGCAGCCTTCGAATGTATAGTTCAGGTTGGTGCATGTGTTTTTCATCGGCTGAAGCAAGCCTTCGGGAAGTGCGGTGAGAGATTCGCAGTTCTGGAAGAGATACTGCAGTGTGGTGACCTTTGTCTGCGACTTGAAGAAGTCGGCGGGTATTGCGGTGAGCGATTTGCAGCCGCTGAAGAAATAACCGATGTTTGTGACAGCGGTCTGGTCTTTGAGCAGGTCGGCAGGCACATCGGTAAGGCTCGAGCAACTTTGGAAAACCTTATCCATGGTTGTGAGCCAAGTCATGCCGTCGAAGAGGCCTGAAGGTATGCTCTTGAGCGACGAGCAGTTGTAGAATACGCTGCTGAGTGCTTTCACCTTATTGGTGGTGCCGTGGAAAAGTTTGGGGCTGATGTTGACAAGTTTGGTGTTGCTGCCGAAGCTGAATTTTGTAACAGCCGCAAACTCACTGCCTTTGGCTTCGGGGAGATAAGTGATCGGGGTGTTGTTCAATACCACATTGGTATAGGCGTTGCCCGTGCCCCACTGTGCGATTTCGGTGACACCGGCGATATAAGATGCCGTATTACCTTGGATATTTGTCACCTTGCCTTTGACAACAACATTATATTGGCGGTTCTTGTCAGAGTAGATGTGCGATGGATAGCGTGTGGCCGTGGTGGTCATGGTGGTGATTTCCTGCGGCTCTGTGCCGTCGCCCCAATCGATAGTGATGGTGCCCGATATGGCATAGATGGGCAGGATGACGCCTTTGGTGTTGAGGCTCTGCGACGGATCTACGCGGAACACGAGGTCAGTGGCGTCGAAGGTGACGGGTGTCTGCACGATAAGGACGGTCTCCAATACAGCGCCTTTGTCAGATTTGAGATAGATCAGGCCGCTGCGGGGCGAGGGGGAGTCGGTAGCCTCTGCCTTGATCTGGAATGTCTCTGTGCGTGTGGCGTCGGCGCGGCCTGAGGGCACAATGCTGAGCCATGCCTGTGCTTCCTCGGCGACTTCGGGGGTGAAGTCGATATTTGTCTCCACGCTGACTGTCTGTGCGTTTGTGCCTGAAGTGGGCACTTCGACTGAGCTTGTGGAAGCTTTTACTGTGCCGGCGAGGAATGTGAGAGTGCGCATGATGGTGCGGTCAGCGCCGTCGCTGAGCAGCACGATTACTTTGCCATAGCCGGTCTTGTCGGGGGCTGTGACGGTGAGAGTGCCGCGTCCGTCGCTGCCAAGCTCAGTGTCGGCTTCCCATCCGTTCTTGCCGATGGCCTCTACAGAAGTCTCGGCCGTCATGCCGGTGACGGTGAAGCTGATATCACGTGTCTGACCTTCTTGAACGATAGTCTTTTCGATATCGAAAGAAATGCCGAATTGATTGTATATTTCGAATGTCAGCACGGTGCCGTCGGCCAGCGTGAGATAGGCGAGTTTGCCGTCGGCGCTCGTCTGTGCGTCGGTGAAGAAGGCGTCGCCGTCTTTGCCGGTAGCCTGGCCACATTCCATCCATGTCAGACCTTGGTCGAGCGACATCATCCAGCGGCCGTTGTCGATACGGAAGGCCGGTGCGATGGCGTCTTGTCCATCCTTGCCGTCGGCTCCGTCTTTGCCATCGCTGCCGGGTGCGCCGTCAGCTCCGTCATTGCCGTTGGCGCCATCTTTGCCATCGGCACCATCTTTGCCATCGGCTCCATTTATGCCATCTATACCGTTGGCACGCAGCTTGTTGCCGTCGCTGTCAAGGATAAAATCTCCGTTGACGGTCCAATACCAGTTGCCATCGGAATCCTGACGTACAGAAACCACCGGCGTCTGGCCATCCTTGCCGGCTGCACCGTCGGCGCCGTCTTTGCCATCGGTACCCGCTGCGCCGTCAGCACCGTTGACACCGTCTTTGCCGTTTGCGATTTCCATTGTCGATTCCTCGCCGGCGGCATTGATGAAGTGGACTACACGGACGCCGTTGCCTTTGTCTTCAATGCTCTGAATGAAGAGTTTGCCTGTCATGAGGTCGGAGAGAGTCTTTACATTGCCGTTGAGCTGCTCAACAGCCACCTCGAGCTTCCCTACGCGGTCGTCGAGGTCGTTCACGGAGTTCCAGAGCTCCGTGTCGTCGTACTTGCAACCGAACGGTAATAGCGTCGTTGCCAATACGAGAAGTGCTAAGATTTTTTTACTCATTGAATAAAGCGAATTGTGAAATGATAGAACAAATAAAAATTGGTATATTAGTTGTATAGAGTTTAGATTTGAAAGTGTATTATAGATAAAGTAAAAAAGACCAAATCTAAAATTGCTTAAATCTGCGGCTAAAGTATATAAAATTTCCTAAACCAACAAAGATTTTGCCAATAAAATAATAATAAATATAAATAAATGCCCATATAAACCATAATTTGCTGACTTAATGTTCTTGCAGCTCACGTCTGTCGGCGATACAGGTAATGGCGTCTACAAGACGACTCACAAAATACTCTTTAGGACTCAATCACTTGTTCTTCAAGTCGAAAAACATGAATCGTGTTTCTAATGGTTCTTCGGGTTTCAGTTGGAGAAAATCGCGTTCTTCCTGTTCTATCTTATATAATGTCTTGAAGCCGTTCTTCTGATAAAAATGTATTGTGCGGGCGTTGTTGTAGGCGTCAACAACAAGAAACCGACATCCGGTTTTATTATCGCTTGAGCGAAACCAATCCTTGATGTAGCCAAGAATCTGACTGCCGACATTCATCCCTTTGCCTTGACAGACTGCTGAAACACCTAAGCGACCGATAAGTACCGCAGGGAAATTTATACCTCGTTTGGCATTTGTGACACCTCGTTGAAGTCTGTTTCTTGCTGCAGGCGCTATAGTATGGGCTTTAATGCTGTCGTTGGCCAATGTGATAAGCCCGAGTATTTGTCGGGTATCTGTTGCATTCACCCAAGCGTAGGTTTTGCCTATAAGCTCGTTGTCGTAGAAAAAAGCATCACTGGAGAAAAATTCATCAAGATCATTGTCATTGCACGAAAAAGGGGAGCAATAAGAAGCTACATCCTTGGTGTAGGGTAGCTTCTCAGCGTCTCTGGTAAGGATAAATTCAGAAGATTTATCCATTCTTCCGGCCTAAAATCATGGATAGGAGCTTGCGCGAACGGGTTTCAATCTCGCGCAGTTCGGCCTCCCGCTCCTCTGTGAGTCGAGGAGTGGCATGTTTGCCGTTGATTTCGGCTTCTTCTATAAATAATCTTGCTGATTCACCTTCCAATATAGGTGAAGAATTTATCGTCATGGCCATTCGCGGTAGGTTTTGATTGAGCAAAGATACAATAAAATAACAATATAGACAAATATTTTGATTTTGGATAGCTCGAATAACATCACACACTCTCATTATCTCCAAAATGGAACTGTGGAGTGGAAGTTTTTTGATAAATACCTATTTTTGAGTATTGTGGAGGATGTGGAGAGGTAGTAATTTTGTAGTGGAAAAATTTTACGGATTGTTTGTTAAGTCGGCGGCGGACTCCTCATCGGGTCTGTCGCAGTCTGTTTCATGATAGATGTGTTGTGGCGGTATGGCGGCGGTTACGCCGGGGTTGTAGCGCAGGCCGAGGCTGATGTCGAATCCTGCGGCGATGAGCTGGCGGGCGAGCTCGGGTTTGCGGCGGAAGCCGTGTATTATCCAGCGTTGGGAGGGCTTGAACTGCCGGCGCAATTCCATAATGCGGCCGAAGCGGCCTACACAATGTATTATCAGCGGTTTGGCTACTTCTTCTGCAATCTTGGCCTGCTCCAAGAAGAGAGCTTCCTGAGTGGCGTCATCGGCGCCTTTTGTTGCGTCGAGGCCGGCTTCTCCTATGGCGACCACGCGAGGGTCGGCGGCCATGCGGCGAAGTGATTCGATGGTGGCGGCGGAGGCGGTGTCGCTATCCCATGGGTGTATGCCTACGCTATACCATGCATGGCCTTGCGCAGTGGTGATTTCTTCGCCGGGGCTGATGTTTGTGATTATCCGTGGGCCGCGCCGGTAGTGGGAGTGGATGTCGTCGAAGTCATGGAGGTCCATATTCACGGCACGGGGTCATATCCGCAGCCTCCCCATGGGTGACAGCGGCATATACGTTTTATCGCCAGCCACATACCTTTTATCGGCCCGTGCTTGCGCAATGCCTCAAGGGCATATTGGCTGCATGTGGGGGTGAAGCGGCAGCTCGGCGGCGTGAAAGGGGAGATACATGAGCGGTAGAATACTATGGGCAGGCAGAGCAGCCACACCGCAGCCGCCCTAAGACTCTTGGCTATCAGGTGCATAGTGTTGCTGCAGAGCCTCGAGTATACGGCACATCGCGCGCTCGGTGGCTTGGTAGTGCATGAGTTTGTTGCCCACATATATGAATGCAAGGTCAACGCGGCAGCCCTCGGGCAATGTGAAGCGCTGATGGTTGAGTCGGAATGCCTCGCGTATGCGGCGGCGCATTTTCACGCGGTCAACGGCATGGTGGAGGCGTTTTTTAGGCACGCTTATAAGAAAAGCGACCGGGGAGTCGGAGCGTCGGCCATCGTTGCGCCGGGCCACAGCCCTGAGCGGGTAGGCAAGGCGCGAAAACTCAGCGCCACCACTGCCGAAGAGCATGTCGATGGCAGTGGCGGAGCAAAGTTTCTGTTTCTTGTAGAGGCCGTATTGCTTCACTCTTCTTGCTGTTCGCTCAGATAGAGGTCGATGGCCGAAGTCATCGAGGGAGCCTTGGGCGAGGGGGCTTCGATGTCGAGGCGCAGGCCGGCGTCTTGCACGGCTTTTACCGTGGCCGGGCCGAAGGCGGCGATACGTATGTCGCCTTGCTCGAAGTCGGGGAAGTTTTTGAGCAGAGACTCAATGCCTTGGGGGCTGAAGAACACGAGCATGTCGTAGTCGAAAGCCTCGTCGGGACCGAAGTCGTTGCTCACGGTGCGGTACATCGCCGCCTGCGACACATTGAGCTTGTTGGCCGCGAGCAGGGCGCTCTCAGAGCCGTTGTTGACATCGCTCACTACGATGAGGAAGTTCTCTGTCTTGTGTTTCTGCATTGCCGGCAAGAGGTCGGCGAGTTTGCCTGTGGGAGAGGCAAAGATTTTACGCTTGCGGTATACGATGTATTTCTGCAGATAGTTGGCGATGGTTTCACTGGTGCAGAAATATTTCAGGGTCATCGGTATGGAGATTCGCATTTCCTCGCAAAGACGGAAGAAATGGTCGACTGCCGTGCGGGCAGTGAATACAATGGCCGTAAAATCGGGAATATTGACTTTCTGCTGACGAAATTCTTTTGCAGAAAGCCCTTCGACCTTGATGAAAGGACGAAATACCAGCTCTACATCGTGCTTCTGAGCAATGTCGAAGTACGGCGACTTGTCGGTCGTCGGCTTAGGCTGGGATACAAGTATCTTCTTGATTTTCACTCTCGAGTGTACTATAAAGTGGTTGCTGCTACAATGGCCGGTGCTCTTATAAGACTGCTGTCAGAAGGCCTGACAGATAGTAAATCAGAAGCATCGGCAAAATTTCTAAAGTGCAAAGGTACAAAATAAAATAAAGCAAAGACCAAAAATTTTGGTAAAAAATTCTAAAACCTTTTGCTATAAACAGTAGCCTTGCAGCAAAATATATTGTTAATGAGATAATTATAAGTGTAGAGTGCCATGAGGGCTCGAATATGAGCAGCATGGCCGGAATCACCAGTGCAAGCCCTGTATAGGCTTGGGTGGCGGCGAAACCTCCGAGCCAGCGCCGGCGTCCTTCGGGCGTAGTGAATGTGTAGCCCAAGAGCCAGTAGGCACAGCGCTGGAAGATGTAGTATACGCCCAACAAGCCCATAGAGGCTGCGGCGCCTGCGAATGTAGGCACAGCCGGCACGCCGTGGAGGTTATAGAGCACCACGCCGCCGAATACCACGAATATCAATGCCAGCACGCCGGCTATGTAGCCGGGCACACGGTGCTCGTCGTCGAAGACGTTGTGTCGCCTGCGGACGCTCCACAGCTCGGCACGGTAGGCTTTGAGAGCTCGCAGCAGAGAGCCCGAGTTGAGGGCGGCGAGCACAAGAGTCGTCATCAGCAGGGCTGCCAAGGGGGTGGAGTTTACGTAGGTGGCCGGCATGCCTATCGGGGCTATTCCTTCGCTCACGCCCGAGGGAATCTCAGGTATGCGGGCTTCATCGAGGCTGTCGACGAAAGCTTCGGAGCGCAGGCTGTCGGCCTCGGCAACGGGGATGAAATGGGGTATGCGGCCGGAGATGGTATCACGGGCTATGCTGTCGACAAGCACGGTGCTGATACCTTGGCTATACATCTGGCTTGCATCGTGCGGCGGCTCGAAGGATACCGGCTCTACAGGCGGGATTACGGGTTGGTGGATAAGGCTGTCGGCCGGCATGTCAGAATTTATTAGATACCTTTACGTCGGTGTCTGAGGCAAGGGCGTAGTCTACGGCCTCTTCTACCGACGAGGCTACCTTGAATAGACGGTAGTGGTCGGCAGGCATGAAGCCTTCCTGTATGCCTTGCTCAAACATCGACAGCAGAGGTGCGTAGTAGTTGTTGAGGTTGAGAATGACGATGTTGCCGTGGTAGAGGCCGAGCTGGCGCCATGTGATGATCTCCATCAGTTCTTCAAATGTGCCCACACCGCCGGGAAGGGCTATGCAGCCGTGGGCAAGCTCTGCCATGCGTTTCTTGCGGGTGTGCATGTCGGGCACGATTTCGAGTTCGGCCATGCCGGTGTGGTTCCAGCCGCGGTCAACCATAAATTGGGGTATGACGCCGATGGTGCGTCCTCCGGCGGCGATAGCTCCGTCGGCCACGGCAGCCATAAGGCCGCTGCGGCCGGCACCTGACACCAATGTGGCACCGCGCTCGGCGAGCATGCGGCCCAGCAAGGCGGCGCTTTCAAGATATATGGGGGCAAGATGAGCCGACGATCCGCAATAGACCGTCACGCAAACCTCGTCTGTTTCGTTATTCGCTTTCATCCTGCAAAATTACAAAAAAATATCGGTATATTGGGTGAGTGGTTGGTGGGTTGTGGGCAGAATAAACGCGAGTTGCACTCGCGCCGGTAACGAAACCGACCAAGCAGCGCTAACCCGCAGCTCACTCACCACCGCCCACCAACCATCACTGATATAGGGCTGCGGCGCGGGCGAGCTCGTCGGCTACCATAGTGCGGAGCTCGGGAGGGGAGAGCACCTCTATGCGGGCGCCGTATTTGAGTATCTCTTCCACAAGGTCGAGGCTCACGCGCAGACGGTAGTGGAAGATCGAGTATTCATCGTGGATAAATTCTTCCTGTGAAGAATGGAGTGGGAGCGCGCGGAAGTATTTGGCAAGCCGGGCGTCGACCTTGAGCGCTACGTTGCGCACAGGAGTTGCGCTCACTACAATGCCGAAAGAGTTGGCGATGTATTGGGCGGCGTCGAACGAGGGGTCGGGGCGGAAGGTCTCGGGCAGGAGGCGCAGACCGGTGATACGGTCGAGAGCGTAGGTTTTGATACGCTTCTGCTCTACATGCCGCCCCACCACATACCAGCGCTGGCGGAAGAGCTTCACGAAATATGGCTCAAGCACAATGCCGGTGGTAGGCACGGTGCGGTAGAAGGGCAGGTAGGTAAACTGCACTCTGCGGTGGTTGCGCAGGGCGTCGATCACCGGAGCGAGAAACTCGCGGGCCGATGGCACATCCTCCACAAAAATACGGTCGGCCATATCGCGCGACTGGCTTATGACCTCGTGAGTGGCGGCGGCGTTGAGCAGCCATTCGGTTACGGCCTCGCCACCGTCTTCGTCGATATAATACTCGAAAGTGACGGGGTCGCACTTGATGTCGATTTTGAATAGCTCCTGCGCCGCCTCGCGGTAGTTGCAGAAAGTGCGGCGCGGCAGAGGATCGCCCTTCGAGAACTGCGAGCGGCGCCACAGCTCGTCGATGTCGGCGCGGGTAATGCGTCCGTAGCGGCGTATGGTGTCTACGAGCCAGAGATAGCGGTTGAAGAGGTCGTGTGCCATCAGTTGGATTTTTTTACGCCGACAGAAAGCAGACGCAGCCCGGCTACGGTAATCAAGGCGTTGATAATCAAGAGTTCGAAGCTCGTCTCGTAGCCGAAGAGCTCTTTCAGCGCCCACTGCAGGCACCACGACAGAGCCGGCGCAGCAACGCATACGGCCGGCACGAGGCGGTCGCGCACCGGTTTGCTCCAGAAGAGGCCGTAGACAAAGAGGCCGAGGATGGGGCCGTAAGTGTATGAGGCCAAGGTATATACGGCTGATATGGCGTCTTGGTCGCTCAGATAATAGAATGCGATGATTACCAAGCCCATCAGCACCGACATGCCTAAATGCACGGCCTTGCGTGTGCGGGTGAGGCGGCGGTCGTCGGCGCTGCGGTGCGCGCCGAGGATATCGACGGTATAAGAGGTCGTGAGTGAGGTCAGGGCGGAGCCTGCAGCTGAGTAGGCGGCAGAGATGAGGCCTAACACGAAGAGAATGAGCACTATCACAGGCACGTCGGGGTGCTGCGCCACCATGCCGAAGAGTTCGTCGGTCTTTTCGGGAATGGCTATGCCTTTATGGGACAGGAACATCACGAGCACCGTACCGAGCAAGAGGAAGAGAGCTATGACAAAAAATTGCGTTATGCCGCTCACAATCATGTTTTTCTGGCTCTGACGGCTGTCGCGGCAGGCGAGGTTGCGCTGCATCATGTCTTGGTCGAGGCCGTTGGTGGCGATGGCCATGAATACGCCGGCGAGGAATTGTTTCCAGAAATAAGTGCCCTCCTTGGGGTTGTCGAAGAAAAACATGCGCGAGGTGGGGTGGTCGGCGATGGCGCTGCCGAGCTCGCCGAAGCTAAGCCCCATATTGGTGGCCACGAAGTAGATACAGAGAATCACCGACATGATGAGGCAGAAACTCTTGATGGTGTCGGTCCATATCAGGGTCTTCACGCCGCCCTGCACCGTATACAGCCATATAAGGGCAATGGTGACTATCACATTGAAAACAAAGGGTATATGCAGCGGCGAGAACACCAAGAGCTGCAGCACGGCGCATACCACGAAGAAGCGCACCGCCGCCCCGAGCATTTTGGAGATGAAGAAAAACCATGCTCCGGTGCGGTAGGTCTTGGTGCCGAAGCGCTCTTCGAGATAGCCGTAGATGGATATCAGTTTCTTTTTATAGAATACCGGCACGAGCACAAAAGCTATCGCCATATATCCGACAATGAATCCGAGCACCATCTGCAGGTAGGCATAGCCTTTGCCCACCACCATGCCGGGCACGCTGATGAAAGTCACGCCAGAGATGGCCGCGCCTATCATGGCGAATGCCACCAATGCCCACGGAGCCTGCCGCTTGCCGGTGAAGAATGTGGAGTTGTCGCTGCCGCGTCCGGCAAAATACGACACTGTCATCAGCAGCGCGAAATAAGCCGCTATGACGATGATGACTATCAGTGATTGTGACATGATTATTCCTTATATAAAAGGTAGGGGCGGCGTTGTTTTTTGAAGTTTTCTACGTCGGCGGCCCAAGTGGCTTTGATTTCGGCGGCGCTCTTGCCTTGCTCTATCATGGCGCGGATGTCGCCGCGGCCTATTAGGAGCTCGAAGAAGTTGCGGAAAAATTTGTCGCCCATGCCGAGGTCGCGGTAGGCGTCGATAAGATACTCGAGGTTAATGCCTTGTGCGATTGCCTCGTCGTCGCTGATACTGCTGAGGTCTACGCCGTGGCAGAGCTTGTCTTGCTGCGGAGGCGTCTTTGCTCCGGGCATGCTGCGTGGGGTGAAGGAGTAGCTGCGCCCTTTCATGGCGGGATGGCCGTAGATTTTAAACGGCTTGTCGGTGCCGCGGCCAAGGCTCACGGGGGTCGCCTCGAAGTAGCAGGTAGACGGATAGAGGTAGATTGCGGTCATGTCGCGCAGGTTGGGCGACGGCGCTATGGGCAGGCGGTAGCGGGTCTGATGTGTGTAGCCGAGGCATGGAATCACCGTCAGCGGCACTTTGGCGCCGTCTTTGAGCCATCCCTCGCCGTTGGCCATAAGAGCGAGCTCGCCGAGGGTCATGCCATGCACGACGGGTATGGGCAGACGTCCGACCCCCGAGGCATATTTCATGTCGAGTATGGGGCCGTCGACGGTCATGCCGTTGGGGTTGGGGCGGTCGAGCACTATCACATCCTTGCCGTAGGCCGCGGCTGCGTTCATGAGGTCGATCATGGTGCAGTAGTAGGTGTAATAGCGCAGGCCTACATCCTGAATATCAACCACCAAGACATCGAATTTGTCCATCACCTCTTTTGCCGGCATGCGCTTGCCTTTGCCCTCGTAGAGCGAGGCTATCGGCAGGCCCGTAGGACCGTCGACGCCGCTGGCTACGTGTTCGCCGGCGTCGGCAGTGCCGCGGAAGCCGTGTTCAGGCGAGAAGAGGGTGGTCACATTCACTCCGCCGCCGAGCATGAGGTCAACCGTGTGGCGGTCGCCCACCATGCCGGTGTGGTTTGAGAAAAGCGCCACACGCTTGCCCTTGAGTAGCGGAAGATAGCGGTCGGTCTGTGCCGCCCCTACCGTCACTTCGGCCGCGGCGCACAGAGATATTACGGCAAATAGAAGTGATATTATGATGTGCTTGTATTTCATGGTATTGAACTTTATAATTAATGGGCGTCGAGCCAGTTGTCGGCAACTCCGGCGGCAGCAGTAAGCGGCACGCGGCCATGGTAGGCATTCTCCATACCTTCGACTACGAGCTGCTGCATTTCAGCTAATTCGCCCTCTACGACGTTGAAAATCAACTCATCGTGTACTTGCAGTATCATGCGCGATTTGAGGCGTCGGCGGCGTATCTCGGCGTCGATACGCACCATTGCCACCTTGATGATGTCGGCTGCCGAGCCCTGCAAGGGGGCGTTGATGGCGTTTCGCTCGGCGTAGGCGCGCACGGTGTTGCTGCGCGAGGTGATGTCGGGCAGATAGCGGCGACGTCCCATGATTGTGCTCACGAAGCCGTCGGTGCGTGCCCGCTCTATTGATTCCTGCATATATTGTGCCACGCGCGGATAAGTGGCCAAGTAGCCTTCGATGAGCTCTTTGGCCTCGCTGCGAGGTATGCCGAGACGTTCGCTCAAGCCAAAAGCCGATATGCCGTAGATAATGCCGAAATTGGCGGTCTTGGCATTGCGGCGCTGGGTGTCGGTGACGTCCTCGATATTCTCGTGGTAGATCTTTGCGGCGGTGGCGCGGTGGATGTCGGCGTCGGAGAGGAAGGCCTCAATCATCGTGGGGTCTCCGCTGAGGTCGGCCATAAGGCGCAGCTCTATCTGCGAGTAGTCGGCGCTCAGGAGCAGGCAACCCGGGTCGGCGATGAAAGCACGGCGAATGTCGCGGCCATCGGCGCTGCGGATGGGTATATTCTGCAGGTTGGGGTTGGTGGATGAGAGGCGACCCGTGGCGGTGACTGTCTGATTATAAGTGGTATGCAGCTTGCCGTCGGCGGGGTTGATAAGTTTCGGAAGAGCGTCGATATATGTGGCGAGGAGTTTCTTGAGACCGCGTATGTCGAGAATCTTCTGCACCAAAGGCACCGTGGCCGCGTACTTTTCGAGCACATCTTCGGCTGTAGACCATGCTCCGCCTTTTGTCTTGCGGGCCTTGGGGTCGATTTGCATTTCGTCGAATAGAATCTGCCCAACCTGCGACGGCGAACCGACGTTGAACTTGCGTCCGGCAATCTCGTAGGCTTCTTCCTCGAGTTTGTGGAGGCGTCCGGTGAGCTGCTCCGACAAGCGCCGCAGCTCGGCCACGTCTATGCGCGCGCCCTGCCATTCCATGTCGGCGAGTACTGCCACCAGTGGCATTTCTACATTTTCGAGCAGCGACATCTGTCCGCGCTCCTCCACTTCCTTGAGCAGCAGCGGTTTGAGGCGCAGGCAGGCAGCTGCGACTGTCGTCATGGCCTCGACGGGGTCGAGGGGCGCCGATGTGCGGTCGCCGGGGCGCTCATAGTCGTAGGTGCGCAGGCCGAGATATGTCATTGCCAAGGTGGCGAGGTCGTGTTTCTGCTCGGGCTGGCAGAGGTAGTGGGCCACAGAGGTATCGAACCAGCGTGCGCCCTCGAAAGGCATACCCAAGCGCCTGAATATGAGCATGTCGCGCTTGATGTCGCTGCCGCAGAGCGTCACCGCCGGCGATGATGTCAGCGGCGCGATATATTGCTTGTAGTCGGGTATGTCGGCGAAGTCGATGTATGCCGCGCGGGGCGAGTCGCTTGCGGGTGTGTAATATGCCAATGCCATGCCGTAGGCCGTGGCTGTCATGGCTTCGGCGCCGACACTGTTGAGGGCTATGCCTACTGTGCCGGCTTTGAGCGCGCCCTCGAGGAAGTCGCTTACCTCGGCCGGCGTATTAAGCTCAAGTGCCTTTATCTCAACGGCTTGCGCCGGGGCGGGCGCAGGTTCTTCGATAAGGTCGAAAAGGCCGCCGAACGATGGCTCCGGCTCTGGCTGTACTTCGAGGCGTGTGATGAAAGATTTGAATTCGAGCTCCTTATAGATGGCGATAAGGGCTTTGGTGTCGGGTTCCTGACGGCGCAGCGACTCGGGGGTGATGTCGGTGGGAACGTCGGTGATGATGGTGACGAGCTCTTTCGACATGCGTATCTGCCCGGCGTTGTCTACTATTTTTTTCTGCAGCGCGCCTTTGAGCTTGTCGGTATTGTCGAGAAGATTCTCTACCGAGCCGAACTCGGCGATGAGTTTAGCCGCCGTCTTCTCTCCCACACCGGGGCAGCCGGGCACATTGTCGGAGGCGTCGCCCTCGAGTGCAAGCAGGTCTATTACCTGACGCGGCGAGGAAATGCCATAGCGCTCGCACACCTGCTCGGGGCCGCGGATCTCGAAGCCCTGACCTTTGATGGCCGGGCGGTACATGAACACGCAGTCGGTGACGAGCTGGCCGTAGTCCTTGTCGGGCGTCATCATGTATGTGGTGAACCCTTCTTCGCAGGCGCGTCGCGAGAGTGTGCCTATCACATCGTCGGCCTCATATCCCTCGACCTCTACCACCGGTATTCGGTAGGCCTTGAGGATATCCTTGATGTATGGTATGGCCAGAGTGATGTCTTCGGGTTGTTTGTCGCGTCCGGCCTTGTATTCGGGGTATTGCTCATGGCGGAAAGTATGGCCGTGGGCAGGATCGAAGCACACGGCGATATATCCGGGATTCTCCTTCTTGAGGAGGTCGTCGAGAGTATTTACAAAGCCGAAAATCGCCGAGGTGTTGAAGCCGGCCGATGTCACTCGCGGAGAGCGCAGCAGGGCATAGTAGGCACGGTAGATCAGCGCGTAGGCGTCGAGCAAAAAGAGTTTCTTTTCTTCCATCTTTGATGTTTGAAGTTTCGCAGGCGAAACTTTGGTTGGGTTGATGGTTGGTGGGTTGTAGGCAGTGGTGTGTGGGCTGCAACACGCGAGTTGCACTCGCGTCAGTAACGAAACTTGCCACGCAGCAGTAATTCGCTGCCCACAGCCCACACACCACCAACCACAGCCCACCAACTAAATATTTCTCCCTATCCAGTAGGCGATAAGGGCAATGAATATGGCGATGATGATAGCGGGATGTATGGAGGCTCTGTGCAGGCGCGGCCAGCGGCGGCGTCCGGCCTCTACCACGAGATAATAGGCTGCCAGAGGCACGGCGAAAAACACCATCGGGTTGAAGCTCCATGCCCGGGCGATGTCGCCGTGGAGCAGGGCATGGAACGCACGCTGGCTGCCGCAGCCGGGACAATCGTAGCCGGTGATGAGGCGGAATGTGCATTTGAGGCCTCCCTCGGTGGGGTCGACGGTATAATAATACCATACAGCCGCACCGGCGGCAGCCAGCGCGGCCAATGCTGCCGCTATGATGGCAAGAGGCGGTAAAGTGCCTCCTTTTTTCATCAGCTCAGAAAGGCGTTCATCATCATCATGGGTATCATGCCGAGGGCAAATGATATCATGATGAGCCAAGCAGCCCATTCAGAGGCTTTCTTGGCCTTTTCGAGATTGCCTTGGCCGTAGAAGCTCGACACACATATCGAGGCGGCCAAGGCGGCAAGACTCGCCGGCGAACAGCAGCAGATGATAAGGAATACCGACCACCCTAAATATGTGGGCGGACAGGGCTCGTCGAGCTCTTGCGCCGGACGATACATGCGGCCGGGGGCATAGCGCGACTGTGGTTCCTCGTAGGCCGGTGAGCTTTCTTCTGTGGCGGTGCTGTCGGAGACTTCTGTGTTTTCGGTCTGCTCCTCACAACATTCGTTGCATAACTCGGTCTGCTCATATACAGGCGTCTGCTGCTGACCGAAGAGGGGTGCGAGTTGCTCGAGGCTTCCGGCCGGATACCATTTGGGCAGGCCTTCAAACCACACGCGGGTGTTTTGGTTGAAGCCCGGCTTTGACGGCAGGTCTTCCATTTCGAAAGGTCCTTGCTGGCGACCGTCGAGATATATCCAAACTTTCATAGCTGCTGATTGGTTTAAGTTTCGCAAGCTCTGTTTGCCTGATTCCCGACAAACAGAGCTTGCGAAATGTGGATTAGAAGTGCTTTACTTCGTAGCCTACGATATCTGAGAGAAGATTGTTGGCAAGACGCGAGGCGCCGAGGCGGAAGTAGTCGTTGGTGAGCCACTGCTCGCCGAGGATTTCTTTGGCGAGGGTATAGTATTTCACTGCGTCTTCCGTTGTAGCCACACCGCCGGCAGCCTTGAAGCCTACCATGCGGCCTGTCTTCTGATAATATTCCTTAATGCACATCATCATCACGTAGGCAGCCTCGAGGCTCGCTCCGGGATATTCCTTGCCGGTTGAGGTCTTGAGGAAGTCGGCGTTGCTGTAGAGGCTCAGGATAGAGGCCTTCTTGATGTTGCGGGCTGTCTTGAGGGCGCCGGTCTCGAGGATAACCTTGAGGTGGCCGTCGCGCACGGCTTCTTTCTGCTCTTCGATTTCATCGCATACGCTCTCATAGTCGCCGTCGAGGAAGTTGCCCACGTTGAGCACGATGTCGATCTCGTCGGCGCCGTTGGCTACGGCGAGCGAGGTCTCGGCAATCTTCACCTCTTCAAACGACTGGCTCGAGGGGAACGCGCCCGACACACAGGCGATACGTACGCCCGACACTTCGAGCACAGTGCGGACAACGGCGGCGAAGTTGGGATATACGCAGATAGCCGCTACATTGGGCAGCGAGGGGAAACGCTCTTCGAAGTCGTTGACAGCCTCGGTGAAGCGGGCAACCGATGTGGGCGAGTCGGTGGCCTTGAGGGTGGTGAGGTCGATGGTGTTGAAGAGGAAAGTATAGACCTCCTTATTCATGTTCTCAGCCAAATGCTCGTCAAGAATCTTCTTTACGCCTGCTTCTACAGCCGCGTCGTCGTCGGTTACTTTGCTTGCGTTGATGGCCTGATTGTATTTGTCTTCGATAGGTGTGTCTGCCATGATTGTATAATTTTAGTTAGTTATCGTGGAGTTTTGGATTGAGACGATGTCTGCTACTGTCTCTAACGCTTTTTTTCGCCATATTGTTGGCGAAAGCGTCGGTGAGGTCAATGCCGTGCTGGTTGGCTATGGCGATAGTCACCCACAGCAGGTCGGCGAGCTCATCGGCGAGGTCGAGCTTGTCGCCCTCCTTGGCCGACTGCTCCCCGTCGGTACGCGCTATCACGCGCGCCACCTCACCCGTCTCCTCGGCAAGAATCGCCATGTTGGTCAGGGGAGAGAAATAGCGCACGCCGATGGTGGTGATCCACCGGTCGACAGCCGCCTGCGCCTCGCGCAGACTGATATCATGCTTCATCTCATCCATATCAATCGCAAAAATAAATAAAATCCCCGATAATGGCAAATTTGCGTTAAGCTAAATCCAAGCTTTCGCCAATACCCTACGTGCATAGAAGAGATTATACGCAATCGAAATAAGTATGGAAGAGAACCTAATCAGGGAAATATTTATCATCATCATTGGTGATAGGTTTGGATTGTGATGAACGGGATAAAAGGGAGAAGTCTTTATCAAGCCTATAGACTTCTTCGATAATATGGGTGATATCCCCTTCCGGTATGATACTTTTGATAGTTATTGTGTCGTTCTCAATATTGAAGTACACATTGGATGACCCTCCTACTGACCTGTAGACCAGCAGGGTAATCGGATATCTGCAATTGTCGTCAAAAACACATAGATATATTTGAGAGTGATATGCATCCTGAGCGTCGAACATCATATATCTGCCACCTTCAAAGAATGTTTCGCCAACAGTGCTGTAGTAAAGAGTCATGTATTGATTCCGTTCTACCTTATTGCTAATTTGTAATAACGAGTCTGCCACATAATCAGGCGCAAGACTCATCTTCCGCATGTTTTGAAACTCTGCTTCATCGGCAGGGAGGCTTGTCTGTTGGCATACAGCTTTAAAATAGGGTTGCGTTTCTGTTTTTGTGTTTAATGGATTGAGCTTGTTTTTAAGGTTATATCTTTCATGAATTCGATTAGATAGAATGGATATATTCTCCCCGTCTATCCAAAAGTCGGTGACGACTTTGCCATCTGATTCCTCGTGAATCAACAATGTAGGCGGGTATACAAGTCTTCCGTCCAATAAAGTAAGATACACTTGACTTGATCCTTCGTCGGTCACCTCAAAAAGCAGGTATCTATTATCACCGAAGCGAGTAATCCCCACTACAGAATATTGTCTCTCTGCACTGCCGGAAATCTGTAAGAATTTGTGTTCGATAGTCTTTGCGCTTATAAAAATATCTAATGTGAATGGATCCGTAGATAAATATCTTTTGGGCAATTTATTATACTCAACATAGTTTGATGGAAATACGACCTCTTGGAGAATATCAAAATTATAATTTACATATCCGAATGTCGGATCAGGTTGTCTGCTTGCGAATGTGAAATTATCAGAAAGCTTATAGGCTTCGGTTATAGTTACCGTGTCCTCAAAACATTCAATTGGATTTTGTATTTTCAATGTATCTCCATCTACGTGGTAATTGACCACTGCACTATCTCCTTCCGATTCATAAATCAGCAATGTCTTAGGGTATCTGAGATTGTCATTCACAATACTGAGATATACCTTCCGTGAAGATTTTGCCTCCGCCTCAAAAAACAAGAATTTGTTGCCCTTGAAATTCACTGTTCCGACTGAAGAATACGCAACATCAAGATAGCTGTCATAGCTGACTTCATTTTTGATTTGCAGAAGATTTGTTTCTACAAAGTGAGATGACAGCGTCTCTTTCGGAAGTTTGGAGTACATGTCGTAATCGACCGGAAAGTACGACAGCTCAAACCCGACATCAAAACGGTTCAAGCCGTAAAACTCAAAAGCGAAAGCTATATGAAATATAATCAGTAAGATGATTCTCATTTAAATTTACGATAAAATTGTTCCCCTGAAGCAAGTTGGTAATAGACCAACCCGTACTTTTTTGATATTACGAATTTGTTGATATGATTTATTGTATCTTTTGACCAATCAGGAATCCTGCTATTGTATGAATCAATGATAAAGCAAGAGTCTAATTCTGTTTCGTTTATTTTGAATGAATCAACAATTATTTTAGGTTCATAGCTATTTGAATATCTTGTTCCAAAATGGAAAAAAGTTTTTAGGGTATCACTATCAACTTTCCTGATTATTGCAAAAAGATCATCAAGTTCCCTTAAATTATCAGTGACTTTGAATTTATAGCCACCACCGGCTTCATATTGGGAACCTGTTTCAAATGTATATGCAAAAGGATCCGTACGATTCTCTACAAACTCACCCCATCTTGTTAATTTCGATACATTACCGGAGTCGGAGACAAAGGTGGCGTTGTCCTTATAGTATCCGGTCACCCATTTTAGGTCATCTTGTGAGAGATGGGTCATTTCGGTATACATAAAGCAGCCACGGACGATAAATACAATCGCCGCGCACCATAGAATGACTTTGATTATAGGCTTCATTACATATTATTTTAGCAACATGTCTATTCTCAGATATTCTGATAGGTGAGATCTCAACTCATTGATTTTAGCAACAAATATAGGGTCGTTGATTTTGTCGAAGCAACTGATACATCCTGTATTTCCGGGAAGACAAAGCAGATAGTAAATTAAATCATATTGGGTCGATTCTGAAACAGAAATATTCTCTAACTCTTTCGGCAACCGGTTGAAAGCCGCATTGAGCACAGAATCTTCTCTTTGCTTAATATCATATTCCTTAATATCAGATAATTTATTATCAAGGTATGCCGCACTAAAAACCTTATAAACATCATTATCCTCTATGATAGCCAAGCAAAGAAAATTTTTTGATCCAACTTCATAGTACAGAATCTTATTGTCAGGATATCGAGCGCTGACAAGTGACTCCATTTCAGTTTTACACTGCGACTCAAATCGCTGAGCCACAATGCAAGGAATTGCCGCTATAATGAATAACATTATAGCCAAGTATCGTTTTGTGTAATTTATATGATAAAGCATTATAATTTATGTTCTCTCTAAACAATCACGAGTAAATTTGTAGCCACGGCAGAGGCCGTCAAAAATTAGTGTAAAAAATCCTTTCAAGTATCCACTTGTTATCGTTCTTCATAAAAGAGAGTGAGAACGAGAATGCTATTGCAAAAATTAATAAATATCTCATCGGATTAGTATAAAGGAAGATTTTTATTCTCTGTAGCCCCGGATTATGATATATAAAAAACACTGTCAATAGGTTTCAATCACAAAGTTATCGCAATTAGGATAATTTATAATACTTACCGGTACTAAAATTTCTGAAACCAAAGAAAAATCTTGGATTCCTAACGTGTCGCTTGCTTTGCTCCACTCGGACTTCTTCAGTTTCCAAAAAATTCCGGAAACTGCCATATAAAAGATATTTAAAGTCTCTCCATCCTTCAGTTTTATGGTCTTGTCGATACTTCGTTCAATAGTCTGAAAATTGAATTCCATGTTAAAGTGTTGCCAATCAAGAGTAGTTTGTTCTGATTGTCCGAACATCGTATTATAGGCATACAAACTAACCCATTCAGATGTGGCCGGCATATACGCATTTGATATCAAGACACTCTCGATTACTGAATTGATGTTTCCTGTATTTATTCTAAGAGTATCGCTGCTTACAACAATGTCAAAAGACAACGGGTATTGATTCTTAGGAGAATAGGATATATGCACCAACACTGCCTGTTTTCCTGTTAGGGTAATATCATTTCTCTGAGCTACTACACATAAAGAACAAATTAATAAAAGCAAAGATAATACAATTCTCATAGTCCTAAAAATATGGAAATAAAATAGTGATTTAATCGGAATTCAAAGTTTCAAGATTTATGGAATATGATGGTGCATCAATATTAATGATACAGTTATCATCCAAAGTATCTTCATGCCAACTTGCGAAATCATACGGGTTGGGATAGTCTGAGGCTTTCTCTTCCGCAATTGTTGTGAACTTCCACAAAATCCAGTCATTCTCTTTTTTTAGGAATGAGAATGTCGCGCCCCATTCTAATGAATCGTCGCACATCACTAAATTAAGAATATCGTGATTGGCAAGAGCTGTAAATATATGTTCTCTGAATAGTTTTCTATAATCAAGGTCGAAATAACGGGTTATTAGAGAGTTAAGACTGTCGGTATTCCATAACTTTCTTCTATATTGCTTTTCTGAATCTGTAGTTTTATTCTCAAATTCTGTAACAGGGGCACCAAAGTGGGCTTTGCGGAACACTGTGTCTGTTTCGAACTTATAAAGGAAAGATATAAAAGAGGGCGTTTGCTCCTTTGCCGGCATTTCAAAGAGATTTCGTATTTGTGGAGCGAAATAAATCGCGGTCAATTTCCATTGGCCGTCATTCTTGAACATTGCAGTTATCGCCCAATCCATATCTTGGTCAATGGCGGTATATATTAGTTCCTTGTCTCCTTTTATATATCCTTCAATATACTCATTCGCATACTTTAGTTTTTGAAATGCAGACAGGTAATATAAAGCAGAGTCTTCGGTGAGTTCTAATTGAGTAAAAGATTGAAGATCGCTCATGTTATAAGAGTTGCAGATTAGCCCATCATGGTAAAAATCCAATGCATTCTCTTTGAATTCTTTGATAAATTCAACCATGCTCCTCTCGTCCTTATTTTTGCAACTAATGAAAGATAGGCAGAGAATAATTATTGATAAAAGTCGAGTGTTCTTCATAATAATTTGCAAAGATATTATAAACTTACATGGGCTCAGGGTTGATTTCAACTTTCTTGGCATTTGCACGTCATTTAAACTTACGATAAAATTGCTCACCGGTAGCAAGTTGATAATAAATGAGACCATACTTTTTTGATATTACAAATCTTTTGATATTTAGAACTGTATCGTTTTGCCAACGAGATGATATATGGCTGTTGGTAGAGTCTGCAATAAAGCAATTTCTGAAATCTACGCTGTCAATAGTAAAATCATCAGTCGTAATAATCGGATAGTCGGAAGAGAACCGTTTACCCAAATGGAAAAACGTTCTTAGAGTATCATCGTCAGTTTTTCGAATTACAGAAAAAAGGCCTTCGAGTTTCCGGTATTTGTCATTGATTTCAAACTCATATCCTGCATTGGCTTGATATTCATCACTTGTCTCGAAAACAAAAGCCATAGGATTTGTTGAGTTTGCCTCGTATGATCCCATTAAAATCAATCTTGACCTTGTGCCTCGATCAGATTCAAAGATTGCTTCATAATTCTGTTTTCCTGCTTTGATCCATTCCAAATCATCTTTCGAGAGATGAGTCATCGATTTATAGAAAAAACAGCCATGAAACAAGTATAAAGCGAAGCAGACGCCTGCAATAGTCCAAAATATTCTCTTCATTATTTGTTGGGTTTAATTATTTCTTTGAACTACTATTCCCCACAAAATTAATCAATAAACTCTAAAATTCAAAATAATTTTTCAGGTATTAGAGCTTTAGAAATGGATAAAACGGAGGATAATGGCAAATTTGTTTGCAAGAGTCGGGAACTTTTTGTTACCTTTGTATGTTTTAAGAAAGTAAACTACTAACAAACCAAAAAACGCATAACAATGAAAGGACTTCCCATTATCATCGCCGCTATCGGCGGCGCCCTCGTAGGCGCAGCAACCGCACTTCTTCTTGCTCCCCAGAAAGGCAGCGACACCCGCGCCGCCATCCGCTCTTATATCCGCAGCCATGTGCCGGGTATCAAGGAGGGTGACCTCGAGAGTCTCGCTGATCAGATTGCAGAAGAAATCAAAGAAGTAAAATAATTTGAGGTTCAGAAATGAATCCGGGTTTATGGGTGCAAGGCTGAAGAGCCCGAGCCTGTAAACCTGTAACTTGTAAACATATACCGCACCCATGAAAGGATTAATGACTTTCCTTGTCGGCGCCGCCGTAGGCGCTGCCGCCACCGCTCTCCTCACTCCCACCACAGGCGAGGAACTCCGCGAACGTATCCGCCTCATACTCCAGAAGAAAGGTATCATCGCAGCCGATGATGTAGACGAACTCGTAGAGCTCATCGCTTCTGAAGTAGAGGAGTCAAAGAAATAATCATGTTGACAGGGAGGCCTGCCCCCGGCGGGTCTCCGCTCTTCCCCTCTTTTTTTCTGAATCAATACAATCACATTATGGACACGCACGACAATCCCGGCAGCCTTTCGGGTATAGGGCAGATCTTGAGCAAATATCTCAAGTTGCTGATAGAAGACACACGTCTCAACGTGGCCGAGAAGCTCACGCGGCTGCTGGCTACCATAGCGCTTGCGTCGCTGCTGACGATAATAGTCACGGTGGCACTGGTGTTTGTTTCCATCGCAGTAGGCATAGCTTTGGCTCAGAGCCTGAGCCCGCTTTGGTCGTTTGTCATCGTGGCGGGGTTCTATATTGTGTTGCTCATAGTCCTTGTCGCTTGCCGCAAGGCTCTACTTCTCAATCCGATAGCGCGGTTTATCAGTTCGATATTGCTTCCGGCGCCGTCACAAAATGAAACCGGCCATGATCAATCTACCCCCGTATCCTAAAGAAGAAGACATCCAGTGGGCGGGCTATACCCTTGACCAGATACGCATGCGTCGCGCCTTGGTACAGGCGAGGATGGAGATACAGAAGTTCAAGCTCAGCGCCGCCGTAGACCAATGCAAGCAGAAAGCACCCTTGCTTGGCGGACGTTCGTCGATATTGTCGCGAGTGGCCGGCGCTTTCACCGTGGCCGAATATGCTTTCTTCGCCATACGTCTTTTCCGCATGGCAGCACCAGTTTTCCGCCGTAAGAAATGAAGCGTATATTAGCAGTACTTAATATCTTATTACTCTCTCTGGCCGCCTTTGCGGCAACTTATACTGTCGATCAGATACCGAATGTGCATCTGGCCGACAGCACTCGTTTTGTATCCGACCCCGACGGCATACTCTCGCCGCAGGCTCTTGCCCAAACCGATGAGATAATGCGCACGATACGCCGCTCTACCTCGGCCGAGGCTGTGGTGGTGATAGTGGATGATATCGAGGGAGGCGATATCGACGGCTTTGCCACCGACCTTTTCACCAAGTGGGGGCTCGGCAAGAGCGATGTCGACAACGGCCTGCTCATTCTCGTGGCCAAGGATTTGCGCAAGGCTGCCATACGCCCCGGCTATGGTCTCGAGGGGGTGCTTCCCGATGTCGTATGCGCAGGCATTCTGCGCAATCAGATGTTCCCGGCATTCCGCCGCGGCGACTATGACGAGGGTATAGTGGCTGCGTCGCAGACTATAGGCACCATCCTCACCGACCCCGAGGCTGCCGAGGAGATACGCTCTTCGATGGCCGACGCCGATTTCGCCTCAGAGAGTGAGGAGGTGGATCTGAAGTCGTTTTTCCATACCTATTTCGCCATCGCCGGGATGATAGCCTTGGTGTTGTTGATAGTATTTCTTATCACCCTTTATAGCTCACGAGGTAAATCGCGCCACGACAGATATATGGCCCTGAGCCATCTCAAACCGGTATATCTCGCCTTTACATTCTTCGGCCTCGGCGTGCCGGCGATAGCTTCGGTACCATTGTTGCTCTCTATGGGCCGCCTGCGCAATGCCCCGCGTAAGTGTCCGCATTGCGGCACCAAGATGACGAAGGTAGATGAGGTGCACGACAATGACTATCTCTCGCAGGCTCAGGATACCGAAGAGCGCATAGGCTCGGTGGATTACGACGTATGGCTGTGCCCCAAGTGCGGCGAGACTGATATAGAGCCCTACGTCAACGCCAACTCGGGCTATACGCCCTGCGAGCTGTGCCACTCGCGCGCCTGTCGTCTTACCCGCGACCGCATATTGCGTCAGCCTACGACGGTGAGCCGCGGTGAGGGCGTGAAAGAATATACCTGTCTCAACTGCGGCCACGTCAATGCCAAGCGTTATATCTTGCCCATGCTCGTTGCGCCGGTAATCATCAGCGGCGGAGGTCGGGGAGGCAACGGCTTCGGAGGTGGAGGCGGCTTCGGTGGAGGCGGTTTCGGCGGTGGTATGACCGGCGGCGGCGGTGCCTCCGGAGGCTGGTAAGAAATTGTTAACATTCCCTAAAATTTCCGTTGAGAGTGTTAAATGGCCTGTTTTTATGCCAAAACAACCCCTCTGACGACCAAAAAATTTCCATCAGAGCCTGAAAATTGAATTTTATATGACTTTCAAAAATCTGTTTTTTCTGCTTATAATGGCAGTGGTGGGCGCACTTGAAGTGAGTGCGCAGACCGACAATGCAGTCATCGACTGCATAATGACGCGCACGAGTGTGCGTGCTTACTCCGACCGCGCTATCCCCGATGAGATTGTGGAGACTCTTCTCCGCGCCGGCATGGCAGCTCCGAGTGCGGTAAACAAGCAGCCTTGGACCTTTGTCGTGATAAGCAATGACGCTGTCAAAGACTCTATCGCGGCAAGTTTCAAGACCGCCAAGATGGTGGCGTCGGCTCCGCTGGCAATAGTTGTCTGCGGCAATATTGACAATACTTTCACCGGCGATACCCGTCGGATAGGCAATTGGACTCTTGACTGCTCGGCAGCTACCGAGAATATACTTCTTGCCGCCCATGCCTTGGGTCTTGGCGGAGTATGGTGCGGCATATATCCGGTAGAGGAGCGTGCCGAGAAGCTTCGCGCCATCCTCGACCTGCCGGCTAATCTCGAGCCTTTCAATATCATATCGCTGGGCTATCCCAAAGCACCGTCAACTCCCAAAGACAAGTGGGCGCCGTCGAAGGTGATCTACCGCAAATAGACCGCGAAAATATAAAGTATATTTTACAAAACCCGCATATTCTGCAAAAGTATGCGGGTATATTTTATATTTACGACATTCAGACGGGCGGGTCAGATGGTATAGCCGAAGTTGGAGAGGAATGACTGCAGGTGGAGGTAGTCGGCGTCGCGCAGGTCGCCGTAGGGGCGTTTTGACTGCCTTATGCGTTGGAGCCAATGATAGTCGATCGCACCGTTGGCCTAGGTTGGCATGGCTCCGAAGCGGCATACATGCTGTATCACACTGTGGACATGCCTGCGGAAAGAAGCCTGAGAGCTGGTCGTAGGTAAGGTGAGATTGCGCCGGATGAAATCATCGAGCCTTGCACGCTGGCGATATGGCAATACCACCACTCCGTGCCTTACATTGTCGAGCCATCGGCGCAGCGACACGTGCTTGGCGTCGCTGAGCAGTGGGAAGCGGCGGTGTTCGCCCACGAAAGCCTCCAGCGCCTCAAAGCGCGAGTCGAACGACACACAGCGTCGGTTGTTGCCGGCGAGACTGTCGTAGCCCGTGCCGGCGAGGACATAGCGTTTGTCCGGCAGCATGATTATGGTACGGCCTTTATCGAGATATGCGAAAACGTTTATGCTGTTGACGCTTGTTGTGGGGAAGAATTTCTTCACTCTCTTGTGGAGCTCGCTTGCCGAGAGCGGCTCGCCGGCATTCTTGAGCTCCATGGCCATGCATTGCACCACAGTGCCGGAGAATGCGTTTTCCCAATGTTTCATCACATATCGGCCCGAGCGGCCAACGGGAGCGATGAGCTTGCTGCGGAAGATATATGACCGGAGTTGCCGGCGGGTGTCGGAGAGCTGTCCGGGATTGCTCTTGTCGAAAGCGTCGCACAGCTCTGAATAAGAGACGGATTTGCCGAGCTTCTCAAGAACGTCTTCGAGGGCACTGATGATGTCGAGCTTGTTCGGGGTAGCCGTAAAAGTGCCGTCGGGATTGACAATCACATTGTTGCAATGTGATATACATTCAAGATAGATCTGGTGGAGCGCCTCTACGTCGGCATGGAACTCATCGCGTGCCTTACCCATGAATATATATGGGGCTACCGAGAAAGTCTCGCTCTTTGTGCGCCTCATCTCGATAGTCTGCGTCAGAAGTCTGAGCGAGGTCATAAGGTTGACGCCGGTGAGCAATTCACGGTTTACAAGCCAAGTCTTTGCCTCTGGCGTGAGCTGCACCATTATGTATTCCGGTTTCAGTGTCGTGGCCAGAGCCATCAGCTGGGGCACTGATTCCGAGAGGGCGGCTTTATTGATTTCGGCGAGCCATGCGGGGTTGTCTTCGCTTACGACCTTGCCGTTGAGCCACGCCAGAGAGCCTGCAAGAATTTGCGACAGCTCTACCGGCAGAGGCAGTTGGGTTGCGGCGAGCTGCCTCACCCTTTCACCCGAGAGGCCCATCTTCCGGCCTATATCAGCGCAGTGCATTCGCTTTCCCCCGCGTCCTATGCCATATCGCATGGCATATATCTTTGCGGGGCGCGAATCGCTGTGCATGACATATCTTTCCAGCAGATAAAGAGGCTGGGGTGATTTACCCAATCTTTCTGTGGCGGCCACCTGCATTACCTCATCATGATTGAGGAAGGGGAATCTTGCGGCTATGTCGGCGGCAAACATCGAGGCCATGCGGTCGTCCCACGCCTTGCCTCCGTTTTTTGCTTCAGTGAAAATATCGAGAAGTTTGGCCTTGCGCTCGTTGAGGAAGGCGTGCATTTCCATGATGGTGCGTGCGCCGGCATTCTTGAGCTTATGGGAGTCAAGGACTCTTATGCCGAATATATATGGAATAGCATTCTTGAGTTCGGCGAGAAACGACATGGCGTTTACTGTCCTTACCGAGAGAGCGTTGAATTTCTCGCGGTAGCGGCGGTTGAGGAGGCTGCGGAATGTAGGGGGAAATGAGGCGAAGATATTCTCGGCCTCATATCGTGCGCGGAGCTGCTCTACATAATTAAGATTTGCGTCGAGGAGTCTTAAATTCTCGGCGTCGGAGGCTGTCTCGGTTTTCCAAGCGGCGAAGAGGGCAGCCATGGCCTCGAGGATGGCAGTGCGAAGTTGAGGCTCTGCCTTGACTACATTGTCGATAAACAGAAAAGGAGTCTCCACGAAGCAGCCGGTGGTTGTGGCGTCGACTCCAAAAGCGCCCATTGCTTTTTCGATGAGCCGGTTCTGATTGTCGGAGAGTTGTCGTTTGGCTCTGAGGAACGATTCTTGGAGGCCACGGCGCAGAATGTCGGTAAAGAGATCGGCCGGTGCCGAGAGATATTTAGCTCTCAGAGCGAACAGTTCGGCCGCGCTTTTTGCACCGCAATTACGCAGACCGGGCAGGGCTTCGGGGTCGCAGTTGAGCAAGTCGCCAAGGGTGACAATGCCGTTGGATCTGCACACATTGAGAGCCCTTACCGAGAGTCCGTGGCTGCCGGTAAATTGTTCCAGAGGTGTATTACGGTAGACATTCATCACATTAAATAGATGCAGGTTATAGAAAAACAGCAAACCGGATTTGTTGTTTATAGTATTGTTTTGCACTGCAAATATAAAGAGTTTGCAGGGTATCTGCAAATATTTTTTAATGTTTTTGATGAAAAAATTTCAAATAGCGGTGCAAATAGCCGCAGATGGCGGCGTGGGGCTATTATAGATACTCATAATTAAAAATAAACAAATAGATATATCTCGTCCAAAACTACAACAGCCTGTTATAGTTTTGAATCAGAATTATGAAAGCGAACATAACTCTTGCCTGCCATGGGCAATTGCCTTTTTTGCTTTTTTGCCTATTCAGCTTAAGCTTGCTAAAGTTGGGCCGGATGATATAAAAAACTGAGCTTTCGGAACACTTGGGGCGCCGGCAATGTTATTCATATTACAGACACGAATATTCAACTATTGATTAAAAGTATATTGTATGGATTGGTTTATAGAAACAATGAGGGCAAACCCGGCCTTGGCCGTGTTTCTTACTATCGGCGTGGGCTTCTTTATCGGCCAGCTAAAGTATAAGTCATTTTCACTTGGTACAGTCACATCGGTGCTGCTTGTGGGTGTGGTAGTGGGGCAGATGGATATTTCTATCCCCGGCCCGCTCAAAGATGTCTTTTTCCTGCTGTTCCTCTTCTCGATAGGCTACAGTGTCGGTCCGCAGTTTTTCCATGCCTTGCGTGGCGACGGTATCAAACAGGTGATTTTCGCCGTGGTGGTATGCGTGCTGTGTCTGCTCTGCACATGGGGCGTGGCCAAAGTGATGGGATATAATGTCGGAGAGGCTGTAGGCCTGCTTGCCGGCGCGCAGACTATGTCGGCGGTAATCGGCGTGGGCACAAGCACGATAGGCACTTTGGGCGTGCCGGAGGCGACTCAGAAAGAGTGGCTTGAGATAATACCGGTATGCTATGCCGTGACATACGTGTTCGGTACTATCGGCTCGGCATATATCCTTGCCAATCTCGGCCCGGCGCTCTTGGGCGGTATCAAGAAAGTGAAAGCCGAGACCGCGGCTCTTGAAAAGGAGATGAATCAGGGCGCAGCCTCTTCGGATCCCAACTATATAAACGCATTGCGCCCGGTGGCGTTCCGAGCCTATAAGGTGAGCGCCGACTTCTTTGAGGGTGGCAAGACCATTGAAGAGATCGAGGCATATCTCAAGGATCAGGGGCGCAGGCTCTTCGTAGAGCGTGTACGCACTGCCGACGGCACCGTACACGACCCCGACAGCACCCTCAAAATCGCCAAGGGCGATGAGATAGTGCTCAGCGGACGCCGCGAGTTTATCATCGACGACGAGAAGTGGATAGGCGATGAAGTCAACGATGCCGAACTCCTCAACTTCCCCGCCGAGACCCTCGATGTGACCATATCCAAGAAATCAGCCGGCAAGACCGTTGACCAACTCCGCTCGTCGAAGTTCATGTATGGCGTGTCGATCAAGAGCATACATCGCGGTAATGTCGATATCCCGGTTCTTGCCAAGGTCAAGGTGCAGCAAGGCGATGTGCTCAATATCGTGGGCTTGCGCAGCGAGGTCAACGGTGCGGCCTCTGAGCTTGGCTATGCCGACCGCCGCAGCTCCAAGACAGATCTTATCTTCGTCGGCCTCGGCATATTCCTCGGCGGCCTCTTCGGCACTCTTGCAATCCACTTCGGGTCGGTACCGGTGAGTCTGAGCACCAGCGGCGGCGCACTTATCGCCGGCCTGCTTTTAGGTTGGCTGCGGTCAAAGCGGCCCACATTCGGCGGTATTCCCCAGGCGGCCGTATGGTTGATGGATAATCTCGGCCTCAACATGTTTATCGCCGTCGTAGGCATTACCTCAGGCCCGTCGTTTGTGAGCGGTCTTAAAGAAGTAGGCTTCCTGCTCTTCTTCATGGGTGTGATAGCCACATCACTGCCGCTTATCTTAGGTATGATCATAGGCAAGAAAATATTCAAGTTCCCGGCGGCCATAAACTTGGGTTGCTGCGCGGGCAGCCGCACCACTACGGCGTCGCTCGGTGCAGTGCAAGACGCCATCGGCAGCTCGATTCCGGCAATGGGATATACTGTCACCTACGCCATCGGCAATACCCTTCTGATCTTGTGGGGTGTGGTATTGGTGCTGATGATGTCGTGAAAAAAATGCGTCGCCTGCTGAACCTTTGTCGGCGGGCGGCGTTGTTATTATTGAAACTTAAAAACAACGAGAGCCGGCAAAACGACTTTCATATTATAAACTCATAAAACAACATTCAAGATGCTTGACCCCAAGACTGACCCCAATTTCCGCAACGGCGATGCAAAGACCGATGTTTTCGGCTCAGACGCCATGCTTCAACCGGCTCCCGTAGAAAAAATACCTGCAGGCTCCACAACCCCTGAGATCGCCTACCAGATGGTAAAGGACGAGACATTCGCCCAGACCCAGCCGCGCCTCAACCTTGCCACATTCGTCACCACCTATATGGACGAATATGCCACCCGACTGATGAACGAGGCAATCAATGTCAACTATATCGACGAAACAGAGTATCCCCGTGTAGCCGTGATGTGCCAGAAATGTATCAACATCATGGCCAACCTGTGGAATACTCCCGAGACTAATCAGTGGAAGGCCGGCGCCCTCGCCATCGGCTCTTCAGAAGCTTGTATGCTCGGTGGCCTTGCAGCGCTCAAACGCTGGAAAGACCGTCGTAAAAAAGCAGGCAAACCTTACGACAAACCTAACTTGGTGATTTCTACCGGTTATCAGGTCGTATGGGAGAAATTCTGTAACTTCTGGGATATCGAGATGCGCCTTGTGCCTCTGACAACAGAGCACCCCACACTCGACATCGACACCGCCATCAAGATGTGCGATGAGAACACTATCTGCGTCGTGCCTATCCAAGGTGTGACATGGACCGGCCTCAACGACGATGTAGAAGCTCTCGACGCCGCCCTCGACAAATATAATGCCGCCACCGGCAACGAGGTGTGCATTCATATCGACGCCGCCAGCGGTGGCTTCATCCTGCCGTTCCTTGATCCTGACCGCAAGTGGGACTTCCGCCTCAAATGGGTGCTCTCGATCTCTACCTCAGGCCATAAATTCGGTCTTGTATACCCCGGCCTCGGTTGGGTAGTATGGAAAGACAAGAAATACTTGCCCGATGACATGTCGTTTACCGTCGATTATCTCGGCGCCGAAGTCACTCAGGTAGGTCTTAACTACTCTCGACCCGCAGCCCAGATTCTCGGTCAGTACTATCAGTTTATCCGCTTGGGCTTCGAAGGCTACAAGAATATTCAGTACAACTCTCTGCAGGTGGCCAAATACCTCAAGGAGCAGGTAGCCGCCATGCCCGAGTTCCAGCCTTACGCAAATGTAGAGCTTCCCAATCCTATCTTTGTATGGCTGATGAGACCTGAATATCAGGCTACAGCCAAGTGGACACTCTACGACCTTCAGGACAAACTCGCCCAGAAGGGTTGGATGGTGCCTGCCTACGCAATGCCGGCCTCTATCGAGACCATGGTTGTAATGCGTGTGCTTTGCAAGCAGGGCTTCAGCCGCGACATGGCCGACCAGTTGCTGGCCGACATCCGCTTCGCTGTCAACGAACTCAATCAGCTCGAATACCCCACCACCACACGTATCGCCATGGAGAAGAATCTTCCCCTCAAGGCCAAATGCTTCAACCATACCGGTAAGTGATTCAAGTTTGTGGTTAACATAAACAAAGCAACATAAATTGCCGGTCGACTTCCAATCCCCGTGCGAGCGCGGGAGTCGACCGGCTTTTTCTTTAATCTCTCCACGTTTATTCACTATGAACAAGACAATAAGTCATTCACAGATAGAGGCTGCGGCACAAGAGGCGTATGATTATGCCTCAAAGGTGAGCGGCGGACACAATGCCGACTATATTCCCTATCTTGCCAATATCGACTCCTCGCTATTCGGCATGAGTGTCGTCCTTGCCGACGGCACGGCATATAATTTCGGCGATACGGATTACCGGTTCGGCATAGAGTCGGTGTCGAAAGTGCCTACGGCTATCCTCGCCATGCGCCAGCATACTCCCGAGGGAGTGCTCGAAAAAATCGGTGCGGACGCTACCGGCCTGCCTTTCAACTCGATATTCGCCATCCTTCTCGAAAACGACCATCCGTCGACGCCCCTTGTAAATGCCGGCGCCATATCGGCATGCTCGATGATCGACCCCAAGGGCAACAGCGCTGCCAAATGGCAGGCGATAACCGAAAATATAGCCGACCTCTGCGGCTCGCCCACTGTGCTTATCGACGAGCTCTACAAGAGCGAGAGCGACACCAACTTCAACAACCGCGCCATAACTTGGCTGCTCAAGAATTACAACCGTATCTACGACGACCCCACCATGAGCCTCGACCTCTACACGCGCCAGTGCTCGCTCGGTATCACCTGCTCGCAGATGGCCGCCATGGGTGCCACCATTGCATTCGGAGGTCATAATCCTCTGACGGGCAAACAGGTATTCGACAGCACCATAGCCCCGAAAATCACCACGCTGATAGCCACCGTAGGCTTCTATCAGCACTCAGGCGACTGGCTCTATACATCAGGGCTGCCGGCCAAGAGCGGTGTAGGCGGCGGTGTGCTCGGCGTTATGCCCGGCGTGCTTGGCGTGGCTGCTTTCGCTCCTCCTCTCGACGCCGCCGGCAACTCCGTCAAGGCTCAGGCCGCTCTGCTCAAATTCATGCAGACTCTCGGTATCGGCATAATGAACGGCGACAATGTGACTGTAGTAAAGTAAACATACGGTTTGTGGGTTGTAGGCAGAGGGTGGTAGATTAGCAAAAACTAACTCGCTGCCCACTACCGACCAACCACCAAACTAAAATATAAAATTCACCATAATGGCAACAAAAACACCAACCGGCGCTGGTGGAAAAGTGAAATCAGCCGCCAAACTCGGGGTCTTTACCCTGATGATCATGAATATCGTGGCCGTGGTGTCGCTCCGCGGACTTCCGGCCGAAGCCGAGTATGGCATGAGTTCGGCTTTCTATTATCTTTTTGCAGCATTGGTATTTCTTATCCCTGTGTCGCTTGTGGCAGCCGAGCTTGCGGCGATGTTCCCCTACCAGCAGGGCGGTATGTTCCGCTGGATAGGCGAGGCTTTCGGCAGCAAGGCAGGCTTCCTCGGTATATGGCTGCAGTGGGTGGAGAGTACGATATGGTTCCCTACGGTGCTGACCTTCGGCGCCGTGTCGCTGGCCTTCATCGGTCTTGACCATGTGGCCGACTCTCATCTTGCGGCTAACAGATATTATACTCTTGCGGTAGTGCTTGCTATCTACTGGATAGCCACGCTTATATCGATGAAAGGCCTCGGATGGGTAGGCAAGGTGTCGAAAGTAGGCGGTATCGTGGGCACTATCATCCCGGTGATCATACTCGTTGTCTGCGGCGTGGTATTCCTTGCCACCGGCGGACAGTCGCAGATGGATTTCCACGGTGACTTCTTCCCCGATTTCAGCAACTTCGACAATGTAGTCCTCGCGGCGTCGATATTCCTCTTCTACGCCGGTATGGAAATGTCGGGCGTGCATGTGCGCCAGATCAACAACCCGGCCGTCAACTATCCTAAGGCAGTCTTCGGCGGCGCCCTCGTCACCGTGCTCATCTTCGTGCTCGGCACCTACGCCCTCGGAGTAATCATCCCTGCCAAGGATATCAACCTTGTGCAGAGCCTTCTTGTAGGCTTCGACAACTATTTCAAAGCCTTCCACATGAACTGGTTCACCCCCGTGATTGCCATCGCCCTCGCTTTCGGCGTGCTTGCCGGTGTGCTCACATGGGTGGCAGGCCCCTCGAAAGGTATTCTCGCAGTAGGTCAGGCCGGTTATCTGCCTCCCTTCTTCCAGAAAACCAACAAGGCAGGCGTGCAGAAAAACATCCTTATCGTGCAGGGTATAGCCGTTACGTGCCTTTCACTGCTTTTTGTGGTAATGCCTACTGTTCAGAGCTTCTATCAGATACTCTCGCAGCTCACAGTGCTGCTTTATCTGATCGCCTATCTGCTGATGTTCCTGTCGGTAATCAAACTGCGCTACTCGATGAAAGACGCCGACCGTCCCTTCCGTATCGGTCGCCGCGGCAACGGTCTGCTTCTCTTAGTGGCCGGTGTCGGTTTCCTCGGCTCGCTTCTTGCATTCGTGCTCAGCTTCTTCCCCCCGAGCCAGATATCGATGGGCTCGACCACGGTATGGTATTCGGTGCTCTTCGGCGGCGTGATACTCTTTACCGTGCTCCCCTTCATAATCCTTGCTTGCCGCAAGGCTTCATGGGTGAATCCGAAGAGCGATTTCGTGCCTTTCCACTGGCAGAAAGACGCCAAGTCGCAGCAGCTTCTCCAGCAGGCCAAAGAGCAATTCGAGGCCGAGCAGAAAGAATCTGAATAAGTCTCCACACTCTAACATACATCAAATCCGGAAGCCGGCTACCCGGCTCCCGGATTTTGTATATTGCAAAAAAATCACGAACTTCGCGCTATGAATCAATCGACAGTAGAGCGTGCCCGCCGCCTTGTAGCCGGCAAAGACAAGATAAGTGTATTATTCGTGTGCCTCGGTAATATATGCCGCTCTCCGGCTGCCGAGGGGGTGCTGAAATCTATAGTTGCCGCCCGTGGCGAGAGCGACCGCTGGCATATCGACTCTGCCGGCACGGGGCGTTGGCACATCGGCCAGTTGCCCGACAAGCGCATGCGCGTGCATGCCATAAGGCGGGGCTATAATCTTGACCATCATTGCCGTCAGGTGAGCGTGGGCGATTTCGACGAGTTCGATATCATAGTGCCTATGGACGCCGACAATGAGCGTAATCTCCGCGCCTTGGCCCGCACTGTCGCCGACGACGACAAAATAATGGCCATGGCGGATTTCATCACCATGGCCACGCGGTATGATCATATTCCCGACCCCTATTATGAGGGTGCCGAAGGCTTTGAGCTGGTGCTTGACCTTCTTGAGAACGCCTGCGCCAACCTCGCCGATATCAGTCTTCGAGATAATAAGTGATGTAGGTCACCACCCTTACGGTCTTGACCTGAGGAGTATATTGGTCTCGGTCGTTGATCGAGAACTGGCCCTGCGAGGCAGTCTTGATCTTGCCGAGCTTGCTGTGGCTGTCCTGTGCGAATTTGTCGGCGGCCTCGCGGGCGTTTGCCGTGGCCTCGGCGATCATCTCGGGCTTGATACTGTTGAGGTCGGTATACTCGTATGAGGTCTGGTAATTATAATCGCCGGCCACTACGGCTATGCCCTGACGGAGCAGGTCGGCCTGCTTGTTGATTAGGGCGCGCACCTGTTCTACTTTGTCGCTTGTCACCACCACTACATTTGTCACCTGATAGCGGTACATCACGTTCTGGTTGCCGTAGCGCTCGGCTGCTTGGTCGAATACCTGCGGAGAGTTTATGGTGATTTCAGAGGCGTCGAGGCCGTTTGATGTCAGGAAAGCGAGGATGGCCTTGTTGTTGGCTTCGATCTTGGGATAGATGGCCGTGAGGTCGTTGCCGACTTCTTTGGTGACGATAGGCCATGTCACTTTGTTGGCCTGCACTTCTTTTTCACAAAGGCCTCGGACAGTGACCACGCGGTCGCGGTCGGAGAAGCGGTCGATACCGCTCTTGAGGGCAAAGCCGAGGATGACAATGCCCAAGGCAATTATTGCCGATGAGATAATCAAGGATGGTTTCATTGGGGTTGTATGTTTTTTTGTATCACAAAAGTACATAAAAAACAGCGTGCATGCAAATATAGTTTTTTTGCAGCGAATAAAAATTTTTCTTATTTTTGCGGACGGAAAAGGCCCGATGCCTCTCCGATTATCCTATCCACATAAATGGACTATAGCATACTTGACTTTTTATGTCTCCTCGGCGCCGTAGGACTCTTCCTCTACGGTATGAAAGTGATGAGCGAGGGGCTCCAGAAAGCCGCCGGCGACCGCCTGCGCAACATTCTCTCTGCAATGACCCGCAACCGCTTCGCCGGTCTGCTCACCGGATGTGCCATCACGGCGCTGATTCAAAGTTCGTCGGCCTCGACGGTGATGGTGGTAAGTTTTGTAAACGCCGGCCTTATGTCGCTGGCTCAGTCGATGGCCGTGATTTTCGGCGCCAATGTCGGCACTACTTTCACTGCGTGGATTATCGCCCTCTTCGGTTTTAAAGTAAGCATTTCGGCCTTTGTGCTGCCTATCATCGCCTTGGCTGTAGTGCTTCTGCTTATGAACAAGAGCAAGACAAAGAACATCGGCGAGTTTCTCATCGGCTTCTCTTTCCTTTTCATGGGCTTGGATATGATCAGTGCCTACGTACCCGACCTTCAGAGCAATCCCGAGATGTTTGCCTACCTGCGGCAATATGCCTCGCTGGGCGTGCGCTCGGTGCTGATATTCTGCCTTGTGGGCGTGATTCTCACCATGATTATCCAATCGTCGGCAGCCACATTCGCCATCGTGCTTATCATGTGCAGCAAGGGCTGGATAACATTCGACCTCGCCTGCGCCCTCGTCTTGGGCAGCAACATCGGTACTACCGTCACCCCTATCCTTGCGTCGTTGAGCGGTAATGTGGCCGCCAAGCGCGCCTCGATGGGGCATTTGCTCTTCAACCTCCTCGGCACGATATGGTGTCTGTGCGTCTTCATCCCCTTCGCCGATTTCAACTCATGGCTCACCGAGGCCATAGGGCAGGGCGACCCCAACGCGCTCTACCGCTATGTGACCAACCTCGAGGCCACCTCGCCCGAGATATACAACCACCTCTTCGACAATTCGCTCCCTGCCGGCCACGACGCCCTCAAGAACATCGCCACCATGCAGATGAGCGTATCGTTCGGCCTTTCGATTTTCCATACCACTTTCAATATCGTCAATGTGCTGGTGATGATCTGGCTCACAGGCGTATATGTGAAGATTGTTGAATGGCTTGTACCCGCCAAGAACCGCGACGACGAGGAGTTCACCCTCAAGTTCATCTCCGGCGGTATGCTCTCAGCTGCCGAGCTCAACATCGCTCAGGCCGAGAAAGAAATTGCCGTGTATGCCGACAGGGTAGGGCGCATGATAAGCATGGCACAGACCCTTATCCATACAAAGGAGAAGAGCGAGGAATACAATACACTGCTCTCGCGCGTAGAGAAATACGAGGATATCTCCGACCGTATGGAGCTTGAGATCGCCCACTATCTCAACCGCTGCGCCGAGGGTCGCCTCTCTAATGAGGGTAAACTCAAAATCGCGGCCATGCTCAACATTATCAGTGAGATAGAGAGTATTGCCGACAGCTGTCTGGGCATAGGCAAGATTCTCAACCGCAAGATACAGAGCGGCGTGGAATTCAACGAGGAAATCTACAAGAACATCGACGCCATGTATGTCTATGTAAAAGACGCCATGGCTATGATGACCAAGCAGCTCGACAATATCGAGAACGTCAGCGCCAAGTCGCTCCTCGACAGCTACAACAAAGAGCGCGAGATCAACAACTTCCGCAATGCCCTGCGCGGCAGCAACGTTGAGAATATCAACAACAAACACTATGAATATCAGGCCGGTATCTACTACATGGATATCATCGGCGACCTTGAGCGCACCGGTGACTATATCATAAACGTAATCGATACCCTGCGCGATAATTTCGGCAAACAGCCCAAGTGACGATGGCGGAGCGCTTGATAGAATACAAAGGCGTAGAGGTGCTGCGCGACGAGCATGTCGCTCTCAAAGACGTTGACTGGCAGGTCGACGCCGGCGAGTTTGTATATCTGCTCGGACGCGTGGGCTCGGGCAAGACCTCGCTGCTCAAGACGGTCTACGGCGAAGTGCCGGTGGGCAAAGGCGAGGCTCGGGTACTCGACTATGACCTGCGCGCTCTCCGCCGCTCCGACATACCATATCTGCGCCGCCGCATAGGCATTGTCTTTCAGGACTTTCAGCTTCTCACCGACCGCACGGCATGGGCAAACCTCGATTTTGTTCTCGCCGCCACCGGTTGGCGCGACAAAGAAGAGCGCGACCTGCGTATCGACGAAGTACTCAGGCAGGTAGGAATGCAGACCAAGGCATTCAAAATGCCCCATCAGCTCAGCGGCGGCGAGCAGCAGCGCATAGCCATAGCGCGCGCCTTGCTCAACAAGCCCGGCCTCATCCTCGCCGACGAGCCCACGGGCAACCTCGACCCCGACACGGGCACGCAGATCATGGCTCATCTCCACGAGATAGCCACAGGTGGGACCGCTGTGATAGTGGCCACCCACAACCTCGCTTTCACGCGCACCTTCCCCGGCCGCGTGCTCCGCTGCGAGCGCAAGCAGCTCCTCTCGCTCTGACGCCCCGCGGGAGCTCCGCTCCCGCCATGGACGAAAGTACTATAGATGACCTATTACCACAAAATACGCTGCCCTTTGCATGATTACCGCAGCAAGAGCATATACTTGGTGACAATCTCGAAGGCACCGGGAATACCCGATTTCGCTGTCATTTCAGGTAAAGGCAAGCAGGCGTATTCGCTTGCCACAGACATCGGAGAAATAATAAAGACGAGTTTGCGGATAATTCCAAAAGAGTTTCCGCAAGCTCGTTTGCTTCAATATATCATTATGCCTGACCACATTCACTTTGTGATAGACATAATGAGCACCACCGACTACCACCTCGGAGAGCTTATAGCCCGGTTTACAGGCAACTGCACGCGTGCCTACGGCAGGTCGTTATTTGAAAGCGGCTTTCACGACCGCATTTTGCGACGAAAGAATCAATTGAGAAACATGATTGATTATGTGAAAGACAACCCTCGCCGGCTACTCATAAAACGCGAACATGCGAATCTTTTCAGGCGGCCAGTGAAAATAGATATTGATGGAAATATTTATCATGCCTTCGGCAATTTCATGCTTCTGAAGCAACCTTGCAAGGCTGCGGTAAGAATAAGCCGCAGGTTCTCGACAGAAGAGCTGACACGACGTAGATTACAATGGGAAGAGACTGTGCGGGAAGGCGGTGTATTGATTTCTCCCTTTATCAGCCCGGCCGAAAGGGAGGTGAGAGATTACGCGATAGAAAACGGCGGCAATATCATCTTGCTTACGCGGGATTACCTTGATGACCGCTTCAAGCCGGCTGGAGTACTTTTTGACCTGTGCGCAGAAGGGCGCCTGCTGGTTTTATCAACAGGCGCCCCCAATAATGGCAGGCTCAGCCGGGCCGAGGCTTTGGCGATGAACGACCTTGCCGAGAGCTTGGCAATGAGCACCGCTATAAGTTATGTCTTGAAATATTAGTACTTTCGTCCATGGCGGGAGGGGAGCTCCCGCGGGTGTCAGCGGACGATTGCCTTGGCCGGGGTGCTGTGCTGGTCGGTGGTGATAAGGTAGATACCGGCGGGCATGTCGATGTCGAGGTTGAAGTCAACACTCTCTATCAGGCGCAGCTGACGGCCGCTCATGTCGTAGATACGGCAGTTTGTCTGCGGAGCGGCCACGTCGATACGCAGGAAGCCGTTGAAGCCGCGCACGATAAGGGGCTCGTCGACGTCAACACCGCTTATGCCGCTGTGGTTTACGAATACCACGTTTGATTTGGGCGAATAGGTCTCCAGTCGCACCGATTCTACATAGTATGCCTCCGTATCGGATTCGTCAAAACCGGTGATTTCAAGGTAGTTGTCTTCGGCGGGCAGTTTCTCCTCGTAAGAGTTTGAGCCTACGTAGCGTGTGCGTGTCACCATGTAGTAGTCGATTACCTCATCGGCGGGAGAGGTCCAGTTGGCAGTGTAGCGGTCAGCTTCGATATTCGTCGGGTTTGTGGCAGTACATGCGGTAAGAGTGGGCACGGGCAGACACTCGCCGTGGAGGGCAAGGCCGCGCGATCCTTCGCCCCAGTCGAAGAGCAGGCGCGATGTGTGCTCGCCAAGAGCCGTAGGCTTATAGGTGACATTGAGCCAATAGCCGCCTTCGGCGTTGGTGAGGCTGGCTGCTATAGTGGTACCGGGGATGGTAAACATGCCATTGTCGCCCGAATATATTGATACCGACACACTCTTCTGCACATTCAGAGTCTTTACAAATACCTTGGAAACAAGCGATTTGCCCTCGGCTACCTGACCGAATTGCAGCTCCATGCCCGTAGTGGGCGCAACGAGCTCGGGGTCGCCAACAGGCTCTACCACCACGCCGCCGGGAGTGAAGTTCTCGCCCACTTTTGTGCCCCAGATATATTCGGCAAGCTCCGGCATGTCGATAAAGGGGTTGCGGTTGCCCTGAATCTTGTAGACTTCCTCATTACGGTCGGTTTCTTTCTGGCTCACAGGGTCTTCGCGGTGCCATTTGAGAAGCATGGTAACCGCCCAAGGGGTAAGAGTGGGGTAGAGGTTCTGGTCTACCATATATGTATATTTCCATGTGAGGTCCTGATAGCAGGTGGCCATATAGAAATAAGTGCGGGCGAAGTCGCCTTTATACTCTTCGTTAGGCTCGAACACATATCCTGCGCCGCCGCCTTGACCGCGCACCGGGTTGCCGACGTAGCACACGCCATTGTCGAATTTTAGAGCTTTGTCGCGGTCAACCTCGCCAAGCGGATAGTTGCTCTTGGCTGTATTGGCTTTCATCTCAGAAGGATAAAGGTGGTTGAGGTCTACGTATGCGCCAACGGTGGTCAAGCTGCCCCACCAGCTTTTGGGGAATGAGTGCTCACGGTTGAGCCCGGAGAACGACGGGGCGTAGAACGGTATATCGGAATACATGTCCCACCAGCGGCGCGAGTCGGGGTAGACATCCGTCTTCTGGAAATACTGAGGCAGGTTGGAATAGGATGATACCTTTGTGAAGTTGTGTATCAGATTATATACAGCCGTTTTGAGCTCACCTTCGCTCTTGCCGTTGAGAGAGCTGTAGTAGCCGGCGGGAGCTTCAGCGCCCGATATGCAGTAGCCCGACAGAGCAAGGGCCAACATTGACATACGTGTGATGAATTTCATGTCGATTCGTTATTTTTCTTAGGATTAGCAAAGTTACGTAAAAATAATGCAATATGACAACAAAAAATGCATGTCTTTTGTTCGCCGCCCGCAGATATAATAAAGACGGCTTTGTGCTGTGAAGTGGCAAAATTATGTAAAATTTACGCAAAAATTATCCTTGTGGATGGTTGTTAAGATAAAATGTGCTCTTTTTGATAAAAATATTTGTATAATTGCGTCGGTTTGCATAATTTTGTGCGCAATACAACTATTAAGATCAATCAATAAGCATACCTGCAAACATTTCTAAAAATAATTCTGAATGAAAAAACTATTACTCAATTCATTGCTGGCATTATCGGCAATCACGGCGAGTGCAGGCACCATGACACTCACCACCGCTCTTGAGACGGGAACTAAAGTCAAGATTTTGCTCAACACGAAGTCTGCTACAGCACCGGTCGGCATTGACTGGGGTAACGGTCAGGAAATCAAATATACCGTAGACCCCTCTCAGATGGCCTACAACCGCTGGATTGAGGGCACTGTCGCCGGCGAGAACATTACTATCAGCGGCAATATCACCGAGGCCACCCTCGAAGACCTCAAGCTTACGGCTGCCGAGATCTCGGGCATGTCGTATCTTACCGACCTCAACATGAGCAAGAACGAACTTGTGAGCTTCGAACTCAAGGATATAGTTCCGCTCGAGCGGCTCACCTTGTCGCACAACAAGCTGCAGAACAGTGTATACGAAAACACCACCCTCTCGCTCGAAAACTGCGCCGCCACTCTCACCAACCTCAATATCAGCGACAACAGCGATATCGTATGTATCGACCTTCGCTATATGGAGGTGCTCGAATATGTCACCGCCAACGATTGCCCGCGCCTCGGCTCAGTGTTTATCTGCCTGCCCGAGGAGAGCCGCAAGTCGTATGTGAGTATCAACCTCAACAACTGCGATCTCGCCCACTTCTATCCTGTAAGCATGCCCAATCTGCGTGTGCTCGACCTCGCCAACAACGAGCTTATGAGCGCCGGCGATGATGAGCCGTTCGCTCTGGGCGATTACCCCTCGCTCACAAGTATCAACATCGCCAACAACCGCGGTATCAAGTCGCTCGACATTACCGGCTGCCCCAAACTTGAGAGCATTGACATCGCCAACAACGGCTTCACCTCGCTTGATGTGGCACAAGCCACCGAGCTGACCTACCTCAATGTGTCGGGCAATAATATCTCGAGCCTCGATCTTGGCAACAATAAGAATCTGCGCACGCTCAATATTTCAGGCAACCCTATCACATCAATAGATGTGGATAATTTCCCGGGCATACAGACTCTCAACATCTCAGATACCCAGATATCGCGTGTAATGCTTATGAATGCCTCTTACCTCAAGAGCTTCAAGGCGTCCAACACCTTGCTCGAGTTTGTTGATTTCAACGGCCAGCAGGCTTCACGTATGGAAGTCATCGACCTGCGCAACTGCCCCAATTTCACCGGTGAGACAATGGACTACACCATCCACACCCTCCCCGAAGGCAAGAGCTCTTATTCTCCCGACCCCACCCTGCTGCTCAGCGGCTCTAATGCCGAGACTGCCGATATCGGCTACGCCACAAGCATCGATATGAAGTGGGTATGCGATATCAAAGGCGACGGAACGGCAAAACACTCCGACGCCGCAATCACTCTCAAAAACGCCACTCCCACCGGCAACAAGATAGCCGGCCATCTCGACCGTCTGTATCCCATCTTCGGCATGGGTCTCGACTATGACCTTACCGAATACTCCACTGCCGGAGGCAAATTTGTCATCGCACAGTGGCAACCGCTTTATTTCCAATCAATCAAGTCGGTCGACGGCACAGCACTCACCGGTGTGCCCATGTGTGTCTACACCTATCCCGAAGAAGGCAAGAAATTCCAGAGCATTACAGTAAACGGCAAGACGATTTCGTCGCCTTGGTTTGTTGTCAGCGGCGATAGCGAGCTGGCAGTAAACTTCACAGGCCTCGAAAATTCGATAAGCTTCGTCACCACTCCCGGCACCACGATTTCAATGCTTGTCAATACGGTAGAGAACAACGGCACCGTAGAGGTTGACTGGGGCACCGGCTCTCGCACCCCATATACCGGCCAAAACAGCTATACCGAAGGCTATGCCGAGCTTAAAGGCTCGCGTATCGACGGGTCCGCCGCCGGAAGCACCATTACAATCTATGGCAATGTGGCTGGTCTCGACGTGTCGGGCTACGGCGATGTAGCCGAGTGGTTTGGCCTGTGGGACAATAAAATCACAGCCATCGACCTCTCGCAGGCTGACAATCTCAAGCTCCTCAACGCTTATTTCAACCCCATCTCGACCATCGACCTCTCAGGCGCTCCCAACCTTGAGGTGCTTGACCTGAGCTATACATTGCTCAAGGAGATAGACCTCAGCCATACCCCCAACCTTATGTGGCTCGAGGCCTACAGCGACGGCTACGGCGATGAAGAGGAAGGAATAGCACAGCTCACATCGCTGGATGTCACCTGTCTGCCTATCCTGCAATATCTCAATGTGAAGCAGAATAAACTCACAACTCTTGACCTGAGCAAGAACCCGTATCTGCGCTGGCTCAATGTCAATGGCAACGACCTGACAAGTATCGACCTTAGCAAAAACACTATTCTCGAAACTCTTGATCTGGCCCGCAACAAGCTCACATCGCTTGATATCACGGCTCAGAAGTCGCTCTACGACCTCAGTGTCGACGGCAACGAACTCGAGACTCTCGACCTGAGCAAAAATACCGGCCTGACCACGGCCATGCTCTCTAACAACAGATTCACGGCTCTTGACCTGTCGGCTATCTCAAATCTGCGCCGCCTCTACATCAACGGCAACGGCATGACTGCCGAGCAGCTCAACGATGTATATTATCTGCTTCCCGAGCGTGCGCCCGGCGACGACGACCAAGGCACACAGCTGTCGTATAACCTCGCTGTAGTCCAAGGCCTTGACAAAGCCGAGAACGACGGCACCGGCGCAGACTCTTCGATAGCACTCGACCGCGGCTGGACTCCCTCGCACCAAGGCTCCAACGCCAACTGCGACAACGCATATCTCGATATCATCGCCACTCCTTACGGCACCGTAGTGCTCACCGATGAGCAGGGCAACGTCTACACCCACGGCTCAAAAGTGCCCAAGTACTCCAAGATCAATATCGAGGCCGTGCCCAACCAAGGCTATACCTTCGCCTCATTTACCCTCAACGGCGAAGAGCCCCTCACCGGCACGAGCTTCGACATGCCCGGTATCTACACCAAATTCCGCGCCACATTCGCCCGCGGCTCCGGTATCGACGATGCCTCGGCCGACAATGTGAAAGTGTTCGGCGGCAACTCAACCATCACCGTAGCCGGCGAGACTACCGTGGATATCTTCTCTATCGATGGCAAACACATCGTTTCGGCTGCTGCCGTGGCCGGAGTGGAGACTTTCGAAGTACCCGCCGGTGTATATATCGTACGCGCGGCAACTGGCGGTAAAGCTTCTAAAGTCGTAGTGAAATAATTTATTCAAGTTCTCAGCGCGGTTTAGGCAGTTTAAAATGTTTAGTCGTGACAATAATACTTAAACTCCTTAAACCTATTAAACTTAAGTAAGTTTCCGGGTGGCGGTCAGCAGGTGATTGATTGGCAAAAACTAACTTGCTGACCACTGCCTACAAACAACCAACATTAAAACCTTATGACAAAAAATATATTGACAAGCATAGCGTCGCTGCTCATCGCCGGTATTGCCGGTGTATGGGCCGGCACGCCGGTGCCATACGCCTCCGACCTGTATATAAACAGCTCTCTGGATGAAGGTTGGACATCGGCCAACGATGTAAGGGGTAGTCAGGGCTGGGCAAACGACAACGCCTCGACGACAGATCAATTCGCAGCTGTCGGTGTGCGTGGAGGTGCGATGAAGCCCTACGATTCTTCCCACGCTGCCAACTGCTGGCTTTTCTCGCCGGCGATCGATGTCACCGCCGGCACTGAATATACCGTCGGTATATGGCTCCGCACCGATCCGCGCTCAAGCTCGGAGAAAGAAAATTTCCGTATCACCGCCGCAGCCGAGCCCAACTCGTCGGCTCAGAAAGCCGGTACTGTGGTGCTCGACAAGAATAATTACGTCAACAAAGGCGACTTCGAGCATTTCACAGCCACATTCACGCCCGATGTCACCGGAGAAATCTACTTCGGCCTCAACTGCTACAGCGCCGCCGACATGTATACTCTTTTTGCCGCCGGTTTCTCAATCAGCACCGATGGCGGCGATAATCCCGGGCCCGATATCCCCGATCAGCCGGGAGATGATATCGAGGGTGCCAAACTGCCCTATATAGTCACCTTCGATTCGCAGGATGTCTACAGTCAATGGACCAACGCCACCGGCCCCGACGGGCAGGCTCATGACTGGACATTCAACAGCTTCAGCAAGTTTATAGAGTTCTGCAACGAAGGAGTCAAAGAAGACAACTGGCTCATATCGCCTGCGGTGGCATTTACCGCTCCGGGTGCGTATGCGGTTGATGTCGAGCGCTATATGCAGGGTAAACTCGAAGTGCTTATAGGCTCAGACCCCAAAGACTTCGCCACTTTCACCTCTGCCGGTGTAATCGACCAAAGCGACAGTTTCGATAATGACACCGACCGCCTGTATTTCAACATAGCTGAAGCCGGCACATACTATATCGCCTTGCGTGCCTGCTCTGAATCAGGCTCGTTTATGGGCATACGTGTCTATGGCATAAAGGTGAAGGCCGATCTGCCTGTTCCGGCGCAGGTAAGCGACCTTGTTGTCGTTCCTGACCTTATGGATGAGGATCTTACCGTGTCGCTCTCGTGGACCTATCCCTCGACTACTACTTCGGGCGCCACGCTGACCGAGCTTGACAAGGCTGAGATTTACCGCAACGGCGAGTGCATTCACACCATCACATGGCCTGCTCCGGGGCAATTTACCGCTTGGGCCGATGAATCAGTCGCAGAGCCCGGTGTATATCGCTATAAAGTAGTGGTATACAATGCCAATGGCTGCGATGTTGACTCAGATCCGATGGAAGTGTCGGCCGGTTATGTCGGTCGTCCGGTGGGAGCTTTGCCTTATTCTCAGACCTTTGACTATGCAGTGTCGTCGGTGACAGACCTTTATACCATTGTTGATGAAAACAATGATGGCGCCGGCTGGATACTCGATGACTCTTCTTGGTCGAAACGATTCAAATCTATCGTTCCCGACAGCGAAACCGAGATGAACGACATGATTGCCTCGCCCTACTTCGCAGTGGAAGCCGGCAAATATTACCGTGTCACCTTCAAGGTCGGCGGCCAGGGCATGGACTATAAGCTCGGCGTGGCCACAAACCGCCATACCACCGAGAGCTTCACCGCTCTCGAAAGCATTGAGAATGATGAATCATATACAGCCTCAGAGCATACTGTAGTCTATGCGCCCACGGCCGATGGCGAGGTAAGTTTCGCCGTGCTTCATTGCGGTAAAAATCACTCAGAGTCTTCGTATTACAATTATCTCTTATACAGCGGTCTCACCATAGAAGAACAAGCTGTCCTGCCGGTGGCTGTAACCGATCTCACTGCAGAGGCTGCCGCCGACAACAGCCTGAGCGCAACCTTGCGCTGGACCAACCCGACCATCGACAATGCCGGAAATACTCTCGCTGCTCTATCCAAGGCTGTCATTCTCCGCGATGGCGTTGAAATCGCCACTGTCACCGATGGGATAGTACCCGGAGAAGCTTCACAGTATATCGACGCAAATATCGACACGAAAGGTATTTACAACTATTCTGTAGAGGTGTATAATGCCAACGGTAAGTCGGAAGACGAGGCGATGAGCGTAAGCGTCTTCGTCGGTCCCGGTACAAGTATTCCCTATACCGCCGGCGACTTTGCCGACTGGACTACCCTTAATCCGCTGGGCGACTCATGGTATGAGTGGGAGCTCGACAGCGACGGCAACTACACCTACTCCAAGAGCTGGGGCGATATCAATGCCTACGGCCTGACGCCTATGCTCGAATTTGAGGCAAACTCTTATTACACCCTCAACATCGTCATAGGCGAGGCGAGCACTGTAGATGTAGAGCTCGTTGCCGGGCGCTCAGCCGAGCCCGCCTCTCTTGCTGCCGTGGCTCTTATCGCAGCCTCGGATAAAGAAGAAGACTATACCCACACCTTCACAATCTCTACAGAGGCTGCCACGGCAATAACTACTCAGGCGAATATAGAGCTTCTCGTTAGCGACTTCTCGCTCTCGGCAGGCAAGAATTACCTTGGCTTCCATGCAGTTGAGCCCGGCAAGACTGTGGTGAAATCATTCGAGCTTTTAATGAGAGGCGATGTCACCGGTGTGAGTACCATCGTTGCAGCTTCGGGTGCGCTGACCTACGCTTCAGGCGTGCTCCATGCCGCCGGAGCCTCGGCGATAGAAGTATATTCACTCGATGGTGTGCTTCTGGCCCGCGCGCAAGCCGACTCTCTCGATATCACCCGTCTCGGCCTCGGCCGCACCGTTGTTGCCGTCGCCCTTATCGGCGGTGAGAGGTCTTCACTCAAAATCAGATTATAGAAATTCAACTTTCGCAAGCTTAAGTTGAACAGGCAAAGAAGGTTACAAGGCAATTGCCTGTGGCAGGCAAGAGAATACCTTTCAAATATTACTAAATTACAAGACTATTATCTTGCCTTTTTACCTTTATTTCCTTTTTTGCCTGACTGAAGTGCAGCTTGCGAAACTTCAGACATAGAAATACCATTACCATTATCCTGTGAAAGCTTGCCGCTAATTGTGCGGCAAGCTTTTTTTGTGTCATTTTTTTAATCTTTGATTTCATTATTTGGTGAATTGTTTATAAATTTGCATGTTGCACAGAATTTAGACATGACTGAAAGCAAATCTGCCGGCAGTGTTGTCGGAAACATACTCAAGTTCGTTGTCCCGCTCTTTATCAGTGTGGGACTGTGCTATCTGCTCTTCACCGGCATTGACTTCCGCGAGATGATGGCTATCATCCGCGACCAATGCGACTTCACGTGGATAGCCATCGGCTTCCTGTTCTCTATTTCGGCACAGGTATGCCGCGGTTACCGATGGGGCATACAGCTCAAGGCTCTCGGCATAACCCCGCCGGGGAGCGTGCTTGTCTACAGTATTTTCGGCACCTACGCCGTAAACCTCGTATTGCCCCGCTTGGGTGAGGTGTGGCGAAGCGGATATATAGCCCAGCGTCAGCGGGCGCCGTTTACCACCGTTTTCGGCTCTATGGTGGCCGACCGCCTGTCGGATACCGTGGCGGTGCTGCTGATCACTCTTTTGGCTTTCGCTATAGCTTCCAAGGCCATTCTCGGCTTCCTTGAAGAAAACGGCGAGAGCTATGCGGCGATAGGGCGTATGCTCTCGTCGCCTTGGCTCTGGAGTGCCGTTGTGCTGTGTGTGGTGGCACTTGTCGTGCTGATGAAAGTGCATACCCGCAACCGTCTGCTGCTCAAGATTCAGAAAGCTCTGCTCGAACTGTGGCAGGGTTTCGTGGTGATTCTGCGCATGCCCGGACAAGGCAAGTGGTTGCTCCTCACCTTGGGTATATGGGTGAGCTATTTCATGCAGACCTACGTATGCTTCTACGCCTTCCCCTTCACCGCCCAGCTCCTCACCGACTATGGCGTACAGGTGGCTCTTGTCACCTTCGTGCTCGGCAGTATCTCTATGGGTGTGCCCTCAAACGGAGGTATCGGCCCATGGCAGTGGGCTGTGATGTTCGCCCTCGGCATTTACGGACTGCCATCCGGTCAGGCCGCGGCATGGGCCAACCTTGTGCTCGGCACCACCACTCTTCTCACCATCGTGCTTGGAATTATCACTTTCATAGCGATTATAAAATCTAAAAAAGATAATAATAAACCCTCTCTGAAGTAAATTTATTAAATTTTTGCAACAGCAAAATTGCAAAGCTAAATTGAAAATGTCAAAAGTCATTATTATCGGCGTCGGAGGTGTGGGCACAGTCGTGGCTCACAAATGCGCCCAACATCCTGAAGTGTTCACCGAGATTGTGCTTGCCTCGCGCACACAAGCCAAATGCGATGCCTTGGCAAAAGCTATAGGCAAGCCTAACATCACCACCGACCGTGTCGACGCCGACAGCGTAGACGAGCTTGTGGCTCTCTTCGAGCGCCATCGTCCCGACATGGTGATCAACGTGGCTCTTCCCTATCAGGATCTCGCCATCATGGAGGCATGTCTCCGCACAGGTGTAAACTATCTCGACACAGCCAACTACGAGCCCAAAGACGAGGCTCACTTCGAATACTCTTGGCAGTGGGCTTTCCGCGAGCGCTTCGAGAAAGCCGGCCTCACAGCCATCCTCGGCTGCGGTTTCGACCCCGGTGTGTCGGGCGTGTTCACAGCTTACGCCGCAAAGCACTGGTTCTCTGAGATGGAATATCTCGACATTGTAGACTGCAATGCCGGCAACCATGGCAAGGCTTTCGCCACCAACTTCAACCCCGAGATCAACATCCGCGAGATCACCCAGAACGGCCGCTACTACGAAGACGGCAAGTGGGTCGTGACCAAACCGCTCGAAATACACAAGTCGCTGACTTACCCCAATATCGGCCCGCGCGATTCTTATCTTCTTTATCATGAAGAACTTGAGTCGCTTGTAATCAACTATCCTACCATCAAGCGCGCACGCTTCTGGATGACTTTCGGTCAGGAATACCTCACTCACCTGCGCGTGATTCAGGATATCGGCATGGCCCGTATCGACGAAATCGACTACAACGGCATCAAGATCGTGCCCCTGCAGTTCCTCAAGGCCGTGCTTCCCAATCCGCAGGACCTCGGCGAGAACTACCACGGCGAGACTTCAATCGGCTGCCGTATCTCGGGCAAGGATAAAGAGGGTCAGCCACTTACCTACTATATCTACAACAACTGCTCTCACGAAGAGGCCTATCGCGAGACCGGTATGCAGGCCGTGAGCTACACCACCGGCGTGCCGGCAATGTGCGGTGCCATGATGTTCCTCACCGGCAAGTGGGTGAAACCGGGCGTGCACAATGTAGAGGAGTTCGATCCCGATCCGTTCCTCGAAGCTGTCGCTGCCAACGGTCTGCCTTGGCATGAGATTGTAAATCAAGATCTTGAAGTGTAATAGAGATATGAACGTCGTTCACCTCGTATCCAACAAGGTGTGGGGCGGAGGCGAGCAATATGTGCTCGACCTCTGCCGCCGCCTCGAGGCCGACGGGCACAGCGTGGCTGTGATAACCCGCGGCCGAGAGGCTGTCGACACGCCCTTTGTCAAAGCCGGATTCACTCCCGGCCACCTGCCTCTGGGCGGGGTGTTCGATTTCATTTCCGCCTCTCGTCTGAGCCGTGTGCTCGACGCTATGGCAGCACCGATAGTGGTGCATGCCCATAATTTCAAAGACGCCCGCACAGCCGTGCGCGCCCGCAAGATGATGAAGCAGCCCGGAAAGGTGCGTGTCGTGGTCTCGCGCCATCTCGTAAAGGCCGGCAAGAACGACAGCGCCTCGCGTGCGCTCTATGCCGACATCGACGCGATAGCTTTTGTGTCGCAGACAGCGCTCGACGCTTTCATCGCCGGTTGCCCCTCGGTAGACCGCTCTCATCTTTCGGTAGTCCACAATGCAGTAGCTCCGAAAGGTGCTGTAGTCCCTCTCGAAAAGACTCCCGGGGAGCTGAGACTCGTATATGCCGGCCGCTTGGCCGCCGAGAAAGGCATTGAGAAGCTGATAGAGGCTCTTCCGGCAATGCCTGCTGAGGTTACGCTCCACGTGGCCGGCACAGGCAAGGCCAATTATGAGGTGGCTCTGCGCCGCTATGCCACTGCTGTCGGGGTCAATGACCGTATAGCATGGCACGGCCATCTTGCCGACCCTGCGCCGCTTATGGCTTCGGCCGATATAGGCATTGTGCCCACTGTCGCCCGCGAGGCTTTCGGGCTTACTGTGGTGGAGTTCATGCAGCTCGGTGTGCCTGTGATAGCCACCGACAACGGAGGCCCCGCCGAGATAATCACCGACGGCGCCGACGGTCTGCTCATACCGCCTGCCAACGCTCCGGCCATAGCCGAGGCAGTCGCCCGACTTGCCGCCGATGAAGGCCTGCGCAAGAGCATGGGCGAGCATGGGCGTCGCGAGGCCGCAGCACGCTTCAGCTACGATACGTTCTATAACAAAATATTGAGTCTTTACCAATGATTGTAAACAACCCTGACCGGAGCGCCGATGTGCTGCTCAGATATCTCGACAGTTTCGGCTTACCCCACCATGCGAGGGTAATCTACCGTGGCCGCAATATCGTGGCTGAGGTAGATGGGATGTGTGTGAAATCATTTGGTGTTCCCGGCTTGATAAAAGGCTATATCTACGGCCTTTTCCGTCAGCCAAAGGCTCGGCGGGCCTACGAGAATGCCTTGCGCCTCAGGGAGCTGGGCGTCGACACCCCTGTGCCGGCAGGATATGTGGTGCATGTTGCCGGCGGTAGACTGCGGGAGTCGTACTATGTGTGCGATATGCTCGAGGGCTACAAGGAGCTTAGGGGCATAGAGAATCTACGGGAGTTTGACTCTATCGTGCCCGCTCTGGCGGAATTTATGTATGGCTTGCACCGCAAGGGCATATTTTTCAAGGATTTCACACAGGGCAATGTACTCTACAAGAAAGTCGACGGTAAATACCGCTTCGCCCTTGTGGATATCAACCGCATGGAGTTTGATGTAAACGACCGTCGCAAATTATACAGCAATTTCGGCTCGACCCTCGACACCGAGATAGGGCAGAGCGTGCTTGCCCGCTGCTATGCCTCGCTCGCAGGCGACGCCTCTCTCGCCGACGAACTCATAGACATTTACCGCCGCCGCCAAGCACGCCTGTGGCGCAAGCGCAGGTTTAAAGAACGGTTTTTAAAGCGTAAGAAATAATGGACAACAGGCCTAAGATATCAGCTATCGTACATACATACAATGCCGAGAAACATCTCGACAAATGCTTGACTGCACTTCATGCTTTCGACGAGATTCTTGTTGTGGATATGGAAAGCACAGATTCCACGCTTGATATCGCCCGCAGGCATAATGTCCGTGTGATTGTGAAAGAACGCGGTGAGCACCGTATCCCCGAGGCCTACCGCGACTTTGCCATACATGCCGCCACGCACGACTGGGTGATTGTAGTCGACGCCGACGAAATCGTGCCCCGGGCATTGGCCGATTATCTATATGCCGAGCTCGAGCGCGACAGCAGCCCGCGCGCTATCATGATTCCCATCAAGAATTACTTCATGGGGCATTGGATGCGTTGCTACTATCCTGACTATATATTGCGCTTTTTCAACCGTCAGGGAGCGCATTGGCCCTACGAGCTTCATTCTCGGCCCACACACGAAGGCCCGGAGGTATATATACCGAAAGAACGCACAGATTTGGCCTTTATTCACCTTGCCAACGAGGGGGTGGCTCTGAGCGTGGCGAAGATGAACGGCTACACCGACCGCGAGGCTGTGCGCCGCAAGAAAGGCTTCAAACCCGTGAAAATGCTCTATGAGCCGGCTTTCCGCTTCTTCAAGACTTTCGTGCTCAAAGGCGGATTCCGCGAAGGGTGGCCCGGATTCATCCATGCCGTTCACGACGGCGTATACCGCTTCTATACCTTGGCCAAGATTCATGAAGAAAACTACGTGAGCGACGATATAAACCGTGATTTTGAAAACTCCTCCAAATGATGAAAATAACTGTCTATTGCAAGAATATAGAGCGTAAGCTCGATGTAGAAGCCGGCACTTCTCTGGCTCAAATCGCTGCGTCGCTTGCCGATGAACTCAATATCGACCCTATCTGCTGCCGTGTCAACAACAAGACCGAGGCTCTCGACTTCGTGCTCTATCAGCCCAAACTGATAGAGTTTCAGGATAAGACCGTCGGCTCGGGGCCGCGTGTCTATACCCGGTCGCTGTGCATGATGCTCTACCGTGCTGTCACTGCCATATTGCCCGGCACGCAGCTCACCATCGAACACTCAATAGCCCACGGCTTCTATTGCCGTCTTGCCGGATATGAGGCTGTGCCGCAGGAGATTGTCGACCGCCTGCTCGCTTTCATGCGCGAGCTCGTGAGCCGCGATGTGCCCTTTGAGCGCCATCAGGATCTCACCGCTGACGTATGCGCCATATTCGAGCGGCAGGGGCTGATGTCGAAAGCTCGCCTGCTGCGCACTATCCGCGAGCTATATACCACATATTATGTGCTCGACGGCATTTCCGACAGTTATTACGGCGCTCTCGCTCCGTCGACAGCCCATGTAGGCGTATTCAACCTCCTGCCTTATAAAGAGGGCTTCCTGCTCATGCCTTTCGACCCCGCCGATCCGTCGGTGCCCGCAGTGCCTATAGAGCAGGAGAAGATGTATAAGGCTTTTACCGATTATCTGCGCTTCAACCATATTGTAGGCGTGAGCGATGTAGGCGAACTCAATACTTACGTGCAGCACCATCGTGCGGCCGACCTTATCAATGTTGCCGAAGCGCTGCATGAGAAAGCCCTCGCCCGTATCAGCGACGATATCACCGCGCGCTACCGCAGCGGCGGGGCGAGGATTGTGCTCATTTCCGGCCCCTCGTCGTCGGGCAAGACCACCACTACCAAGCGACTCGCAATCCAGTTGATGACCAATCTGCTCAAGCCGCAGATGATATCGCTCGACGACTACTTCGTAGACCGCGACCGCACGCCGCGCGACCACACCGGCGACTATGACTATGAATCGCTCTATGCGCTCGATCTCGCGCAGTTCAACGCCGACCTCACCGCCATCCTCGCAGGCGAGGAAGTGGAGCTGCCCACATATAATTTCGAGCTTGGGCGCCGCGAGTACAAAGGCAAACGAATACGCCTCGAAAGTGGCTCTATACTGCTCATAGAGGGCATTCACGGCCTCAACCCCGAGCTGACAAGCCGGATACCCGAGGAGATGAAATACCGCGTGTATGTGTCGGCTCTGACAACGCTCTCGATCGACGACCACAATTGGGTGCCCACTACCGACAACCGCCTCCTGCGCCGCATTATCCGCGACCATAAATACCGCGGCACATCGGCCGAGGAGACTATCCGCCGCTGGCCGAGTGTGCGCCGTGGCGAGGAAAAGTGGATATTCCCGTATCAGGAAAATGCCGACGCGATGTTCAACTCGTCGCTCATATTCGAGCTCGGAGTAATGAAAGACGGAGCCGAGACCGTGCTCCGCTCCGTGCCCTACGATGTACCCGAATATGCCGAGGCCTACCGCCTGCGCAAGTTCCTGAGCTACTTCCTGCCCATCAACACCGCCCTGATACCCTCAACGAGCGTCCTGCGCGAATTCCTCGGCGGCAGCTCGTTTAAGTATTGATTCAGAACACCATCGCTACGTTGTCGACGAGGAAGTCGGTGCCGATGGTGCCGGTGTAGGGTTCGCCGCTGCCGGCGGAGAACATCACAAGTACGTGCGTTGGGGTGGCGTTGGCGCTGTCCCAGCCTTCTTCTACCACGGGTACCATCTTGCCTTTGCTGTTGCGGGCGTAGTAGCTCTTTGCTTCGGGGATAAGACCCATGTATGACTTGAAATAGGGTTGGCCGGTGATGTCGCCGTAGTGGATGGGTAGCTGATGTTTGTTGACCCATCCCTTGCTTGATTTGGCAAGGAGCTCGCGGCCGGTGCCGACGCGCTTGGCGTGGATATTGCCGTCGGCGTCTTCCCAGCGGCGCTGGAGGATTACGAATACCTCGGCCTTGTCGGTGCCCGGCATTACCTTTTTACGGCCGAATCCGCTTGAATATGTCTTCTTTCCGTTGGCCGGGATGGTGAGCATATAGTCGTAGCAGAGTGCCTTGGGGCGCTTGGTGTAAGGTATGCCCATCTCCATCTTGGCGTAGGGATTGGAGGTGCCTTTGACCGGTTCGAGCATTTTGCCCAAGAACATCGTGCCGGCAACCACAACATCCACATTTATCATGCCGGCAGCCTTGCAGTGCTCCATTATCGTGGAAAGGCGTGCGCATTTGTTGCCGGCGGTGCGGTCGTAGGGATATACGGCGTTGCTTACCTTTGTGAGCCCGGCCACTTTAGCCATTACATTAGAGGTAGCCCACGGCGAGCCGCCCATATTGCTGTAAGGCTTGTCGCCGTTGATGGTAGTCGTGGGGCCTATGGCATAGCATTGCTTTGTTTCACCGCCTAAAAGCCTTGATTCTTTTATATTGCGGGTAACCCATTGATCCATATTGCCGTAAGGAAGGGTTTCTGTTTTCTGGGCATTAGCACCGAGTGCAAGAGCCAATATCATCAGGGAGAGGAAGTATTTCATAAGGATGAATTATTTAATAGTTGAACGTGTTGTTTATATTAAAACAACGGATTGCGCCGGCTGTTCGCCCGCAAAAGAGTTAAGAGACGCAAAATTAGCTGAAAAGCCCTGACAAGCAAACCCTCCTCACCCCTTTGACCAAATTATTCATCCTTTTAGAGAGTAAGCTTTCTATAATCCGCAATAATACTTCCGGATTAGTGATTAGCTTTTTGCTTTTTCAGCTATTGTCATGCAAATGCGTGTCTGTAGTTCTGTAACAGATTCAATAAGTTTGGTTCCTTCTTCTTCTGAAAGCGTGAAAACATTTTGGTAGTCTGCCTTTTCTCTCATTGTTTGTAACCGACTATAAAGCATTCCATCCTGACGAGAGAATTGTCCGGTTAATACGTAAAATCTACCGAACTGAGCAGATGTTCCTTTATGACTCCCTGCCTTTATGCCATCAAGTGTCATCATGGCTGTAACAGCATGAAACAGTGAATAATAAAGACGATTTGCTACTAAATCCCAATAATCAAGGCTTGCGTTTTTTATTGCTTGCTCAAGATTACGTTTTGACTTCTCCACAAGGAGATTAGCGGCAATTGCTAATTGATCTTTTGTCAGAGTCATAGCATTATGGCTTCGGATTCGACATTGAGGTGAAAGGCTGTAGAGCTTTCGGCTTGCCATTGGCTTCGTGTATAGAGCAGAGGTGTGATTTGGGCACCGTAGCGCCAGCCTATCTCTGCAAAGGGAAATGCGTAATTTGCGAAGTTGTCGTCTGAGTCGAGTCCATCATCGGTGATTATCAGCAGATCCCAATCTGAGTCGGACGATGCGTTTCCCCGGGCTCGTGAGCCATAAAGATACACAGAGGCTTCATTGTTGGCAAACAGACGTCGTGCCAACTTCTTGATTTCTGATATTATCTTACTGCCTTGCTTCATAATATGTTGTCTGCAAATTTACAAATTTTATTAGAACAACACAATATATTTGGAAAAAGTTGTAGTTTATTCTCCTGAATCAGAATTGTTGACAAGCTGGCTGAGGGGGATGGTGACGAAGTCGCGGGAGGCGGCGCGGGGGTGTGGGACGGTGAGGCGTGGGGTGTTGATGTGCTGATTGTCGATGGCTATGATGTCGATGTCGATCTCGCGGTCGCGGTATGTGCCGTCGGCGTTGCGGTGGGGCATGGATGAGATGGAGCGCTCTATGGCCTGACATTGGTCGAGCAGTGCCTCGGCTTCAGCCTCGGTCCATGGCGAGCGGCGTATATAGCGCACTGCAACGGCGATGTTGAGAAATTCGTTGGGCGATTCGAAGCCCCAAGGCGCGCTCCGGTAGAAGTCTGACGTGCGCAGAGATATCACTCCGGGCAAGGAAGAAAGAGCGGCGACCGCGCGCCCGATGAGGGCACGGCGGTCGCCGCTGTTTGATCCTATCGAAAGATATACGATAGAGTATGGCATGAGCCGCTATCAGTCGATACTTGTGCGGGCCACTTCTTTTTCTTCAAATGCTTCGAGCATATCGCCGACCTTGATGTCGTTGTAGCCTGCAATGGAGATACCGCAGTCGAAGCCCGAAGATACTTCCTTGACATCGTCTTTGAAGCGCTTGAGGCTGCCGAGGTCGCCGGTGTAGCGCACGATACCGTCGCGGATAAGGCGCAGTTTGCAGCCACGGCGTATCTTGCCCTCGCGTACCATTGCGCCGGCGATGGTGCCGACTTTCGACACGTGGAATGTCTCGAGCACTTCGGCGGTACCGGTGACTTCTTCCTTGATTTCGGGAGCGAGCATGCCGGCCATAGCGTCTTTAACCTCCTCGATGGCCTGATAGATCACAGAATAGAGGCGGATCTGGACACCGTCGCGCTCGGCGGCACGGCGTGCGGCCACGCTGGGGCGTACTTGGAAGCCGATGATGATGGCGTCGGAAGCTGCTGCGAGGGTGACATCGCTTTCTGAGATTTCGCCTACGGCCTTGTGGAGGACGTTGATCTGGATTTCGTCGGTAGAAAGCTTGATGAGCGAGTCGGAGAGCGCCTCGATAGAGCCGTCGACGTCACCCTTGACGATGATGTTGAGTTCTTGGAAGTTGCCGATAGCGCGGCGGCGGCCGATATCCTCGAGGGTGAGGAGCTTGGTGGTGCGCAGACCCTGCTCGCGGGCGAGCTGCTCGCGTTTGTTGGCGATCTCGCGTGCTTCCTGTTCGGTCTCGAGCACGTTGAATGTGTCGCCGGCGGCGGGTGCGCCGTTGAGGCCGAGGATGAGGGCGGGCATGGCCGGGCCGGCTTCTTTGATACGCTGGTTACGCTCGTTGAACATAGCCTTGATACGGCCGAAGTTATTGCCGGCAAGCACGATATCGCCCACATGGAGCGTACCGTTCTGCACGAGCACGTTTGCCACATAGCCGCGGCCCTTGTCGAGAGTAGATTCGATGATGGTACCTACGGCGCGGCGGTGGGGGTTGGCCTTGAGGTCGAGCAGCTCGGCTTCGAGGAGCACTTTTTCCATGAGCTCGTCTACACCCAGACCTTGCTTGGCCGAGATGTCCTGACTCTGGTATTTGCCGCCCCAGTCTTCAACGAGATAGTTCATTGCGGCGAGCTCCTCTTTGATTTTATCGGGGTTGGCGTGGGGTTTGTCTACCTTGTTGATGGCGAAGACGATGGGCACACCGGCAGCCGAGGCATGGTTGATGGCCTCTACGGTCTGCGGCATGACGGCGTCGTCGGCAGCCACGATGATGATTACAAGGTCGGTGACCTTCGCACCGCGGGCACGCATGGCGGTGAAAGCCTCGTGGCCGGGAGTATCGAGGAAGGTGATATGGCGGCCGTCGGAGAGGGTGACGTTGTAAGAGCCGATGTGCTGTGTGATACCGCCGGCCTCGCCTGCGATGACGTTGGCCTTGCGGATATAGTCGAGCAGCGAGGTCTTGCCGTGGTCAACGTGGCCCATCACGGTCACTACCGGCGGACGGCTCTCGAGGTCTTCCTCGCGGTCTTCTTCCTGAGCGATGGCGTCGCTTACCTCGGCAGAAACGTATTCGGTAGAGAATCCGAATTCCTCAGCCACGATGTTGATGGTCTCGGCGTCGAGGCGCTGGTTGATAGACACCATCATGCCGATGTTCATACAGGTGGCGATGACGTTGTTGACAGGTACGTCCATCATCACTGCAAGCTCGTTTGCGGTAACGAACTCTGTGATTTTCAACACCTTGCTCTCGGCAAGCTCGGCCTGATGGAGCTCGCGCTCGTGAGCGGCGTTGGCCTCGCGTTTTTCCTTACGCCATTTAGCGCCTTTCTTAAGACCTTTGTCTTTCGAAGTGAGGCGTGCGAGGGTCTCGCGCACCTGCTTTTGTACGTCTTCTTCGCTTACTTCGGGCTGGACGGGACGCTGGGGCTGCTTGTTGCCGCGGCGGTTGTCGCCACGACGGTTGTCACCGCCGTTGTTGCGCTGACCGCCTCCATTGTTGCCTCCGCCGTTGTTATTGCCGCCCCGGCGGTTTTCGCCGCGGTTGTCGGCTGCCTGCTTGCCGGCTTTTTCGATATCTACTTTCTCTTTGCCGGTAATGCGGCGGCGTTTTTTGCGGTCGCCCTCGGCGCCGGTTGCGCCCTGCGCATTCTGGCCGTTTTTGTTGCGGCGGTCATCTTTGCCGCGTTTCTTGGGGCGTGTGTTGAGGTTCATCGACGAAAGGTCGATAGAGCCTACAATCTTAAGCGCGGGAGCGGGAGTAGAGCGCTCGAGAGTGAACACTTCGGGTTCGCTGCCGGGGGCTGCAGCCGGTTTTTCTTCGGCCTTTTCGGGCTTGGCTGCCGGTTTTTCGTCGGCATGCTGAGCCTTGGGAGCGGCCGGAGCCTGCTGCTCTTTAGCCGGTTTTTTATCGTCTGCCACAGGAGCTTTCGCAGCGGGAGCAGGTTGGGTGGGTTTCTTTTCTGCCACAGGAGCTGGTTTGGGAGCTTCAGGCTTTTTCTCTTCAGGTTTAGCCTGAACGGGAGCCGGAGCCGCTGTTTCCTGCTTCTTCTCCGGAGCGGGAGCAGGTGCAGGTTTGGGTGCTACGGGGTTGCCTTTCGCGTCGAGGTTAATCTTGCCCAGAATACGTGGTTTCTGAACTGTAGTGAGCCTTGGTTCTTGTGCTGCGGGCTGCGCGGGCTTCTGCTCGGCGGCACGCTGCTGCTGACGTGTCTCTTTGCGCTCCTCGGCTATCTGCGCGGAGCGGTTCTTGAGATTTTTATCGCTGGCGAAAGCCGCCGTGAGCATGTCTGCAACGTTATCCTCAATGCGTGTGTTGGGATTTTCATCTACGGTGATGTTCTTTTTTCGCAAGAAGTCAATAATGGTCGGCACCGACACATTAAGCTCTTTTGCGATTTTGTTGAGTTTCTTGGGCATATATTGATTTTTCCTTTTTCTAAAATGTTAATTGCTCACGGTAAGCTTATGCTGAGGGGGAGGCGCCGGGGCGCCCGCCCTGTTTATTCAGCGCTTTCTTCAGCTTCGTCGCCGTCTTCGGCAGGCATGTCTTCGGCAGCCTCCTCGTCTTCGTATTCCTTGCGGAGCACATCGAGTACTTCGTCGATTGTGCCTTCCTCAAGGTCAGACTTCTCGATCAGGACGCCGCGTGGAGTGTTGAGCACGCTCTTGGCGGTTACGCAGCCGATGTTTTTGAGGGCGTCGATCACCCAGCCGTCGATTTCATCGCGGAAGTCATCAAGGAAGATGTCGTCTTCGTAGATCATCTCGGTGTCGCGGTATACGTCGATTTCGTAGCCGGTGAGCATTGTGGCCAGCTTGATGTTGTGGCCGTTCTTGCCGATGGCGAGTGAAACCTCTTCGGGGCGAAGGAAAACTTCGGCTTTCTTGGCTTCCTCGTCAAGGCGTATGGTTGATATTTTTGCGGGAGAGAGGGCGCGCTGTATGAAGAGTGAGGGATTGTTGGTGTAGCAGATCACGTCGATGTTCTCGTTGCGGAGCTCACGCACGATACCGTGGATACGCGAGCCTTTCACGCCCACGCATGCGCCTACGGGGTCGATACGGTCGTCGTAGCTTTCTACGGCGATTTTGGCGCGTTCGCCCGGTATGCGGGCAACGGCGCGGATATTGATCAGGCCGTCGTGGATTTCGGGCACCTCAAGTTCGAAGAGGCGGATGAGGAAGAGGTTGCTTGTGCGGCTGACAGTGATCTTGGGGTTGTTGTTCTTGTTGTCGACGTTTGAGATTACGGCACGCACTGTCTCGCCTTTGCGGAAGAAGTCGCCGGGGATAGCTTCGCTCTTGGGGAGGAGAAGCTCGTTTTTCTCATCGTCGAGAAGGAGAGTCTCGCGGCTCCAAGTCTGATATACCTCGCCTGTCACAAGCTGGCCTTCAAGCTCTTTGAACTTGGTGAAGACTGCTTCTTTCTGCAGGTCGAGAATACGGCTCTGGAGAGTCTGGCGGAGGTTGAGGATGGCGCGGCGGCCGAATTTCTCAAATATAATCTCGCGGGTGTGCTCCTCGCCGACCTCTGCTTCGGGGTCGTCGTCGGCACGGGCATCTGTGAGCGAGATCTGGAGATTGGGGTTTTCGACTTCGCCGTCGGGCACTACCTGCAGGTTCTGGAAAATCTGCACGTCGCCCTTGTCGGGGTTGAGGATTACATCGAGGTTTTCGTCGGTGCCGAACATCTTGGCCAGCACGTTGCGGAACGATTCCTCAAGCACGCTGATCATCGTGGTCTTGTCGATGTTTTTCAGTTCTTTAAATTCGGCGAACTGCTCGACCATATTCGGGGTTTCCTCTTTTTTTGCCATTGCTATATTGTTAGGTGTATTTTTAGAATTTCAAGTCGTATTTCACGTATTTGCAGTCGTTGGAGTTGAGTTTGACGGGCTCAACTTTCACCACGGGACGTTTTGCGCCGGGCTCCTTGACTTTTACAGATGTCTCGATAGTGAAGTCGACATCGGTGTCGCCGGTTTCTCCGGGCGCGACCTCAACGAGAGTGCCGCGGAGCTTGCGGCCGTCGCGGGTGAGAATCTCTACATCGTTGCCGAGGTTCTTGTCGTATTGGCCTCTCACCTTCATGGGCGCGGTGAGGCCGGCCGAGCCTACCTCGAGGGCGTAATCCTCGGCGTCGCGGTCAAAGACGGCCTCTACGGCGCGTGTTATCGCGGCGCAGGCGTCGATGTCGACTCCGGTAGCGCTGTCTACCTCTACGGTTATGTTATTGTCGGGAGTGACCGATATGTCTACCAAGAAAAGGTCGGTATCGACCATCGCTTGGAGCACTGTCTGCTTCAGTAATTCTTTGTCTATCATGAGTTGAAATGAAGAGGAGGAAGCTTGTGGCCCCCTCCTCTGTGAAGATTTACTGCAAAATTACTAAAAATTTGCTGAATTATCAAATAATTAAGTCTCGGCAGAGGGGTGGCTTACGTTGTGTTATATTTAATTAACGCTGCTAAATGATAATTAACATAAAGTCGGCTCGCAATAAAAAACTCCGCCGGAAATCGACGGAGCTTAGAGGTGCCAAGCAGAATCGAACTGCTGTGCTCGGTTTTGCAGACCGATGCCTAACCACTCGGCCATGGCACCATTGTTTTGCGGTGCAAAATTAAGACAAATATTTCACACCACCAAATTTTTTTCAATCTTTTTGGTTTTGGTTCTTGCCCGCGGAGAAGTGGAGAGTTTGCTTATCCGTTGTTTTGGTTATCTAATTTTCGGCATAACCAACGCCATACATTATAGTATACAATGAATAAGATAGCACCTAATACTCCTGAAGTAAAGGGAGATGTCATATCATGCAGTCGGAGATATTGGTTTGCCAATGCTATTGTAGCTCCAAATAAAGCGACAATGGCAAGGTAGAAACAAAATATTCTTATCGTTTTAAGTTTCATTTTCAGACAAGTTCAATGCCGTTTTTTAACTCTGCGGCGATAAATCATAAAATTATCGAAACACAGGTAGGTAAGGAGAGTGATTCCGCCTAATTCAAACCAAGCCTTACCGGACCCGGGCTCCATAACTACGCCCCAAATTCTTTCCATTATGCAGAGAATACCAACAACTAAAAGAGTCGCGGATATATTTCGTTTTACCGTATTGCTTATCATAATATAACTCTAATGATCCTATACTATCAGACGCAAAATTACGGAAATAATTACAAAGTATCCTACGGTGATAGAGTTAATCTTCCGCCGCACCTGAAATTTACCCTATTCAGGGCGAACCTGCTAAGGGCATTAAGTGTTTATTTGTGATTTATCGAGTAGGAGGTCGAGAATGTCGAAAGTATTCAGTCGATGAGCTAAAGGTTAGTTGTCACCACCCCACGGAATATAAGAGAGGCTGTCATCAACGATAGTCGGCATGATGTCAACGTCTTATTTGAAAACAGGGGAAGACTTTTCCTTGAAGATTGCTTGAGCCGGGATCGTGGGCAAGTCTTCATCGAAGTTGAAATCAAGAAAGGTTATAACTTGCTTAATCCCAGTGAGGTTATGGGTTGTTGTGTGTTTGCGAAAAGACGCGGTTATAGCGCTTTGTCAGTTTTGGATTGTGTAGATTCTTTAGAGGTTGAAGCCTCCAGACATGCGAATTTGTTAAAATCCAACAATTCTCCAGTAGATAAACGGAAAAGTACGAGATTATAACCTGTTACATCCCTAACTATGTATACTCTTTTTTCTTTCTCATTAGATATGACAAGGGTGTCGGTTTGAGAATTGAAATCCCAAGAGTAAAAAGTCGTGCTTCCGTCAGAAGAACATAAATTTAAAGTTTTGTTTTTATTGAAAATCCAAATAGAATTATGCCCTTTCAGTTTCCAAATTGTATTTATAAATGGAATGTATGTGTATCGATATAAGAATACCATCATGTACGCTATTGCAACAAAGGGAATAAATGAGTATGTGTATTTAATCCAATCGGGAAGAGGCATTGTGCCTATTATACCTATTACAATCGTAACAATCAAAGGGTCTCTAAAATCTGAGAATTTTTCTCTGTGTGTATTTGTTATAATCAGCACAAGAACTAAGAAGATCTCAATAATAACACAATTAGCTATTAGAAAAAGGTTATACTGCGAATCGCCTATTTTAGGTGGAATTATCCGATTTACTATTAATAAGTCAACACAATATAAGCCGCCAATATAGAACAATATCGGCACTATTAATAATAGCGTATTTTTTATCCAATTGTTTCCCATAATGCAAAGTTACTCATTTTCGCCAAGGTATCAAAGAAAAACTTCAAGGCCATTAACCACGGCTCTATCATTTAAATCTCTTGGCTATATTCTCCGTTTCATAACTACTGGAAAAGGTTGTTGCTAAAATTTCATGTTCGGGTTATGGCCGGGGGCGATGGGTGGCGGATTGCTTTTTGTGTTGTGATTTGTTTGCTGAACATCAGGCTGCCGGCCGGTGTTTTTATATAAACTTAAGTTTCGCATACGAAACTTGTTTATTTAGAGTTTAATGGGTTTAAGGAGCTTAGTACATATTGGTAAAAATAAACTTTTTAAACTACATAAACTGTGCTGAAAGCGCATTAAACCTCAAGTTTTCAAGTTGCAAGGCAATTTGCGAAACTTGAATTATATAAATATTTACAATTATGTCCTCTCGGTTGCTTATTTTTTCGTAACTTTCCTCTAAAAAGTAAAGGTCACCCAACTTATCTGTCTGCT
>CAJTWH010000011.1 GCA_910579995.1 uncultured Muribaculaceae bacterium | reverse complement strand
TACGGTAAAGAGTACCGGAAGTTATGTCTGCCACATCTTCAGCTATACCCTTTGTTGTGTTCGTACAAGAAAAGTATGCCACGAGAACTTTTCCATTTCCAGTTGTCGGTTCCGGCTCCGGATCGGGCGTAGGATTCGGAGTGGGGTCAGGTGTCGCTTCCTCTTTCTGTATGGGTTCATCGTTATCATGGCTACACGCGCACATGGTAAGTGATATTCCTGACATCATGATGAGGGATAATAGTTTTGCTTTCATTCCTGTGGTATTTGTTTTATGAATTTTGCCGGGACACCTCCGACTATTGTGTTTGGTGCCACATCTTTTGCCACCACCGCACCTGCGGCAACAATGGCATTTTCGCCTATCGTCACGCCACTCAGTATTGTCACATTCGCACCTATCCACACGTTACGTCCGATATGTATTGGAGCCGGAATATTGTCGGCGCGATGTGAAGGGCGCGAGTCATGGTTGATTGTCGCCATCACACAGTTGTGACCGATAAGAGCGTTGTCGCCGATATAGATACCTCCGTGGTCTTGAAATTTACATCCGGCATTGACAAAAACATTTTTGCCGAAATGGATATTCTTGCCAAAATCCGCCTGAAACGGGGCCATTACTCTGACCGACGGATGAACCTCGCTGCCTGTGAGTTCACAAAGAAGTGCGTTTCTCTCCACATCGGTATGGGGATTGGTATTATAGTCGAGCATCAGGCGTTGCGATTCAGCATAACACATGTGCATAAGTTCGTGTGCCGCAGACCCGGCCGGGACTGTTTCACGACGCTCCATCATTTCAAGAAATTCATGTAGTTCCATATCTCTTTGATTTTACGATGCAAAATTATATCGGTTTTTCGGGGAGAAAATACCACCTGCTTGGCAGTAATTACCAATTTCTATGATGATGGGCTGAAATAGTGCATAATTCAGTAAAAATAGCTAACTTTGCGTATTGAAAATCAACCCAATGGCAAACATTCTCAAAGTCAACAAGCCGGGAGATTACCTCTCTCATGTAGGTGCTGAAAGCCGGCATCCACTGATTGGTGTCATTGAATTTGATAAAATCTCTCCGATACCTCAAAGCCTGAATAACTATGGGGTATATGGATTGTTCATGCACACGAATGTTCCAAATGACCTCACTTATGGGTGCGGAAAATACGACTATAAGAGTGGCACACTTATATGCGTGGCACCTGGTCAGATCGGTGGAAGGGAAGATAGGGGCGATTTAATTGAGATTGACGGGTGGGCATTATTATTCCACCCCGACATAATCAAAGGCTCACACTTGGAAAATGATATACGGAATTTTTCATTCTTTGACTATCAGGTTAATGAAGCCTTGCACATGTCGGAAGATGAAAGAAATATCATTGCCTCCATCATGCGCCATATACAGACGGAGATTGAAAGCGGGAATGATGCCTTGCAGAAGAATATACTGGTAGGATATATTGATGCGATGTTGAACTACTGTCAACGGTTCTACAACCGTCAGTTCAGTATGCGGCAGGCGGAGAACTCGGATATTCTGACACGCTTCAATGCTCTTTTGTCTGAATATTTTGAAGCCGGATTACAGACAGACAAAGGTTTGCCCGGCGTTCAATATTTCGCTGACAAAATGAATATGTCGCCCAATTATTTCAGTGATGTCATAAAACGATACACCGGAGACAATGCGAGCAACATTATCCGCGAATATGTGATGCGACTTGCCAAAAATGCGCTTAAATCATCCGGCAACATCGCACAAGTGGCATATTCCCTCGGCTTTGAATATCCACAGCATTTTACACGAATGTTCAAGAAACAAACCGGAATGACCCCGAAACAATACCTCAAAAATCAATAAAAAAGCAAAAAAGTTATATCCCTTTTTTTGAAATATAGGGAGAAAATCGTAATTTTGTCCCTATGAAATCGGAATTAGAGAAATTAGTAGGGAGATTTTGGCGAATTGCAGAATATTAATATTGGGAATGATTTTTATTTTCTGCCATTTCAGTTATTATCGCAGGGTATTGAACGACTATTCAAATCATATATTTGCGTTGCATTTATAACACGGCATTTAAGATTGCCAAGTCATAATGAAATCAAGGCGTTTGGTCATGACCTAATAAAACTTTTTATTCTTCTGCCACCAACCTGAATCCGGCTCTTTCGTAGAACTTATGCGCAAAGCCAATAGACGTAATATGTCACACTAAGGTCAATTCACATCATTCCGCTTTGCTGATGTGATGACTTTATTTATGAAGTCAGTTTTGGCTTCGGTGTATCCATCGCGGTTGTTTTTGTATTTTGGCAAAAGACTCGATTTCAGTGATTCGTATTCCTTGGCAATATCTGGATTTCTTCTCAGACAGTCGCGGAAATAAATCTCATCATTGTCGCCGATGTCGTGAATGTGAATATGAAACACCCTGTCGGCATAACCCGTCGGAGTGTAGCCCTTGTTGAAACTCATTCTCTTTGTTGACTCGCACATGCAGATATAGCCGGATCTCTCCAAAATATTTTTTACCTCACGCCAGTCGCAATCGTTGGATATTTCAACAAGAATATCCACAATCGGCTTTGCCATGATACCCTCAACTGCAGTGCTCCCGATATGGTTGATTGTAGGAGTGTAGTGTGCAAGCAGGGTGGATAATGATTGTATTTCATTTTCCGCCCATGTTTTCCACTCCGGACTATGGGGAGACAAAATTATAGGAAATAATTCCCATAGCTCCTCCAGTGTCATATCTTTCAATTTATCCATACCTATTACATCAGAGGTAGCCGTGACAGCATTGTCTTCAATCTGATAGCAAGGCGAGGCATAGGCTCTGCGATGGTAAGAGCGACCAGTTCGTTTGTCGCAGCAATGTCGTTTATAAGGCGCACAACTTCGTTAAGTTTTAATCCCCCGGCCGGACCGTCAGCGACAGCGGCGATTATATCAGCCGGATTCATTACGTCCATGTCGAAGTGTATCATCACTTTTGTTTTCATATATAATTTGTTTTTCTGATTGCAAAGATACGGACATTCCATGAAAGCCCATATTATATGGGAAATAACAATTCCTGATATTAGTAGTTTATATTTGTGGGTTATATTGTAGATATAATGGTAGGGATTGACAAAAGCGGCTGTCTGATAAGTTCAGACAGCCGCTTGGATGAGATGATGTCGTCAATGTCAGCTGATCAATATTTTGACGGTCTTATTTCCGATTGTGACAAGGTATACGCCCGTTGGAAGGCTATCAGTGACAGCGCCCGAAACATGATTGTATTTGCTGCAGATGGTGTGTCCCATCAGGTTTCTGACAATAATGTCGGTGGCATGCTCCACCTCTATGTTTATGACTCTGTTGGATACGTAAATAGTTGATACGGATTCGCTCATTTCGGTGAGTAGAGCTGTGCCTGTTTCAAAAGCGGGAGTCGCTTTTTCTTCTGCACCTAAATACTCCGAATAAAGTGTTTCATTTTTTGTGTTGAAGGTCAACCGATATAAACCATTTTTCTCAATAGTCCATTTGTGGTCATCTCCGCCTGAGATACGGGCAGCGCTATGGCCTTCTGCGAGGATATCTGAGATATAGGGATGAAATGTTTCCTCAGTCCAACTCTCGGCGGTCAATATTTTGAAACGATCGGGTTCTTCTTGAGAGCCAATGCGCAGCGTACCCTCCCAAATCAATTCTTCGGGATTTTCAGGATTGGGAATGAAGCGTTTGTTGCTTTCATCCCAATAGTTCCAGTTCAGCTCGCAGCAACCGCCTACGATATATAAAACCTTGCGAGGAACAAACTTGCGCCCTTGATATGAAAATCTATTTTCATCGATGTAGAGCGTATAATCGCCTTTAGCTCCTACACTCCAACCCCGGGCTTCCTTATCCACGATGGAAAGTCCGGCAATGAGCCCTTTTCCGAATGTCAAATCTACATCTTCATACATCGGTCCATAGTACACGGTATTGTCTGTGATAGTTGGAGTATTTATGAGAAGTATATTCCCCGGTTTGCAAGAGATGGATTTCTTGAATTCTACCCCATACATATCCTGCAACTCTATCACCTGATTATCTACAGCAGAACCTGTCACATACATTTTAGACGGGCATTGAAGTTCATTGTCTTTTTCAGAAACAGACATTTTCATGTTTCTAAGATCCACGATGATACAGTAATCACCTGTCTTGGGCATTTTAAACTTCCAATCTTTTCCGTTTAGATCCCATGCAGCATAGAAGTCAAGGTTATATGTCTTTGCGAGCTCCACCATTACATCGGGTGTGGCTGAAAGCACATTCTTATACCAACTGCGGGTATTGAGGAATTTGAATTCCTCGTTGCCTTTCAGTTCACCCTCCCATTTGAACACGCCATCATTTATCCGGTCCATTTCAAGAGCGTTGGCGTCGCTCCAACCGGCAGTGGTGGCCGGGCCAACGATATAGAGTTGGCTGTATTCTATAGAGTTGCTCAAATCCTGTGATTTTGCAAGCACCCCAGTCATCAGGATGACTAATGTCAGTAATACTCTTTTCATAACTCAGCTTATTTCATAAATTTACCGGACATCACTGAGTTACCGGCAACAATACGACAAAGGTAAAATTGCGATGGCAACATTGAAATATTTTCGCAAATAGCGTCGACATTTGAGTATTTGTACTTGGCGAACATCTGTCCTGTAAGATTGCAGAGCGATAGGTCGACCAAATCCATTTTCTTTCCGAAGGAAGCTTCAAGGCAATCGGTGTCCTTGTTATATTTGAAACAGCAGTTTGCGTCGGCAGTCACATCAGCAATGCCTGATGTCGATTGTTTTACAACAACCTTTACTTCAGAATCACAATCAGACTGAGAAACGTTTACAAGCAAAGTCCTTGTCTCCGGATTGTAGTTATACTCATCGGCATTGAGAGAGATACCTGCCACAACAACACTTTCGGGAATATCGCAATTGAATATTTTGAATGTATAGGAGCGTTTAGCTTTCAGCCCTGAAACATTTCCTGTAACCTCGCGCGGAGCTATTACAAATTCATCGATGTTTGCGTTTGAATTGCTCGATAGTTTTGTCGTTGCATAATTGGCGTCATAATCCGAATTATTGCCATCATCTTCATATACACAGCTTTCTCCATCAGCTCCGGCTACGACATTGATAATCAGTTCGTCGGGACGTTCTGTTACATTCTTTACACTTCCCGGATTAAATGGTATCATCGCACCTTGTCTGAAGAAATACGGAATCTGCTCTTGGGTGAATGTCATTGTCTTTACGCATGGGCCTTCAATCATTTCATTAGTCGACACGCTCCACCAGTTTCCTTTAGGAAACCATATTTCTTTAGAACTCATACCATTTGAAGAAGCCTCTGTAATGGGAGCTACAAGAATGTCGTTGCCAAACATGTATTCTCCTTCATAGTTATAGGCCTCATCGATTTCAGGGTAATCATAATAAAGAGGACGGCAGATAGAAATACCTGTGTCGTATGCTTCCCGTGCCATTGTGTAGATGTAGGGGAACAGTGCATAGCGCAATTTTACAGCCTTGAGCATAGTCGGGAAATTGGGGAATTTCCAAATCTGACGTTCTATCCGGCTGTCTTTTGTAGCATGGGTGCGGAAAATCGGAGTGAACACCCCAAACTGGAGCCAACGCAGCACGAGGTCGGGATTATTGGCGTTTGATTCATCTGTCCAAGCATGTCCGCCAAGATCATGACCCCAATATCCGTAGCCTACGTTAGAGGCAGTAGCGGTAAAATACGGTTGGAAGGCAAGTGTCGGGAAATTGATAAGGGCGTCGCCGGAGAAACCGATTTGGTAACGATGACTGCCCAATCCACCCCAACGGTGGAATATCAGCGGGCGAAGCTCCGGACGATTTTTTATCATATCATTGAAAAATACATGATTACACCAGAACGTCTCTCCGAGGCCATTTGTAAAAGAGCTTGTGAGATGTTGCTGCCAGTCGAGCCACCAGAAATCTACTCCTTCGCTTTCATGGTCTCGGAGAATAGTGCTTGTAAAGGCTTTGGTAAAGTCTGTATTGTCGAGTATCCAAGGAATATTGTTGCTGTCGCCATATTTTCCGTCGAGGGTGGAGTTCATCTGCGCGAAATATTCAGGCGATTCTGATTTTGTGATACCATCGGCAGGGTGAAGATTCAAACCGATTTTGAAGTTTTTTGAATGAATGTCGTTCAGAAGACCTTTCGGGTCGGGTATCAGTTTAGTATTCCAGCTCCACCCGGTCCAGCCACCGCGTCCGTTTGAGTCGCTTTGGTCGCCATTCCAATGCCAGTCCATGTCAAGAATCATCACATCGCAAGGAATATCATTATTCGCAAGCTCTGCCATTATATTACGGTAATCATCAGATGTATATGAGGCATATTTACTATACCAATAACCGAATACAAATGCCGGAGGCAAAGGTATCTTTCCGGCAATTTTTGTAAAGTCTGCCAATGCTTTCTTATAGTTGTTTCCATAGCCGAGGAAGTAGATATCGAGAGCATGCGGGTCTTTTCTCTCTGCCCACCAGTCATATCCAAGCTCTTCATCAGGGCTGAGCGCGAACGATCGGCTTCCATCAGGACGTGCTGTAGTCCAAGAATCTTCGATAACAGACCATCCCGAACGAGAAATCAGCCCGTTTTCAAGTTCAGAGCGTTTGTTGTCGCCGTTACTGCCGTCGAGAGTGCGGCAAGTACCTTTAAGATTCAGAGGGTCGGGTTTGCCGGGATACCAGAGAACTTCACGGCCATTGTGCATGAAGGTGATTGTGAGATTCTTTGAAGAAGCAGGCAGAGTGACCGGATCACAGCCTTTGCGGTATTTCAGTGCAAGTTTGCCGGTGTTGATATAAAGATATTCGTTGTCTTCAGTTTTCTCGAAAGAAGGAACTTCCAGATTGCGGTTAACGACTGTGAAAGTGGCTCTATCCTCAAATACGCTGTTTTCGCTGTATTCGATACGAATCATTTCAGGTGTCAGAACTGTGAATCGGGCATTGCCTGAGATTACTGTGGCAGCCTGATTGGCTACCGGATTATTTTGGGCGTTGGCCCGCAGACCTGTGCTCAAAACAATCAGGAGAGCCGCGATAAGCCCGCTACTCTTGAGAGCAAGAAGTAATGATTTTTTATTCATAGATTATTGATTTAAGTTCTCCGCAAATTTAGTACTCAGTGTTTTTGCCGGCAATGTATGGTAGTGAAAATATAGTGCTTAGGTGCGGTTAGACGGGTGTATAACAGTTGGTTAAGAAAAAATATAAATCAAATTAAGTAGCTGTGGTGCACCGTGGAGAATGTTGCTCTTGATGTCGTATCATCAAAAAAGCTCAATCACATCGCTGATGATCTTGATTCATTGCATGATTTTTACCGTTTAACATTTAATTACATTCAATTTTAACTATTAACCAAGTGTCGGTTGCGGGAAAATTTTGTACTTTTGTAATTGGAAATATTATGCGTAGATGTTTTCTCATATTAATTCTTTTTATTGCTTGTTTGCCCGGTGTGTGTGCTGACGAGCATATTACAACTGAGCAACTCTTGGCTCAGTTGGATAGTGTCATCTCCTGCCGGGAGCGGTATCTTGATGTTAAATTGGCGCATTTAGAAGAATTAAACCAAGAACTTGCCGACACGGAAAAAGATGATCGGGAAAAATTTGAGACCTTAGGGAGATTATATTCCGACTACCACTCATTCAATGCCGACTCTGCGTATGTGATGTCGCAACGTCAGCTATCTTTAGCCGAAAAATCAGGGGACAAGAATTTGATTATGAACGCCATGTTGAACAAGGCAAATATATTGTGCAATGTGGGTATGTATCATGAGGCATTGGCGTTGGTTGACTCAATTCCGGTTAATGAACTTCCGGATTATCTACGGGCATATTATTTTCACTCAAAGCGGACTCTTTATGGGAATCTCGCAAATTTTGCCACCTTTAAACCTGAAAAAGAGCACTATGAAAAATTGACTGATGATTATCGTGATTCCTTGTTGACGGTCAACGATCCTCATTCGGTATTTTATGTTCTGATCAAAGCAGACCAACTCAACGTACACCATAAACCACAAGAGGCAATCGATTTGCTTGAAACATTTATTCATGAAAATGATCTGTCGGAACATGAGATGGCGATATGTGCTTATACCTTATCCGAGTCATACGGATATATAAATGACATAGAAAATCAAAAAAGGATGTTGCTGATTTCTGCAATCTCCGATATGAAGACTGCGGTAAGGGAATATGTATCGCTTCGGCAGTTGGCTCTGCTGCTCTATCAGGAAGGCGATTTGGAGCGCGCATATAATTTCCTTACGATAGCTGTTGATGACGCCGCAAAAAGCAATGCACGTCAAAGGATAATAGAACTCAACGACTCATATCCGATGATAAACCGGATATATGTCGAGACCGTGCATGGCCAGAAAAAGACATTGGAACGGACAATATTGATAATAACAATATTATCGGTCATATTGGTTGTTTTGCTTTTCTATATGCGCAGGCAGATGTTGAAAATAGCGGATGGCAGGAAAAAGGTAGAAGAAGCCAATAACAAATTAAGCGAACTCAACTCGCAACTTTCCGACTCGAATAACAGGCTGAACGAGCTTAACAGACAACTTAAAGAGTCAAATGATAAACTCAATGAGCTGAATCATCAGCTTGTCAGTTCGAATGGAAAACTCCACGATGCATACACTTCCATCGCAGAGATTTCCGAACTTAAAGAGGTCTATATCTGTCGATATATGGATCAATCGTTGGAGCATATCGAAATGCTGGATAACTACAGGAAAACTATCAATAAGCTCGTAAACGCAGGTAAAACAGACGACTTAAAACATTTGGTGAAGTCTTCTAAGATTGTAGAGGATGAGCTTAAATCATTTTACGATCAATTTGACAAGACCTTCCTCAATTTATTCCCGACTTTTGTGGAGGATTTAAACAGTCTCCTCTTACCGGAGGAAGCGATTATTCCGCGAAAATCAGGGTCATTAAATACTGAATTGAGAATTTTTGCCCTTATTCGCCTCGGAATTACCGACAGCGACAAAATCGCCAAATTTCTAAGATACTCTCTTACTACTATATACAATTACCGTACAAAAGTACGCAATAAAGCTAAAGGAGACCGCAATCAATTAGAAAGCGAAGTAGCTAAAATTGGGCAACATTCATCAATAAACTGAATTGACCGGCTCGCTGCGACGCCCTTTTCACCGACTATGACATCACCTTGATTATACTGCTTTTGTTTCAGAAGCAGGTCAATTTTTACTATATATTTGGGCAGTGCTAAAATAGCTAAAACCTTTATCAATAATTCTTTAAGTATCTCAAAGCACTACTTTTTAAGTACATGGCATTGCCCACCCCATTTTAGTGGTATAACTTTGCGATACGAGAATCACAAAATAAACTAATATCACGAAAAATGGAAAATTTAAAACCATTAAGAATTTTGTCCCTTGTGCTTTTTGTGATGGCGACACTTTCTTTGTCGGCACAGCAAATAGGTATATCGGGTACTGTCAGCGATTCTTCCGGCGAGCCGCTGATCGGTGTCAGTGTGACAGTTCCGGGTACAAAAAACGGAGCGGCTACTGACATAGATGGTAACTTCAGTTTGACAGTTGATGCAAAAGCCACTCTCCGTTTTACCTATGTAGGTTTCAAGACGCAAGACATTCCCGTCAATGGTAAGACTGTCTTTAATGTTGTAATGGAAGAGAATTCCGAATTGCTTGATGAAGTCGTTGTAGTGGGCTACGGTACTATGGATAAAAAAGAGTTGACTTCGGCAATTTCTCATGTTGGAGAAAAGGATTTTCTTACAGTCAGTTCGCTTGACCCTTCAATGATGATTCAGGGCAAGGTGCCCGGCGTGTCGATTACCAATACCGGAGCCGGCGACCCCAATAATCAGGCAAGTATTCAGATACGCGGTGTTTCGTCACGATCGGCAGGCCTCGGCCCTCTGATTGTGATTGACGGTGTGCCCGGAGGTAACCTCACAAACATTAATCCTAACGACATTGCCTCATTCGATATCCTTAAAGACGGTGCAGCTTCGGCCATATATGGCACCAGAGGTTCTAACGGTGTGATACTTGTTACAACAAAGAAGGGTAGTAAAGACGGCAATATCCATACCTCTTATGCCGGTACATTTGCATGGGACGCCGTCAAGAAAGAACTCGATGTGATGAGTGCTCAGGATTTCCGTGACGTCCGCCTCGGTTGGGGCGACCGTGGTGTTGACCTTGGAGGTAATCTCGATTGGTTTGACGCCGTGACACGTACCGGCTTCACCATGCAGCACACTTTGACTGTAAGCGGTGGTAACGAAAGAAGCAACTACCGTGTCAGCGCCGACTACCGCGATGCCAATGGCATTGACCTTCGGTCGAACCGCGAGGAATACGGCGCCCGTGCTTCTGTAATGCACACGACAAAAGGTGGGCTGTTCACAATTCAGCTCAATGTCGCTCCGCGTATTATTTATCGTGACAATGCTGACTGGAGCGTGTTCAAAGACGCTCTTGAAGCCAATCCTACGACACCGCTCATGAATCCGGAGAATCCTGCACAATATTATAATTTCTACGGTCAGATTGTCGGCAGTAACCCTGTAGAGCGTCAGAAACTTGAAAAAGACCATGCCGACACCAAACTGCTTGATTGGGACGGCACTGTAAAGTTAAATCTTCTGCCCCTGCTTGCAAAGAACGGTGACAGCAAACATAACCTTACAACTCAGGTCATGTTTGCCGACCATCAATACAGCAACAATAACTCATACTTCCGTCCGTCGACAAGCACAAACTCAATTAATGACGGACACGATGGAGTAGCCAGCCGCTCATATTCAAAAGAGCGTCAGTATGTTGTGGAATGGCTCACCAACTACAACGCCCGTTTTGCCGACAAGCACAATGTCAAAGCGATGGTCGGATATTCATATCAGTATTAGCAATATTCCGGCTTTAACGCAGAAAACAAAGACTTCCCTAATGACGGTCTTGGAGCTGACAACCTCGGCTCCGGCGAATGGGCCAAGGAAGAAGGTGAAGTGATGATGGGCAGCTATAAGAACGATGCAAAACTCATCTCATTCTTCGGCCGAGTAAGCTATGATTTCGAGGGTAAATATCTCTTTACAGCCTCTATACGTCATGAAGGATCTTCAAAATTCGGTCAGAATCATAAGTGGGGCGACTTCCCCGCGGTCTCAGCCGGTTGGCGTATCTCGCAGGAATCATTTATGAAAGATATCGAGTGGATCAACGACCTTAAGATCCGTGCAGACTATGGTGTGACCGGTAATCAGGATTTCGGAAGCTATCTCTCTATCAACACCATGTCGGGCTTCGGCTACTATTACTATAATGGTAAATATTTCCAAGTATGGGGACCCGGCAAGAATGTCAACCCCGACCTCAAATGGGAGAAAGGTAAAAACTGGAATATCGGTCTTGACTTCTCGCTTCTCAACAACCGTATATATGGTTCGTTGAACTATTTCAACCGCAGGCAGCAGGATCTTCTCGGTAACTACAAGGTGCCCGTGCCCCCAAACATCCATGATGAAACTTTCGTCAATGTGGGTACTATGAAAAATACAGGCTTCGAGTTTGACCTCAACTTCAATGTGGTCGACACCAAGAACTTCTCATATAATTTCGGGGTTATCGGAACTGTTATGAGCAATAAATTCGTAGAGTTCAGCAACTCGCAGTATGTCGGACAGGACTACTACAACGTTTGTGGCACTGAAGACCCGTATCCTTACTACAATCTTCAGCGCATTGAGAAAGGCAAATCTCTCGGTAATTTCTATATGTGGCGTTATGCAGGCATAACGACTGACGGCAACTGGCTTGTTTACGATAAGGATGGCGACATTATACAAGCAGCTCAGGCAACTGATGAAGACCGCGCCATAGTAGGTAACGGTATGCCAAAGTTTACAATGTCTACAAGCCATAACTTCCGTTACCGCAATTTTGACCTTGCTCTCTTCTTCCGTGGAGCATTCGGCTACGATATATTCAATATACATGACTTCTACTACGGAACACGCAATTTCAATGGCAACGTTCTCAAGAAAGCATACGGTAAGAATTTTGACATATCGCCCAACGCCGCACCTGTCGTCTGCGACTACTTCCTTGAAAGAGGTGATTATTTCAAACTCGATATGTTGACATTAGGCTATACTCTCCGTATTCCCCAATGTCGGTTCCTTGACCGTGTGAGAGTTTACGGCACAGTGAAAAATGTGTTTACCATCACAAAATTCAGCGGTGTAGACCCAGCCAATTATCAAGTCAACGGCCTTGAGCCCGGTGCACAAGGCAGCCGTTCATATTATCCCTCCACCCGTCAATTCATTGCCGGCATTCAGGTTGATTTCTAATAACATTAAAAACTATCGAGATGAAATTTCTTAAATATATAGCGGTTGCAGCAATTTCGGTGACGGTACTCGGAAGCTGTACTGACCTTGATGAAACTCTCTATGATCAAGTGGGGTCGGATAACTACTACAATACAAAGATGGATGTGATCCGAGCCACATTCCGACCTTTCGAGCACGCCTTCTGGAGTATCGGAAGCCGCCATGTACTCAATGAGCTCACTGCCGACCAACTCATTACGCCCACCCGCGACGGTTGGTGGTACGACGGAGGCAAATGGGAGCGTCTGCACTATCATACATGGACAGTCGATGACCTCGGTGAGGCTCAAACCGAATGGAACGGTTGCTTTCAGGGTATCATGCAGTGCAATCTGGTAATCGAGGATCTGAGTCGCTTCACCCCGCAGCAATTCGGCTTCACAGAACTGGAGTTTGACAACCTCAAGGCTCAGTGCCGCGCCCTTCGCGCATGGTTCTATATCCGTCTGCTCGACGCATTCCGCAACGTACCTCTCGTTACAACCTACAGCGACATGCCAAACAATCCTCAGGCAGATCCTAAAGATGTTTTCAAATTCATTGAAACGGAGCTTAAGGATTGCACCGGCCTTCTTATCAAGAAAACCGGTCTTGGCACCAATGCCTCAATTCAAGGGCAGTGGACGCAGGCTGCAGCGGCGGCTCTCCTCGTCCGTCTGTATCTCAATGCAGAGGTATATATAGGTGAAGACCGTTATTCCGACTGTGCTGACTATGCCCAAGATATCATTGACGGAGTATATGGCGACTATGCAGTAGCCGACCGTTGGGACGCCGCGTTTGACTGGGACAACGACAAATGCGATGAAGTGATTTTCGGCTTCCCCGCTTCGAAAGGTTATACACACTGGCAGTACGACGGCGACAGCTATGGTTGGACTGTCCCTGCCAAAGCCGCCGATTTCTTCAATGATACAAAATCAGGTGTCGGACATAACACCAAGTATGCTGCTTCTCCCAGCTACGACCTTGACGGAAATCTTTATGATTATGAACTGGGTATGCCGGTGCAGAATTTCCGCAAATATCCCGGCGACGAGCGCATGAAGCTTTACAAGAACCTTGGCAACAGTTGTCGCGAAGGTATGTTCCTCTTCGGCTATCTCGAATATCAGGATAAAGAGACCGGCGCGACAAAACGTCTCCGTGCTCCCGAACAACCTTATGACCTCTATATCCGTGACGCTGTAGGCAAGTTTCAGGCTTTGGCTCCTGACAAATGGCCTTCTGACAAGGATAGCAAACTTATGAACGGCGACCATAATTCAGGATGGCACTTCGTAAAATATCCTTTCTATGATGACAATGACGCCAACCAGCTTGAAAGCGATTACACCGAAATCCGTCTTCCCGAGGTCATTTATTCGCTTGCGGAATGTAAAATGCGCGCGGGCGACCGCAACGGAGCTGCAAAATTGCTCAACTCTGTGCGTAAACGCAATTATCCTGCCGAGAATCTTGACGACGTTCTCTATTCTCCCGAGGGTAAGATCCGCTTTGATGAAAATGAAATGCTTGCCGAATGGGGACGCGAATTCTTCGCCGAAAGCCGTCGTCGCATTGACCTTATCCGATTCGGTAAATTCAATTCCGGCAAATGGTGGGATAAAAATCCTGACACAGATAATCACACAGCTCTTTTCCCGATTACACGCACAATTTTGAACTCGAATTCAATACTTGTCCAAAACCCGGGTTATGGCAGATAATAGATAATCACAAAATCGAAAAATCATGAATATCAAGAATATAATCTCCATATTGTCAGGACTCCTGATACTTGTCGGGCTTACCGGTTGTGAAGGGGAGAAAGATCTGATTATAATTGACGGCAACCTGCCGATCAAGACTTCTACGCTCTACATGGTAGGCGACGCCACGCCGAACGGTTGGAGCCTTGACGCGGCCACGCCTCTTGCACCTACCGAAGAAGACCCCCTCGTCTTTACTTGGGAAGGACCTCTCAATGTCGGTGAGATGAAATTGTGTCTCGCCACCGGAAGCTGGGACAATCCTTTTATCCGCCCTCAGACTGCCGGTGAAGAAATCGGCAAAAGCGGTTTGACTGACGTAACATTCAAAATGCACGCCGGTGACCCTGATGACAAATGGAAAGTTGCCGAAGCGGGTATATACAGCCTGCGCTTCGACTTGCGCAACTGGACAATGTGTGCAAGCTATATCAGTGAGCAGGACGCCCCTGTTATCGAACCTATCACTACCGACGTGCTTTATCTCGTGGGTGATTTCAACGATTGGAATATCGAAACTCCCGCACAGCTTGAAAAGAAGTCTGATTATATCTTCGTATATGAAGGTCCGCTGGTTGTCGGAGAAATCAAAGCATGTCTCACGACAGGAAGCTGGGATACATCCTTCATCAAGCCGGAAAGCAATGGCGTGAAAATTGACCGCAACGGTGTTGAAAGCGAAAATTTCATTTTTTCTGCCAGCCCCGACAATAAGTGGAAGGTAGAGGAAGCCGGCATTTACCGACTTACTTTTGATCTCCAAAACTGGACTATCGCCGCGGAATATACCGGCGATTTCAAACCTACTCCCCGATTGTTTATGATCGGTGAAGCAACCGAGGGAGGCTGGAGCTGGGATGCGGCCACTGTCATTGAAGCCTCTGCCGGAAATGATAACCTCTTTGTTTGGGAGGGTGAGCTTGGCCGCGGCACATTTAAGGCAAGTCTTGTAAAGGACTTCAGCGCGCCATTCTATCGTCCGGCGACACCTGACTGCGAGGTATCAGACAAGGGTGTGGCTTCAAATCAGATGGTCTACACTGAATCTCCGGATGACCAGTGGCTTGTTACTGTGGCCGGTAAATATCGCCTTACATTCAACACTGCCGACATGACATTTGAGGCCGTATTCCTTGAGGCCGGCCCCGAGTCCTTGCCGTCATTATATATGATTGGCGAGGCAACTGCCGGAGGTTGGAGTCTTGACGCCGCAACAGAAATCGCTGCTACTGCCGAAAATGTATATGTATGGGAGGGCGTTCTGAAAGAGGGCACATTCAAGGCCTGTCTTACAAAAGACTTCTCTGCTCCTTTCTATCGTCCTACATCTGCAGTTTGTGAAATCTCTGAAAATGGTGTGACTGACCACGGAATGGTTTTCACAACCGACCCCGATGACCAGTGGAAAGTTGTAAAAGCCGGTAAATACCGACTTACATTCAACATTGCCGATATGACTTTCGACGCTGAATTCCTTGAATCCGTATCATCGGTAAAACCTCTCTATATACTTGGAGACGCAACACCCGGCGGCTGGAGTCAGGATGACGCAGCTCAACTCAATCCCGTTGAAGATAAAGAGGGTGAATATACTTGGACCGGTACGCTCAAGAAAGGTCAGATGAAGGCTTTCTCTGAAAAAGATCCTTCTTGGAGTCAAAATTTCTATCGTCCATCGAAAGCTGACGTGGAAATATCCAAAACCGGTGTCGCCGCCTCTGATATGGTATTTACAAATTCTCCTGACGACCAGTGGAAAATTGTAGATGAAGGCAAGTATAAGCTTACGCTCAACATCACAACCATGACTATCTCAGCAGAATTCCTTGACTGATAAATCTTATAACCATCGAATATGAAAAAAATGAATATAACGGCAACGCTATTGGCCGCTGCAATGCTTGCGGGTTGTGCCAACGATGACTACTATGAAATGCGTTATCCGCCCAAATACGAACTCCCCGAACTTCCGGCCATAGAAGGAATCCATCAGTATAAGGCTCCCCTCTATTGGAGTGTCTATGAGTACTGCTATGTGAATGAACAGAACGGTATAGCCAATTCCGATCAGGACATCACCCCTGCTGAATGGGACAAAATCATCGATTGGGTGGCCTCTGACCTCAAACCATACGGCTACGATATGGTCTGTACCGACGGATTTATCCCCATGCTCTCAAACGATGCCTCGGGCTACATGACCCACTATGGCTCAATGTCTCTGAAAGACCTCGTTGAAAAATGCAAGGCCAAGGGACTGAAAGTCGGTGTCTATGACAATCCTCTTTGGATTCACGGTTCCGGAGACACCAAAATCGAAGGTACGGAATATACTTTCGGCGGCCTTTATTGGAATGGAACAACATCTATAATGAACCCTTCCACTGACGATATGTGGTTCAACTGGGCCGTTGCCGAGAATCCCGGTTGCAAGGAGTTTATCGACGGCTTCTTCAAACATTACAAGGAACTTGGAATTGAGTATATACGCATGGACTTCCTTTCTTGGTATGAGGATGGCAAAGACCGCAACATCGGTATTGTAGGGCATGGTTATGGTCGTGAGTCCTACGCACGTGCGCTCAATTATATAGCAGAAGCAGCCAAGAAATATGGCATATTTACATCTCTTGTAATGCCTCACCTCTACAATGACGCTGAAGTTGAGGCTAAATACGGAAATATGGTACGTATCGTTGCCGATACGGCAGGCGGAGGTTGGTGGCACTGTTCGGCTGCCGATAAAGGCAAATCATACACTACTTGGCCAAACTGCATGAATATGTTCGACGGATTCACTTATTGGTCGCATATCGCCGGACGTGAGAATGTAATTCTTGATGGTGACTTCATCCGACTTAATACATTCAGCACCGATGACGAGAAACAATTTGTGGTTTCTCTCCAACTTATGGCCGGAGGTCCTGTGACAGTGGCTGACCAGTACAGCACCATCGGAGATAACGTGAAATTCTATCAGAACACCGAACTTCTCGCACTGAATACCGACAGATTCGTGGGCAAACCCGTGAGCGATAAGCTCAACGACCCGAACAATCAGATCTGGTACGGTCAAATGTCTAACGGCGACTACATCATCGGATTGTTCAACCGTGATGACAGTGCCAAGGGTATGCAGGTAAACTTCTCAGACCTCGGCATTGCAGGCAGCTATAATATACGTGACCTTTGGAAACATGAGGATGAAGGATCGGCGACATCGCTCTCGGTTACTGTTCCTGCTCATGGTTGTAAGATTGTAAAACTTTCTAAGTAAATAAACAGTTAGTCAATGAAATATAAAAGCTTGTCTGCTATGGCTCTTGCCATAGCAGGCGTGAGCTTCGCCTTTTCAGAAGCTCATGCAACCCAAATCACTTCTCCCTCAGGTTTAATCGCCCTTAATGCGGAGGTTGTTGACAGTGTGCCCGTCTACTCTGTTACCTACAAGGGTAAGCCCGTGATTTTACCTTCAAAACTCGGTCTCGAATTAGCTGATGGCCCCGACATGATGGATGGCTTTTGCCAGACAGCTGTTGAGTCTTCTTCTTTCGATGAAACATGGCAGCCGGTTTGGGGTGAAAATAAGGAAATACGCAATCACTATAATGAGTTGCTTGTGAAAATGGATCAGCCTCGCTGCTATCGTAAAATGAACATCCGATTCCGTGTTTATGACGATGGCATAGGTTTCCGCTACGAGTTTCCTCAAGACGGTGTTCTGTCGTATTTTATCATCAAAGAGGAACATTCACAGTTTGCAATGACCGGTGACCATATCGCATGGTGGATTGCAGGTGATTACGACACTCAGGAGTATGATTTTACCGAAAGCCGTCTATCTCAAATCAGGGCACTGATGAAAGACGCGATTTGCAGCAATGCTTCGCAGACACAGTTCTCTCCAACAGGTGTTCAGACATCCCTGCAGATGAAAACCGACGATGGTCTGTATATCAATCTCCACGAGGCTGCTCTTGTAGATTACTCATGTATGCACCTCAATCTTGATGACAAAAATATGGTGTTCGAGTCTTGGCTCACCCCGGACGCACAGGGCAACAAAGGTCATCTCCAGACTCCTTGTCATTCGCCTTGGCGAACAGTAATGGTGAGCGACGACGCCCGCGATATGCTTTCATCAAATCTTATCCTTAACCTCAACGACCCGTGTGCTTACGATGATACGTCATGGATTAAGCCGGTTAAATATGTTGGCGTATGGTGGGAAATGATTGCCGGACCGCAAGAATGGAGCTATACAAATGCTCCTTCCGTCAGAATAAATAACCTTGACTATGCCTCAGTTGAATGTCATGGAAAACATGCTGCTAACAATGAGAATGTCAAGAAATATATTGACTTCGCTGCCGAGCATGGATTCGATCAGGTTTTGGTCGAAGGATGGAATGTAGGTTGGGAAGACTGGTTCGGTCACTCAAAGGATTATGTGTTCGATTTTCAGACCCCATATCCTGATTTTGACATAGCTATGCTTAATGAGTACGCCCATTCAAAAGGGGTGAAGCTGATGATGCACCATGAGACTTCCGCCTCGATCCGAAACTATGAACGCCACATGGAGGCTGCATATAATCTTATGGAGAAGTATGGCTACAATTCTGTTAAGAGCGGATATGTCGGCAACATGATTCCTCGTGGAGAGCACCACTATGGTCAGTGGCTTAACAACCATTATTTGTATGCCGTGACAGAAGCCGCTAAACACAAAATCATGGTAAACGCGCATGAAGCCGTGCGGCCTACCGGTCTTTGCCGCACATACCCTAACCTTATCGGCAATGAGAGCGCAAGAGGCACTGAGTATGAGGCTTTTGCCGGAAATAAGCCATCACATACCACAGTTTTACCATTTACTCGTTTGCAAGGTGGCCCGATGGACTATACTCCCGGTATCTTCGAAATGGATATGAAAACGGTTAACCCTGACGGGAATGGGCACGTCAACAGCACACTTGCCCGTCAGCTTGCATTATATGTCACTATGTATAGTCCGCTGCAGATGGCCGCCGATGTGCCTGAAGTGTATAACAGATATATGGACGCATTCCAATTTATCAAAGACGTTGCCGTAGATTGGGATGAAAGCAAGTATCTTGAAGCCGAACCGGGCAGATACATCGTAGCCGCACGCAAAGCAAAAGGTACTGATGATTGGTTTGTGGGATGTACCGCTAATGAAGATGGACACGAATCGACCCTTGACCTGAATTTCCTCGATAGCGATAAAAAATATGAGGCAATAATATATGCGGATGCCGACGACGCTCACTATGCTACAAACCCTCAGGCATATAAAATCAGCAAGAAAAAGGTAAATGCGAAGACAAAGCTCAAAATGAAAGCTGCTCCCGGAGGTGGTTACGCCATTTCATTAAAACCGGTTAAGTAACATATAAAACTAACAAATAAAACTACAAATGCAAAACTTGATTAGAAATCTACTTGTCGCGGGTGTGCTGTTCACTTCCGCAGCAGCAAGTGCCGACGATAACGGCCGCTTGTTTATCATTGGCGATGCCACTCCTTATGGATGGGATCTTGATATGGCGCAGGCTCTCATGTCATCATCTGAAAATCCGGCAGTATACACCGGTACCCTCTATCTTAAAGGAGGAGAAAACAACACTTTCAAATTCATGCAGGCTCATGAATGGGGCAGCACAGAATACGGTATCCCTGCAGAAGCAGCCGTAAGCGGCGAAATCCAACTTGCCTCCGGAACACTTGACGATGGCTACAGCAAAATGTATGTGGCTGAGGCCGGCAACTACTACATCTCAGTCGACACCCAAAATCTTAAAGGCGAAATCTCTCGCTCTGAGTATCAGGAAAATGAAATCCAATATTGCACACTCTTCTTGGTTGGCGACGCTACAGAAGGCGGATGGAGTGTTGAAGAAGGAACACCTTTATATCAGTCGGCAGCCCTGCCATGTGAATACAGTGCGACTGTAGCACTTAAGTCAAGCGGCTCGTTCAAGATTGCAACAGCTCTTCGCGGAGCGGGCAGTTGGGATGCAAAATACTACTATTTCAAGGATGTAGATGAGGAAGGTAAAATATCTACTGATTCTACTGATGACCGACAGTGGAAAGTATCGGAAGATGGAAATTATATCGTGACTGTCAATACAATCTCCGGTACGATTTCCATTACCAAAGACAACGGCATACCTACAGGCATTGAAGCAGCTGTAGCTGAAGCCGCTGACGTGACTACCTCATATTACACTCTTCAAGGGTGCAAGGTGACAAATCCGACGAAGGGCGTATTTATCAAAGTTACAGGAAACAACGTGGAAAAAGTGATACTCCGCTGATCGAATATGCCAAAGGCACAATTTTTAAGGTAAAATAGTAGGTTTGGATAAGGAGTTCCCGGAGAAGGGAACTCCTTATCTCATTGTAGTCAATCAGGGATTGCTTCAGATTTTCTCGCCTTTCCATCTCACAAAGGCCTCGATGGCTTCGTAAGACGTGAGTCCGAGATGATCATACTTTGTCGCCGTATCGCGGTTACGGTCTTCTGCGCGCTGCCAGAACAATCTGTCGTCATCACCCAAGAACGGCGCATTTTCCATTTGGCTTTGGTGCTTCAGAATGGCTTTGCGTTTTGATTTCAGCTCTGCCGGAGACATCGGTACGGCCATTTCGATCTCTTCAATCGGCCATTCAGCCCAAGCACCTCGATACATCCATACGTTACATTCATTTAGCCATGATTCACCTTTCATACTCTCAAGAGCTGATAAAACGGCGACAGTGCATGTGCGGTGTGTGCCATGAGGATCTGCAAGATCTCCAGCCACGAAAATCATGTGTGGTTTTACTGTGTCGAGCAGATTTTGCACGATGTCGACATCGGCTGATGTGAGATCTCCTTTCTTGATGGTTCCGGTTTCATAAAACGGAAGATTTAGAAAGTGGATATTCTCCTTAGGTACTCCGACATAGCGGCAGGCAAGGCGTGCTTCTCCTTGGCGTATCTTGGTTTTAATCAAACGGATAATGTCTGAATCAGATTGCCCGTCTTGTTTTTGTTGTATGAAATTTCTTATCTGATTGCTTTTGTCGATATATGATTCAGAGTCGAAACCCAACTCAGGAGCTATGGAATCCATGAGCATGATATAACGCATCATATCTTCATCACCGACGGCGATGTTGCCCGATGTCTCGTAGGCTACATGTACTTCGTGCCCTTGCTCTACAAGCCGTTGCAGGGTGCCTCCCATTGAGATGACATCATCGTCAGGATGTGGAGAGAATACAACGACGCGCTTTTTGGCCGGGGTGGCGCGCTCGGGCCGGAAGGTGTCGTCTTCTCCGGGTTTCCCTCCGGGCCAACCGGTTATTGTGTGCTGGAGGTGGTTGAAGACTTTTACATTAATTGAATATGACGAACCGAATTCCTCCACAAGGTGATTCAGACCGCTGTTGCGATAGTCTTCGTCGGTTAGTTTCAGAATTGGTTTACCGCACTTCTCGCTAAGCGCTATGACAGCTTTGCGGGTTTCCAAGTCGTTTTGGGAATTAGTATTCATGTTTGTAATGAGATTTAGACATCTGCATGCGAATATTGGCAGCCATGTTTTCAAAGAATTCTTCTGAATGTTCAAAAAAGAGTTTATATCCTTTGCATAAGTAATTCATGCCGGGTTGCCCATGGCAATCGGTCATAAATCTATTTTTGGGACATTCACCGTTGCATAACTTCAGATATCTGCAACTTTTACATTCAGAGGGTAAAGAGGTGGTTTTAGATTGGCCAAATTCAAGTAATTTCTCGGAGTATACCAAAGACTTGAGAGATGACCCGTTGATATTTCCTATCTTATATTGGGGAAATACAAAATGGTCGCAAGTATATATGCTCCCATCCGAGTCTATGACCGGACAGGAGCCACAATGGGTGGCTAATGAGCATACTCCCGGCTCCATACCAAGATGGTTGGCCAAAACAGCATCAAATATCTGGATGAATATCTTTCCTATGTCGTTCTTTCTCCAGATATCGAATAGGGTTATCAGAAATTCTCCCCACGCTTCAGGGCTGACAGACATGTTTGTGATTGTACCCTTTTCATCTACAGCCGCCAGCCTGCCGGCGGAAGTAAAGCGCTCGACTATGGGTGTGAACTGGATAAATTCTGCACCTATCTCTTTGAAGAATGAGTAGAACTGATGTGGGTGGGTCACATTCAACGAGTTTATTGTCGCCATAGCATTCCATTCAACCCCATGCTTTTTCAATAGCCTGATACCATCCATGACAGTATCGAATGTGCTGTTGCCACATTTATCGTGCCTGAACCTGTTGTGGTGAGCCGCAGGCCCGTCAATGGATAGTCCTATAAGCCATTTGTTTTTTGAAAAAAATTCGCACCATGAATCATTGAGAAGGGTGCCGTTGGTCTGGAGGCAATTGGTGATTCGTTTGTGACCGGCAAATCTTGCCTGCAGTTCAACGACGTGCTTATAGAAATCCAATGATAATAAGGTCGGCTCACCTCCATGCCATAGGAATGAGACTTCATCGGCCGGTTGAACTTCAATATACTGTCTGATGTACGACGACAACGTTTCTTCGCACATTTTTGAGGGTTGCCCCCATGATTTATCAGAATAATAGCAGTAGCGGCACTGAAGATTGCACGATGAACCGACAGGTTTTGCCATCAGGCAAAATGGCTTTTTCATTTCATCACTGTTTCTACTGGGCATAATCCTTTGATCATCCTTTTATAACGATAGAGAGCCTCAAGGTAATAGTAGTCTGCATAATTTAAAGGAGTGTCAATCTCCGAACCATGAGGTAATGACCCTGTAGAGTGTTCCAAGACAAATCCGTGGGGATTATCCAAGGGTGCTGAATATGAAGATGAGGCAAGCGACTTCAACATACGGGCTGCATAGTCTTCATATTTCTTCCCTTTTTCGCCAAGTTGATAGGCAAGATCAAGCATACCCGACGCAATTACGGCTCCGGCAGAGGCGTCGCGTGGAGTAGTGGACACGTCGGGGGCGTCAAAGTCCCAGAGTGGAATTAAATCGTCTGTTTTATTTCGTGAGATAATCATATCTGCTATAGATATGGCATGGTCTTGGAATTCTTTGATTCCTGTTTCGCGGAAACATTCGGCATAGCCATATAATGCCCACCCTTGACCTCTTGACCATGCAGACTCGTCATCATGTCCTTGGAATGTGCCACGGCTCTCGATACTTCCGTCGCTGTTATAGCTTACAACATGGTAAGATGTGTAGTCGTTACGGAAATGATTCTTCATCGTCTTATCAGCATGCTTGATAGCCGTATCTTTATATTTATTGTCTCCGGTAAATCGAGAGGCATTAAACAATAATTCAAGATTCATCATGTTGTCGATGATTACCGGATAGTTCCAATGGCCGAAATCCCACGACCGGATGGCCGAAATCTGTTGGTTATAGCGTGACAGCAAATTGTCGGCCGTGCGCACTATAACGGCCTTGATGCTGTCGTCCGGTGCGCTTAGATAGGCATTGCCGTAGCTGCAATTGATCATAAAGCCAAGATCGTGAGTATCCGTCATGAATGATACCGGCAGTAGCATGTTGGTAAAACGTTTCGCTTGGGCTTCGGCCTCTTTGTTCCCTGTCAGCATGTAGGCATACCATAAGCTGCCAGGGAAGAAGCCACTTGTCCAGTCTGAATAATCACACATCCTGACTTGACGATACTGCTCGATTGATGGATGGGCTATCAACTCAACCGGGAATTCGGTCGGTGCTTTGCCTGTCTGTTCCTGTAATTGTTCAAGAGAATAATCAGTAAATAATGAACGTGGAAATTGTCCGGTCATCTCTATACCGGTGGCTGTCTTGACTAATATGTCGGCTGCACGGGTAGCGGCAGAATCAATCCAGTCGCCATTCTGTGCTGGTGCTGACAATGCAAAGATTATAGTTGCACTAAGTGCGATGATCAAGTTTTTCATTGGTCTTGTTTTTAGTTTTTCTCTTTGCAAAATTACTAACTACTTCTATCTCGAACGGTTATAAATGTTTTATACTTGCATGGATATGTATGCCTGCCGTTTAAATTTGTAGAAATAGCTTATAGAAATGTTCAGTTTAGATACCTGTTGCCGAAAAAGCAGCCTCAGCCTGTTTTCAACGGCTTTAATGCAGCAGCATATATAAGGCAATCGGGCCTCAGCTTATAAACTGAGGCCCGATTGCCTGTAGAAGCGTTGCTTTGGAATTCAGAGGCTGTGAGTGTTTCCTTTATTTATAAAATCAGAAGGTTGTGAACCATAGAATTTCTTGAATGTGGTCGCAAAATATGAGGGTGTGGAATAACCCACCATAGAGCTTACTTCAGACACATTGTAATTGCCTGATTTCAGCAGATCAAGGGCCTTGTTCATTCTGATTCTCCTGATAAACTCGTTGGTTGACTCTCCGGTGAGAGCTTTCATCTTCATGTGAAGACTTGAGCGGCTCATACACATGCTTCTTGCGAATTCATCTGTCGTAAACTGAGAATCGTCAAGATGCTTTTCCATTATTTCCATTGCGTCCTTTAGAAATTTTTCATCAAGTGGATTGCCTGCTACTTTCTCTGGCTCTATGGCCGATGAATTTGAATAGTTCCGTATCGCCATATCTCTGGTTCGGAACTGATTGCGGATTTTTGCCATGAGAAGTTGCATGGAGAATGGCTTGGGTAGATAATCATCGGCTCCGACTTTCATGCCGTCAAGTTGGTCGGCTACATCGCCTTTCGCAGACAGCATTATAACCGGTATATGCGATGTACGGATATTTCGTTTGATTGCCCTGCACAGCTGTATGCCGTCGATATCAGGCATCATCACATCCGTGATTACCAGATCGATATTTTCAGAGGCGAGAATATTCAACCCCTCGGCTCCGTCGTAGGCTTGTAAGACTCTATAGTCCTTGTTGAGTGAATCTGTAAGATATCGAACAATTTCAGTATTGTCATCTACAACCATTATTGTCCGCTCTTTATCTTTCTGGCTCACATCTTCCTGATTGTCAATGGTCTCATAAGAATCAGGAATCAGCATTGAGTCGTTGATGGTTTTGTCAACGGGCTCATTGTCAAGCATGCGGTTTTCTATGATTTCGTCTTTTGAATATGCTTTCTCTGATACCGGCAATGAAATCAAGAATGACGTACCTTGTCCCGGCTGACTTTTGACTGAAATCGTGCCGTGATGTTTATCGCATAAATTCTTTACAAGAGACAAGCCGATGCCGCTTCCGCCCTTGGTGTCGTTCACTTGATAGAAACGATCGAATATTACATCAAGCTTGTCTGCCGGTATGCCACATCCTGTATCTCTGACTTCGATATGAAGATAATCTCCGTCCCTTGATATGGATACATTTATTGAGCCTCCGGCGGCAGTATATTTGAATGCGTTGGAAATCAGATTATTCACCATCAGATCGAGGTATTTTGAATCGCAAAGCAGCGGGGAGTCTCCGATGGTCGAGTCGAGTTTGTATGTGATATTCTTTCTTACTGCTTCTCTTTCATAAATATCAAATACCCTCTTGATGATGGAATAAACGTCTGTAGGGGATACGCTAAGCTTGAACATGCCCATTTCGGCTTTGCGATAATCCAACGTGAGATTTACAATATTGAGCATTCGCTGTGCGTTGTTGCGTACAGTCTTTAGCTTGGCTAATGTTGTAGGGTCATTTATTTTGTCTATTAATTCGGTGATTGGTAGCAAGATAAGAGTCAGGGGTGTCCGAAGCTCGTGAGACATGTTTATAAAGAATCTCACCTTCATATCATCTATTTCATGTAGCCTCTGCTTATCTTTACGCTCAAACTCCAATTGCTGCCGGATTGATTTTTTATGCCACTTGTAGCGTATCGCCAAGTATACTCCTAATATTACAAATCCAATAAACAGCAATGCGGCCCACCAAGTGTTATACCATTTCGGACGGACGGTTATGCTTAGCATTGTCGGCTCACTCCATACTCCGTCGTTATTGGCGGCCTTTACCATAAATGTATATTTGCCAGCAGGTAAATTATGGTAGGTGACTGATCTTATATCATCGGTGAAATACCAATCTTCATCCTGTCCGTCAAGATTGTAGGCAAACGTATTGTGCTCTCCGGCAATATAATTGCATACCGAAAACTCAACGGTAAACATCGACTGGTCCGCGCCGAATGTTATCGATTCGGTCTGATCGATTGATTTTTTCAAAATACCGCTGCCGTCGCCCGGCGAAATATAGGTGTTGAATAGTTTCAGGCCGGTAAAGAGAGGTTTGGGTGAGAAGGGGTTCAATTGTAATTCGGTTGGATTGAAATAGGTGATACCGTTTACTCCTCCGAAATATATTGAGCCGTTCGAAGCAAGACAGCTTGACCCGACATTGAATTGATTGCTTGGCAGACCATCTTTTGTGGAGTAATTGCGAAAAGTCATCGTTTTGGGGTCTAATGTTGAAAGACCTCCGTTGGTGCTTATCCAGATTTCTCCATTTCCGGTTATCAGGATACCGTATACTATATTGTTGGCCAAGCCGTCCTCGGTTGTGAAATGTCTTAGATTCCCGTTATTTTCATCATAGCGGTAAAGACCATTGCGGGTACCTATCCATATCGTGTTGTCTTCAGAATTCTGATAAATGACAGATGTGTTGATATTACTGATTGATTGGAGTTTGTCGGTAATATTTGACTTGCGTAGCCTGCTGCCGTCAGGAACGTAGGCATTGAAACCTTCATCGCCATACAGCCATAACCGCCCTTTGTTATCTTTAAATAGATTTGTCACTGAATTGGGGTGTATGGCGATTCCTTTGGTGTCGGAATCGATATGCTGAAATGTATTGGCTTCGGGGTCATATAGCACAAGTCCGTTGAGAGTCCCTAACCATAGCTTGTTTCCGTCGGCCTCTGTAATGGCAAATACATTTTGCGGCGAAGATTTTATTTCATTCACCGAGCCTTTTGTCAGATTTACAATGCACATACGTCCGGTATGGACTCCGATATAGGCATGTTTATCGCTTATATATATTGCCTTTACATCATTTGAGGTCAGTCCGTTGGCAATGGTGTATTGCTTGAAATCGCCATTGTGTGGATTGTATATGTTCACGCCGCCATTGTTTGTGCCGATATACAGTTTCCCATCCTTACCTTCTTCAATACATGAAACTACATTATCGTTTAGCGATGGCCCTGAATAGTCATGTTGCAAGGTCCTAAACTGATTTTCAAGAGGATGGAAATAATTCAATCCTCCAAAAAAAGTTCCCGCCCAGATACCGTCCTGAGAGTCGATGTATATGCTCCTTACTGAAGATTGTGATAATCCCTTGGAAGACTCCTGTGTTGAGGTATAGTTTGTAAATGTATTGGTCTCAGGGTCTAAGATACTCAGACCCTGAAATGTTCCTGCCCAGATTCGTCCGGTCTTGTCGCGTTTAAGGGAGCGCACGAAGTTGCTGCCAAGACCGGACGAATCATCTGTAGTATACCGCTGAAGTCTTTTTGAGCTTAGGTTGTAGATATATAGCCCGGCACCCTCTGTTCCTATCCAAGCTTCATCTTTATCCACCATAATGGCATTGATACGGGTCTTTATAGGGAGTCGGAATACATGTAGGCTGTTGTCCTCCAGTGATTTGCTTACAAGAGATCCTTCTTCAGAGCCTGCTATCAGAAGATTGCCTTTGCTTGCAAGGGCCGTACCGCGGAAACCTGCCGGCACTTCAAGATTGATAAATTCTTCAGTATTTTTGTCAAAAAGAGACAATTGATTGTTTCCGGTTGTTGCGAGCGTGTCTCGATTGATAGGTATGACAGCTTCTATTGAATACCCTTCGGCAGGACCGACTGAAAAATGCTTGAAAGAATCGTCAGTGCGGTCATATAATGACAATTCATTTTCAGAAGCCGCCCAGACATTCCCTTCAAAATCTGTAATTACTTGGCGCACAATGTCAGAGGAGATACTTCCGGGGATGGAGTCATTATGCCGGTAAACCTTGAAGGTATATCCATCATATCGGTTAAGTCCGTCGTAGGTGGCAAACCACATATAGCCTAAACTGTCCTGAGTTATGCTCGGTACTGTGGTGTGTGAAAGCCCTTCGTTGAGGCCAAGATGTCTGAATGAAATATGGCCGCCCAACGTTTCGTTGGCGAAGGTGGTCAAACACGCCGTGATGAATAATATGATGGAATATGGAAGTCTCATTGTTAGAAATTAATTTCATTTGCAAAGATACGTAAAATTGTCGTTAATAGGAAGAAAAATACACATCTTTAAAGCATAAAGATGTGTATTTTAAGCTGATGTGAAAGGGCTTTCGAGTGTCTCACGACAATCTTTGTTGCCTTTCGGTTCCTGCTGTGGAATATAGCTGCTTCAGTTCATTAAAACAATCTTTCTACTTTCAATTGTATAGTATATGGTTCTCCGATTAATATCGGGATATTGATTGGGCGGATCTGTTGCCGACATTCTCCATCATCGCTTCTGTTGCTGTTTTAGATACGCGGGGAGGGTGGGGCAAAGTGGGTTGATTTTCATTTCCATGAATGTGATTAAGGTTGTTTTTCCTCCGCAAAGATATAATAATAGATTTTGCTAACATATTAAAGTGTAATGATTTGCACAAATTTAAAAGCAATTTCAACATAAATAAAAGTGTATGGCGAATCATTGCACATTTGTGAATGACGACGATGGGGATTAGGTGTAACTTTGCCATCGGAAAATAAAATATTTTATCATGAAAAAGTTTTTAATTCTTGTCAGTACGGTTTGTGCGTTGTGGGGAAGTGTGAGTGCCGCACGCCCCAACATCGTATATATAATGACTGACCAGCAGAGTGCCAATGCTATGAGTTGTGCAGGTAATAAAGATGTGCGCACTCCTAATATGGACCGACTTGCTGCCCGTGGCGTCAGATTCGATAATGTATATTGCGCACTGCCGCTGAGTGGGCCTTCAAGAGCCTCAATGTTTACAGGTTATATGCCTGCTGAAATTGGAATGGCTGAAAATGAAACTCCTCTGCCGGATTCTTTACGCATGCGCACTCTTGGCAACATCATGCAAGAAGCCGGATACGACAATGGATATTCAGGAAAATGGCACGTGAATACCAATTCGTTACCTGCTGATACCGCATTTGGATTCAAGAATCTTCATGGCCATAACGACATCGGGCTTGCCGAGGCTGCTGTGGAATTCATAAAGGCTGATCATGGCGACAAACCATTCTTTTTGGTTGCGTCATTTGATAATCCTCATAATATCTGTGAATACGCCCGAGGGCAGAAAACACCATTTGCAACCGTGAATGAGGTAGATATTGAATCTTGCCCCAACCTTCCCGCCAACTTTAATGTCGGGGCATACGACGCAGATGTTCTGCAGTGGGAGAAAAGCCGCAGCTATCGCCTTTATCCGACTATAGACTATACCCCTGATGATTGGCGTAGATACAGGCACGCCTATTTCAGCCTGATTGAAAGCGTCGACGCTGAAATCGGTAAGATTGTCGATGAGCTTGACCGTCAGAATCTGTGGGATAATACAGTTGTGATTTTCACTTCCGACCATGGCGATGGACAAGGGGCGCACAGGTGGAATCAGAAGACCGTACTATATGAGGAGGTTGCCAATGTGCCTATGATTGTTTGTCTCCCAAAGGGAAAAAATGCGGGTGCTACCGTGCCCCAACTCGTGAATAACGGTATAGATCTGATACCGAGTGTGCTGGATTGGGCTGAGGCTCCTGTTCCGGCTCATTGCAAAGGTGTAAGCTACCGCAAAGTCGCTGAAAAGGCTGACTCTGCATACAAGCACCAAGACTATGTTGTCACCGAGACCATATTTGCGCAGACCGGTGGTACCAGAGGCTGGGCGGTGCGTACTCCTCGCTACAAATATGTGCTCTACGAAGCCGGTAAAAACCGGGAAATGCTCTATGATATGGAAACTGATAGAGGTGAGATGATGAATCTTGCAATCGAGAAGCGATATTCCGACGAACTCCAACGTCACCGTGAAATCCTTAAGGATTGGATGATCGAACATTATCGCAACGAACAGTATCCGTCAACTCGTTTTATCCCGGTGACTAATCTTGATAAGTGATCAGGAGTGTTATGAAACAGGATATCTATATTTAATGTCAATTATCTGTAGACTCATTCTTGTTCATCTTCCGGCTATTTATTAATTTTGCAGTATAAATCAGTAGCTTAGACCTCTTTAGTATGCAATCGTTATGATTCGCAAAACCCTTGGGATTCAATCAGTATCGTCAATTATGAACAATATTGAAGATAAAATAAACATAATTGCAATTGATTTGTACGTTGTTGCAAGATGAAACTACCATATTGAATGGATTATTTTTACAGATACTCTAATTTTGCAACCGAACTAAAACCGAACTATCACCATGACAAAATTTAAACTCGCGTCATTCTTCTTTTTGGGATTGCTGCTGTCTTCTCCGGCAATCGCAAAAGATAACGCTAATATCAGACTGACAGACGTCACATTGATGCATGAATCGCGCGCTACTGAGTATCCTCTTGACGGTGCTGTTGTAGATGACCGTTTCGTGTCGTTCCAGTGGCCGTTGCCAGAATATGCCCGTACCACAGGAGCACCGCTTGACGGCTTCGAGCATACGGTAAAAAAGGTGGATAAATCAAAACTGCATTATCGCATACGCTTTGGCAAAGACAAGACGCTTGCCAAGGATGCCGTTACCATAGACACGAAATGGCCAATGTATAATCCGGAGCAAACTCTCACTCCCGGTGTCTGGTATTGGCAGTATGCCTATGTCGATGAGCAGGGTAAAGAAGAGTGGAGTAAGATCTTCAGTGTGACTGTAGGTGATAATCCTGACAAATTCGCTCCGCCTTCATACAAGAAATTTATATCTAAACTTCCCGCATACCATCCGCGTATCCTTGTGGATAAGAATAATTGGGATAATTTTATCGCCCAAAGTAAGTCAAAGCCTGAATACACGTGGTATATCGAGGCCGCCGACAAGGCGCTTGCCACTCCGATGAAAAAGATAGAGGCTATTCCCACAGAACACCTTAAGAATCTGCAGAACGACATGCAGAAAAATTCTTATCTGACAAGGGAGAGCCGTCGTATCATAGACGCTGAAGAACAAAATAGTGAAGCTCTGATCAGAGCCTATCTCTTGACCAAAGACAAGAAATATGCCGACAATGCTTTGTCGCGTATTCTGACAATGTGCAGTTGGGATAAGAATAAGAATGTCAAAGGTGATTTCAACGACGCCACTCTCCTGTCATTGGCTTCTCTTGCGTATGATTCGTTTTATGACCTGCTTTCCAAGGAGCAGAAATCAGAGCTTCTTGATGTGGTAAGACGTAAGGGTGCCGATATGTATAAGCGCTTTAATAATAACCTTGAAAACCATATCGCAGAGAATCATATCTGGCAGATGACTTTGCGAATCACAACAATGGCGGCATTGGCTACCTATAACGAACTTGAAGAATCGGAGCTGTGGGCAGACTACTGTTATAATGTCTGGCTTGCAAGATTCCCCGGTTTGAATGCCGACGGCGGATGGCATAACGGTGACTCGTATTTTACAGTCAATACAAAAACCTTGATTGAGGTACCCTATCTTTATAGCCGTATTTCAGGTTACGATTTCTTCAGCGACCCTTGGTATGACAATAATATAATGTATACCATGTACCAGCAGCCTCCTTTCTCGAAGTCTGCAGGAAACGGAAGCAGTCACCAGAATGTAGTGCGGCCTAATTCGATACGTATCGGATATCTCGACGCTTTGGCGAGATTGCGCGGTAATACATACGCTGCAGATTTCGTACGCCGTACGCTTGCCGCTAATCCTGATTATCTTAAAAAATCACTTCTGGCAAAGCCCGGAGACTTGTGCTGGTTCCGCCTTCAGTGTGAAAAAGAATTGCCTGAAGGTCCCGGATTGGTTGACTTGGCTCCCGGATACGTATTCCCGCAGACAGGACTGGCCTCATTCCTTACCAATTGGGATAGAGTAGGAGCTAATGCAATGTGGAGTTTCCGCTCGAGTCCTTATGGCTCAACATCTCATGCCCTTGCAAACCAGAATGCGTTCAACACCTTTTTCGGTGGTAAACCTCTGTTCTACAGCAGCGGACATCATATTGAGTTTACCGACAAACACTCGATGATCTGTCATCGCGGCACCTTTGGCCATAATACTATCCTTGCTAATGGAATGGGACAGAAAATTGGTACGGAAGGTTATGGATGGATTCCACGTTATTATGCAAGTGACAAGATCGGTTACGTTTTAGGCGACGCGTCCAATGCTTACGGCAAGGTGATTTCGCCCCTTTGGCTAATGCGTGGAGAGCAATCTGATGTCGAATATACTCCTGAAAACGGTTGGGATGAAAATCATGTGGAGACTTTCCGCAGGCATATAGTAAATCTCGGCAACACAGGGTGTATCTTTATCTACGATGAACTGGTTGCTGATGAGCCGATAACATGGACCTACATGCTCCATACTGTGGCCGAGCCGATGAATCTTGATAATGCCGATAATCGCTTCGTCCATGTTCAGGCAACAAATAAAGGTGGTGCTTCTGACGCTTTCATATTCTCAAGCGGAAAACTTGACACAGACACTACTTCTCAGTTTAAAGTTCCGGCTGTGAATTGGTTAAGAGCCGATGCCAACGGTAATTTCGCTCCATATCCAAATCACTGGCATTTCAACGCTACCTCAGCACCTTCGAAAGTATATCGTTTTGCCACGATAATAAATACCCACCCCTTGAAGCGTCCTGCGCCAAACCCTGAGATATTGTCTGACGGTCGTATAAAGTATGCCGGATACATTATCAAGGTTAATACCTCTGCTGAAGGCAATCCTTTATTCTTTATCCGAAATATGAAAGAGGACATAAACATTTCCTATAAGGGGCAAGCTACAATAATTAATGAAAATGGATACCAGACAATACTTGAAGATCAAGTGCCGGAGCTTGAAATTTAAACTTCTTATCGCTGCGTTGGTCTTCAGTGGATTCTGCGCAAATGCACAGATTCCGCGGATCAGAACTTCAGCTCCAAAAGAGAAGACTGCCATTAAGATTTCCGACACAGCAAAATCTCAGGAGAAAACCGAGGTGAAGAAAGTCGATAAAAGCACTCCGAAAGCAGCTGTAAAAGCTTCTTCATCTTCCACATCGTCTTCTTCTGTATCTTCTGCCGGAGGCGATAGCAGATACTTTGCCTTAAAGACGAATCTTGCTTATGATGTTTTTGCCGTCTTGAACATTGCCGGCGAAATCAGTATCTCAAACCATTTCTCTGCACAATTACCCGTAATGTGGAGTCTCTGGGACTGGAAGGATTCGTTTGGACTGCGCACAGTAGCTCTTAGGCCCGGTGTCAGATATTATCTGAAGGAAGTCGGCAGCGGACATGCTTTTGGTGTCAGTGCTGACGTGGCTTGGTTCAATTTCAGATATGATGAACATCGATATCAGGCTACAGGCCGACCATTGTTAGGTGTCAATATCGACTATAGCTATTCCTTGCGCTTGGATGATAAGTGGCGTTTGGAGTTTGAGATAGGTGTGGGATATGTGAATACTTCATATAATACCTATTATAACATCGACAATGGTGCATTGATCAACCGTCGCGAGCGTAATTATTTCGGACCAACAAATCTTGGTATATCACTTGTATATCTCATAGGGAAATGAAAAATCATATTTTTATAACACTGTTATATGTATTGGGCATAGTCCTGTTCAGTTCCTGTGAGTTGTATCAGGAACCGGAAGGGAATGGAGTGGACCCGACTGACGTCACTGTCGATGTTGAGTTATCGGTAAACTTGACATTGCCTGAAGCCGATGACTTGCGTCGGTCGCGGGCTGCTTCGGATGAATATATGCACCGATTCGTTATCGAAGCGGTGACATCTGATTATAAAATTCATGACCGGAGAATCGTATACGAGGCTGTAGGCTCTGCCACACGTTTGAACATCCCGATTTCAATGCGGCTCCATGCGCGCGAGTACAATATCATTGTATGGAGCGATTATGTCGGCGCAAATGATTTAGAATCAAATATTTTCTACGATCCTGAATCTCTGACGCCGGTATACCCTGTATCTCCATTCAAGGCAAATAATGAGTATAAAGACGCTTTCTGCGGACGTGTCAAAATCGATTTGAGACCATATTCAGATGAGTGGCAGGCAAAGATAGTGTCTGAGATTGAATTATCTCGTCCTGTAGGGCGTTATGAACTTATTTCCACTGATATAAAGGCTTTTAAAAATAAAGTTGAAAACGGAATTATTGGTGGAAAATCATTCACTGCCCGTATCAGATATGCAGGATATGTCGCTACAGGCTTCAATGTACTTGAGCAAACGCCTAAAAACATGCTTAATTTTCTATCATATAAGACGGCTCTCAATTTCAAGGCCTCTGATATGGAAGAAATGTGTATCGGATTTGACTATATTATGTGCCGTAATTTAGACTTTTCCTTACCGCTCGATCTCGAGGTAATGGATGAAAATGGAGTTGTTGTGTCTACAACAGCATTGTCAATTCCTGTGATGGCCGGTTATAATACAACCGTCAGAGGACGTTTTCTTACTAATACAAGTGATGGCGGCGCTATCATTGATGGTGATTACGACGGCTCTATTGATATCGATTTAGGAGAATTATAATTGAAGAATATATTAATATACCATAAATAATTATCATGAACAAATTCATTTCATCAGTATTCCTGCTTGCAGGAGTATGGGGTGCTACCGGTTGCAGCTCCGACGCTGTCACCAATGCCCCGGAGTCGGCTCATGCCGATATCACAGTGGCTGTGCAAACTGCCGGTACATCAGGCTCGCGAGCTTCGCTGGCCGAAATAGACGGTTATGAACTCAAGTGCATTATGCAGCTTCTTGACGCTGACGGCAACATGGTCGGCCAGCAGAAGACAATGAGTGCCGCAGGCGGAAGCACAGCTTTCGTCATCACCGGTGCCGAGCAGGATGCCGGCGCAAGCTCTGCTCTTTTCTGGGCCGAATACCAACCCTCTGCCGCAGGAGCCGCAAAAGTGTATAATACAGAAGACCTCACCGATATCACATTCGCGCAGACCGAATTTGGTCTTGTAGAAGATGTCTGCGACGCCTTTGCCGGACGCCTCGACCGATTTGTCAATAACGCGTCGGTAACCCTTGTCCGTCCCTTTGCCTGCGTAAGCTTCATGCCCGAGAACCCTGAAAAGGCAGAAGGATGTACCTCTCTCGAAGTCAGCTACGAAGCTCCTTCAGGATATAATATACTTACAGGCAATGTTGAGTCTACCCAGACTGTAACGCTTTCAAACAGTTCTTTTGATCCTGCCTCTGCTCCATGGTTCAAAACTTACATCTTCGGAGCACAGAACAGCTCAATGCTTGAGAGCGAGATTTCGGTAAAGGCTGAAGGCTCGAAAACATTTGACCTCACCATCGCTGCCGGCAAGATTCCTACAGACGCAAACTATCTTGTCAATGTAACCGGAACTCTTACCGACGCCGCCACTCAAGATGTAAATGTGTCGGTCAACATTGATGGCAATTGGACAAATGATCCCAATAAACCTGTTGAAATGACCGTTGGCAGCTATGTCAACTCAAACGGTGAAGCTACTGCCAATGTTGCCGACGCTGTTGCCGTGGTTTTCTATATGGGTGCGCTCGACGGCGATAACATCAATGAATATCCCGCTCAGTTTGCCGGAAAGACAATCAAAGCCTATGCCGTTGCTCTCAACAATGTCGCAAGCGCCCGTCAATCATTCGGCGAAACACTTATCACCGGTCTTGAAAAAACAACTGCCAACAATGGCTTGGAACCCACCGCCTCTTTAATATCCAAACTTCAAGGTACTCAATTTGAGCAATCTTATACTGCATGGGTAGGCTTAAATTCACTTTCGGGTAATACATCAGGCTGGTACATCCCTTCCCTTAACCAGTTGGAAGTATGGCTCCACATGCTCTACGAAAATAATAAAGGAGAGGCAGCTACAGGCAGTGAGGCTTTCAAAGCTCTGTTCTCTACCGCGAATATCTTTGACCGCGATCCTATCGCAACTGTAAATTACGCTTCATCTTCAATCAATGATCAAGGCAATATCTCAGGTGTGAGAATGAATGCTGCCGAGGTGCCGAATTGTCAGGCTGCCGGCATTAGTGTCACCACTCAGACAAAACAGACTGCCCTGTGCCGTCCGATGTTCACAATATTTGAATAATCAGTTAAACCTTTATAACCGGGGCTGAGAGCCTTTCGGCCCCGGTTATATATAACATAATATACCATGAAATATCTTTTTGCAACAATATTGGGTGCTGCAATCTGCCTGTCATGTTCTGATGATATAGAATTGCCGTCAACTGTTGATGATCCGGTGGAAGCTCCGGCTGTCGGGGCACAAGATGAATATCGTCAGAAAATAAGGACAGTGCCTTACCCTCGGTCTTGCAATGAGATATTGATAAATCCTGCCCCTCTGATTGTGCCCGAATCTATGACTTCGGGGCGCGATATTGAGATTGAACTCTCACGCGATTCTGAATTTTCAGATGAGTCAACTCTCAGAAGCGGTAGATTGCAATGGTGTATGTTTAATCCGCATGCCGAACTTGAAGCCGGCATTTGGTTCTGGCGATTCCGGACTATCGCAGATGATGGTACAACCGGAAATTGGAGTGAGGTATATGATTTTCAGGTAAAAGATCAGACTCCGGTATTCGTGACTCCGGGTTTTGACACTTTTCTTGACAATGCGCCACGTATATTCCCACGACTTTATTGTTTTACAACACCTTTTGTAGAGGATGTCCGTGCGAATATTGAATCACATGTTGAGTATCGCCAGCTGTGCAACCGTGCAGACAAAGCGCTCCTGCGTGATTATTCAGCTACCGCCGACATGTATTCTCAAGCTCAGACATTGGCCGAAGAGATTTCTTGGCTGTATCAGGCTTACTATCTTACACAGCGCAGAGAGTACGCTGAAAAAATGCTCTCTTTTATAGATTGTTTCAAAAACAATCCGCCATCACAAACTCAGCTTTACTCCGATAATTTCACTACATCGTCATTAACCTATGCTTTGGCGGCATGTTATGATTTATTATATGCGCAAGTTGACGTTGATAAAAAGTCATTTATTGAGCAGTGGTTGGCTGATGTTTTGGTAAAGTTTTTCAATACATCGCGAAAGGTAGAGGAAAACCATATTTTTGACAATCATTTTTGGCAGCAGAACATGCGCCGTATGCTGCAGGCCGCTTTGACGATTTATGATTCTCCTGAGCAAGGGGAGCGCGTGTTGCCTTTGCTGGAGTATCTTTATGAATTATGGACTGCACGTGCGCCGGCTGGTGGCTTCAACAGAGATGGCCTGTGGCACAACGGTGTTGGGTATTTCAATGCCAATGTCATGACCCTGTGCTATATGCCTGTGCTATTTTCTTATATTACCGGTTTTGACTTCATTCAACATCCTTGGTATCTCAATGCCGGGCGGGCGTTAAGCTATACCACACCTCCGGCAGCCTCAAACATTGGATTCGGAGACGCCAGTGAAACCCGGCAGACTCCAAACCATCAGATGGCGGCGTTTGCAGATTTTCTCGCCTACTACACTGATGATTCTTATGCCGCATGGTATGCCGCACAATGTGGTAATCTTGTAAACAATGATTGGGAAATGCGCCTCATGCGTATATGCAGGGCTAAAAAATCTCAAAGTAATGATATGCTTGTCGCTCCGGCTATGCTCTCTTGGTATAAAGACTGTGGTGAAGTGGCAATGCACTCTTCTCTCTTTGATAAGGATAAAGATGTGGCGGTGGGTTTCCGTTCAAGTACTTTTGGATCAGGAAGTCATACTACTGCTAGCCAGAATGCTTTCAATCTTTCTTTTAGGGGTAAAGATGTGTTCAGAAGTTCGGGATATTACCAGAATTTCAGCGACGCTCACAACCTTATGTCATATCGTCATACCCGAGCGCATAATACTGTATTGATAAACGGTATAGGACAACCTTATTCAACCAAAGGATATGGGCGGATATTGCGGGCTGCATGTGGCGACAACATAGCCTATGCCTTGGGCGACGCTTCAAATGCTTACTGCGGTATCAGCGATGATCCGATGTGGATTGAAGCTTTCAAGAAAGCCGGCATTGAGCAGTCTGTCGAAAATGGTTTCGGGAAAACATCTCTTTCAAGATATTATCGTCATATTGCCATGTTATCTGATGGTACGGTGGTGATTTATGACGAACTTGAGGCCTTGGAAAGCTCGCGTTGGGATTGGTTACTGCATAGCAAACAGCCATTTGAGATAACCGAGGCTGCAGGCAATTCAAGAATTTTGGAAACTGTAAATGAAGCCGAAGGAATAAAAAGTCGTGTTATATTGTTGTGCGGAGATGTTATGTCGGTATCGCAAACTTCTCAATGGACTGTACCTCCGGCAATAACCGGCGACGCATACCCGGAGCAATGGCATTTGAAGGCTACGGTCGACGGGGCAATGACAACACGCTATCTTGCGATAATTCAATCAACATCTCTTGATGAAGAGTATCAGGCCGTAAACATCGGCGAATCCGGTGTGGAAGTAGACAATTGGCGGATTTCTGCGACTCTCGACAGCAATCCCCCGTCATTGTCGATATCAAATGCCAAGATTGGGGCCGGACTGTTCTATGGATCCGATCATATAAACTTTAATGACTCCTTCTATCCACGACATTACCGCGGATCATCAATTCTTATTGATGATCACGAGGGACATCCTGTGAATGAAGAGTTGATAGATATCTCTCCGGTCTCTACCCGCATGAATTGAAAATTCTTTTTAAAAACCACATTATCAAATCAATGAAATTGTTTAACATTTATCACAGTACAGCAGCTGCCTTGACAATGATGGTATCTGTTGCCTTGACTCCGGCAGTGATGGCTGAAATCGTTACCGGTACTGTACTTGATGACTCTGGAGAACCGGCCATCGGAGCTTCTGTAAAGTTGGCGAATAATCCTAAGATTGCTACTGTTACAGACATTGATGGTTTATACTCTATCGATGTGCCCGACAATGCCGACAAATTGGAATTCAGCTATGTTGGAATGGAAACTAAGATTGTATCAATTGACGGTCGCTCCAAAATTGATGTGATTATGGTGCCTAAATCTACTTCGCTCAATGAAGTTGTGGTTATCGGCTATGCTGCGACAACTCGAAAAGAATTGACAGGTTCGGTATCTTCTGTAAAAGGTGATGTTATTACCGTTACCCCCGGTGGTGACGCAACAAAGGCTCTGGAAGGCCGTCTTGCCGGTGTGCAGATTATCAGCACTGACGGTCAACCCGGCGCAACGCCTTCGATACGTGTGCGAGGCGGTATGTCGATTACGCAGGATAACAGTCCTTTGTATGTAATCGACGGATTCCCCAACGAGGACGGTATGGCTAATCTCAATCCGGCGGATATCGAATCTATCGACGTGCTCAAAGATGCGTCGGCAACTGCAATCTATGGTGCCCGTGGTGCTAACGGCGTTGTGCTTATTACCACTAAATCAGGTGCCAATAATGAAGGTAAAGCTAATCTCACATTTGACGCTTATGTAGGTTTCAGACGCTTGTCGAAATTTCTTGGGGTGATGGATGCTGAGGAATTTGTATTGGCCGATTATGAGCGCACATTAGGTTGGTCTTCCACTCCCGAAGAGACTATGCTCGGCTGGCAGAACAGATATGGTGGTTTCCTTGATATCGCTGAGAATTACGCTCACCGCCCCGGCATAAATTGGCTTGACGAGACTATGGGCGCCACTACTTTTACGCAAAATTATCGCGCTGCTGTAAGTGGTGGTACTGATAAAATTAACTATTATATTTCTTACGGTTATCTGGAGGACGATGGTGCTATGGTATATTCCGGTAGTAGTAAGCATAGTATCGCCGGAAATATCCGTGGACAGATCAACTCGCGCCTGTCTGTGACCGGTCGCGTCACCTACGATTCTCAAAAAATCTTCGGCGCCGGTATTGCCGGTAACGGAACCAATGATGCCGGCAGTAACACAAATGCACGTTTTAATAAGCTTGCGCAGATTCTCCAATATCGACCCACTATAGGCATACATGGAGATGACAGCGAACTTCTCAATACAAACGACAACTTGTATACTGATACTGACGGAAATGTGATGGTCAACCCGCTTCTCGGAGCTTCAGATGAGAAAGATGACCGCGAAGTTCGTACTTTACAAGCCAATGCCGGTATCACTTTCAAACTCGGTCGCGGTTGGACTTTCCGAAACAACACCGGCACACGTTATCAAAATTATCGTCGTGAACTGTTCTACGGCCCTAATTCGATAATGGGAAGCCGCAATGGTATCTATGGCTCTATCCGTCAAAATGAGGTTGGAAGTTTCTCTACCTCGAATGTCCTTACTTACGACAAGCGCATTAAAAAAACTCATCATGTAATGGTACAGCTGGGTCAGGAATATGTGAGTCGTTGGACAAGGGCGCTGGAGTCGGGTGTCAGCAATATGACAACCGATGATTTTGGCATGGACAACACTGCTGTAGGAACTCCTTCGATAGTGAACTCATCATTCAATGACAGCGACAAACTCCTCTCGTTCTTTACGCGTGTCAATTACGACTACAAAGCCAAATATCTTTTTACAGCCTCGCTCCGTGCTGATGGTTCTTCAAAATTCGGTAAAGATCACAAGTGGGGATATTTCCCTGCCGTGTCGGCTGCATGGCGTATGGCTGAAGAAGATTTTATTCGCAATCTTAATATATTCTCTGATTTAAAACTCCGCGCCGGCTATGGCTTGGCAGGCAATAACCGTATCGGCAGCTATAATTCACTTGCTCTGATGAACTCTGTTCTTACAGCCTCTGGCAGTTCGTTGGTCAATGGTGTTGCGGTAACGCAAATCCCCAACCCCGATTTGAAATGGGAATCAAATAAGACATTCAATCTTGGTCTGGATATAGGTTTCCTTAACCAGCGGATTACAATCACTCCTGAGTTCTATATAAATGAAAGTAATGATTTGTTGCTCAATGCCCCTCTTCCTGAATCATCGGGCTACACTTCAATGATTGTAAATGCCGGATCTACAAGAAATGTAGGTTTTGACTTGACTGTCACCTCTCATAATCTCAATGTCGCCGAGTTCGACTGGACAACCACTCTCACCCTTAGCCATAATAAAAATACGGTTAAATCGCTTGTTGGTGGCGACCGCCAGATGTATGAGGCTAAATTCGGCTATTCTCAAAATACTCATCTCCTTGAAGTTGGGTCTCCTGTCGGACAATTCTTTGGCTTGATTACCGAGGGTCTTTATCAGGTTGAGGACTTTGATTATAATCCTGCTACTAAAACGTATCTTCTCAAAGAAGGCATACCTTATCAGGGCTCACGCGAGTCAGTAAAACCCGGTATGTGGAAATTTAAGGATATTGACCACAGCGGCACAATCACAGAAGACGATAAGACCGTTATCGGTAATGCCACTCCTAAACTGTTTGGCGGCTTGAACAATTCATTTGTATGGAAAGGATTCGATTTGAGCGTCTTCCTCACTTTCAGCGTGGGTGCCGATGTTTTAAATGCAACCAAATTGATTACCACCAAAGTGGGGTCTCAGAATTATAACGCACTTGCAATTGCCGATCAGCACAACCGTTGGATGACAATTAATTCGAAAGGTGACATAGTCTACGATCCTGCTGAATTGGCTGCCCTTAACAGTGGTAAAACCGTAGCTGCATATTACGATATGGAGCAAGGTGACAACTACATCCATTCATGGGCTGTAGAAGATGCTTCTTACCTGAAATTGGCTAATATAACATTTGGCTATACATTCCCCGAAAGATGGTTGTCAAAATTAGGTGTCAAGAAGTGCCGTCTGTATTTTACCGGCAATAATTTGGTCACCTTGACTTCTTATACCGGTTTTGATCCGGAGGTGTCTACGATGAGTAGCCCGCTCACACCCGGTGTAGACTTCGGTGCATATCCGTTGAGCCGTACATTTATTTTTGGAACTAATATAGTATTCTGACAAATGAACAAAGTAATATATCTGCTTATCATAGCAATTTCTGTATTGTCAGTGTCTTGTACTGATGAATTGACAGAGAAACCCAACGGAAGCTATGATGCCAACACCTTTTTCGATTCGGCCGAACATGCCGACATGGCTGTGCTTGGCATATACAGCTCCATCAGCAATTATAACCATTATGGATGGTATGAGATGGCTCCGCCCGCGTCGGACGACATGTATTTCTCCGCCCGAACAAACAACGACAACCAAGTGCATGATATAGTCCACTATACGGCAACGTCTACCAATTCTTGGGTGCAAACGCTCTGGCAAATGAAATACCAAGGAATAGACAGGGCGAATACGGCGATTGAAGGTATTGAGGCCATGCCGCAATATGCTTCTGATCCCACTCTCCGCTCTCTTTGTGGAGAAGCTCATTTCCTTCGTGCGTTCCTTGCGTTCGATCTGGTGAAATTCTGGGGTGATGTGCCGTTTTCGGAGAAAAGTACAGAAACTTATGATCAAGCTTTTAAAGCTCGTGTGAGCCGCGAAGACATCTATGATGTGATTATTAAAGATCTTGATATCGCGTCTGCGCTCCCTTGGGCTTCTGATGGTAATATCGAACGCCCGACAGCAGGGGCTGCCTACGCATTGAAAATGAGGGTGCTTATGCAGCGTGCCGGATACTCACTGCAACTTGATGGATCTATTACCCGGCCTGATGATAACACAAGAAAAAAATATTTTCAGGATGTTATATCTGCTTGGGAAGCGATTGAGGAAAACGGCTATCATGACCTATATGCCGGAGGATATGCCGCATTATTTAAATCGATATCTGCCGGGGTATCCGATCCTAAAGAAAATTTGTGGGAAATCGGTATGTTGCAAGAGCAAGGCCGCAGGAATGGTAGCGCTTGGGGTATTTATAACGGCCCCGCTGTAGCCGAACCCACAGGAATATCCCCTACCGAGCAGGCGCAATATATGGGCCGCGCCAATGCAATGTTCTATGCTGTGCCTGAGTGGTATGACTTTTACGAAACTACCGATGAGCGCCGCGATGTCAATATATGCACCTATCGGTATATCTGGAACGTGGAGCAGCGCAAACACATTCAGCAGGCCCGCGGTAAAGCCAGCTACTATGTCGGCAAATGGCGTAGAGAATGGATGTCGCCCGATTCTTGGAATAAGAATATCAATTATGGTGATGTGAATTTCTGTCCGCTGCGTTATGCTGATATGGTACTTCTCGCTGCCGAAGCCTATAACGAACTTGGCGACACTCCTAAGGCGTGGGATTTATTGAACCGTGTTCGTGTCCGCGCCGGCGCGACAGCTATAAATACTTCAAATTACAGTAAGCTTATGGCGCCCATCTTCAAGACTCATCATCCTGATTATATTGATGATTCCACCGATGAGGGAAAATTCAGGATGGCTCTGTATTTTGAGCGCGGTTTTGAGCTGGCTTATGAAGGACAGCGTAAATATGACCTTATCCGTTGGGGTATCCTTTATGACGCCTTGCAGCTTTTTGGCAGTAAGTCGATTGTGAACCAAGGCACTAAAAACGCTTATCCGGCATATAAGAATTTCAGAGTCGGTCATAGCGAGCTTTTGCCAATTCCGCTGAAGGAAATCCAGTCAAACTATAAGCTGAACGGTATAAATAACCCCGGATATTAAGAAATTAAAACGAACGAACTCTAAATCTTGAAGAGGATTAAAGGTTTATTAATTGTGCTGTTGTCTGCATTATGCAGGCAACAGCACAAAATATAATTAACGACAATGGTGGTGCATATATCCACGACGTGTCGAAGACTTATGAATGGCCTGCTGATACACTGGTGCGGATGAAGCTCGGTTGTTGTCATCCGGGAAAAAAGTAAAATACAAGGTCGTTGGAGATAAGACACATGTTATCCTATCAGGAAACATCCCCGAAGAACCGTTAGTGTTTAAATTTTCAAATAAATAGTTACTGTCTATACCCCTCAGTCGAGGCTCGGGATGAATTCGTATACGGTTTGCTGATGATATTGTTGTCCCGGGCGAAGTACGGTGTTGGTGAATTGGGGATGGTTTGGCGCGTCGGGTTCGGCATGACATTCAAGGGCTACACCGCTGTGGTCGCTGTATGATAGGCCGTTACGCCCCGCCGGTGAGCCTTCGAGCCAGTTGCCGGTGTAGAGCATTAGCCCCGGTGCAGTGGTATAGACTTTCAGCATGGTGCCTGTCTGCGCAGCCTTGAGGGTGGCGGCGAGGCGAAGTTTGCCGTCGCTGTCGTCAAGGAGAAAGTAGTGGTTGTAGCCTTTTCCGATTTTCAAAGTGGAAAAGGCTACATTGATATCCGCGCCAAGTGGCTTGCCGTGCGTGAAATCCATCGGTGTCCCTGCTACAGGAAGCACCCGGCCGGTCGGGATATCAGTGTTGTCAGTTTCGAGCCACCGTGAAGCTCTTATCAATAGACTGTGATCGAGCACCGACGCGTTGTCGGCATTATCGAGGTTGAAATAAGCGTGGTTGGTGAGATTTACAATAGTAGGCGTGTCGGGAGTGGCTCGGTATGTTATATCGAGTTTGAAATCGTCGCTCCATCGGTATATGACCTCTGTGGCGAGCGTGCCGGGATATCCCTCCTCTCCATCCGGAGATAGACGGTGGAATCTCACTCCGTCGGCCAGAAGCTCGTAATCCCACAGGCGGTTATGGAAACCTCGCGGACCGCCATGAAGTGCATTCGGTTCGTTGTTGATTGCAAGGTCGAATTGCCGCCCATCAATATTGAAATGCCCTTTGGCGATTCTGTTGGCAAACCGCCCGGGTGTTTTCCCGGCGCATGGTCCGTCGTCCATATAGTCGGCAGGATTGGCATAGCCCAGTATTACATCTCTTGGCCCAGAGGCACTTGGCAGTTGCACGCGGTTGATACCTGCGCCGAGGGTCGATAATACTACTGTTCCGCCTTTATCGTTCGCAAGGCATATCAGAGTTATCACTCCGTGAGCCGACCGGTACTCTTCGGTTGTAATTTGCATGGCTTGGAATAAAAGACAATGACACCGGGCCCCGGAGCCACAGTGTCATTGCCAAGTTAATTGACAAACATTATTGAGCGCTTAATTTATATACCTTGCTTGTAAGCTTGGTGCCTCCGAGCATGGGCAGACCTATGGTCATAAGGTAATCGCCGGAGTAGCTTTTCACTTCGCCCTTGGAGCCGTCGAAGCGGTTGATTTCCTCTACATTGTATACGGTTGCCGGCTCAAGACCTTTAAACATTACGCGAGGTGCTTTCTGAGCATAGAACTGGTCGTAGCGGGGATAGATGTCGAACACAAAAACTACGGAGTTCTTGCGGTCTTTAGTCACATATTGTGTGGCTGCGTGGTTATTGCCGTAGGGAGATATAAGACGATACTGGTCTCCATCGAGGATGGCCGGCTTGAGGTCGTTGTACTCCTTGATGGAGCGCTTTACATAAGCCAGTTCGTCGGAAGTGAGGTCGTGCAGATTCAGGTCAAAACCAAGCTTGGCCATCATTGCTACATTGGTGCGGAATTTGACTGATGTGTCCTTGTTCCAAGTAGTGACGTGCGCTGCCTGTACTTTGGCGGGAAATACCTGTGAATAACCCCATTGGATGTATAGGCGTTCGATGGGGTCGGTATCATCGCTTGGCCACATCTCGGTGAAATATTTCAGACCTTCGTAGTCGGTGCGGCCGCCGCCGCCCGAGCAGAGCATCATCGGAAGATTAGGATATTTGGCGGCAATGCGGTCAAGCACTTTATAAAGACCGCGTACATAATCAACATAGAGATGTTGCTGGTTGGTGCCCTCAAAATTAGAGTAGATGTTTGTGATGGGGCTGTTGCAGTCCCATTTGAAATAGGCGATGTCGGGATATTTTGTCATCAGACCGTCAACCACGTCGAAGACATAGTCCTGTACCTTGGGATTGGAGAGGTCAAGGACGAGTTGGTTGCGGAAGTAGTATTCATCGCGGTTGGGCAGGGTTATTACCCAATCCTTATGTTTTTCATAGAGCTCTGATTTGGGGTTTACCATCTCCGGCTCAATCCAAAGGCCGAACTTCACACCCTGTCGGGCTGCTTCTTCTGTGAGGCGTCCGATACCGTCGGGCAGCTTGTCGGCAGTCTCTTGCCAGTCGCCGAGGCCTTGTGTGTCGCCGTTGCGGGGGTATTTATTTCCAAACCAGCCGTCGTCAAGCAAGAACATATCTACACCGAGTTCTTTGGCTTCGCCGATTAGCTTGATGAGTTTGTCCTGATCGAAATCGAAATATGTGGCTTCCCAGTTGTTGAGCAGGGTCATGCGGTCGCCCATGCCGTCTTTTACTTGATAGCGGCGGGCCCAGTCGTGGAGGTTGCGGCTTGCCTGACCGGTGCCATGGCCCGAGAGGGTGAAGATGAAATCGGGGGTTACAAATGTCTCGCCTTTCTTGAGCGTGCGTTGAGAGAAATAGGGGTTTATACCGCTTATTACGCGCAACTGTCCGAGGTGGTCCATGTCGAAGCAGAAGCGGAAATTGCCCGTCCATGCAAGTGTGCCGGTGAGCACTTGACCGTGGTCTTCGCCGGCCGGTTCGCCTAATGAAAGTTGGAAGAAGGGCGAAACGAACATATTGGCACGGGTTCCGAGTTTCGTGTCAACTTCTTTCTTGCCGTAATGAAGTTGCTGAGTGTGTGCATTTGCTTCCCGTGCCCAGTCTCCGTCGTATTGTGTGAGGTAGTAGGCCGGTGCATTGAGGTGCAACATTGATGAAGCGTATTTCTCAAGCTCAATCGGTGCCTTCTCAGTATTTGTTATCTCGGTATGAGTTTTGAAAACGTTCTCTTTATCAAACGCCTCAATGACGAGGTTCACCTTGTCGCCAAACGATGGGTCGCCAAGAGTGATTACCGTGCGTGTTCCTCCCTCGATCGGGTTGGTGCTATGGCTTTGATACAGGAGCTCCGTAGAGCAATTGCCTGCCTGTCGGTTGATGTGGAGTGCCGGTTCATAATAGTCCTCCATGCCGTGGGTCAGATAGGCTTCCGTTCCTTCGGGAAGATTGGCATATTCTGCCGGATTGGCGAGGCGCCGCCCAAGGTAGGACTGATGCAGCCTGCCGTCTTGCCCGACGGTATAGACGATACTTGTGCTGTCGGTCTGCACAACAATCTGCTCATTTGCACCTGCTGCTGTCAAAGCTCCGAAAAAAGCGAAGCCCGCGAGTAAACAGTTCTTTAATCTTCTCATGATCTTATTATAGGTTAAAGTTTTTTGTTCTTGTGGTTGTTGTCTTAGTGTTGTAATGTAAACTCAAGCTCGCCGCCGGCAAGTATATCTGTATTTGATATTTTGCCGGTTTTCAGCGGTTTGCCGTTCAATTTCACCTCCTTCACCCGATGGGCTCCCGCTTTGCTGCGCTTGGCTTTCACTACAAATTTCTTGCCTGATTGAAGATTGATTGTGGCTTTGTCGAAAAGTGGTGTCCCGAGGTCATACTCTCCCGAGGCAGGATTCACAGGATAGAAGCCCATTGCACTGAACACATACCACGCCGACATCTCGCCGCAATCATCATTGCCGGAATAGCCGGCCGATGTGTTGTCGTACAGCTCATTCATGATACGCCATACCATATCCTGAGTCTTATGCGGCACGCCTGCATAATTATATAGATAAGCGGCGTGATGACTGGGCTCATTTCCATGTGCATACTGGCCTATCATGCCTGAGATATTGTCGTTGAGCTCGCCGCTTTGGTCGGTGAGGGTGAAGAATTTGTCGAGCTTTTCTGCGAAGGCTTTCTTTCCTCCGCTAAGACTTATCAACCCCTCCACATCATGCGGCACATACCAGAAATATTGCCACGCATTTCCCTCTGTGAATGGATAGCCTCCGTTGGCACCATATTTCAAGGGGTCGAAAGGCCGTATCAGCTTGCCTCCGCTGTCTTTAGGTGCGAAGAAACCTGATTCTGTGTCATAAAGATTTCGGAAATTCCCGGCGCGCTTCATAAAGTGGTCATAATCATCAGTCTTGCCGAGTTTCTTGGCGAGCTGCGCCACACACCAGTCGTCAAAAGCCATTTCAAGCGTAATCGAAACCGACTGTGTCTGCTCATCTTCCGGCATATAGCCATATTTTTCCCATATATCGAAAGGTGAATTTGGATGTGCGTTGGTCGAAGACTCTTTCACTGCTTGATAAGCTTTTTCGGTATCTATGCCCGGAATATCCTTAAGCACTGCATCTGCAATGACCGGTATTGAATGATTACCGATCATGCAGTAATTATCCTGCCCCCATAGATGCCATATCGGGAGGTAGCCGTAATCATCATAATGGCGGAGCATACTGTTCACAAAATCCGCCGTAAGTTCGGGCAGCAATATTGTGTATAAAGGGTGCGCCGCACGGTAGGTGTCCCATAGCGAGAATGTGGTGTATTGATTCTCTCCGGCCTTCAACTGCTTTTCAGAGTAATCTGCGCCTATATACCTCCCGTTAAAATCGCTGAAAAGGTTGGGTTGACACATCGTATGATACAGCGCCGTGTAGAATGTTTTCATCTGCTCGGGAGACCCGTCGACTTCAATCAGCGACAATAGCTTTTCCCACTCATCTGCGGCAGATTTGGCCAATGCGTCGAAGCTCATTCCTCTGAAATCGGCAGCAAGGTTTTCCCTCGCGTTGTCAATCGACACAGGAGAGATTCCGACACGACACTCAAGCGGCTTCGATTCTTTGCCGAAACTTACGAATGCTTTCAGTGCGGTACCATTTACCACATCGGTGGTGTTGTCATATCTCTTGTCACCGTCCATAAGCACAAGGCCTGCGATAGGCTCGGAAAATTCCATATAGAAATATATCTTGCGCAGTTTGGCCCAGCCCGTTATGATACGGTAGCCCTCAAGCGCATTGGCTCCGGCACGGCGTATCTGGCTGTTGATGATCCGGCGTCCCCAGCTACCCTTGTTGGCCGAATGGTCGAGATCTATCCACAGATTGCGATCTCCGTCAGGGTAAGTGTAGCGGTGATAACCGCTGCGCTTTCCTGCTGTCAGCTCGGCCTTCACTCCCTCGTCGAGGAGATCTACGGCATAGTAGCCCGGACGCGCTGACTCTTGGCTATGAGAAAATGAGCTCACATTACGGCTTGTGGTGGTAGGGAATACAAGCAGATCAATCAAATCGCTTGCTCCCGTGCCGCTCAGACGCGTATGACTGAAGCCATAGATAGTAGAATCCTTGTAATTATAGCCTGAAGCGTTGTACCAGTCGGGAGCTTCATGGGTGTCGGGGCAAAGCTGCACCATCCCGAATGGCACTGTCGCGCCCGGATAGTTGTTGCCCGACAATCCTCCCGCCACAGCGCCCGTGCCTATAAACGGGTCTACGTAATCCACGCGTGGAGTCGATGGGCTCACCGCCATTACAGCCGAAGCTGTAATACCTGCCAATATAAGTGCAATAATCTTCTTCATCTCATGATTTCATTTTTGAATGGTACTACCGGCAGGCCGTTTGCGCCTCGCAGGTTTCCGTCGGGGAAATCGGCCCAATTGTAGCGTACTTCCACAATCGAACCGTTTGACGGGTCGACATGTATAGTGCGGCTGTCTTTTCTGACGGCATTGCCTCGCTGCCACGTGCCGTTGTCGAGCAGCACGATAAATCCGCTTGGCTGTGCGCCTTCGCCGGTATATACGTCGGAGTTGAAAATAATGTCGCAGCCATGTCCGGATTTCTCACATTTTGCCGGCGCCGGCGCCTCACATGCTATGTCATGCCCGTATGTTTTATTCAGAGCAAGGTTGAGGAATCGGCGCGCCGCCTCCTGTTTGTTCTTGGGGTGGATGTCCTTGGCCTCTCCTATATCTATTGCCGAAGCCATGTAGACATTGGCAATATCGAGGGCGTCGGACTGGGCACTGCGCAAGGCTGCCCATTCAGAGTGGGGTTGCAATTGCTGAGGTTCGAGATACGCTGCCAATTGCATGAAATAGAGAGGCATGTCGGGTTGAGAGCGCAGGCTGCGCCAATCAGCGATGAGACGTTTGAAAAGGCGGCTGTACTGTGCGTCGCGTCCTACGTTCGCACATCCCTGATACCACAGCACTCCCTTGACCGGGTAATCTTTAAGCGGGGCAAACATTGCATTGTAGAGAACCGTCGGATACGAACTGCTTGCAATTGATAGCGGTCGGGGCCGAAGATTGCCGAAGTCAACGCCGAGAGTGAAAGTCCAGTCACCGCTAAGGGGTAGAGTAGTGGCTCCGTCGCTGATATTCAGTCCGGATTCATCACCCCATAGTCCTCCTTCGCCGCTGAAGTCGCTCACCTTTATCGAAATAAGGGCCTTGCCTTCTTTGACAAGCGTTGCCGGCACAGTGTAATGGCGCGGAACATCGTATCCCGACATCCTGCCGATTTCGATACCGTTGAAATACGTGATATCTTCATCATCGATTTTCTCAAGATTGACAATCAACTCTTTACCTGCCATCGATCTTGGAATTTCCACTTCGCGCTGGAGCCAGAAAACACCGTCGAGAGTTCTGCCAAGAGCCTGCTCGATATATTGCGGCAATGTGATATCTAGGCCCTTAGCCGAGAGCTTAGACGGGTCGATATGCACTTCTTTGGCTTTAGCCATTTCAAGCCATGCCGACTGAAGAGAATCGTTGATAGCCTTCATGCGGTCGGTGTCTGCAGCTGTAAGTGTCATCACCTCGTCTTCAAAGCCGTCTACAGATGATACTCCTCCGAGCGACGACCATGCTTCCACAGGTGTGCCTCCCCAAGTGCAGTCGATTATTCCCACCGGAATATCGCCAAGCTCGGCAGAGAGGTCGCGGCCGAAGAAATACCCGATAGAAGAGAAATTCTCTACGCTTGCCGGCGTTGCCGTGCGCCAGCCTCCCATATTTACGGCAACATCATTGCATGGCTTCGGCGAGACTGTCTTCTTTATTTGAAGAAGACGGACCTTCGGGTAGTTGGCTGAGGCGATTTCAGCCTCATAGTTGGCCACCTTGCCCCAACCGCCAACGGGCATTTCCATGTTTGACTGCCCCGAACAGAGCCATACTTCGCCTGAATATACGTCGGAGAGTGTCACACTGCTGCTCCCGTCTGTGAAATTAATTGTAAACGGGCCGCCCGCTGGTGGTGTTGGGAGCTCGATGGTGAAAGTTCCGTCGCTGCCTACATCCGACCTCACCGGCATGGATGTCCATGAGGGTACAACATTCACTGCACCGGCCGCTTTGCCTGTGACGCGCAGGGTGCTGTTCTGCTGTATAACCATGCTGTCGGTGATAAACTTCGGCAGCTCGATTGCCGCCGCGTGGCAGCCGATAGACATACAGGCAATCGCCACAATGATATTGTTCAATGTGTGTTTTGGAGTATACATATTTGTATTTTGTTCAGTCTTGCAGATTAGTCTCGGTGCTGTTGCGGGTCGCCTGACATTGTTTTGCAAATTCTTTGGGTGTTACGTTAAACTGCTTGGCGAAAAGCTTTGCGAAGTACGAAGGCGAACTGATACCTACCATCACACAAATCTCTCCTATGCGGTAATTCCCGTCTTGAATAAGCTCCGCCGCTTTTTTCAATTTTACAAGGCGTATGAGTTCGCTCGGCGATAGATTGAAGAGCGCTTTTATTTTGCGCAGAAGGCTCGATCGGCTCATGCACATTATGTCGGTGAGACTTTCTACATTGAAGTCTTCCTCGCTGACGTGGGCGTTGATCACATCAATGCACTTGTTCATGAATTCCTCATCGGCTTTGCTGGTATGTATGCTGTCTACATTGAAGAACGGCTTCTTTGAGAATGCCTCGCGTTCCCGCTTGCGGTTTTCCAGAATGGAATGTACGCTTTGCTTGAGATATTTGAGAGAGAATGGTTTCTCGATAAAAGCCTCGGCACCCAGTTGCAGGCCCTTGATTTTGCTGTCGAGGTCATTCTTGGCCGTGACGATAAGTATGGGTATCGTAGAGAGCTCCTCATCATTCTTTACGGCCTTGCATAGCTCGAAGCCATCCATTACAGGCATCATAAGGTCGGTTATAATAAGGTCGAACGGGTTCGCGCCGAGTTTCTCCAATGCCTCACGGCCATTAGCTGCGGTATCTACGAAGAACGATTTCGACAACTGCTCCTTGAGCATTGACCGTATGCCGTCGTTATCCTCTACGATAAGCAGATTGTAGCCATCCTGCCTGAGCTTGGTTTGGTTTGACTCGTCGTCCATCAGATAGTTCTCTTTATCGAGATCTATCGTCTCCACCACATCCTCGTTGGGCTTGATTACAGGTAGCCGCAGGGTGAAGATATTAAGCTCATCAGTGTTGTCTTCAAGTACAAGTTCGCCTCCCAATAGCGTTGCGAGGGAGCGCGACAGCGGCAGCCCGATTCCGACGCCGTTGTTTTCCTTATGGGCTCTGTCGCTTTGATAGAATGCGTCGAAAATATGCTCCCTGTCCTGAGGCTTTATCTTCGGGCCGTTGCTTGTCACGCTGATTGCAAAGGAGTCGGATTCTGTATTCAGACGCACCGATATAGCAGAAGCTGAATATTTGAGGGCGTTGTTGAGAAGATTGCTGATTATCTTCAGCAGAGCCTCCCGGTCGGTTGAGACAACAAGCGGCGTCTCCGACAGTTCAACATTGAGCGTTTTGCCGCTCAGGGTGATTGATGGCTCAAAGCGCCCGATGGTCTCGCGCAATAGGGCTATGACATTGACCGGCTCATTCTTGAGTATCAGTTTGTTTGAATCAATCTTCTGGAAATCAAGTAGCTGGCTCGTAAGTTCGAGCAGACGGCGCGTGTTCTGGCGCGTTACCTTCAGGAAGCGTTTGGAGTCTGGATGATCAAGGCCGTTTTCTTCAATTGCCTCAAGAGGAATATCTATCAGCGACAGCGGTGTGCGTATTTCATGCGCTATCTCTGTGAAGAAATTCACTTTAGAGCGATATAGCTCGCGCTCCTTGATGGCGGCGAAATTCTTCTCCCGCTCATGGATACGGCGCTCGTTTCGCCGGGTGTACCATAAGAAAAGACTTACGCCGGCAAGGATAGCTATCAAGCTATAAAAGGCGTATGCCCACCCTGACCGCCACCATGGTGGCAGTATCGAAATCTGCATGGCGCAGCTTGAGAGGGAGCTACCCTCGCCGGTTCGCACTTCGAGCGTGTAGTTGCCCGGAGAGAGATTGTTGAATGATATTGTATTGCCTTCCATGGCCCGCCATTCTTTGTTGTCGGGCAGCAGGCGGTAGCTGAATGTGCGTATGCCACTTACATGATATATCGGCGACGACACCTTCACTGAGAACGACGAGCAGTCGTATGGAAGACGCACGCGTTCGGGAAAGAGACTGCTTTCTGACGCATATTGCTTGTTGGTGTTGCCTAATATGTTGAGTGAGGTGAAATAGAGTGGGGCGGGGCTTGTTATATTGCTGTCGAGCTCCGGATTGAATGCTACTATGCCGTTGATGGTGCCGAAATAAAACATTCCGTCGGGCATGGCTTGCGCAGAGTGGTAGCTGAACTGGTTGGACGGCAATCCGTCCTTGGTTGTGAATATTTTGACTGTCTCGGTGTCCGGGTTGAACTTTACAAGGCCCTTGTTGGTGCCGAACCAAAGGTAGCCTGAGCCATCTTCAAGTACTTTGTAAATATCGCCGTCGGGCAAGCCCTCAGGCTCGGAATACGTTGTGAAATCGTCGGTAGCCTTGTTATAGCGGCTCAGACCGCCACGGTCGGTCGAAATCCAGATGTTTCCCTTATGGTCTTCGGTAATGGATGAAATGGAATTAGATCGCAGCGAGTGTGGGTTGATTTCGCCATCGTTATAGGTATAGCTCTTGAATTTGCCATTGGCGGGGGTGTACTTCCATAGGCCGTTTCCCATCGTGCCGAACCATATAGTGCCGTCGCCGGCCTCGTTGATAGTGAAAATCCAGTCGTAACCGGTGGCGTCAACCCTATGGAAATCTGCCTTGCCGGCTTCTCGAAGCATGAGACTGTAGCCAAGCCCCACCCATTCATTGCCATTTGAATCTTTAAGATATGAATAGCACGAAGAATGGCTTATTTCTGGGTCGTCGGTAAGAGGGCCGGTGTGCCCGTCGGCGCTGATACGTAAGAGGCCGCACGAAGAAAAGGCTGCGACGATATCGCGCCCGTCCGGCTCAAGGTTGAGTATTATGCCGTCGCAGCCCTCGGGCGATTTCACCGGCTGGGAAAACAAACCGGTTGACGGGTTGAAGAGATTAATGCCTGCATTTTCTGTTCCCACCCACAGCTTGCCGTCGACGGTCTTCTGAAGGCCGATTACATGGCGGCTCGACAGACCGGACGACAGTCCGTAGAACTTGAAGGAGAATGGATTGTTGGGCCAATAGTTTATGCCGCCGAACATTGTGCCTATCCACGCATTCTTATCTTTGTCGGAATAAATGCAGGTAATGGTATTGTCTGAGAGGGAGAATGAGTCCAGTGGGTCTTCAAGAAATACCTGTTCGGTGTGGTCTTTGAGGTTTACGGCGTATATACCGTGCTGGGTGCCTATGCAGAGGTCATCGTCAATCACGATGATATCGCGCACATAATTGCTGCCGGTCTGTGAGAATGGTATCCTTTTTATCTTGTAGTTTTGATCTACATCTACTGAATAAAGGTCGCCGCGGTTGTTGGCAATATAAAGATCTGACCGGCTGTCGGTCACTATGCGGCAGTAGCCCGGATTTTTCTCCACAGCCGTACCGGCAGTCTCCATGCGGTCGAATGAATCGGTGGTGATGTTATATTTGAAAATATCGCCTCCGTTGGTCAAGGCATATACATTTCCGTCGCTGTCGGCGCAGATATCCGAGAAAAACTCTTCTTTGATACGACGTACTCTTCCCGGGTTGTAAAGCTCTACTTCATCGCCTGTATAGCGGAAAAGGCCTTGGTCGGGACAAAGTACCCAGATGTTGCCCATGGTGTCTTCCTCAATGTTCTGTACCCAGTTTTCGGCCCATTCGCCGCGGTTTGTTGTCACTGTCATGGCATTGAACTTGCCGGTCGACGGAGTGTAGACGAAGACGCCGCGGTCGGTTCCAACCCAGATATTACCCATCCGGTCTTCATGTAGGGCGTCGATATTGTTGTTGCCGCGTTTCTTCTCCGGGTCAAAGCATTTCAGTACCAATACTTCTTGACCGTCGAAGACATTGAGACCGTTTTTGGTGCCGAACCACATGAAATCGCGACTGTCGCGAAGTATACATTTTATGTGAACAGCCGAAAGACCATTTGAATTGTTGATATGTCGGAATGACAATTTGGCCACCGAAGCACATGGGATAAGCGTCAGCAGCACTAAACAGAAAATGTATAACAGTCGTTTCATGGTAAGGGCAAGGTGTAGGGTGTAGGATACTAAGTCAGCGGCAGGCCACTTTATGCACTGTCGTTGTTCCCGAGCGATAGATGACCTTCACTATGGCAAGCTCGGTTGACGGAGCGTCCATCGTGAGGTCACATTCACCGTCGCTAAGGTTTTGGGACTTCAGCAGCATGCCGCACGTGTTATAGACGTTGACATTGCTGATGGCTTCCGGGGCTGACACCCGGAGAGTTCCCCCGGAAATTGCCACCGTAGTGGCGGCAATTTCCGGGTTCTCTATTCCGTTGGTTTCACCGTAACCGGGCTTCTCGAAGCGGTAGATACGGACGTCTTTCTTGGGAACATTGATTTTAAGCGTTGTGGGTGCGGCGGTCTCGCCTGTCCACAGCTCTGTGACATTGGTGTAGTCGGCTGCGTTGATTCCAAGACGGTTGAAATCAGGAGCTTCGTTGATGGCGTCGTTGCTTTGGGTGCCGTAGTTGAATACTACATAGTAGAATGCCTTGTCGGTGTCGAGGATAAACTCATTGTCGACAGGTGTGTCATTGTTTGCCCAAAGCGAGCCGAAGTGGCTGAAAGTTCCTTCTACGGGGCGGAAGGTGCGTCCGATACGACCCATCTCTGTGAGGTTTTTATTCTTGGCAAACTCCACCACGCGGGCGCGTTCTTCATCGGTGCCTACCATGTGCACCCATTGGTCGTTGATTTTCTTTGTGTCGCCCTCGTAGGCGTAGGTACCGCCGAGGAGGGTCATGCCGCACATCAGGCCGCAGGTGTAGCGTATGCGTGCTTCTTGAATGTCGTTGGAGCCTTTCTGGTTGAACGCCACGCGCGATACACACATGTGGTCAGGGTCGTTGAAGGTATAGCAGCGGTCGAGCCACCATGAGCCGTTGATACAGTTGAGGGTATACATCGACTGGGGAAGGTCGCCCCATGCATCGCAGCCTATACGCCGCACGTGTGCTTTGGCGGGAAATACCGGAGCGATGGAGAAATCGATCATCATGTCGCCGGCAAATTCCATTATGTAGTCCATGCCATAGTTATAGGCCTGCATACCGGTGGTGATTTCAGGAAGATAGAATTTGTCGGCTTCCTGTGAGCCGTTGTTCATGAAGTCGATTTTCACAAACTCAAAGCCGAGGTCACGGAATTTCTGGAAACGTTTGCGGTTCCATTCTTTCACAACCGGATGGGTCGGGTCAAGCGACATCGCGCTGATCTGGCGGTAACGGCCATTGCCTTTGAGTACGAGCTCTCCCAGACGGCCGCCTTCCCACTCATTGTTGTTGATACAGTCGCTCTCGCTGCCCCAGTAAGAGAACGGGGTGGTGTAGATACCGGCGGCAATACCAAGTGACTTGCACTTTTCGGCATATTTGCGCAGTTGGTCATCGTTGAGGGCATCCCAGCCTGAGTCAAGCACCATCATGCAGCGGCCCTGCTGGTTGTAGAAGCCAAGCGGAAGAAGTTCTTTTTCGAAGAACTCGAGCACGCTCATCGCTGAGGTATAGTTGAGGCCGAATTCCATGCCGCCCCACGACTGCCAGCCGAAGAGTGAGTCGTCTTTGGTCCACTCGAGTTTCGGGCACACAACGGTGTTTGCTTCGCCGTAGGTCTCCAGACCGTTGCGCCAGTCGTCGAAGAAACCAAGCATAAAGCGCGGCGATACCACGCGCTCTCCTTTGACAGTGCCATGACGGGTGACCGACGATTTACCCGATACTGTATCCCATGTGCGGGCGCTGACATAGCCGGCGGTAAGTGAGAAGTTGCGCAGGCGGTTGGTGCCGTTGGGGGTAAATTCCACGCCGGATTTCCACACCGAGTGGTCTACAGATCCTACAACGATGCCATTTCGGTTGTCTACATTGAAGAATGCCGAAGCTTCGCAAGATGTCTGGGGCTGTGTCACCCACGAGGTATTGAATGTAGCCCAGTTGTCATTGGCAAAGGGCATATCGTATGTGCGGTTGTTGTTGCCCGGCAGAGGAAGGGTCACAGTCGACTGGCACACGAGAGGACAGATACGGTAGGCGCCGGGGTTGCCGGGCTGGCCTTCTACTGCCCCGTCGATGAGGATGTAAGGCTGAGAGGGATACACATAGATGTTTTGTACGAGCTTGCCTTTGCCGGTGAGTCCGGAATATGTGTAGGTGTATTTTTTGCCGGAGCCGTAGCCGTCGGTGATATTCTCGGAGCTGAGGTCGACAGTCGGGTAGTCCTTGGAGCTCAATTGCGTATCATCGCCGCAGGTGGCTGTCAGGTAAGCACCGGTGAAAAGTTTGTTGCCGTTCTGCTCGTATGTGAGCGTGTTGTTGGAATTGTTGAATGTGATGTTCCAACCATTGTCTGCAATATCAAGGTCGCCGGCAGAGGCCATGAAAGAAACCGATGATATCGCTAATGCAAGAAATAAGGTTTTACTCATCGTGAAGTTTGATTTTCTCATGGGTAGGTGTATGTGATATTCCGATTTCAGGCATACAAATTTATCAATTTATTCGCACTTACCGAAATCTGAATCGAATTTTCTGTTTCAAGTGACGGAGAGAGGCTTTGCCCGAGGATAAGAGAATGTGTGAGGAGCGGGAGGAGTATAAAAGGAGGCCCGGCCGTTAGCCCGGCCTCCTCTTAACCTAAAACAACTTTCAGTACCTGTATTATTTCACTGCGATTTTGGCAACCGAAGCGCCGGCGCGTACGATATAATTGCCGGCTTCAAGGTCAAGGGCCACGCCTTCTCCGGCTGTGGCCTCGAAAGCTGCAAGTTTCACACCTGTCATGGCATATACTTCAACGGCAGAGTCTGCGTTCACGCTGAGCACTCCGTTGTTATAAGCGATTTTTACGCTTGCAGTCTCGGCCACATTATTTACACCTGATGAAAGGGTACCCTTGGTGAATGTGCTGCCGAGTTTGATACCGTTGATGGCCTGTACGCCCCATTCACTGATTTCGTCGGGATTTACGTTGAGGGTATAGCTGTTGCCGGTGAGGGCGGCCTCAATTACGGCCTGACGGAGCTTGCCGGTTTCCGGGTCGGCGGGTACGTTGGTCACTACACGGCCGTCGTTCAGTTTTACATACACGTTGTAGCGGTATTTGCTGTCGGCTGTCCAGCTGAATGTGGCGCTTTCTCCGTCGCGGCTCATCTGAAGATCCTTGGGGGCTTCGGGGGCTTCGAATACACCGCCACGGGTTGTGAAAGTGTTGTATACGTTGAAGTGACCGGTATTATTGTCGTTATAGCCCATCACCATCACGTCGGGTTGGTTATTGTTGTTGATGTCGGCGATGTGTACGGTGGCGCCGCCGCGGTGTTTGGTAGGCATGGCTGTGGTGTTTGCCACGAATGTGCCGTCGCCGTTGTTGAGTGCCAGTACTACACCTTCTGTTCCTTCGCCTACATATATGATGTCGATGGAGCCGTCGCCATTGATGTCCGCGCAGTCAACGCCTGATAGTTTGACTCCGGGGAGATTGTTAGATGTGAGCTCGAAATCTGTGCCGTTCTTGCATAGATAGACATCTGCGATGTAAGCCCAGCCCTGATTGCATGATTCTCCTGTCACGAAGAGGTCGAGGTAGCCGTCGCCATTGAAGTCGGCAAACATAATCTGACCGTTCTGGGTGCCGCGGTTTGCGGTGAGGAATGAGGCGCTGCCAACTTCGGTGAACTTGAAGTTGCCTTTATTCTTGTATACTGTTATGCAGTCCTGCTTGCCTTCGTCGTCCGACCAACCTGCTACAGCGATGTCTACAAGACCGTCGCGGTCGAAGTCGCCGACAGTGAGCGTACCGCCGCGCTGTGCTGCAAGACCGGTATCCTCAAGCTTCACAAACTCGCCTGTGCCCTTGTTGTTCTGGAAAATTACGGGCGTACCTTGATCATCGCGGGGATTGCCGCAGAAGGTCACAATGTCGGGATAACCGTCGTTGTTGAAGTCGGCCACCCCGATCAGGCCGGAATACCATTTTTCCTTGTCTGATTTGCCGTCGCCTTCTTCGATATTGATTTCTCCGTCAAGGTGGAATACGTCTCCGTCTACGAGCTCGAAATTGCCGGTACCATCGCCTTTGAGGAGCTTGCTGCCCCACGACGAACCGAGGATGATATCGATGTTTCCGTCGGAGTTATAGTCGATGGGTACTACAATGCGCTCCCAAGAATAGCCGTCGTCGGGAAGGTTGGCGCCGTCTACGAGGCCCGCTTGAGTGCCTTTGAGGTATTTGAGCACCGTGGCCCAACCATTGTTGAGGTCGCGGCCCTTGACTACGAGGTCGTTGAAACCGTCGTTATTGATGTCGGCTACAAACACGTTGCCGTGGAAGTTTCCGTTGGATACACCGTCGAGGCTGATTTCACTGAATACAGGCACTCGGGGTGCTGCTGTTGCTCCGGCGGCAACAGTAAGTAAGGATAGAGGTAGTAAAAATGTTTTTTTCATAAATTAGATTTATTATTTATTATCTGCAGGCGCCTGGCTGTTGGCGCCTGCGATAACTTTGGTTGATTCAATTAGCGGTAGCCTTCGTTCTGGTCTTCGGGTTTGATGTCGTCGTTCTGGTCGATTTCGGTCAAGGGGATAGGCCATACCTTGTTGAGCTCGGTGATTGCTCCGGCGCGGTTTGCCCATTTGTTGCGCTCCTTGACAAGTTCCACGAACTTGCCGGTGCGGATAAGGTCGAATTTGCGCCAACGCTCGCCAAAGAGCTCGCGGACACGCTCGGTGAGGATTTCCTCGCGGAATTCATCCTGCGACATGCTGGTGCTCCAGCGTTTGTCGGTCGGAAGGTTATACTCCCATGCGCGGGCACGGACCGAATTCACTTCTGCCACTGCCTCGGCTGTCTTGCCGTTTTCATTGAGGCACTCGGCATAGAGAAGGATGGCGTTTGCAAGGCGGAGGAAAGGTATGTTCTTGCCGGAGTTCCACATGTTGTTGATACCCAAGCCCGAGTGGGTGTCGGTGCGGTAGTCTTCGTATTTCTTGATGTGAGGCAGGAGTTCGTCGTGATCGTCGCCCAAGTCTTCCCAAGAAATGCTGCTCAGGGTAGGGGTCTGGCCGAAGTAAGTGAAGTCATAGCGGATAGCTTCTTCCTTGCGGATGTCGCCGTCTTCCCAAATGCCGCCGTCTTCAATGTCGCTGTAAGCCCACTTGGTGGGTACGGCATGGTCGTAACCGGCGAAGTAGCCGCCATCGCCGCTGACCGATTGTACGGCACGGGAGCCTACTTGGAACTGTACTTGGTTGTTGTCGGGCCAAACGTTGGAGAATTGCCACTCGAAGATGGATTCTACGCTATTGGGTGTGCTGAAATCCCAAAGATCGTAATACTCGGGGAGATTGAACGGTCCTTCATCTACCACGATGTAGAGGGCTTTCTCTGCCTCTTTGAAATCGCGGAGACCTGTTTCCTCAGGTGCTGCCATAAGGGCATAGCCGAGAAGCATATTGGCTGCGTAGCGGGTAGCACGGGCTACATTATTGGTCTCAGGGCAGTATTTGGCAGCCTCGCGGAGGTCGTCGATGATAAACTGCCATACATCGGCAAGGGGCTGACGGGCGTAGGTGAGCTGGTCGATACGGTCGAGATCCATGATAGGAATCCGGCCATAGATCATTGCCAGTTCGAGGTCAAGACCGCCGCGTATGAAGCATGCTTCGCCATAGAGCTGTGCTGCCTGCTCGTTTTCCTCTACAAGAGGTTTGAGCGAGCGGATGAGTTTGGCTGTCTCGCCGACGGTGGGCCAGCGGTTTACCCACTGGTCGTTGATGTAGCTGAGGTCGGAGGTCAGAAGAGCGTCATAGCGGTCGATGGCGCCGCGGCGCATTTGGTCTTCCTTGAGGGCTTGGAATGCGCCGCTCTGTATCTCGTCGGTGCCGACCATGAGCTCCCAGAGATAGCGGTCCTTGAACATTTCGCGCCATCTGCCGTAGCAAGATATGATGTTTGTTTCGGCGTACTCGATGTTGGAGTACATCTGCTCCTCGGTAATGGAGGTGTATGGTTTTTCTGTGAGGAAGTCGCTGCAGGAACTCAGAGACATAGAGGCTGCTGCCAGTAACCCGAGCGCATATATTTTGCTGTTGATTTTCATTGCTGTTGATTTTTTTGATTAGAAAATGCTGAACGAAAGTCCGATTGTATATGTGCGTTCGGAGGGGAAGTAGCCGTTGCCATCGCCGTATTCGGGATCGAAACCTTTATATTTGGTAGCTGTGAATACGTTGCTTGCTGTGAAGTAGGCTCGGAGATTTCCGATGTGGGCTTTGCTCAGAAGTCGCTGCGGGAAAGTATATGAGAGCGAGAGGGTTGAAAGGCGCAGGAATGATGTGCTCTGCAGGTAGCGGTCGGTGTCGCCGGCGCCGTAGGCCGAGTAGTTGTTGGCGTTGCGCATGCGGCGGGGGAAGAATGCGCCGGTGTTCTGAGGTGTCCATGAGTCGAGCAGGTCGGTGGACGCTATGCTTTCACCTGTGGAGCTTACCAGTCCTTCATAGAAGCCGCTCAGGGCATGACCGCCGTAGGAGTAGGTGAAGACGGCGTTGAGGGCTAAGCCTTTCCAAGCGAAGTCGGTTGAGAAACCACCGTAGAATTTGGGGTCGAGGTTGCCGACTACGGCGCGGTCGTTCTGTAGGTCGACAATATTGTCGCCGTTGAGATCGAGTGCATACAGGTCGCCAAGACCGATGGTGCGGCCGGAGAAGTCGATGTTTTCCCATTCGCTGCGGTTCCATTCGTTGGCGATACCGCCGGCAAGGAGGGTGTAGATATTGCTCAATGATTCGCCTACGAACCAGTTGCCTGTACGGCCGCCGGAGAGTACGCTTTGTACCCCGCCGTAGAGCTTGTTGATTTTGTTGCGGTCAAGTGCGAGGTTGGCATTGATATTCCATCTGAAGTCGCCTGTGCTCACGGGCGTGGCGCCGATAGTGAGTTCGAAGCCGCGGTTCTGAAGCTCGCCGATGTTCTCTACAGTATAGGTGTAGCCTGAAGTGGTAGGCAGGTTGTGGCTCATCAGAAGGTTGGAGTTGTTGATGAAGAACACATCGGCATTGACAGTGAGCCGGTGGTTGAAGAAAGCGAGGTCTACACCGATGTTGGCTTGCTTCTGTTTCTCCCATGTGATGGCGGGTGTTCCGCGGCGGCCTGTGGAGTTGTAGCTGGGTTTGCCGTCGGTGAAGCCGGGGGTGTAGAGGGTGGCATACATGAAGTCGCCGATATCTTGGTTACCCACTACGCCGTATCCGCCGCGGAGTTTCACTTGGTTGGCCCACCATGTCTTGGGGAAGAATGATTCGTTGGTGATATCCCATCCCAGCGAGAATGAGGGGAAGAAGCCCCATTTGTGGTTGTCGCCGAATTTCGACGATCCGTCCCAACGGCCCGTCACGGTGACAAAATAGCGGAAGTTATAAGAATAGTTGGCGCGGGCTACAAACGACATCAGTGAGTTGGTGTTGATGTAGTTGTAGAGCGAGATATTTTCTTTGTCGGCGGTAGAGAAGAGTGCGTTGTAGCCGAGGTCGTTGGAGGCAAAGCGCTTGCCGTCTGCCGACAATCCGTCATAGATGTGGCGTGATACTGAATAGCCTGCGAAAGCATTTACGCGGTGTGCCGATTTGAATGTGCGGTCGAATTGTACGGTGTTGTCCCACTGCCACTGGGTCGAGGCGTCACGCTGCTGTTTTGCGTATGCGTCTCCCGATTTCAGACGGATGGATTCCTGAATTCCCGAAGGGATGAACTGATTCCACTTCTGCTCTGAGCGGTTTATGGCGAAGGTTGAGCGGATGTCGAGGCCTTCGATCGGGCGGATGTTGATGTAGTTCGATGAAGTGAGGTGGTAGCGTGAGCGGTCGGTCTTCACCTCATAGAGTGTGTTGAAAGGGTTGAAATTATTGTTTGTCTCGCCCGATTGAGCTCGCCAGAATAGTGTGAGGTTCTCTGTGTCTTTGCGGGTTGCGTCGTCTTTGAATGTCGAGTAGTCGAGCAGAGGGTTGCCGTTGTAGAGCGATTGATTGTAGACATTGCCGTCGGTAATGTCATCGTGGGTGTAGGCGTAGGTTGAGTTTGTGCCCACTTTCAGCCATGAGGTGATGTTTGCCGAAGCATTCACACGTCCCGAGTAGCGCTGCTGCTCGGTGCCGCGCATGATACCGTCGAGGTCGCTCACTCCGAGGCTGATGTAGATGTTCGACTGGTCGGTGGCTTTTGAGAATGCTACGTTGTGGTTCTGCTGGAAACCTGTGTGAACGAACTGGTTGAGCCAGTTGTAAGATTTTCCGGCTTCGTGTGTGGCGAATTCGCGGTCTTCGAAAGCAATGTTTGATTTCCAGAGTACATTTTGGATATATGCCTCGCGGTCGCCGTCGGGGTTGTTATACATGTAGCCGTTTGCGAACGACTGCGTGCGCAGGTCAAAAATCTGGTTGGCGTCCATCATATCGGGCTTATGTCCCATCTTGGAGAAGCTTACCCAGCCGTCATAGCTGATTTCTCCTTTGCCATATTTACCTTTCTTGGTGGTGACAAGGATCACGCCGTTTGCGCCGCGAGAGCCGTAGAGTGCTGTGGCCGAGGCATCTTTAAGCACTTGTATCGACTCGATGTCGTTTACGTTCAGAGAATTGTAGAAACCGTAATCATCACCCATCACAAGACCGTCGACTACATAGATTGGGGCCGAGCCTGAGTTGATGGTGTTCGTACCGCGGATTTTGATTGAAGAGCTTTCCGACGGCGATGAAGCCTTGCCTACATTCACACCGGCGACACGCCCTGCAAGGGCGTCGTTGAGGGTGATGGTAGGTTTCTGGGTGAGGACATCGCTGTCAATGTGTGATACAGAGCCGGTAAGGTCGCTTTTCTTCATGGATACACCTACTACCACAACCTCATCAAGCAACTGGTTGTTTTCTTCGAGTGTGACTGTCAGTGTAAGTGAAGCGGGAACTTCGACTTCCTTGGTCAGGAAGCCGACATACGAAACTACGAGGGTCTGACCGGATTTTGCATTAATGGTGAATTTACCATCGATGTCGGTGGCTACTGCCACTGAAGCGCCTTTCAGTTGCACTGACGCACCGGTAAGCGGCTCGAAATTTGCATCGACTACCGTGCCGGTAACCTTGGCTTGTGCAAATGCCATTTGCACACAAACCAACATGAGTAATAGTAGACTCAGGAGGTTCTTTTTCATGATTGGTGTAGATTTAAATTTAGGTATGATTTTTCTTGTTTTTCCTGATAGGATTGGTGGGGATAAGAGCTGTTTTTCACTTGCAAAATTAGCAATCTCAGACGCAAAATTATTAGAAAAGACGTGTCTAAAAATGAAATTTTTGAGTCAAAAAGCAGCTCTTGCATATTTTCAACTTCGTGAGAATGTTCTTTTTACATTTCGATGACGTGTTTGTTTCCTTTTTTTAGCCTTATTTTTTCATCGTGGCCTTTGAGTGCGAACGAGCAGTCGCGGTCGGCTGTTATTTCAGCACGCGTGAGTTGGCCTTTTTCCCATGCGAGGTCTACGGTAAGACCTCCTTCGGCGCGGAGTCCTTTCACTGTGCCTGACTCCCATGCCGAGGGAAGAGCCGGGAGCAGATCGAGTGTTCCGTCATAGCTGTGGAGGAGCATTTCGCAGATACCGGCCACGGAAGCCTCCGTCGCGTCGAAGCTGAAAATATCATATTCGGCCATGGCGACTCCGGCGGGCGACACTGTCATGAGATTTTCGCGTGTGAAAGTGCGGAAGAGGTTTTGAAGCCAGCCGTATGCTGTCTCGCCATCTTTCATGCGGGCGAACATACACATCATGTTTGCGGTAGACCATTCGGTATCTTCCCAGTCGGGCGAAGCTGTCTGCGATTCAAGGCTCCGGCGGGCCGCTTCTACGAGCTCGGGTGTCTTTTCTACGGTAATCTGATTGAGGGGGAAGAGTGAGAGCAGGTGAGAAGAGTGGCGGTGCGATGGATCGGAGCGGCGTACATCTCCGAGCCATTCCTGCACCAGACCGTCGGAGCCTACCTTGATGGGGGGTAGACGTTTGATATCCTTTTCAAGCTGACGGCGCAGTTTCTTATCCACATTGAGGATTTTTGAAGCCTCGATACACGAATTATAGATATCATGTACTATCACGCGGTCGATTGTGGGCATCATGTCGAGGGCCAGATGGTTGCCTTTTGGTGATATATAGCCGTTCTCAGGCGAGATACTCGGGCCTGTCACCAGATAGCCGTTGCGTGGGTCTGTGGTCATGTAATCCTTGAAGAAGCGCGCTGCCTCTCTGATTATGGGATAGCCGGTGCTGCGGAGGAATTCATCGTCGCGTGTATATAGATAATGGCTCCAGATATGAGTGGCCAGCCAAGCGCCGCCGGTCACATTCATGCCCCATGTCACACCCCATCCCGGTGCTGTATATCCCCATGCGTTGCACACTGTGTGGGCCACCCAGCCATTGCAGCCATACATTTTTGAGGCTGTGTCTTTTCCGTGCTCTGCGAGGAACGTGAGGTAGCTGAAAAGAGGATCGTTACATTCATCAAGGTTGGCGCAGTTTGCACTCCAGTAATTCTGGGCGGTGTTCACGTCCATGTGATAGTCGCAGGTCCAAGGCATGTTGCAGGCGCCGTTGTCATTCCATATTCCCTGCAGATTTGCGCAAAGGGGAGTGCCGTTGGGGCGCGATGAAGATATGAGCATGTAGCGGCCGTATTGGAAGAAGAGTGCGTCGAGACCCGGGTCTTCTACACCTTGACGGGTCAGACGAAGGCGTGTGTCGGTAGGCAGGCCGTTGTCGGCGTCGCCGCCGAGGTCAATCGACATTCGGCCGAATAGGGTCGTATAGTCGGCTATGTGGTTGTTGAGCAGGGTATTCCAGCCTTTTTCTTGGGCTTCCTGTATGTTGCTCATGCAAGTTTGCTTATAATTATTGTCGGCATAGTCGGTGCGTACGTCAACAATAATGGTGAGCGCGTCGGCACCTTCTACGCTCACTGCGCCATCCTTTGCAGTGACAGTGCCGCCCTGTGGGAGCAAGCGCACATTTCCGCAGAAATTGACGCCGCCGGGGCCGTGGAGAGGAAAATCTGCCTTCCCCTCAAAGTAAAGGTCATTGCCCGAGGCTTTTACGTCGGCTGTGCGGAGCAAGTCGAGCGATGTGGTCACATTCACGCTTCCGGGTTGGCTCGCAGTAATGCGCATGGCCAGAATCGCGTCGGGATAGTCTGCAATAAACTCGCGGTGATACTGGATATTGCCGGCGCTGTAATCGGTTGAAGCGATGGCTTTTGAAAGGTCAAGCGCACGTTGGTAGCCGCGGATCTGCTGCGAGGGATGGGTAAATGTAAGTTTAAGGTTTCCCAAGGGCAAGTGTGTGCCGAAAGTGGTCATGCGGCCGTTGAGGTATTCGTTGCCGAGGCGGTTGCCTTCTTCTGGATCGTCGGCGAAGAACGCCGCGCGCATCTTGTCAAGATTCTCGCGCCCGCACAGGTCATTTGATGTGGAGTCGTGACGTCCCGACCAAAGCGAGATTTCATTGAGTGCTATAGTCTCGGTGTTGATACCACCGTATACCATCGCCGATAGTCGACCGTTTCCGACGGGCAAAGCCTCCATCCATTTTTCGGCCGGGTGCTCGTACCACATCGTTGTTGTGGTGGCGGCATTGAGGCCTGTTACCACAAGTGCAAAAAATAATAATGTGATAATTCGGTTTTTCATGGTTTCTTATGTAATGTTATTTTCCCGCAAAATTAGTCGCGTAGGAGCCCGGAGCTGAAACAGATTCAGTTCATAAAATAGAACATATTCGTCAAATCTATATGCAATGACGCAAGGAGAATAAATTATGACGTGTATTGTTCACCATGCTCGTTCGGCTGCAGATTCAGAAATATTTTAATTGCTGTAAGAATGGATAATGTAATTGAAAACATGGACAAAATTATTGAAATATTTATTAATAAAAATTTGCTAATCAGCTGTATAATACTTAATTTTGCGGCGCAGTGATAAGCGTTTCAGACTATCTGTTTTTTACTGCCCCAAAATACCCTCTTAAATAAACGCCTTGAATGATGAAAAACCGCATCTCAGTTTTTTGTGCCTTGCTGGCACTTGCCTTACCCTTTTATTCTTTTGCAACTTCATATAATATAGCAGGCGAAGCCGCTGTGTCGGCCTCGGGTGAATTGGATGGCTACCCGGCTTCGGCGGCCGTAGATGGTATTGCGCGCGTCAATGCCAAAAATGAATGGCGCTCGACTTCCGGCACTACATCTTGGGGCATGATTGACTATCCTTCTCTGCGGCTCGACTGGCAGAAGCCTCATAAAATTAATAAGGTGGTTTTATATGACCTTCCTGACCTGAGCCGCCATGTCGCCGGTGTGGTTTTGAATTTCAGCGACTCTACAAGAATTTTTGTCAATTCTATTCCAAACGACGGCTCGCCTCGCACTGTGGAGTTCCCTGAAAAAGAAGTGGAATGGATGTCGGTGGACGTAAGCGATGCCGATGGTGTGCAGGTGGGTCTCTCCGAGATTGAGGTTTATACCTCAATCGACGGTACGGGTGATTATGTAGGCAAAGTCAATCCTTATATCGAGACTGCTCGCGGCCGTTATTTTTTCTTCGCCACCGGCTCGCTGCCTTTCGGTATGATAAGCTCGGCGCCCCTCACCCGCAATAAGAATCAGTATGGCGGAGGGTATAACTATAATTCCACAGAAGTCCTTGGTTTCCCTCAGCTCCACGACTGGATGATCGGTGCCGTCGACGTTATGCCGGTGTGCTCGGAGGTGGATGTCGCGCTCGGTGCCTCGGCTTGGAAATCCTCTTTCAGCCACGACGGCGAGATTGTGCGCCCCGGATACCACAGGCTTTTCCTTGATAAATATAATATGTGGGTTGAGCAGACGGCAACCGACCGTGTGTCGGTCTACCGCTGCACTTATGCCGACGCCGCCTCCGACGCCGCTCTCCTGCTAAATCTCAGCGGCTATATAGGTACGACTACCATGGTCAACCCAAAAGTCGAACGGGTGGATGACAACACTTTCGCCGGCGAACTCACTACTGTGGGCCGCCTGTGGGGAGGCCCCGACAGCGTAAAAGTATTCTTCGCCGTAGAGCTTGACCGTCCGGTCTGCCGTATCGACGCGTGGCACGACGGTGAGTTGACACGCGACACCGACGGCCTCGATGTCTCTACATACGCTCATAAAATATATCCGGATGAATGGTTCAGCTATTGGGAAGCTCCCTCGGCCGGTGTAAGGCTCAACGTAGGCGATGTCGGCGCCGGTGACCGCTTGACCTATAAGATTGCCATATCGTATGTAAGCCGCGAGAATGCCCTGCTCAACATGCAGCAAGAATGTCCCGGTTTCGACTTTGATAATGTGCATGCCCGCGCCACTGAGATTTGGAATGAATGTCTCGGCCGGATCGATGTGGAGGGTGGTACGCCGCTGCAGAGAGAAAAATTCTATACCGACCTATGGCATGTTCTTCTTGGACGACATAAAATCAACGACATCAATGGCGAGTATCCCGATTACACGCAGGGGCAACGTGACGGCGCTTTCACACGCAATGCCCGTCTGATTGTGCGCCGTTTGCCGATGGGAAAAGATGGAAAGGCTCGCTTCAATATGTATAATTCTGATTCTTTCTGGCTCTCGCAGTGGAACTTGAATGTGCTATGGGGTCTTGCTTGGCCCGAGGTGCTCGATGATTTCGCTGCATCTCTGGTGCAGTATGCCGATAATGGCGGCCTTATTCCACGAGGGCCTAACCTTGGTGGATATTCATATATAATGACGGCATGCCCGGCTACGAGTCTTATCACATCGGCTTACCTTAAAGGAATGATGACAAAAGTGGAGCCGCTGCATGCCTACAAGCACCTCAAGCGCAACCATAGTGGCGGTGGCATGATGGGCTCTAAAGAAGAAATAGATTTCTATGAGCGCAACGGTTATTTTGACGGCAACGCAGGTATAACCCTCGAGGCTGCTTTTCAGGATTGGACTCTATCGCAAATGGCCGATAGACTTGGAAAGAAAGCCGACGCGCGTTATTTCGCAAAAAGGTCTTCCGGCTGGACCTCGCTTTACAACAGCGACGCCGGGCTCATACTTCCAAAAGACGGCAAGGGCGATTGGCTGCATACCGACCTCCTTGACGGATGGGGATGGGTGGAAGCCAATGCTTGGCAGGCTACTTGGTCGGTGTCGCACCAGCTCGACCGACTTGCCGCTCTCATGGGAGGGGAGGAAGTGATGGCCGCGAGGCTCAATCATGCTTTTGAGATGGCTCAGAGCGAGGATTTCCTTTCCGGATATGGCTCAGGGTATATCAGCTATGCCAACCAGCCCGGATTGTCGAATGCCCATGTTTTCAACCGTATAGGCTACGGTCGCCTCGCTCAGAAATGGGTGCGCCGGGTGCAGGCGCAGGCATACGGTTATAACAATCCCGACCGTGGCTACGGTGGGCACGATGAAGATCAGGGGCAGATGGGGGCGACGAGCGCGCTCATGGCTATCGGCCTCTTCAGCGTTACCGGTACAGCATCCGCTGAGCCGGACTACGACCTTACATCACCTGTTTTTGACAAAGTAACCATATCCTTGGCCAAGCCATATTATAAAGGCGACAGCCTTGTTATACGCACACGGGGAATCGACACCGGAAACTATGCCATAGGAAGAGCCTGCATAAATGGCCGGCTTATCGATCCGGCTAAAGCCATAATCACTCATCGCGAGCTTGCCGAGGGTGGCACAATTGAAATTGAGCTCGAACATTGATCAGGTCTTTGGACGCGTGCGGTAAGCTTTGGGCGACATCCCCATCATCTTGGAGAAAAGCCTTGAGAAGTAGAACGGATCGGTTATCCCGATCTTGAAACTTATCTGGTTGAGCTTCATCGAGGTGCTTTCGAGCAGTTCGCATGCCTTGCGCACCTTGAGCAGATTGAAGTAGTAGAGCGGGCTGTGGCCGGTTTCATTCTTGAACATCGCCGAGAGGTGCGAGGCCGAAAACCCGGCATACTCGGCAAAGTCGCTCAGTGTAAGGTGCTTCTCGATATTTTCCCTCATGAAATGGATAGTCGAGTCAACTATAGAACTGCCGAGTTGCTGTGAGCCTACGCTGCGGTACTCTCTGATATACATCAGCGACGCTATGAAATGGTGGAACACAGCCATGGCATAGCGTATGCTCGCTATGGTAAGGGAGGTGTGGAGAGTATTGTAGATCTCCTCGAACATATCTATGCGGTGCTGTATGCGCGAGCCCATACCCGGGTTTATGGTCTGCGGCTCCAAAGCTTGGGCGGCATATTCGCCGGCAAGCGTGCCACGGAAGTGTATCCAATATATGGTCCATGGATTATCTTCGCTTGCGGCATAGGTGTGAGGGGTATTGGCCGGTAGTATGAAATATTGGTTAGAGCCCACTTCGTAGCGACGCCCCTTGATCTCATACCATCCTTGACCTTCTATGCAATATATGAATATACACTGGTCAATAGGCTCATTTCTATCACGATAGTGATGTGCCGCCTTGGGGTAATACCCAAGGTCGCTTATGTGGAGAGATGATGTCATTGGATCCTCTTCCATCATCTGTACTATGACTTGGGGTAGCACCAGCGAGCGCTCGCCACTAAATCCACTCCTTATCTTCATGATCGCAAATGTGATATAGTTTTCTGCAAAGATAATGTCTTTTTTGTGTCGCTGCAATAAATTACGAGGGTGTATAATAATATAGTCCATGCTTTTCCTGTGTGCAATCCATTTTTATCGAGGCTTTTCCGTTTTAATTTTGCAAGCGTAAAAATAATTCTACCATGGAAAATTTTAATAAATCATTCATCTACTTTATATGTGCCGTTTCGGCAATGGGTGGTCTCCTCTTTGGCTACGACTGGGTAGTCATTGGTGGTGCAAAACCTTTCTATGAAGTATTTTTTGGAATTGCCGACAGCCCCGAACTGCAGGGCCTGGCCATGAGTATAGCTCTGCTCGGTTGTCTTGGTGGAGCCATGCTTTGCGGAACACTTGCCGACCGTATCGGCCGCAAGCCTCTCTTGCTGATATCCGCATTTATATTTCTGATATCAGCTTATGGCACAGGCGCCTTTGATACTTTTGCCTGCTTTCTGCTGGCACGCTTTGTCGGAGGTATGGCTATCGGTATAGCTTCAGGTCTGTCGCCGATGTATATTGCAGAGGTATCGCCGGGCCATATAAGAGGTAAACTCGTAGCTCTCAATCAGCTCACTATCGTTCTCGGTATTCTTGCGGCACAGATAGTAAACTGGCTCATCGCCGAGCCTATGCCGGCCGGTACGACTATAGCACCCGCCGACTCTTGGAATGTGCTTTGGGGCTGGCGTTGGATGTTCTGGAGCGCCGCATTCCCTGCAGCCGCTTTCCTTATCCTTGCCTTCTTCATCCCGGAAAGTCCGCGATGGATGGCTCTCAAAGGTGTCCGCCAAAAGGCTGAGGCCGTTTTGACCAACATCGGTGGAGAGGAATACGCCCGTCAGGAAATCGAGGCTATTGAGGCTGCCGAAAGCAAGGCGGCAGCTAAAGGTGGGCTGGGCCTGCTCTTCAGCCGCCCGTATCTGCCTGTGCTCATTCTCGGTGTGGTAATTGCGGTATTTCAGCAGTGGTGCGGCACAAATGTGATATTCAATTATGCTCAGGAGATATTCTCGGATGCCGGCTACGACCTTGGCGAGATGTTGTTCAATATAGTGCTCACAGGCATTACAAATGTGGTGTTTACTTTCGTGGCTATCTATACTGTCGACCGTATCGGTCGCCGTAAACTTATGCTTGCCGGGGCGGCCGGGTTGAGCGTGATATACGCCATCCTCGGCACTTGCTACCGCATGCAGATCACAGGCTTCTTCATGATAATACTTGTTGTGGCTGCAATTGCCTGCTATGCCATGACTCTCGGCCCGGTCACGTGGGTCCTTCTGTCTGAAATCTTCCCTAACAAGGTGCGTGCCATCGCTGTGGCAAGCTGCACATTTGCCCTCTGGGTAGGCTCTTTCACCCTCACATATTCATTCCCTATCCTCAATAACGCTCTCGGCAGCTACGGCACTTTCTGGATATATGCGGCAATCTGCCTATGCGGATATATTTACTTCTTGAAACGCTGCCCCGAGACAAAGGGAAAAAGTCTTGAAGAAATTGAAAACGAATTGATAAAATAATACTTAACAAATAGCTTGCTATGGTTAAAGCTTGGAAAGAAATAGTATCCATTCCCACCTACGAAGTGGGTAAAGAAGAAAAAAATCCCATCTTCCTCGAAAAGCGCGTCTATCAAGGCTCCTCGGGCGTGGTATATCCTTACCCTGTCATCGAATCAATCTCAAATGTAAAGACCGACCATCTTTGGAACGCCGTCTATATCGAAAACGAATACATCAAAGTGATGGTGCTCCCCGAACTTGGCGGTCGCATACAGATGGCATTCGACAAAATCAAAAATCGCCATTTCGTGTATTACAACCACGTCATCAAGCCCGCACTCGTAGGTCTTGCCGGCCCGTGGATTTCAGGTGGTATAGAGTTCAACTGGCCTCAGCACCACCGTCCGTCGACTTATATGCCGGTCGACTGCACGATAGAGGAGAACAACGACGGATCTGTTACCGTATGGGTCAATGAGACCGAGCGCATGTTCCACCAGCGCGGTCAGGCCGGATTCACCCTGCGCCCCGGATGTGCATATCTTGAGATTACAGGACGGCTCTTCAATGGTACCGATGTGCCGCAGACATTCCTTTGGTGGGCCAATCCGGCTGTGGCTGTAAATGACCACTACCGCTCGGTGTTCCCGCCGGATATCAATGCCGTCTTCGACCATGGCAAACGCGCTGTTTCTTCCTTCCCCATCGCTACAGGCACATATTATAAGATGGATTACTCGGCCGGCGTCGATATTGCAAACTACAAAAACATATTCGTGCCCACCAGCTACATGGGTGTGAACTCAAAATATGATTTCGAAGGCGGATACGAATTCGATACTGAAGCCGGTATGCTCCATGTGGCCAGCCATCATGTTTCGCCCGGTAAGAAGCAGTGGACATGGGGTAACGGCGACTTCGGACGCGCTTGGGACCGCAATCTCACCGACGACGATGGTCCATATATAGAGCTCATGGCCGGTGTCTATACCGAAAACCAGCCTGATTTCTCGTGGCTTATGCCTTACGAGCAAAAAGAATTCACCCAATATTTCCTTCCCTATCGCGAACTCGGTGTGGTGAAGAATGCCACAAAGGATCTGCTGATGAATATCGAGCTTGAAAACGGTAAATTCATGCTCAGGATTTTTGCAACATCAAAACAGGAAGTCGAAATACGCCTTAAAGGCGACGATGGCTCGCTCTTAGGCTGCGAATCTACCGTAATCACGCCCGAAAAGGTATTTACTATGGAGGCCGACTCAAATGGGCTCTCACTCGACAGTGTCAATGTAGCCGTGCTCCGCAAAGGAAAAACGGTCCTTACATGGCATGCCGAGCCTGATGAAATCCGCCCCATTCCCGACGCTGCCGAAGCCGCTCTACGCCCCGAAGAGGTAATGACTGTAGAGCAGCTCTACCTCACCGGCCTGCATCTGGAGCAGTATCGCCACGCCACCTTCCGCCCGACCGACTATTATGAGGAAGGCCTCCGACGCGACCCCAACGATGTACGTTGCAACAACGCCATGGGCTTGTGGTATATCCGCAAAGGCCGTTTTGACCTTGCCGAGCAATATCTTGCCAAGGCTGTGAAGATTCTGAAGAAACGCAATCCCAATCCTTACGACGGTGAGCCTGTCTACAATCTCGGTCTCGCACTCAAATATCAGGGACGATATGATGAAGCTTACGACTGCTTCTACAAGTCCACATGGAACGGCGCATGGCAGGACGCCGGATACTACGCCTGTGCCTGTATTTCGGCAATGCAAGGGTGGATGGACGATGCCCTCTACGAGGTCAACCGTTCACTAATGCGAAACTACATCAATCCTAAGGCGCGTGCACTGAAGGCATTCATACTTGCAAAGCTCGGCCGGGCCGACGAAGCTCTCGCTCTCTGCGACGAATCTCTTGCCATGGATAATTTCAACTACGGCTGCTTGTGGGCCAAGTACTTGAACAACGGGCAAGAAGTAGCTCTCGATCTGATGGCCGAACTCATGCACGGCAACGCCCATAACTACGACGAACTGGCCCTCGACCTCGCCGCTGCCGGACTTTGGAGCGAGGCGACCGCTCTCTGGAATATGGCTATAGAATCAGGCGCCGTAACCCCCATGACATACTACTACATGGGTTGGTGCGAACTTATGGCCGGAGACGCCGAAGCCGCGAAGAAAGCTTTCAACAAAGGCGCTTCTTCGTGCCCCGACTACGTCTTCCCCAATCGTCTGGAGGCTATAATCGCCCTCAATGCAGCTATAGCTCTCAACTCCGGAGACGCCAACGCATACCACTTCCTCGGCAATCTCTACTACGACAAACGTCAGTACGATATCGCCATGGCCGACTGGGAAGCGGCTGCACGTATCAATCCCGACTATCCCACCACATGGCGCAATCTTGCCCTCGGTTACTTCAACAAGCGCAACGACGAAGCTAAAGCCGTCGAAGCAATGGAAAAAGCTTTCCGCCTCGACGATACCGATTCGCGTATACTCATGGAGCTCGACCAACTCTACAAGCGGCTCGGACGCGACCACGCAACACGCCTCGGATTCCTGCAGAAATATCCCGGTCTCATCGCCATGCGCGACGACCTTGTGCTTGAGGAAATCACACTTCTCAATCAGACCGGTGATTACCGTCTGGCTATGTCGAAGCTCGACAACCATATCTTCCATCCATGGGAGGGTGGTGAAGGCAAAGTGCCCGCCCAGTACCAGACTGCACGCGTTGAGCTTGCTAAAGAATTTATAGCTGCCAAAAAATATGAGCAAGCTATAGCTCTCCTCAAAGAATGTCTCGAATATCCGCATCACCTCGGCGAAGGCAAGCTCTACGGCGCTCAGGAAAACGATTTCTACTATCTCCTTGGTGTTTGCTATAAAGCTCTCGGAAAGGACGACGAGGCCTCTGAGGCTTTCAATCAGGCTACACTCGGCCCAACCGAACCCGCTGCGGCGATGTACTATAACGACGCCAAACCTGACAAGATTTTCTATGCCGGACTTGCTTTCCGTGCTCTTGGTAACGAAAACAAAGCACGGGCATACTTCAACCGACTCGTCGATTATGGAAAGCAGCACCTCCACGATCACGTGCGCATGGACTACTTCGCCGTATCTCTCCCCGACCTCCTGATATGGGACGGCGACCTCGACCTCAGCAATAGAATCCACTGCCTCTATATGCTTGCTCTTGGCTATTATGGGCTCGGAGAAAAGGCAAAATCGGCCCGCTATCTTGCCGAAGCCGCCGCGCTCGACGTCAACCACCAAGGTATAAGCTCATTCAAGACACTCGCTGATCTCGATAATTAAGATTTGGTTAAATTGAAAGAGGCTGCAGTTCACACTCAGAACAGCAGCCTCTTTTCGTTTATCGTGTTTTTTACTATGTATCTCAACTACGCCGCTTTAGCGGCTGAAGACGGCGTAGCTGTCGTAACTCTGCTTAGCATGGGGCAAGAACCGCGTAGCTGTTCGCAGCCCCATGGTTTATCCAAAAAGGAAACAGCGCTGCGTAGCTGCGCGACCTGCTCTCTTACATGAGAAGTCGCGACAGCTACGCAGTCTCTTACCGTTATATGGCTGAGGCTGTTATGACTCTCTCAGCCTCTTTTTATAGGGTACCGGGAAGAAGCGGATGGATTTGTGTTCTGATTTTTTTGCTGAAAATTTGGAAGAGTAAAAGTTTTACCATAATTTTGCATTAACAATATTGTTAAACATTATGGATAAACAAGAGAGTAAACAAGCCAAAGATACCGAGCAGCTCATTCTTGAAGCTGCTATTACTGAATTCAGCACCAAGGGTTTCGACGGCGCTCGCACATCGAGCATTGCCGCCGCCGCCGGTGTCACCCACGCTATGCTGCACTACTATTTCCGCACTAAAGAAAAGCTGTTTGAAAGGATTTTCAAAGACAAGATCCGCTATATCTTCAATATGGTGCTCGCGCCGCTTGTGGAGGAAAGCGGCTGTATAAAGCAGCGTATCCGTGTCGGAATTGAAAAGCATTTCGACTTCCTGCTCGCAAATAAAGAGCTCCCGATATTTTTTATAACTACGATAAATTCTCGCCCTGAAGCTTATCGTGAAGTAATCGGAGAGTTTTCTCCCACAGCATACGATAGGATATGTGCACTGCAGAAAGAGCTCGACAAGGCTCATGAGAGCGGTGAGATTAGCTCCGTGCGTGCCGATCAGCTCATTGGCGATATTGCCTCTCTCAATGTATTTCCGTTTCTCGCATATCCAATGTTGATGGCCGCTACAGGCAATAGCGATTTCGACTCTTATATGGAGATGAGGAAGAAAGAAATTGTCGAAATAATTATGAAGCGAATCTCATGAAAAGGCTTTTGTCATCTTTTGTACTGTCAATGTTGCTGCTGCTTGATTGCTTTGCCGCAGAGCTGACAATTGGCGAGTGTGTAAGCCTTGCACGCGCCAATTATCCCGCTGTGGCGCAATATGGCTTATTGGAGAAAGTCAAGTAGCTCAATCTTTCCAATGTCTCGAAAATGTGGATGCCTCAAGGCTCGGTGTCGGCTCAACTTACTTGGCAGAATGAAGTGGCGGCTCTTCCGGAGGTGCTTACAAACATTCTCTCGCAGCAGGGTGTGGATTATCCCGGCTTGGACAAGACGCAATACCGCATTGGCCTTGACGTGTCTCAGCAGATTTGGGACGGCGGTAAAGCTAAGGCAAATAAAGAAGCTGTCGCCACCGGGAACGCCGTCGAGCGTACTGCGCTTGACCTTCAGTTATATGATGTAGAGGGGCGTGTAGAGGAGATATATTTCTCAATGCTCTTGCTTGATGAGCACATATCGCAGTGCGATAAGACAATGACATTGGTTGACTCTACACTCCGTCAGGTCCGTTCGATGTTCGCCAACGGAGTAGCCATGAAAAGTGACTGTGACCAGATTGAGGCAAAACTTCTCACGCTCCAACAGCAGAAATCAAGATTGACAGCGACGCTTGTAAGCATACGGCGCATAATGGAAATATTTATCGGCGAGTCTGTCGGCGCCCGTACATTGGTTTTACCATCTGAAGATTTGCAGGCTCCTGCCGAGGGAATTCATCCTCAGCAGAGATTGTTTGACCGCAGGATAGCTAATCTCTCTGCTCAGGAGTCGGGAATAAAAGCTGCCGCTATGCCGACTGTAAACGCTTTCGCCTCGGGATATTACGGTTATCCGGGATATAATATGTTCAAGAACATGCAGTCGCGTGATTTGTCGTTCAACTTTATGGTAGGCTTGAAGGTGGCTTGGAATTTCAGCTCCCTCTATACCCGCGGCAACTCATTGAATAAACTGCGGCTCCAACGCTCACAGGTCGAGAGCGAGAGGGCAACTTTCAATTTCAACAACAGCATTGCCATATCCGAGAGCCTCGGGCAGATTGCTTCTCTAAGAGAAGTAATGCGCAATGACGATAGGATTGTCGAGCTCCGCAATTCGGTGGTCAGTGCGGCGCAGTCGCAACTTGACAATGGTATAATCGATACCACGGCATTGCTCTCAAAAATCACTGACAGCGAACTTGCCCAAAACGAGATGGCTCAGCACCATATTGAATTAGTAAAAGCAATTTATAATCTTAACCACCTGAGAAACAGATGAAAATCCAAACCATAACTTTCGCTGCCCTCGCTGCGGTCTCATTGGTGTCGTGCAGTCGGGATGTCGAATATGATGCTTCGGGCAACTTTGAGGCCACCGATGTGACACTCTCGGCCGAATCTTCAGGAAAAATTCTTATGCTTGATGTGAATGAGGGCGACACAGTAAGTGCCGGACAAATCATTGCTCTGATCGACACAGCTCAACTCCATTTCCAAAAAGAGCAGTTACTCTTTCAGCGCTCGGCCTCAAATGTCGCCCGCCCCGATATCTCCCTGCAATTGGCGTCTTTGCGCCGAGAGCTTGACAAGCAGGTATATGAGCGCGAACGCATTCAGCGGCTCTTGGCCGACGGTGCGGCCACTTCCAAGCAGCTTGATGATATAAATTCTGCAATCCGGGTGCTTGAAGACCGCATTTCCGCGCAGCAATCAACGCTCGCCAACAGCACGGCCTCAATCAACGAATCATCCTCGGCGATAGAAAGTCAGATCCGGCAGGTTTCCGATATGATTGAAGATTGCTGCATAACATCGCCGATCGCAGGAACGATACTCACAAAATACTGTGAGCCCGGCGAATACGCCATTCCCGGAAAACCGCTCGTAAAAGTAGCCGACCTTGCTAAGATTTACCTTAGGGCTTATTTCACCTCTGCGCAGTTGGCCGATATAAAATTAGGCCAACAGGTGACTGTGACAGCCAATTTCGGCGGTGACAGGCTATATGACTATCCCGGCACTGTGACATGGATTTCTGCGGAGAGCGAATTTACTCCTAAAAATATTCAGACACAAGACTCCCGCTCAAATCTTGTTTACGCCGTCAAGATTGCCGTTGTCAACGACGGCCGGCTAAAAATCGGGGGATTTGGCAATGTGAAATTATGATCGGAAGCGCAATCCATATAGAAAATGTCTCAAAGAATTTTGGCTCCGTCAAAGCTCTAGACGGTGTATCTCTTGATGTCAACCGTGGGGAGATTTACGGCCTCCTTGGTCCTGACGGTGCCGGAAAGACAACTCTCTTCAGAATTCTGACTACGCTCATGCTGCCCGACTCCGGTACAGCCTCCGTCTGTGGACTCGATACCGTAAGAGATTATGCAAAAATCCGCAGCACCGCCGGTTATATGCCGGGCCGTTTCTCATTATATCCTGATTTGTCGGTTGAAGAGAATCTCCAATTCTTTGCGGCGCTTTTCGGAGGAAAAGTGTCCGACAACTTCGGGATGATCGCTCCGGTCTACAATCAACTTGCTCCGTTCAGAAACAGAAGGGCGGCAAACCTCTCGGGCGGCATGAAGCAGAAACTCGCCTTATGCTGTGCGCTCATACACCGTCCTGAAATACTCTTTCTTGACGAACCGACAACAGGTGTCGACGCTGTGTCGCGCAGTGAGTTCTGGGATATTCTCAGCCACATAAAGCAAAGTGGTATGCCCATATTCGTATCCACACCATACATGGACGAGGCGTCACGCTGCGACCGCATTTCTCTGATAAACTCCGGAAAGATTCTCGAAACCGGTACTTTGGATGAGATTCTTCGCCGCAATAAAATGCCTCTGCTTGCGGTCAAAGGTGTTAACAATTATCAGACCCTGCTTGCCTTGCGAAAAGTCGAGGGTGTGAAAATGGCATTTCTGTCAGGCGAATACATCCACGTATTCACCGACGACTCCTTTTCGCCCCAAATCCTGAATTCCATTAAAGGCATTGCCGAAGTCAGGGCGATAAGCCCCGGCATTGAGGATGTATTTATAAAAATTATGGGAAATGGCAGTAAATGATGTTATAACAGCCGATAAGCTTACCAAACGCTTCGGCGATTTCACCGCCGTCGACGCTATAAGCTTCAATGTGTCGCGAGGTGAGATTTTTGGCTTCCTTGGCGCTAACGGAGCCGGGAAATCAACAGCCATGCGCATGCTCTGCGGCCTGAGTTTGCCAACTTCAGGCTCGGCCAAAGTAGCCGGATACGACATTGCCACGCAAAGCGAGATGGTAAAGCGACATATCGGCTATATGAGCCAGAAATTCTCTCTCTACGGCGAGCTTACGGTGAGGCAGAATATCGCTCTCTTTGCAGGCATATATGGTTTGAAAAGTCAAGAAATCAAGGTGCGCTGTGCGTCGCTTTCCCGCGCCCTCGACTTTACCGAAGAGATGGATATGCCGGTTGCCATACTTCCGCTCGGCCAACAGCAGAAACTCGCTTTTTCTGTTGCCACTATCCATAATCCTGATATTGTTTTTCTTGACGAACCCACCGGCGGCGTCGACCCTGTCACTCGCCGTCAATTCTGGGAGCTCATATATAAGAGGACAGAGGAGGGTATTACCGTTTTTGTGACTACACACTATATGGATGAGGCCGAATACTGCGGGCGCGTCTCCATTATGGTCGACGGATGTATCAAAGCCCTCGGCACTCCTGCTGAGTTGAAACAGGAATTCAAGGCTCGCAACATCGACGAAGTATTCCGCAGTCTGGCTCGTAAAGCTCAACGACAATGAGAAAGAGTTTCACCGCATTTATCCGTAAGGAGATATTGCATATCATCCGCGACCCCCGCACAATGCTCATCGCACTTCTGATTCCCGTTGTTCAGATGGTGCTGTTCGGTTTTGCCATATCTATGGATGTCAATGATGTGGAGGTGCTGGTGTGTGCCCCCAAAATTACGCCGGCAATCGAAGCCAAAGTATCTCAGATTGCACACAACCCTTATATCACGTTCAAAGGATACATCGATTCCAATGAAATCGACCGTACTATAGCCGCCAACAGCGCCCTCGCCGTGGTAGTGTTCAGCCGCGATTTCGACAGGAACGGTGAGACACAAGTTGTCGTGGACGCTTCAAATCCGGTCACTGCTCAGACCTCAGCCGGATATCTCACACAGATTTTGGAAGAGACATCCGAAAACATCTCTCCGGCAATAACGATACTCTACAATCCTCAGCTCAAGAGCGCATATAATTTTGTGCCCGGTATCATGGGACTCATATTCATGCTGATATGCGCCATGCTCACGTCGGTATCGATAGTCCGGGAGAAAGAGACCGGCACTATGGAGATACTCCTCGTCTCTCCCATACGGCCCGTAATGATAGTAATCGCCAAGATGATACCATATTTCATGCTTTCGTGCATTGACTTGGCTGTCATTCTGTTACTGTCTAAATATGCGCTCGGCCTGCCGCTTTCAGGCTCCTTGGCGGCATTGGTGCTGACTTCTTTGGTCTATATCATTCTCGCCCTCGCCCTCGGCCTCTTTGTCTCTACTGTTGTCGAAACCCGGATGGCGGCATTGCTTGTTTCGGGCATGGTGTTTATCATACCGGTGATAATGCTGTCGGGCATGGTGTTTCCGGTAGAGAATATGCCCTTGCCTTTGCAGTGGATTTCAAATATCGTACCGGCGCGTTGGTATATTCCGGCAATGCGCAAGATAATGGTTGAGGGGCTTGGCTTCAATTACATATATCTTGAGCTTATGGTCTTGTCGTTGATGGCTCTTGCCTTGATAACTGTTTCTGTCAAACGATTTAAGATAAGACTACAATAATGAGAACATTGTTGATACTTCTCCGCAAGGAATTCATTTTGTTCGGCAAGAACAGGTTTCTCCCGAAGATTGCATTTATTTTTCCGTGCATGGTCATTCTTGTCATTCCCTTGGTGGCTACTATGGATGTCAAGCATGTCGATGTCACTGTGGTATGCCAAGACAACAGCACCTTGGCTGGTGACATTATGGCCGATTTGGAAGCCTCCCCGTTCTTTTCTGTTTCATTGGAGAAAACATACACTGAGGCTCTTGATAATATCGAGCGCGGAAAGGCCGATGTAATTCTTGAAATACCATTCGGTTTTCAGAAAAAATTGGAAACCGGTAATCCTATAATGCCTCATATCAGCGCCAACGGCGTCAACGGCACTAAAGGTACCTTGGGTGCAAGATATGTGGCGGAGTCGGTCATGCGCTCCATTGCTGAGTTCAGCGGTGCCGACATTCCACAGAAAACTTCGGTGGCATATCTCTATAATCCTGTCCTCGAATATCGTAACTACATGATTCCGGCTCTTATGATTATGCTCTTGATAATGATATGTGGTTTCCTGCCGGCTCTCAATCTTGTGAGCGAAAAAGAGACCGGAACAATCGAGCAGATGAATGTCACTCCCGTGAAAACCGGCATATTCGTTCTCTCGAAGGTGATACCTTATTGGATTATCGGCATTATCGACATATCGCTTGCCATGCTGATTGCTCTTGTCATTTATGGCCTCGCGCCGGCAGGATCGCTCTGGGCGATATATCTTGCAGCCTTGTTGTTTATTTTCGTTATGTCAGGTATCGGGATCATTATCGCAAACTTTTCTTCAAATATGTCGCAGAGCATGTTTCTGATGTTGTTTGTGGTGCTGTTGTGTGTGCTTATGAGCGGTCTGCTGACTCCTGTAAGTTCAATGCCCGCATGGGCGCAATATATCACCTACGCGCTGCCGCCGCGCTACTTCATTGAGATAATGCGCTCGGTTTATCTCAAAGCTACCCCGATGTGCGGTCTGTCATACCAATATCTTGCTTTGGCTGGTTTTGCCGTAATCATCAACTCTTTGGCTGCATTGACTTACCGTAAGCAAAGATAGCAGCTGATATTTGCGGGCTTGAAGCTTTTGGCGTAACTTTGCAACCGTGAATTACAGATTTATTCTTTTAGGTATATTGCACGTCTGCGGCTTGGGTTTGTATGCCGCGGATATGCCGGCCGACACTGCTGTGGTCGACGAATTGCAGGAGATTACGGTGATTGGCTCTACGGCCCGTCAGCGCGTGTCGCTCGGTAGGCTTGGCGCGGAGTCTGTGCCCATATCCGTGTTGCAGTCTTTGCCCGGGTTTATGGGTGAGAACGACCTCATTAAATCGCTCTCGCTACTGCCCGGCGTACGCTCCGAGGCCGGTGGTATAGGCGGTTTTGAAGTGAGGGGTGGCACCTCCGGGCAGAACAATATTCAGCTCGACGGTATCTCGCTCTATAATCCCACTCATCTGATGGGTATCTTCTCTACCTTTAACGACGAGGCCGTAGGGCAGGCCACCCTCTATAAAGGTCCTATCCCTGCGAGATATGGCCAAGGGCTTTCATCTATGCTTGAGACTTCGCTCTCGCATGGAGATCTGGAAGCTTATCATGGTGCCGTCTCAATCGGTCTGCTCATGGCAAAGATAAAAGCTGAAGGCCCTATTATAAAAGACAAGTTATCGCTGGCCATATCTGCAAGGCGGTCGTATGTCGACGCGTTGATAAACATGGTGCCCGAATATAAAGGCACCGTGCTCAATTTCTATGACATCACGGCTAAACTGAGATATCAGCCCCGCGGCGGTGGATACCTCGACCTTTCTTTTTTTATGGGAAAAGACAACTTGGCGGTAAAAGACGTCATGGGGTTATATTGGGGCAACAGGGGCGCCGCTCTCAACTGGCTTGCCATTCACGGCGACCGCTTGACTTTCAAGACTACAGCCTCATACACAAACTTTTTCCCGGAAATGGATATGACCATGATGCAGTCTGACCAACATCTCCATGAATATATCCATAAACTGTCAGTCAACGAGCGTGTAAACTATCACTTGGCTGATAATCACCAATTCGAGGCCGGAGTGAGAAGTGAGTTATATAGCGTCAATTCAGCGGAGATAGTGACAAACGGCATATTGCAGAAAGACATACGTGCGGGTTTGAGCAATGCCTTATGGCTGGCATACGAAGGCTCAGTTGGGCCAGTAGGAATTGACGCCGGCCTGAGGCTGAGCGCTTTTACTGCACTCGGAGGCTCACGCCTCAATACCTTTGTGGCGCCCTCGGAGCAAACGCCTGATTTTAAGGCAAAGACCTACTTCTCGCCCGAACCACGCGTAAGTGTCAAATACACCTTGTCGCCGACGCATAATGTAAAACTCGGAGCAAGCCTCACCACTCAGGACCTCCATTCCATACGCTCCGGTGCCACAAGTTTTCCGTTCGACCGCTACGCTCTTTCCTCTGCCATGGTAAAACCCGAGCGTTGTCTGCAATATGTGGCCGGCTATGCAGGTATGACCCGCAGCGGCGACTTCGACTGGACTGTAGAGGCATACTACAAAGACATGCAAAACGTCTATGATTATATGGATGGCCGCGCCATGCTCTCTAAAATCAACTTGGAGAGCATTATCCTTGGTGGCCGTGGTCGCAGCTATGGTTTGGAGTTGATGTTCCGCAAGAATAAAGGCCCGCTCACAGGTTGGATTTCCTACACCCTTTCTCGTACGCGCACACGCATTGACGGTATCAACGACAACAGATGGTACGACGCCTCAAACGACCGCCGCAATGACCTCAACATCACCGCAATATACACTTTCAACCAAAAATGGAGCGTTTCGGGCTCTTGGATCTATGCTTCCGGGCAGCCCCTTACCGCACCCGACGTGAAATATCAGCTCAACGGCGAGACGGTATATTATTATTCGCAGCGCAATGCTTATAAGACACCCTGCACACACCGCCTTGATATCTCGGCCACATATACCCGGCATGGTAAGCGCTTTACAAGCAAGGTCGATTTTGGATTCTTCAATGTATATTCCCGTCTAAATCCATATATTGTCTACTTCGAGGACGATCCGCAATCGCCGACAGGAACCCGTGCGGTCATGCAGGCTCTCTTCGGGCTGCTTCCTTCCGTTTCATACACTTTAAAATTCTGACATGACGATTTCAAGAAAGCATATTATGGCCGCGGCGATAGGCTTGTGTCTGGTGAGCTGTGAAAAAGAATTTGATATTGACTACCGCGAGATAGCTCCGATGACAGTGCTTGAGGCTAACTTGACTCAATCTGAAGCTGTTCTGACGATCACTGAGACTACCCCGATGGATCAACCGATGGACCATACTCTCTATACCGACGCCACAGCCGTGTTGGAAGACCTCTCCGACGGTTGGAGCAGCCCGATGGAGCCCGACCCAAGCGGAAGGTATGTCCTCCCCCTTGACGCTGTTCCCGGGCATACATATCGGCTCACCGTACAGCGCGGCGGCTGCACATATACTTCGGTATGTGAAATGCTCCCTCCCGCCGAAATATCGGGCATGGAATTCAGTTGGATTAAAATGCCCTACGACCACGTGGCTGTGCTCGAAGTAACTGTAAAAGACAATCCCGATATCGTCGGAGAATGTTTCTGGCTGCGCGTCTACCGCAACGGCGAACTCTACCGACAGTCCCTCTTGCGCGACAGCTTCGCCGCCGATGGCAGCATACATGAGTCTATGATGACCACACGCTACGATATTGAGGCCGAGGACGATGACGATTTATTGCTCACAGGCGACAATATAACCGCCACCGTTGCCCCGCTATCCGACCGCATGTACGACTATCTTGAAGGCCTTGAAAACAACTCTAACTCAAGTCGGATGTACGACGGTGACTTCTGCCTTGGCTATTTCCTCGCCGCCCCAATCACATCAAAGTCTATAACCTTCAATCCCGACGAATTTACCGGCACCGTACGACCATAATTAAATATTATTATTGCACGTAATTTCATCGTATTCGATATCGTTGCCGGCTGCGATTGATTCTGAGATTTTAAAGCCGTCACAATGCTCTCCATATTGTTTGTATAGCTGTAATAAGCTATTAAAGTTTTAGCATTCACAGCAACCGCACAGAGCAGAATTGCCATTGTCAACATAATTTTTTTCATTGCAGTGTTTTTTATAAATTATAATTCTATTGATTAGTGTCCTACTTGTTTCTGCTGTTCGGCATTTTCTTTGCATATATCAAGAACACCGTTTATCAAGCGGCTTGCCAAGAATCCGGCTCATGTATCAGTGGACTTCTTCAGGTGTTTTATAGCCGGTGTTCATTTCCGTCGCAACCTTCATGGTGGCGAAGATGTCAGCGATCAGTTCGTCATATCCGGGTTCATTGGGCGATACCATTTCGCCGCTGAGGTCTTTTTCAAATATATCTTTCATATCGTTTTTTCATTTTTATTCACTGCAAAATTACAAAGAAAGCCCCGCGGCAATTTTGCTGCGGGGCTCAAATCAGTTTGCTCAGAGGCTCAGAGTGCTGTCAGAACTCAAAAGTCTCCAATTTCAACTCTCCCAGCGAGTGCATAATTCCTACATCCTTTACAAAGACATCCGAAGCGCTGTGTGCGTCCAAGGCCTCACGGTCGCGCCACGTTTCGCAGATCATCATCACTTCAGGGCGTGTGGCACTTTCAAAGATGTCGTATGCAATGCAGCCATCTTGTTTGAGTGAGGCGGCGGTAAGACGCTTTGCAGCCTCGAGAAGTTCGTCGCGGTTCTCTCGCGACACAGAGATAAAACAGTTCAGTCGTAACATATATATAATTTTTAAGTTGGTTTTTTAAGATGTCAGACCCTTGGCCGGGCCGACAGACGGTATTCGTTCGGGGTCTTGCCGACGATTTTCTTGAACATCCGGGAGAAGTGGGCCGGATATTGGAATCCGAGCTGGTATGCGATTTCTGATATCGACAGGGCAGGGGACAGCAGCTTCTCCTTGCTGATCTCGATTACCCGGGCTTGGATATGTTCGATTGCCGTATGTCCTGTTTCTTTTTTCATCAGGTCGCTGAAATATTTTGGCGACAGACATAGCTCGCCCGCGCACCATGATACGCTCGGTATGCCATCGGCAATTTGCCGGCCATCCTGAAAATACTTGTGGATAAGTTGCTCGAAGCGGGTGAGGATGTCGGAGTTGACAACCTCACGGGTTATAAACTGACGCTCGTAGAACCGCAGGCAATAGTCGAGGAGCAGCTCGATGTTGGTGGCTATCAACCTGCGGGTCATGCGGTCGATGTCATGGTTTAGCTCAAGCTGGATCTTATGCAGACAGTCCACAAAGACCTCGCGCTCTTTCTTCGACAGATGAAGAGCTTCGTTTACGGCGTAGGAGAAGAAAGAATATTCGGTGATGTGAGAGCCGAGCGATGTGCCGCGTATCATGTCGGGGTGGAAACACAGCGCCCAGCCTTTGGGTTGGAATACTTCACCGTTGTCTTCGATTCCGATTACCTGTCCGGGTGCTATGCACACCACTGTTCCTTCCTGATAGTCGTAGGTCTGACGGCCATATATTATGTCGCCGCATTTCACCTCTTTCAAGAAAATTGTGTAAAAGCTGAACGTATGCCGGGCGTGACGCATAGGGTTGGCTTCTGCAAGGTTGATTACCGATACCAAAGGGTGGAGGGTTTCAATGCCGAGCATGTCGTTGTACTCGGCGATTGTCTTGATATTTTTTATAGTTTCTTTTTCCATGTTATTTATTGTTGATTTGATTACATCGCAAAATTAGTATAATTTCAGTATCATAACATACCGTTTTTTCATTAATACGGATTTTTGGTAGGAGATTCGGTGTTATATGCAAGCACTACATGTCTGTATTGGCGTAACTTTGCGACTGCTTCATATTTCTACGGACCTCTAAACCCCAACGCAAAATGAAAAGACCATACATAATATGCCACATGGTGGCTTCAATTGACGGACGTATCGACTGCTCGATGGTAGATAAGATAAGCGGCAACGAGTATTACGAAACGCTTGAGAAACTCGACTGCCCGGTTCAACTTGAAGGGCGCGTGACAATGGAGCATTACAATGCCGCCAAAGAGCCGTTCATAGCCAATGACACAACTCCATTCGGCATGACATCGGTGTATAAGGCTGTTGACTCAAAGGAGTATATCGTAGCCGTCGACACTCACGGACGCCTGCGCTGGCCTGCTGCTGAAATCGACGGTGTGCCTCTTGTGTGTATCGTAAGCGAGCAAGTACCGCAGGAATATCTTGAAATGCTCAGAAATGAGCGGATATCATATATATGTGTCGGTAGCGACGCCATTGATCTGCAGGCGGCGATGGAGATACTGTGCACCGACTTCGGCGTGGAGCGCCTGGCAGTTCTTGGCGGCGGACACATCAACGGCGGTTTTCTCGCCGCAGGGCTTATTGACGAGGTAAGCCTGCTGCTTGCTCCCGGAATCGACGGACGCAAGGGGCAGACGGCCCTTTTCGACGGCATTGCTGATATTGACCGTATGCCGGTAAGGCTTGCGCTTGAAAGTGTGGAGCAAGTAGGACAGGGCACCTTGTGGATAAGATATAAGACGGATTACAAATGAGAAAGATAATCAGCCTTGCCGCCCTCTCCGCCCGAGCATAATAATACCCTTGGAAACCGGTTTGAATACAGTTTCCAAGGGTATTATATGATCAATTACCGATATGGGATTGGTTGTTGCTGTTATAGCGGTTACCTTGGATGACTATTGTGTTGAGGGTGGCATTTATTTCTGCCTTTTCTTCAGGCGTATAGCTTACATTGGCTGCTGCAATGTTGTCTTCAAGGTGTTTGAGGCTTCGGCTGCCGGGAATAGGAACAATCCACGGTTTCTGATATAATATCCACGAAATGGCGACTTGTGCGGGTGTGACACCTTTCTTTTCAGCGATAGACTTGACAAACTCCACAAGAGCCATATTCGCCTCGATATTTTCTTTTTGGAAACGTGGAACAGAAGAACGGAAGTCGTGTTTTCCGAACTTTGTGTCTTTGGTTATGCCGCCTGTAAGAAAACCTTTGCCGAGTGGACTGAATGGAACAAGACCTATACCGAGTTCTTCAAGAACAGGCAGGAGGTTCTTTTCAGGCTCACGCCAGAACAGTGAAAACTCGCTCTGAACGGCTGTAAGCGGCAAGATAGAATTTGCCTCGCGGATAGTATTTACTCCGGCCTCTGATAGACCCCAATGGAGTATCTTACCCTCATCCATAAGGTCTTTGATTGTTCCTGCAACGTCGGCAATGGGAACATCGGGGTCTACGCGGTGCTGATAGTAAAGGTCGATATGGTCTGTGCGGAGACGCTTCAATGAGCCTTCCACAGACTTTCGGATTGTTTCCGGACGGCTGTCAAGCACTTGCTTGAAATCATCCATATTCATGCTTATACCAAACTTGGTGGCAATCTTCACTTCGTTACGTATCGGTTCGAGAGCCTCGCCTACAAGTTCCTCATTTGTATAAGGCCCGTAGACTTCCGCCGTATCGAAGAAAGTAACACCCAGATCATGGGCTGTCCGTATAAGTTTTATCATCTCTTTCTTGTCGGCAGGTTCACCGTAGCCGTGGCTCATCGCCATGCAGCCAAGTCCGACTGCAGATACTTCGAGTGGTGAAGTCGTTCCTAAAATTCTTTGTTTCATATTCTGTAATTATTGAATTCAGTAAAAGAACAAACTGCCCATGCCGTATGAGCCTGAAAAAATACGGTAAACAATGTACTTTTTACGGTTTCTCAATCAGCATATACCGGTGGAATCCCGGTGTTGCCGTCAACTGTCATATTCTTCTGCCAGAATTTGAGAGCGTAGTTTACCCAACCCTCGGCAACAGTGCCTTCACCGAGGCCGAAACCATGCCCCAAGCCATCGTAGACGTGAAACTCAGTAGGAATTCCCATTGCGGAAAGACGTTGCAGCCGACTTTGCATTGTCTGCCAAGAGGCTATACCATCGTTAGAGCCGACACAGACGTATGTAGGAGCATCATATTGAGAGGCTGAGGAATACCCGGTATATTGCATTATTACAGTGGCAGCCTGAGGAATATCGGTGCGCCCGGTAAGTTGGTAAAGGTATGCTGAATTTCCGAGAGTGGCTGCCATTCTCGCTCCCGCCGAACCTCCCCAAAGAGAATAATCCTCAGGTTTGACTCCCAATTCCGCGGCATTGTCATGAACAAAGCTTATTGCACGAGCCAAATCTGTGTATGGATCATCGGGGCGATATATCAGCGCAAATGCGTTGTAGCCTGCATTGCTTATTTCGAGAGAGTGCGGGAAACTGTCGTGCATAGCCCCGACATACATAAATCCTCCTCCGGCATTGGTGATGGCGAACGGCTTTCCTACTTCTCCTCTGAAGAGGAATAATCCGGTATCCGCTTTAGATGGATCTGCTGCTATTTCAGCATCGGAATAAATTTGATAGAATATCCGGTTGCCGGCTGCCGCGTCGTTATAGAGCCGGTTGATTATCTCTACAGTTTTATCTGTCCGGATATGGCTGTACCATACATATACGCTCGACGAACTGATTTGGGCAAGCGTCATCGAGCCTGAAACATAGCGGTCTACCGGAAAGAGGAGGTAGCCGAAATCTGCGAAAGCGGGGTCGGAAATAATGTCTTCAACAGTAGAGTTTGCTGTAAATCTATTTTCTGTCGGAGCATTTGCAGTTCCATTATTTAGATTGGATTGTTTTTCACTGTCGGGTCTCATAGAAAGTTCCTCTTTTTTTATAATGTCGTCTTCCACAGAGCATGAAGCGCACAAAAGGATTACCGACAATATGGCGACGTTAATTTTCATATTAAAAATCGATCATTGTTCGATAAGCAAAATTACTTTATGAACGGTAGATATGGCCTATAATTATTTCAGTTTGTTTATCCTATTTTTCAGAAAATCGCCTTAGCAAACTGTAAATAAGAAAAAAGTGTATGACACACAGTAATTTTGATTGGATTGCTACTGCCCAAAAGAAATACCTTTGCAGATATCATTACAACATTTGCAAGATGAAAGCAAAAAGTATCATTATATTGATTCTCGGACTTATCGGTTGTTCATGCAGTAAATTTACAGGCTCAAAAGAACCGCTCTATATTGGCGATGAAATATCGTCTGATACGACACACAATGTATTGGTAGCATATTTCAGCCGGAGCGGAAATACAGAGCAGGTCGCAACTGCAATAGCTGAGCATACCGGCGCCACATTGTATCGTATAGAAAGGGAAGTCCCTTATCCGGAAGATTTTGAAGATTGTGCCACAGAAGCAAAATCGGAGCTGAATGACAGCATATTCCCGGCGTTGAAAGATACTATTGCTGATTTTGACAAGTATGATGTGATTTTTGTCGGAGGTCCGGTATGGTGGCATACTGCACCAATGCCTGTACTGTCTTTCCTTAAAAAATCCGGTTATGATTTTAATGGAAAGATTGTGGTACCATTCTGCTCATACGCCAATATGTTTCCACATGAGACATTACTTGAACTTGTAGACTCTACTCCGAATTCACTGCACCCCACCGGTTTTATCTCAGAGAAAGGAGATACAACCGGTATAGCCCAATGGCTCGATGATATAAACTTAAAACTAAAATAACAATGGCAAGATGTATCATGACTTTTGTCGCAACAATATTACTTGCGGCAGGAGTTCAAGCCCAAACACGCCAGTCAGAAGAAATGGCGTATAGGGTAAAAGACCAAGCCTTTAATCATTCTCAGGTTGAAG
>CAJTWH010000010.1 GCA_910579995.1 uncultured Muribaculaceae bacterium | reverse complement strand
TTTAATCGAATTTTTAACACTTTTTGCTTGCGCAAGTCCTAGATTTCCTATGGCAAGAACCGCGTAGCTGTTCGCAGCCATAGGTAATGAAAGAGCTGAAATATAATGCGCTGCGTAGCTGCGCGACAAACATCAAGTCGCGCAGCTACGCAGCGCTATTAATCAAGAAAATGTCGCAGACCTGTGGCTGCGCATAGCTACGCCATGCTTACCACAGGCTACTGAGAGTTGCGACAGCTACGCCGTCGTTTGCCGCTACCGCGGCTATGAACATCAGTAAAAAATCGGCGTTCCGGCGAACGCACTATAGACTGACTTATGTTGAAAAGGCCAAGCTTAAAGCCGTGTGATTGCCATAGACGCTGTTTGTTTTGCAGTATCGGTGAAAATTGCTAACTTTGCCACATCATGAGTGAAGAAAAGTACAATTTCGACTGCGTGGTTGACCGCCACGACACATACGCCACCAAATTCGAGGAGATGGACCGCAAGTTCGGCCGTCACGACCTCCTGCCCTTCTGGATTGCCGACATGGATTTCCAAGCCTGCCCGGCGATTATCGACGCCTTGCGCAACCGCCTCAACCATACCGTACTTGGCTATACCACGCCTCCCGAAGAATTCTGGAGCAGCATAGCCGGCTGGCTGCGTACACGCCACGGCTGGCAGGTAGAGAATGAGGAGCTCACTTTCATGCCGGGCCTGAAGAAAGGCTTGAGCCTGTGTATCAACTACTTCTCGCGCCCGGGCGACGCTGTTGTCATTCAGCCACCGGTATATCATTCTTTTCACTCAGTGATAGAGGGCAATGGCCGACGCGTGGCCGACAACCCCCTCCGCCGCGACGCCGACGGCACATATAAGATGGACTTCGACGGGCTCGTAAAGGTGATTCACCGCGAGCGGCCCGCCATGATGATAGTCTGCAATCCCCACAACCCCATCGGCCTGCAGTGGGACGCCGACACCCTGCGCCGCGTGGCCGAGATATGCCGCGACAACGGCGTGGTGCTCATTTCCGATGAAATCTACGGCGATATGATGCTCGGCGGACGCCGCCATATACCCACCGCCTCGGTGTCGCCCGAAGCTCAGGAAATCACCGTCACTCTCGGCGCGCCCTCGAAGACTTTCAATATCCCCGGTATCGTGAGCGCGTGGACGGTGGTGAAGTCGCCGCGTGTGCGGGAGCCGTTCTTCAACTGGCTGTCGGCAAGCGAATTCAATGCGCCGCCTATCGCCGCAATGGTTGCCACGCAGGCGGCCTACGAGCATGGCGGACCGTGGCTCGACCAAGCCCTCGAATACTTGCAGGCCAATGTAGACCACGCCGCCGACTTCTTCGCCCGCCGACTTCCGCAGATCAAGCTCTATCGCCCGCAGGCCTCATTTACCGTGTGGCTCGATTTCAAAGGCCTCGGCCTGAGCCGCGAGGAACTCGTGGCCCTGCTTGTAGAGCGCGGTCATTTGGCATTGAGCGAGGGCAGCACATTCGGAGCCGAGGGCATGGGCTTCATGCGCATGAACATCGGTGTGCCACGCGCCATTCTCGACGAAGGCCTCGAACACCTTGCCGAAGCTGTCGACTCGCTCGCCGCAGGCCAGCCGTCGGTACAGCCGTCAAAGCTCACCAACATACCATTCGTGAAGATGAACGGCCTCGGCAACGACTTCGTATATGTCGACTGCATGGAGCGCCCGCTCGACAATCTTCCCGACCTCGCCCGCCAGATCAGCCGCCGACACACCGGCGTAGGCTCCGACGGTATCATAGCCATCATGCCCGGCAATGGCGCCGACTGCCGCATGCGCATATTCAATGCCGACGGCTCCGAGGCCCAGATGTGCGGCAACGGCATACGTTGCGTCGCAAAATATATCTACGACAACCGCCTCGTCAGCGGCAACACCATAAGTATCGAAACCCTCAGCGGCATTAAGACCGTAGAGGTCCACACCGGCCTCGACGGCCTCACCGACACCGTCACCGTCGACATGGGCGCGCCATGCTTCGAGCCCGAGCGTATCCCTGTCGCCTGCCGGGCCGAGAGCATGATCGACATGCCGGTGGAAGTCGACGGCAAGGAGCTGCGGCTCACGGCCGTGTCGATGGGCAACCCGCACGGCGTGGTCTTCGTCGACAGCTTCGACGGCGACATCGTGTCGGAGCTCGGCCCGCGACTCGAGAATCATCCCATCTGGCCCGAGAAAGCCAATATCGAATTTGTGCGTATCGACGACGCCCACAACCTCTCCATGCGCGCATGGGAGCGCGGCGCCGGCGAGACTATGGCCTGCGGCACAGGCGCATGTGCCGCCGCTGCGGCAGCAGTAGCCACCGGACGCGCACAATGGCCTGTGACAATGCGACTTATCGGCGGTAACCTCGGCCTCGACCTCAGCGCCGACGGCCACATTATGATGACCGGCCCCGCCGTCACCGAATACTCCGGCACCTACTACCGCAGCGAGTGAAAGTATAAGTACGTCGGATTACTGCAGAATTTGCCGAAAAGTCGCCACTATGTAAACTTTTTTTCACAATATTTGTATTATTTATACATGGTATTGATATTTTGTGTATCTTTGCCATGGTTTTCATTCGTACAAGTATAAAAATATGAATATAGAAGATAAAAAAGCAGATCAGCAGGAGACAGCGACGGTGGGCGGCACTCATCCGGCATGGGTGTGGGTGTCGGTGCTGTTGGCTTTGGTAGCATGGGCTGTCCTTGCGTGGTCTAACGGCTATGTCGCCATGGGCGTGTCGGCCCTCGCCATAGCCGCGGGTTTTGTCGGCGCGCGCCATTCGTCGCTCGCCCTCAAGCGCTTGGCTATTACGGCGATAATAGCTGCCACGGTGCTTCTCGTTGTTGTGGGCGCTTACCTGATAGTGCTGAAAGTGGGGCTTGGCTGAGGTGAGATGAAGAAGAAAGTTGCGTTTGCAGTTCTTACCGGAGGTATAGCCAATCATCCTCCATGCACCAATATAAAATCGCTCAAGACGGTTGAATCTGTGAGCATGAACGCCTACTCCTCCAATCCGGGAGAGGCCATAACTCGTCGTCTTATCGAAAAAGTCGTCAGGGAATATCCTTTGACAAACCCCAACTGTATACTCGGATTCAACATCGTGAGCTACTACGACGGCGCACATCATTGTCTGATGGCCTACGGCAATCCCGCACGTATCGAGCAGGCTCCCGGCCTGCAGGAAGTGGTCAATTTCCGTTACTACGAGATAGATGTATAGGCCGGAATCTCGCCCCTCTGTTATTTCTATATAATAACTGTCAAATAGTTTTGAATTGAAAAACCGCCTGCCCATGGCCGGCGTTATCACCTGTGCAACGAAGATTACAGCTTCTCAAGCCTAATTAAATTTTATTAATAAAGAAATTTTTCGCTAATTGGGGTTAAATCCAAAAATTTTGACTACCTTTGCACTCGTGAAACAAGGCGAACATCAAATCGCCCCACAGCAGAGAATAAATAACACATAACTACAATATTTTCAAGCAACTTACAATGAGCAAGATTGAAGAAATCAAGCAGGCTCGTCTCGCCGAGATCAAAGCTGATCTGGTGAAGTACGGCATCGATGGTACCACTGAAGTGGTTTACAATCCCTCGTATGATGAACTCTTCGAGCAGGAGACACTTCCTACTCTCGAAGGTTTCGAGCGTGGCGTCGTTACAGAACTCGGCGCAGTAAACGTGATGACCGGCGTATACACCGGCCGTTCGCCCAAGGACAAATTCATCGTCCTCGATGAGAAATCAAAAGACACCGTTTGGTGGACAACTCCCGAATATCCCAACGACAACAAGCAGGCAAGCGAAGCTGCATGGGAAGCTTGCAAGACTCTCGCCCTCAGCGAGCTCTCAGGCAAGAAACTCTATGTAGTTGACTGCTTCTGCGGTGCCAACAAAGACACCCGCATGGCCGTACGCTTCATCATGGAGGTTGCATGGCAGGCTCACTTCGTGACCAACATGTTCATCCGCCCCACTGCTGAAGAACTCGAAGGCTTCACACCCAACTTCGTTGTTTACAACGCTTCAAAGGCTAAACTCACCAACTACAAAGAGCTCGGCCTCAACAGCGAGACTGCAGTAGTATTCAACATCACCAGCCGCGAGCAGGTAATCATCAACACATGGTACGGCGGCGAGATGAAGAAAGGTATGTTCTCTATGATGAACTACTTCCTTCCCCTCCAAGGCATCGCCTCTATGCACTGCTCTGCCAACACCGACATGAACGGCGAGAACACCGCCATCTTCTTCGGTCTTTCAGGTACAGGCAAAACCACTCTCTCAACCGACCCCAAACGTCTCCTTATCGGTGACGACGAGCACGGCTGGGACGACAACGGCGTATTCAACTTCGAAGGCGGCTGCTATGCCAAGGTTATCAACCTCGACAAAGAGAGCGAGCCCGATATCTACAACGCTATCCGTCGCGGCGCTCTCCTTGAGAACGTTACCGTTGACGCTGAAGGCAAAATCAACTTCGCCGACAAGAGCGTTACCGAGAATACCCGCGTAAGCTACCCCATCAACTTCATCGAGAACATCGTGAAGCCCATCAGCCACGCTCCCGCTGCCAAGAACGTTATCTTCCTGTCAGCCGACGCATTCGGTGTGCTTCCTCCCGTTTCGATCCTCAACGACGAGCAGACTAAATACTACTTCCTGAGCGGCTTCACCGCCAAGCTCGCCGGCACCGAACGCGGTATCACCGAGCCTACCCCCACATTCTCGGCTTGCTTCGGTCAGGCATTCCTTGAGCTCCACCCCACCAAATACGCTGAAGAACTCGTTAAGCGTATGCAGGCTTCGGGTGCCAAGGCTTACCTCGTCAACACCGGTTGGAACGGTACCGGCAAACGTATCTCTATCAAAGATACTCGCGGTATCATCGACGCTATCCTCGACGGCGCCATCCTCAAGGCTCCCACAAAGACCCTTCCCATCTTCGACTTCCAGATTCCTACCGAGCTCCCCGGCGTAGATCCCAAGATCCTCGATCCCCGCGACACCTACGCTAACGCTCAGGAGTGGTACACCAAAGCCGAAGACCTCGCTTCTCGCTTCATCAAGAACTTCAAGAAGTACGAGAACAACGAAGCCGGCAAGGCTCTCGTTGCCGCAGGTCCTCACCTCGACAAGTAATCATACTTCATCCGATACAAAAACGACGCGCTTTCCGGCGCGTCGTTTTTTTGTTTGTGGTGTGTGGTGTGTGGTTGGGAGGGTAGGTTGGCCCCAAAAAGGCGCCCGCAGGTCGCCGAATATTAGAAACCGCACCCGCCGCAGGCGCGTGCGGAATGATGTGAACGTCAAATAAAAAACGGCGCCCGCAGGTCGCCGATTATTTCGAAGCCGCAGCCGCCGCAGGCGCGTGCGGTGTGATGTGCACGCCAAATGAAAGGTGGCGCCCGCAGGCCGCCGAATATTAGAAGCCGCACCCGCCGCAGGCGCGTGCGGTGTGATGTGAACGTCAAACAAACGCCGGCGCCCGTCAGGTCGCCGATTATTTCGAAGCCGCACCCGCCGCCGGCGTGTGCGATTTGATGTGCACGTCAAATAAAAAAACGGCGCCCGCAGGTCGCCGAATATTTCGAAGCCGCACCCGCCGCCGGCGCGTGCGGAATGATGTGCACGCCAAATGAAAGGTGGCGCCCTGCAACGCCGCCGATTATTTCGAAGCCGCACCCGCCGCAGGCGTGTGCGGTGTGATGTGCACGCCAAATGAAAGGTGGCGCCCGTCAGGCCGCCGAATATTTAGAAGCCGCACCCGCCGCAGGCGTGTGCGATTTGATGTGCACGTCAAATAAAAAAACGGCGTCCGCAGGCCGCCGAATATTTAGAAGCCGCACCCGCCGCAGGCGTGTGCGGTTTGATGTGCACGCCAAATGAAAGGTGGCGCCCGTCAGGCCGCCGAATATTTAGAAGCCGCACCCGCCGCAGGCGCGTGCGGAATGATGTGCACGCCAAATGAAAGGTGGCGCCCGTCAGGCCGCCGAATATTTAGAAGCCGCCCCCGCCGCCGGCGCGTGCGGTTTGATGTGAATGTCAAAAGAAAGGGGGCGCCCGCAGGCCGCCGATTATTTAGAAGCCGCACCTGCCGCAGGCGTGTGCGGTTTGATGTGAACGCCAAACAAACGCCGGCGCCCGTAAGGCCGCCGATTATTTGGGAAGTGTCCCGTCTGCAACACGTGCGGAACATGCGAATAAATCGGCGGCCTGCGGGCGCCTTTGTCTATGCTGCCATTGCCTAACCACATCCGCCTGCGCGCTGCTCCGGCGGATGTGGCTTCTTAAAAATCGGCGGCCTTGCGGGCGCCTTTGCCCATTGCTGCCATTGCCTAACCACATACGCCTGCGCGCTGCTCCGGCGGATGTGGCTTCTGAATAATCGGCGGCCTTGCGGACGCCTTTGCCCATTGCTGCCATTGCCTAACCACATACGCCTGCGCGTTGCTCCGGCGGATGTGGCTTCTGAATAATCGGCGGCCTTGCGGACGCCTTTTTGCTTGGATTTGTTGGTGGCTTGGCAAGTTTTTTATAAATTTGCCTTATGAGCTATACGTCATTAACTTATCATCTTGTATTCAGCACCCGCTATCGTATTGGTGTGATAGATCAAGGACATGAAAAAGAATTGTATAAATTCATGTTTGATTTCGCCTCACGCAAAGGTATAAAAATCAGGCGAATAGGTGGTATGCCCGACCATGTCCATATACTCTGTGATATCCCGGCAAATATAGCCGTCTCAGACTTTGTGAGGTTATTGAAGTCTGAGAGCAGTAAGTTTATGAAAATCAACGAAAATTTCCCTCTTTGGGATGGTTGGACCAAGCGCTATGCCGCATTTTCTGTCGACGCGTCATTGAGAGAAGTCCGACGTCAATATATCATGCACCAACGCGAACATCACAGCCGCGTATCATTTGCAGATGAAATGCGTCAGATTTTTATAGAAGTCGGTCTCGACCCCGATACTCTTGAATTTGCCGAATAAGTCTACAGCAGCTCGCACAGGAGGTTGATGGCGGCGGCTGAGGCGCGGTCTATTACGGCTTGGCGGTCGCCGCTGAAATGATAGAGGCGGGCTGTCGTGCCGGCCGGGGTATGCGCCGCCATCCACACTGTGCCCACCGGTTTTTCGGGGCTTCCGCCGCCGGGACCGGCTATGCCCGATGTCGCCACAGAGCATTGCGCGCAACAAGCCCTCGCCACGCCCTCGGCCATCTGCCTTACCGTGGCTTCGCTTACGGCGCCGTCGGAGATAAGCGTGTCGGCGCTGACACCGAGCAGCCCCATCTTGACATCGTTGGCATACGATACCACGCCACCGGTAAAAGTGTCGGAGCACCCGGCTATGCTTGTGAAGAGGTGGGCGATATTGCCGCCGGTGCAGCTTTCGGCTGTGGCCAAAGTGTAGCCCTTGGCGCGCAGACGATGAAGCGCGATCTCGGCAGGCGTCATCTTGCCTGTGCCTGCGAGATGGGCGCCCAAGGCCGTCTGCAATGCCGCTGCATGATGTTCGAAGATTTCATCATCGGCTCCCGGCGCACCGTCGAGGCGCAGCAAAATCTCGCCCGGAGAGGGCAGATATGCGAGCTTGAAGCCGGCGGGAAGGGTGTCTTCAAATGCAGCGAGGCTCTCGGCCAAGGATGATTCAGATATGCCTGTAACGGTAAACTCGCGGTGCATGATATGCCCGGCATTGCCGAAATGCTCGCCTACATGGCGCCGCACCTCATCAATCATGCCGCGGGTCTCGAAGGGCACTCCCGGCATGGCTACGAGCACTTTGCCGCTGCGCTCAAACCACATCAGCGGCGCAGTGCCGAGACGGTTCATAATCACGCGGCACGACGACGGCACCCACGCCTGCGAGCGCGTGAGCTTGTTGAGCTCAAGGCCACGCATGGCGAAAATACGCTCGACATTCGCCGTCACAGCCGGATCTTCAATCATCGAGCCGCCGAAAATCTCGGCCATCACGCCTTTGGTGATATCATCGCGTGTGGGGCCGAGGCCACCTGTGGTGATTACGAGGTCGGCGCTTGCGAGAGAGTCGTTGATGGCGCTGCGGATGTCATCGGCCTTGTCGCCTACCGTGCGTACGCCGGCCACTTCCCAGCCTATCTCACTGAATTTGCGGGCTATTAGTCCCGAGTTGGTATCGGTGACGCGGCCCAGCAATATCTCGTCGCCGATGATTATGATAGCGAGTTTCATTTGGTCAGCTCTTAGCCATGTTTGAGGCCATTTCGCGCAGGGCTGCATCGTCAGATGTGTGAAGAGCACAGCGCAGGGTCACGGCCGGTGTCACAATCTGCATGTCGTGCATGGCTTCCAGTGCCGCGGTCATTTTCTTGGCCGCAAGAGGAGCCCATGCCCCGTTTTCTACAAGACCCACGCTGCGGTTGCGCAGCCCCTTGGCAGCGATATGATGGATAAAATTGTGCATTGCCGGGAACATGTCGCCGTCGTAGGTGACAGAGCAGAGCACCATGCGGCGGTATTTGAAAGCCGCCGCAACGGCATACGACACATCATGGCGGCACAGGTCGAGAGGCTCTACCACGTCGATACCGGCCTCCTCAAGCATGCCGCAGAGGCGTCGGGCCGCTTTGGCCGTGCCGCCGTAGATTGAGGCGTAGGCCACAAGCACGCCGTCGCTTGCAGGCTCATAGCGGCTCCATTTGTCGTAGAGCTGCCAATAGCGGGCGAGATTATCGCGCAGCACAGGGCCATGGAGCGGAGCGATGACAGAGAAAGGCAGGCCGGTGAGCTTCTTCATCACAGCCTGCACGCTTGAGCCGTATTTACCCACTATATTGCAGTAGTAGCGGCGCGCCTCATCATCCCATGCCTCATCGGATGAATACATGGCGAAAGTGCCGAATGCGTCGGCCGAGAACAATACTCCGTCGCCTACATGGAGCGTCATCATCACTTCAGGCCAATGAACCATGGGCGCGGTGATAAAGCGCACTTCAGAAGAGCCGAGATTAAGCGTCTCGCCGTCTTTTACAGCAATCATCTTACCGCTGAAATCGATATCCTCGAAGAAATTGGTGATCATCTCCGTGGCCTTGGCTGTGGCTACAATCTTGGCCTCAGGATAAAGCTCCACAAAACGGCCTATACATCCCGAATGGTCGGGCTCAACATGCTGAATGATGAGATAATCGGGCTTGCGGCCTGCCAGCGAGAACTCCAGTCTCTCAAGCCACTCGTCGAAACGGCGGTAGTCAACAGTGTCGACTACCGCAATGCACGAATCATCGATCAGATATGAATTATATGAAATGCCGCGGGTGAGGGGATATTGGCCTTCAAAGAGGTCGAGATTATCGTCTTCGACCCCTATAAAGCGGATGTGTGAACTGACTGTAAGCATACTACTTGATCTTGTTGTGCAAAATTAACAAAAAATACTCTCTCATGCAATAAAAAATCGCAGTCGGTTTCGTCGAGGGTGCGGGCGCAGCCCGTACGGTCTCTCCGCCCGTAAAAGCAAGGCCGATATTTCCTGTTTACCTAAGTTTCTTGTAGGCGAGGGCTCCGGTGGCTATTGCTATGGCTGCCGGGGCTGCTATGCCTGCGCGGCTGTCGAGCCACCATGCTGCCGCCCCCACGGCGAGGCTGAGAAGTATGAGCGCAGGTATGCCGCGGCGCAGGCGCAGGCCGTAGCGCACGCGGTAGACGGCATAGCATACGGCTGTGTAGACAGCATACCATGCAATGTAGGCCGCGCCGAGGCCGGCATAGCCATAGTAGTGGTAGAGGGGAATATTCAGCAACAGGTATGCTGCGGCGCTGCTCAGCTCGGTGAGAACGTAGATTTTGCCGTCGCCGCGGGCGAGGATGGCGTAGGCCATGCACCATGACGCCCCGCGCAGCCCTACGCCGATTATGGCAAGGCTTACGTAGGCCAAGGCGTCGTAGAACTCGCTGCTGTATAAGATATCGATGATAAGCGTTTTTGCCGCTATAAACAATGCCGTGACGGGCATGATCAACAGTGCGGCTACCTTGATTTCATGGCTCACGAGCACTTCTGTGCGGTGCCGGCTCGACGCCACGGTGGTCAACCGGGGGTAATATTCCATTGCTATGGCCGTGAATATCATGCCCACGTAGGAGTTGACAAGTGTATATCCGGCCTGATATATGCCTACCGCCGCCTCGCCGCTGCGGTTGTTGAGCCATATCACGAAGATGTAAGAGGCCAGCAGAGTGAGCCCGGTGCTGACTGTCATGTAGAAGCCTAATGCGAGTATGCCGCGGCCCTCGTGCCATGCTTCTTTAATGCTTATCGCCGGTGTTTTGTCTTTTACCCTGAATATGAGCGCGTAAATGCAATTGGCTGCGGCGTAAACAACGAGCACGGGCACTATGCCTCCGCTGCGGAGGAAGTAGAAGAGAGGCACGGCAAGTGTCGTGGCCGTGATGGAGGCGAAGAGTGTGCTTCGGGCAAGCGCCTTGAGTTTTTCCATGCCTTGCATTACGGCCCATTCGCCCGAGGCTACCGACGAGAGCAACATCAGCAACGACAGCACGGCAAAGGCTGCCGTATGAGCGAAGTTGCCGAAAGTGAATAGACTCAGCAGTGGCGACGCCGCAGCTACCGCAATAAGCCCGGCGAGGCCGAGAATCAATGCAAGCTTACGCGTCACGCTTATTATGCGGCCCGTCTTGCCCGATGAAATCTCGCGCACTGCGCTCTGGCGCAGATTGAGCTGCGAGGTGTTGGAGAGAAAGTCGATTGTGCTGTAGTAGAGTGTAATAAGTCCGACGCCCGCCGGCCCTATCCACAGAGCCACAAGCTTGGTGCGGATTACCGAGCAGATGATGGTCACGGCCTGTACGCCGCCGAATACGCCCAAAGCCTTGAGCACCTTGGCCGTAGTTGCCGATGTCTTCAGCGTTTGAGCCATTGGCCGGGGTCAAGTTTGGTTTTCTCGTGGCGTATCTCGAAGTGCAGTTTGGTGCGGTTATTGTCGGCGGGGTCGCTGAACACCGTGCCGAGGAGCTGGCCGGCTTTCACGCTGTCGCCTTTGCGCACTCGCAGGTCGCTCAGACCGGCATATACGGTGAGATATTCGCCATGGCGCACCAACACCACATTCTGATAGCCTTCCATCACGATAATCATCGACACCACGCCATCGTATACTGCTCGGGCCGAGGCGCCGGGAGTGGTCTCGAAGTCGATACCGTTGTTCTGCACCGTCACTTTGTCGAGGGTCTCATGGGTGTGTCGTCCAAAGGTCGATGTTATTGTGGCGCGGCTGTCGATAGGCCACGGCAGGCGTCCCTTGCATTGCGCAAAGGGTGCGGTTAGACGGTCTACCGGCTCTGCCGGCTGCGATGGCTTGGCCGGTGCCGCTGTGCTTTTCTGCGGAGTAGCCGGAGTTTTTGCTCCCGATTCGGTCTGCTGCTGTTTCTTCTTGGCTTCCTCCTCGGCTTTGCGGCGTGCTTCGGCAGCGGCGCGTGCTTCTGCCTCGATTATGCGGTTGAGTTCGTCGTCGAGTTGTTTTACAAGACGCTGTTGCTCGGATATAACCTTTTTGAGGTTGCGGCTCTGTCGCTTGAGAGAGCCTACTACGGCGTCGGCCTGATGTTTCTGCTCGCCAAGCACACGCCGCACGCGCGAGAGGCTGTCAAGGCTCATCGAAAGCTGCTTGTGGATACTGTCAAGTCGCTCGCGGCGCTCGGTGAGTTGCACGGTCGCGACGCCGATTTCCTCGGTCTTGCCACTCTGCCACGAACTCAGTTCCTTGAGATAGCGCAATCGGCTGCGTGCCTGCGAGAATGATTTGCTGCTGAAAATAAAAGAGGCGTCGCCGGCGCTCTGTCGCTGCCGGCGTGCGGCGCGCATTGCCCGCGCGTATGACTCCCGCAATTCTTTCAGTCTCACTTCGTTGGCTGCTATGCTGTCGGCAAGCGCCTTGCTGTCGCGGCGCAGTGACGCAGCCATGGCGCTCAGGCGCGAGGCTTCGTCTTCGCGGATACGTATCTCGCCCTCGATGGCCTGCAGGTTAAGGAGTTCGCGGCGGGTCTGCTCCTCGTTGGCAGTCAGTTTTCCTTTCGCCTGCTCTATTTTTTGTGTGGCTGCCCGGCGCTCGGTCTGCACCGTCTTTTGCGTGCGCACCTTTGTCTTGGCCTCCGGCAGGAAGCCAAGTGTCAGACACATAGCAAAAATTACCAACAGCAGCCGCCTCACTTTATTTCTTGAGCATTTCGATTACTTTCGATACTGCTATCTTGCGTGCTCCCGAGGGTATGCGTGGTTTTGATATGCTTGTGCCGCTGTCCCATTTCGCTTTGTCGAGGTCCCAAGTGAGAGTGGCGTCGGCCTGGCTGTTGCGTACTTTTGTGGTGATGTTCACCCATGGGGCTGCCATGCCGGCACCGCAGGCCTGTGCCGTGCCGTAGGCGGCCACTACCGGCTCATGACCCTCGGCATTGACGGTGAGGGTGCGCAGTGAAGGCACGGCGTCGCTGCGCAGTGAGGCTGCAAATGTCCATGATAAGCCCTTGGGCATATCCTTGGGTGTGAGGCTTATAGAGTTCTCGCCCAATTCAACCTTGTATTTTTTGAATTCGGAGCTGCTCAGACGGCCGTTGCCCGAGGTGAACACTTGCCCTAAAAGCACCGACTGCAGGTCGGCGAGGGTGAGGCCATAGGTCGCGGTGATCTGCGAGAGCGATTCGCTGCAGTACATGTTGTTGAACTTGGCTATGACAATCACCGAGTCTTGGTCGGCATACATCGAGCCTACCTCAATGCCGAATATGCGGAGCGATACCGACAGAGCTTTGCCGCGCACCATCTTTGCAGTGCCCGACACACTCAGGCGCTTGGGCTGGTTGAGCTGCACTTTCACCGGCAGGGATACATCGGTCCAGTCGACGTAAGAGTTTGCCAAGGCGGCAAATTCACCTTCTATGGTGTTGCGGGGTTCTTCCGGTCGGGTCTCGGCTGCCTGATAGGCTCCGGTCTTTGTATTTTTCTTGGCCGATCCACAGGCGGTTGCCAGAAGCAGACCGGCAGCGGCGACGGCGAGAAGTAAATATGCAGTTTTCTTTTTCATATTCGTGCGTGATATAAAACTCATTTAAACTTATTCGTAGAAGTAAGTCTTATGCTTTACTTTCTTCTGTATGAGTGCGTTGTCGGGGTCGAGCTCAAGGGCTTTCTTCCAGAATTCGACGGCTTCCTTAGGCTCGCCGTTCATGAAGTATATGTCGCCGGCGTGGTCGTAGATTTCAGCCGAGGGCTCGATTGCCTCGCGCCCGTTGCTCTCGTCGCCCTCGCCGGCCTTGAAGGCCTTGTCGATGATTTCCTTGGCCTTGGCATAGTCTTTTTTCTTGAAGTAAACCCAAGCGTAGGTGTCGAGATAGGTTATGTTGTCGGGCTCGGCGGTGGTGGCTATCGAGGCGTAGAGCTGGGCAGCCCCGAGCTCGGTGCCTTCTGTGGCGTTGAAATAGGCGAAGTTGTTCATAGCCATGTAGTTCTCGGGGTTGAGAAGTATGGCCTCGCGGTATGCGGCCGAGGCTTCGGCTGTCTTGCCCATGCGCCAGAGCAGGTCGCCCTTGGTAGAGAGCATGGCCGATGAGAGGCGGTCGTTGTTATATTGGCGCATGTCGAGAGTGTCGATCATCTCAAGAGCGTCACTGTCGCGGCCCTCCATCACCATTACAGATGTCAGAGCGAGAGGATAGTAGCCGTTCTCGGGGAACATTGCCATGGCATGCTCGGCTGTTGTGCGGGCTTTTGTTGTGTCTTCGAGCTGGAAGTAGAGCTGCACGAGGTCGGTCCAGCGGCGGTCTTCCGAGGGGTCGAGGTCTATGCTGTACGATAGCTGCTCGGCGGCCTCGGCGGTCTTGCCGGTAACGCTCTTATAGCTTGCCAGAAACTCATGGAGCAATGCCTCGCCGGGATTCTGCTCCTGTATCACGGTAAACATGCGGTCGATACGTGGCCACTGCAGGCTGTCTTGATACAGCTTGGCCACATAGTCGGAGAGCAGTTGGAATTTACCCGAGAATTCGAGTGTCGGCGATTCGAGTGCGCGGAAAACCTCGGTGTCGTAGCGGGCGCTGTCGCCCTGCTCGCGGAAGTAGCTCGCGCGGGTGAGATATACGCTGCCGTTGTCGGGGTCGATGGCGGCGGCGCGGTCGAAGCGCACCAGTGCCGAGTCGGGCATGCCGAGGTGGTCGTAGAGGGTGCCTGAATAGAGTTTGGTGTCGATGTCGCGCGGTGCGTCTTTCTCAAGGCGTGCGATTTCGCTCAATACGGCGGCGGTGTCGTTGAGGGCGAGGTAGATGTTGATTTTCCGGCTCGATACCGGTAGAGTGTGCCCGAGTCCTTTCTCAAGGCGCTTGTAGATGTCAAGAGAGCGGTAGAGGTCGGCTGTGTCGCCCTTGAGAGCGAAGCGGGTGGTCAGTGCCGAGGCGAGATTGTAGGCCGGGTCGCTGCGGTCGGGCTGGAGGCTGTCCTGCAGGTGCCATATTTCAACGATGTCGTCGATACGGCGCGATTGCTGGGCTATGTTGGAGTACACCATGGCATAGCGCTGGTTGGTAGGCTCAAGCCTGAAGCGATTGGCAATGGCGGCGTAGGCCTTTTCGCGGCCGATGGAGTCGGTGGAGGGTAAGGCAAGTTCGAGCTCGGCGAGCGACGCTGTGATATAGGGGTCGTCCGGGGCGAGGCGGTGTGCCTGCCGCAGGAGCATGTAGTAGTCGTCGTAGCGGTCGGAAGTCTGCGCATTTGCAGCCTCAAGGAATATATATTCGGCTTTGACGGTGGCTTCGTCGCTCACCGCCGGTTTGCGCGCCGACAATGCACCCGCGCATAGTAGCGCGAGAGCGATGAAAGGAAGGAGATGAAGGAGTCGATTTTTCACGTTCGTTGGTGGTGTTAAACTCCGGTGTGCCCGAAACCGCCGTCACCTCTGTCGGTATCCGGAAGCTCGTCGACGGATTCCCACTGCAGTTGCGGCACTTTGCTCAGTACCATCTGGCAGATTCTGTCGCCGGGCATTACGGTGAAGGGCTCATCGGAGAGGTTTATTAATATAACACCTATCTCCCCCCGATAGTCAGAGTCGATAGTGCCGGGAGTGTTTACCAGACTTATGCCATGTTTGAGCGCCAGCCCGCTGCGGGGACGCATCTGCAATTCATAGCCCTGCGGAATGGCTACGCGTAAACCGGTGGGAATCAGCGCTCTGGCGAGAGGCTTGATGATTACCGGCTCTGCGAGGTCGGCGCGGACGTCCATTCCCGCGGCTCCGGCGGTGGTGTAGCAGGGGAGAGGATTTCGCGAAGAATTTATAATTTTAACATTTATTTTGTTTTCCATCGTCGGGCTTTCGTTACAGATTGATACGTTTGGTTATCTGTCCGGCCTTGAGGATATACACTCCGCGCTGCTTGAGGTTGAGGCGCACTGTGCCCTCGCCGATACGCTTGGATGTTATCAGTTGGCCGAGGATTGAAAACACCTCTACCTTGACCGGGGCGGCCGAGGTGATATACACGGCGCCGTCTTTCACAATCACTTCAACAACATCCTGCTGGGTCGGGAGCTCGTGCTCCTGACTGCTTTTGCGCGTCAGTTCCTCCCACACCGGGGTATCGGTTGCTGCATGGGCTGTGAAGCTCACGCAGAGTCCGACGGCTATACTCAGGATTGCTGCTTTAAGTCTCATTTTGCTGTAGTGATTGTTAATTCGCCGGCAATGGGCACTGCCATGCGCCGGCCCACTTCCTTGGGGTCGAGGCCGAGGCCGAAGAGAAACATCATCTTGGTGATCGCAGCCTCGAAAGTAAGGTCATGGCCGGGTATGACGCCTGTCGCCGCAAGCACGTCGCCGGCGACATAGCGGTTGGGGTGTACGCCGCCGTTGACGCATTGGGTGACGTTGACAATAACCACACCGCGCTCTATCGTCGAGCGGATTGCGTTGAGGAACCACGGCCATGTAGGGCCGTTGCCCGCGCCATACGTGCGCAGAACGATACCTTTGATATCGGGAGTGTTGAGCAGATGGCGCAGCACATTCTCATTGAGTCCCGGGAAGAGATCGATAGCCATCACGTTGCTGTCGAGCTCGTAGCGCGGTTGGAGCGGGCAGGCATGCAACGGGTGCGAGAGGGCGTCGCGGTCGTATTGTATGCCGAGGCCTATCTTGGCAAGGTAAGGATAATTGTTGCTTTTGAAAGCATTGAAATTATCGGCGCTGCGCTTGGTGGAGCGGTTGCCGCGCCATAGATAGTTCTCGAACAATATCGCCACCTCGCGCACTGTCGGGGTGCCGTCGGGCTCGCGGTTGGCGGCAATCTGAAGGGCTGTGATGAGGTTTTCCTCGCCGTCGGTGCGCACCTCACCTATGGGTAGCTGCGAGCCGGTGATGATCACCGGCTTGTCGAGATTGCCGAGCATGAACGACAGCGCCGACGCCGTATAGGCCATCGTGTCGGTGCCGTGGAGCACGACAAAGCCGTCGTAGGAGCTGTAGTTCTCGGCTATGCTGCGGGCTATGGTCTGCCAGTAAGAGATGTTCATGTCCGACGAGTCAATCGGCGGATTGAACTGGATATTGTCAATCTCATACTCAAGCATCTTTATCTTAGGCACATTCTCCATAAGATGAGAGAAATCGAAAGGCTTCAGGGCTTTTGTCCTGATGTCTTCTATCATTCCGATTGTACCTCCGGTATAGATGATGAGTATTCTGGGCTTCATAGCATTATAGATGATGTGTTGTTGTGTTTTATTTTACTTGAGCACCGTTTGACGTCTTGGCCGACGGAGCGGCTACGACGAGCTTGCCGTCGGCGTTCATTGCCGACAGTATCATGCCTTGTGATACGATTCCGCGTATCTTGGCCGGTGCGAGGTTGGCGATGAAGAGCACCTGCTTGCCGATGAGCTGCTCGGGATGATAGCTCTGCGCTATGCCCGACACGATGGTGCGCGGCTCGCCGGTGCCGTCGTCGATCTTGAAGCAGAGAAGTTTGTCGGCTTTCTTGACGCGCTCGCACTCGAGCACGGTGCCTACACGGATATCGAGCTTCTCGAAATCGTCGATCTTGCACTCTGCCTGTACGGGTGCGGGCTCCCAAGCCTTGACAGCGTTCTCTTTCTTGATGGCCTCAAGGCGGTCGGTCTGCTTCTTGATGGCCTCATCGTCGATTTTCTCGAAGAGAAGTTCGGGCTGGCCGATGGCGCTGCCGGCAGGGATGAGGTCGCGGCGTGCGATGTCGCTCCATTCAAGTTTGCCCATGCCGAGGGTGGCGGCGAGTTTCTCGCTCATGAAAGGCATGAAAGGCTCCATGGCCACGGCAAGACTGCCGCAGATCTGCAGACACACATTCATCACCGTCGCCACACGTGCCTCGTCGGTCTTGATAACCTTCCAAGGCTCGCAGTCCTGCAGGTATTTGTTGCCCATGCGGGCTATGCCCATCGCGTCTTTGAGAGCCTCGCGGAAGTGGAAGGTCTCAAGGTTGGCGGTGAGTGATTCTTTCAGTCGCTCCATCTCTGCGAATGCCTCGTTGTCGATGTCGAGATATTCGCCGGCGGCGGGAGCTGTGCCGCCGAAGTATTTGTGGGTCAGCACGGTCACGCGGTTCACGAAGTTGCCGAGGATGGCGGCGAGCTCATTGTTGTTGCGTGCTTGGAAGTCGGCCCATGTGAAATCGTTGTCTTTTGTCTCGGGGGCGTTGGCGGTGAGCACATAGCGCAGCACATCCTGCTTGCCGGGGAAATCTACGAGATATTCGTTGAGCCATACAGCCCAGTTGCGCGATGTAGATATCTTGTCGCCCTCGAGGTTGAGGAATTCGTTTGCCGGCACATTGTCGGGCAGCTGGTAGCCGTCGCCGTAAGCCATGAGCATGGCCGGGAATACAATGCAGTGGAATACGATATTGTCCTTGCCGATGAAGTTGATCACACGGCTCTCGGGGTCTTTCCACCATTTCTCCCATGAGTCGGGCAGGAGCTCCTTGGTATTTGAGATATAGCCGATAGGAGCGTCGAACCACACATAGAGCACCTTGCCCTCGGCACCCTCTACGGGCACGGGCACGCCCCATGAGAGGTCGCGCGATACGGCGCGGGGCTGCAGGCCCATGTCGAGCCACGACTTGCATTGGCCGTAGACATTGGTCTTCCACTCCTTGTGGCCTTCGAGGATCCACTCGCGCAGAGCCGGCTCCCACTTGTCAAGAGGCAGATACCAGTGGTGTGTGGTGCGCAGCTCGGGGGTGGCGCCGCTGATGGCGCTGCGGGGATTGATGAGGTCGGTGGCGTTGAGCGATGTGCCGCAGGCCTCGCACTGGTCGCCGTAGGCTTTGGGGTTATGGCAGTGGGGGCACTCGCCGGTCACATAGCGGTCGGCGAGGAATTGCTTGGCCTCTGGGTCGTAGAGCTGCTCGGAGGTCTGCTCTATAAATTCACCCTTGTCGTAGAGATGACGGAAAAATTCCGACGCCGTCTCGTGATGAATTTCCGAAGTGGTGCGCGAATATATGTCGAAAGAAATGCCCAGACCCTCGAAAGACTCCTTGATGAGCTTATGGTAGCGGTCAACGATATCTTGAGGGGTAACACCTTCGGCGCGGGCCTTGAGAGTGATGGGCACACCGTGCTCGTCGCTGCCGCCGACAAGCAGCACCTCCCGTCCGTTAAGACGCATGTAGCGCGCATAGATGTCGGCAGGCACATAGACGCCTGCGAGATGGCCGATATGCACCGGGCCGTTGGTATACGGCAATGCCGTTGTTATTAGGGTACGCTTATATTCTTTACTCATTTTGCTGTGTGTGATGTGGCGTAAGGATGATACACCTGTTTCAAACGGCAAATTTATGAAAAAACTGTCAATTTTACCAAAAATAAGGCTGACTTTTCGGCTTAATTCCGTAATTTTGTGGCAAAATAATATAAACTTAGGAGTTTGCCTCCTTTCTCCGCTCCCATATCTATGTCACAGATTACAACATTTCTTGCCCAATATCATTGCATGGGTCTTGTGATAGGCCTTGCCACATTTCTCATTATAGGTATTTTTCATCCTGCCGTAATCAAAGGCGAATACTATTTCGGTGTTCGCGTCTGGTGGGTGTTCCTTGTCCTCGGTATAGCGGGCTGTGCGGCCTCTATCGCAGTCGAAGGCGAGGTGCTGTCGATACTCTGCGGAGTGGTGGCATTCTCATCCTTCTGGAGCATAGGCGAGGTATTCCAGCAGCGCGAGCGCGTCCGCAAAGGCTGGTTCCCCAAACGTCCCTCAAAATCAAAAGCCGAAGCATAATCGGTTTGATAAACATATCCACCTGTTCCACCCACAAATAAAGTGATACACGAGGGCGTTCGCAGAACGCTGATTATTAGTAACCCCACACGCCGGAGCTCGCGCAGGCGTGTGGGGATAGGGAAGCGCACACGGCTCGGGCGTTCGCAGAACGCTGATTTTTCAGTAGCCGCATACACCGTAGCGCAGCGTAGGCGTGTGGGGATAGATGTAAAGCAAAATAAACGGCGTCCGTAGGAGGCCGATTTACAATCAATTAGGGGTAAATCGGCGTTCTACCGAACGCCATGAATTCTTGGGCATATCCCCTCACCGCATATACCTCCGCTACGCTGCGGTATAAGCGGCGACTAATAATCGGCCTCCTTACGGAAGCCTTTTATCTGCTGACTCATTGCAGGCGTTCGGCAGTGTGGGGACAAGCCGCATGGCGGCAAACGACGGCGTAGCTGTCGAGACTCTCTGTAGCCTGTGGCAAGCATGGCGTAGCTATGCGCAGCCACAGGTCGCCGCAAACACCCCAATAAAAAGCGCTGCGTAGCTGCGCGACTTGTTTTGTATGTCGCGCAGCTACGCAGCGCGTTATATTTCATCTCTTTAATACATATAGCAGCGAACATCTACGCCGTCTTCCGCCGTTATCGCTGCTATGCATTATAGTTGTCTTTATATATAACAAACCGGGTACACCTGCGGAATGCTTTGGTGTACCCGGTTAGGGTTATTTTGCGTCCGGACTCCCTGAGCCTGCTTACTTTGGCAGTTGTGCGCGGGCGTCGGCGGCAAGTTCGGGGTCAATCATGATACGGCCGCAATATTCGCACACAATCACTTTCTTGTGGGTGCGGATATCAATCTGCTTTTGGGGCGGGATACGGTTGAAGCAGCCGCCGCAGGCGTTGCGGTCTACCACTACGATGCCGAGGCCGTTGCGGGCGTTCTTGCGGATACGCTTGAAGGCTGTGAGTGTGCGCTCGTCAACGAGGGGCTCGAGGGTCTTGGAGCGGGCGATGAGATTTTCCTCTTCCGAGCGGGTCTCGCTCACGATGTTGTCGAGGTCGTCTTTTTTCTCGTTGAGGATATGGGTCTGGTCGGCAATCTCCTGATTGGTGTTCTCGATGTCGGCAAGACGGTTGTCGATAGAGCGCTCTATTTCGCCTACGGTCTTCTCGCCAAGTTCGATCTCGAGGTTCTCGTATTCGATTTCCTTGTTGAGATTGTCGAACTCATGGTTGTTGCGCACATTGTCGAGCTGCTGGCGGTAGCGGGCAATGAGCAGTTTCTTGTTTTCTATCTTGTTGAGCTCGGCGACGCGCTTTGCCTTGAGACCTTCGATTTCGTCTTCAAAGCGGGTGATACGCGAGTGGAGGCCTGTGATGGTGTTTTCGAGATCCTGCACTTCCTTGGGGAGCTCGCCGCGCACATTGCGTATGCGGTCGATTTCGGTAAGGATAGTCTGGAGCTCAAACAGGGTCTTGAGGCGCTCTTCTACTGGGCGCGGAGCTTCGGGTTTCTTATCTGTTGCCATAGATGATTACAGGTACTTTACCGGATTTGTTTCTTTTTCCGATTTATAGACTGCAAAGTTAGCGAATTTTTTTGTAATTACGTGATAAAAAATGTCTTTTGCGCAATATTCACTCTCAAAATGCCCTACGTCGAATACGGCCATTGCCATGTCGGCGGCATTTGCAAAGTCGTGATAGCGTACGTCGGCGGTGACGTAGGCGTCGGCTCCCGCAGCCGCCGCGCGGGCGATGAAATCGGGTGCCGAACCTCCGCAGAGGGCTACACGGCGGATCTTCATGCCGGGCTCGTAGGCCGCAGAGGCTTTTATCACCGGTGTGCCGAAAGCCTTGCGGAGAGCCTCAATAAACTCTGCGCCGCTCATGCCCTCGCCCGGCAGTGTGGCATAGACGCCGAGGCCGTAGTCGGTGCTGCGGGCGCGAAGCAGGGTGGTGCTGACGCTCATCGACTCATAATCGGGCATGCCGGCGAGCGAGCGGAGCACCTTGCCGAGTCTGAGGCTGTCGACCTCCACCTCTACCGCTGTGAGCGGTTCGTGGCGCAGGTCTATGCCCTTGGCGGGGTCAAATGCCTTGTCGGCCATGCTCTCGCCTTCGATGTCGGCGTAGGTGCATGAGTCTTCTTGGTCGAGAAGCACGAGGCGCACGTCGGCCGACACACGCCGCGGGCATATCACCCGCACCGAGAAGTATTCTACATCGGCTGCCGACACCACTCCTTGCACCGTGGCGGCAAGTTTCTCCGCCATGGCGTATGAAATGCCGCCGATGGTGGAGTCGAGGCTGGTATGCGAGGAGTATACCGCCACGCCGCCACGGATGGCGGCAGCTGCGGCACACTCCTGCGGCGTAGAGCCGGTGAGATGTTTGAAGCCCTTGAATATCAGCGGATGATGGCTTACGATGAGGTTGCAGCCGCGCTCGATGGCCTCTGCCACGATGGCTTCGGTGGTGTCGAGGCATATCATCACGCCTGTCACCTCGCCGTTGCCGTCGGGCAGGCCGATCTGCAGCCCGCTGTTGTCCCACTTCTCCTGTATGGCAAGCGGGGCGAAGCTGTCGAGGACTTCAAGTATCGCGCTTAGTTTCATTTCTTTTTAGGTTCGGTAAGGGCGAGGCAGAGCTCGTCGAGCTGCTTCTGGTCGAGGCAGGCGGGGGCGTCGAGCATTACATCGCGGCCCGAAGTGTTCTTGGGGAATGCGATACAGTCGCGGATACTGTCGAGACCTGCAAAGAGGCTCACCCAGCGGTCAAGACCGTAGGCGAGGCCGCCGTGAGGGGGAGCGCCGTATTTGAAGGCGTTCATCAGGAAGCCGAACTGCTCCTGTGCCTTCTCGGGGGTGAAACCGAGAATCTCGAACATCTTGGCCTGAAGCTCGCTGTCGTGGATACGGATAGAGCCACCGCCTACTTCCACACCGTTGATTACCATATCGTAGGCGTCGGCGCGCACTGCCGCAGGGTCGGTGTCGAGCATGGGGATATCCTCATCCTTGGGATGGGTGAAGGGATGGTGCATGGCCATCAGGCGCTGCTCTTCCTCGCTCCACTCGAACATGGGGAAGTCAACCACCCACAGGCAGGCGAATTTATCCTTGTCGCGCAGGCCGAGCTGACGACCCATCTCGAGGCGCAGCTCGCAGAGCTGTTTGCGGGTCTTCATCACGTCGTCGCCGCTGAGAATCAGGATAAGGTCGCCGGGTTTGGCGTCCATGGCCTTGGCCATTTCCTGCAGGGTTTCTTGGCTGTAGAATTTGTCGACGCTCGATTTCACATTGCCGTTTTCTTCCACGCGGGCATATACCATGCCTTTGGCGCCGATCTGGGGACGCTTAACATATTCGGTGAGGGCGTCGAGCTGCTTGCGGGTGTAGTGGGCCGCGCCGGTAGCGCAGATACCGCCGATATATGCGGCATTGTCGAATACACTGAAGCCGTGGCCTTTAAGCACGTCCATAAGCTCTACAAACTTCATGCCGAAGCGAAGGTCGGGCTTGTCGCTGCCGTAATATTTCATGGCGTCGGCCCAAGGCATGCGCTGGAAAGGCTCTGTGAGCTCTACGCCGCGGATAACTTTGAAGAGATGTTTGGCCATGCCCTCGAAGAGCTCGATGATGTCGTTTTGCTCTACGAAGCTCATCTCGCAGTCGATCTGGGTGAACTCGGGCTGGCGGTCGGCGCGGAGGTCTTCGTCGCGGAAGCACTTCACAATCTGGAAGTAGCGGTCGATACCGCTCACCATAAGCAGCTGCTTGAGTGTCTGGGGCGACTGGGGAAGGGCGTAGAACTGGCCGGGATTCATGCGCGAGGGCACTACGAAGTCGCGGGCGCCCTCGGGGGTGGAGCCCACCAGCATGGGAGTCTCGATTTCGAGGAAGCCCTTGCTGTCGAGGTAGCGGCGTACCTCCATGGTCATCTGATGGCGCAGCTCAAGGTTGCGGCGCACAGGTGTGCGGCGGATGTCGAGATAGCGGTAGCGCATGCGCAGGTCGTCGCCGCCGTTGCTGTCGTCTTCGATGGTGAAAGGCGGCACTTCGCTGGGGTTGAGGATGGTGAGCTCGTTGGCGATAATCTCGATGTCGCCGGTAGGAAGCTGCGGGTTCTTGGCGGTGCGCTCGGCAACCGTGCCTTTTACCTGTACTACAAATTCACGGCCGAGGCGGTTGGCGGCCTCGGTGAGGGCGGCATTGTGGTCGTTGTCAAATACAACCTGTGTAATGCCGTAGCGGTCGCGGAGGTCTACGAAGGTCATACCTCCCATTTTGCGGGCGCGCTGCACCCAGCCGGCCAAGGTAACTTCTTTGCCTTGGTCGCTAAGGCGGAGTTCGCCGCATGTATTGCTTCTATACATATAGATGATTTAAATATCTCAAACAGTTGAATATCAGCGGCCTTTAATCCGTTAAAGACCGCTGACAAATATTATTTACCTGATTTGTTGTTGAGGTTGACTTTTGCTTTGGGTGCGAGGCCGCGGTTGCGAAGCAGGGCGTCGACCGATGGCTCGTGGCCGCGGAAGTTCACATAAAGCTCCATGGGGTCTACAGAGCCGCCTTTCTCAAGCACGTTCTCTTTGAATTTCTGTGCTGTCTCGGGGTCGAAGATACCTTTCTCTTTGAAGAGCTCGAAGCCGTCGGAGTCAAGCACCTCTGCCCAGAGGTAGGTGTAGTAGCCCGAGGCATAGCCGTCGCTGCCGAAGATGTGTTTGAAGTAGGGCGAGCGGTAGCGGTAGGTGAGCTCTGCCGGCATGCCGAGTGCCTCGCTTACCTGCTGCTCGAATGCGGCGATGTCGATGTCTTCGGTGGTGTTGAGCTTGCCGTACTGGAGGTCAAGGAGTGCGGCGCCTACAAGCTCTGAGGTGGTGAAACCTTGGTTGTGGGTGGCTGCTGCCTCGATTTTGGCGATAAGTGCGTCGGGGATGGTGTCGCCGTTGTCCCAGCGGTGGGCATAGCTGCGGAGCATTTCGGGCTCGAATGCCCAGTGCTCATGGATCTGCGAGGGAAGTTCTACGAAGTCGCGGTCTACATTGGTGCCGGCCTGGCTTTTGAGGCGTGCCTTGCTGAGCATGCCGTGGAGGCCGTGGCCGAACTCGTGGAACATTGTCTCAACCTCATCGATGGTGAGCAGGGCGGGGGTGTCGCCGCTGGGGCGCGAGAAGTTGCCCACGTTGTAGATAATCGGGCGCGACGATGTGCCGTCTTCTTTCTCCCATGAGCCTTTGAATTCGCTCATCCATGCACCCTGACGCTTCGAGGCGCGGGGATAGTAGTCGGTCATGAACACTGCGATGTGCTCGCCGGTGTTGGCGTCGGTGACGTCATAAACATTAACCTCGGGGTAATATTTGGGGGCGTCGGGCATTTCGGTGAACTTAACGCCGTAGAGACGCTCTGCCATAGAGAAAATACCGTTGCGCACCGAGTCGAGGGCGAAATACTGGCGCACCTCATTCTCGTCGAGGTCATATTTTTCCTTGCGCACTTTCTCGGCGTAGTAGTAGTAATCCCACGGAGCGATGGTGATATTGTCGCCGTGGTTGTTGGCATAGCTCTGCATTTCAGCCACTTCCTCGTGCACGCGGGCTACTGCAGGCTCCCATATTTTCATCAGCAGGTCTTCTGCATTGTCTACGGTCTTGGCCATGACATTGTCGGTCATATACGAGCCATAGTCCTTGAAGCCCAATAGAGCGGCCTTGCGGGTGCGGGCCTGAAGTATCTTGTTGATTACAGGCTGGTTGCTGTATTCGCCGTCGAATGCGAGGTTTGTGTAGCCCTCATACATCTGCTGGCGCAGGTCGCGGTCGTCGGCGAACTGCAGCAGGGGCAGACGGCTCGGTGCGTGGAGCGTGAACACCCACTTGCCCTCCATGCCGCGGCTCTTGGCCTCGTCGGCAGCCTGTGCTATGCTCGACTGGGGAAGGCCGGCAAGACGTGCCGAGTCCTCAACCACGATTTCGAAAGCGTTGGTGGCGTTGAGAAGATTCTTATTGAAGGTGAGGTAGAGGTTGGCGAGGTCGGTGTTGACAGCCTTGAGCTCTTCTTTCTTGTCGGCTTCAAGGAGGGCACCGTTGCGCACGAAGTTTTTGTAGTAAGACTCTACGGCACGGCGCTGGTCGGGGTCGAGGCCCTCGCGGTTGTCATATACGGTCTTGATACGCTGGAAGAGAGCGTCGTTCATCGTCATCTCGTCGCCGAACTGCGAATATTTGGGATAGAAAGTCTCGGCGATCTCTACCATCTCAGGCGAAGAGTTCGACTCATCGAGAGCGAAGAATACGGTTGCCACGCGGTCGAGAATCTCTCCCGAGCGCTCAAGGGGCATGATGGTGTTTTCGAAAGTGGCAGGCTCAGGATTGCTTACGATAGAATCGATCTGAGCCTTTTTCTGCTCAATGCCGGCTTCGAGGGCGGGCAGATAGTCACTGTAGGAGATACTGTCGAACGGAGGTATCTCGTAGGGCGTGGTATACGCCGAAAGGAACGGGTTTTTGTGCGTGTTGCTCGTGCAGGCTCCGGCCAGAGCTACCGCGCAAGCTGCATAAAGAAGATATTTCATATCACGTGATTGGGTTATAACTCCACAAAGTTACGCACAAAATTCGAAAGAGCCAAATTTAGAGCTTGTTTAAGTTTCTTTTTTAAACAAGCTCTTAATCTCCATACATCATCTCTATCACATCCTGAGGATAGAGTATGTTGATATCTCCGGCTTTGTCTTTGGGCTCGTTTTTCAAGAACAGCACAACCACTATTTCTTTACCCCAAGCAGCCGGAAGCAGCGATATCTTGTCTTGAAGTTTGCGGTATAGTTCACCGGCTATCTCCGGATTTGTCCATTTACATTCACCTATGAGCAGGGCTTTTCCGTCGGTCGACTCGGCCATCACGTCAAATTCCATCTCTCTGAATGTCCCTTTTTCTTTGTCGGCCACTGTTCCCCACCACCTTGAGGCCTCGCCCCAGCGGTGGCCGAAGAGTCGGTTGCCACTCACCGCCTCGCGGCAAAGATTCTCCCAATGGCCGGCCACATATTCATTCATCGATGAGTCGATAATCTCCATCACAAGATTTTTCCTGCCGCGGGCGAGTGCCGACATATTGGGCATTATGAATGTGTAATAGAAATCCATCATCGGGTCGTTGATACGGTATACTCCCTTCTTTGATTTTTTAGGGCTTTCGCCAAAAGGAATCTCGCGGCGTATATAGCTCATCTGAATCAGTCTGTCGAGCGGTGCCGAGAGCGATGTGGCTTCGCGGCCCATACGGGCTGCTATCTCCGACAGGCGGTTTGCTCCCCCGGCTATCACAGCCATAAGCGACTCTGATTGCACGGTGGCTGTCATATCGTCAAGAAAAAGTTTCTTAGGCTCATCGTAAAGCACTGTAACCGGGCCTAATAGCATGCCTCTGAAGGCCTCTGACAGTGTGCCGTATTCTTCGCGGAGCTCCCAATACCTTGGCACACCGCCCCATACGCTATATTCTTCTATCGTAGATATAGGGTCAAGATGAAGACCTTCCTGTAGGTAAGGCAGTGGTATGGGCCGCACGTCTATGATGGCCGAGGCGCGCCCGTAGAGAGGCTCTGTTTGGCTGAGAATCATATCTTGCATCATCCGCTGGGAGCTGCCGCATATCACAAGATTGTATTTAAGTGTCTTGCTGTCGATGAGGCGTTGGATCACCGACGGCAATTCCGGTGAGTGTTTCACCATGTATGGAAATTCATCGAGGCAAAGGGTGAATTGCTTTTCTGTCAGCCGGTTTACCATCAGCAGGAGTTCCTCCCATCCTGCGAAATCTGCCAGGCCTATTTCAGGGAATTTTTGAGCAAGCACTTCCTGCAGCATTTCAAGCTGCACCTTGTCTACCAGATCGCCGGCCATATAGTAGATATCCTCGCGCCCTAATACCCGCTTGATAAGGGTAGATTTACCTAATCGGCGACGACCGAAGACAACGACAAATTTTGGCGACGTGTCACTGTCGAGTACACGTCGCAACTCGGCTATCTCTTCTTTGCGGTCAAGAAATTCCATAGATTATTTTTTACAAAAATTATTTTCTGCAAAAATAATAATAAATTATTTTCTGCAAAAATTATTTTTCACAAAAATAATATGTCGGTTTGTCATCTTTCGTCGAGGGAACGGGCGTAGCCCGTTCGGGGCATACACGCACAACAGGAGGCCATGCCAAATTGAAGTGGCATAGCCTCCTGCTTGCTTACAATATACTTCTTACGGGCGGAGTCTGAGCTCGCGCCATGCTGTGCCGAGGTCGAGCGAGGCTTTCACGCCCGGTGTCTGCGGCTTTTGGTTGACGACTACCGCCTGCTTGGCTACCTCCGACGACACATAGTCGGCGATTTCGCCAAGAGTGGCCTCTCCTTTCGATTCGTTGATTTTCTTGATCAGATAGTAGGAGAAAAGGCCGTGCCCCTTTTCATGGTAGGGGAAAGCCGTCTGGTCGCCGGAGGCGGCCGAGAGTACCACCAAGTTGCCCTTGGCAGGTATTTCACGCGGTTTGATTTTTATGCCGCGTGCGCTTGCGAGCATGCCATCACCGCGGAGCGAGCCGCTGAAGCATGCGTCGATAAACGCCACTACCGACTTGGCCTTCAGCTCGCTGAGCTGGCCGTAGAGACGGCTCAGCGGATAGCAGGCTTCGGGCTGGGTGCCGGTGGCGTCGATTGGTATGAGGAAGGCGTTACGGTTGCTTTCGTCGGGCATGCCGTGCCCGGCGTAGTAGAAGATTATGTCAATGTCGCCGTTGAATGCGTCCGCGATATTCTTGACGTCGTCCATGGCGGCGAGGATGTCGCCGAAGGTGGCGTCGTAGTAGGTGCGGATGTTGCTTTCGGGTATGCCGAGGGTACGCTCGCAATATTTGGCGAATATGCGGGCGTCGTTCATCGCATAGTCTACATGGGCCACACGCTGATAGTTCTCGTTGCCGATAATCACGGCAAATGTGCGCGGGTTGTCGCTCTCGGCGCCCGGTATGTCGATATCGATGATATCCGTCTCGTAGCTGCGCTTCTCTTCCTTGGCCTCGCTGCGGCGGGCTGCGGCGAGCTCATACTCGCGCACTGCCGAGAGCGGGGTCACAGTCATGGCGATGGGGCTGAAATCATCGTCGGTATACGACGAAGGCGACTTATACACCTTGTCGCCAAGCTCGAAGCTGCACGACAGTATGCCCAAGGCATTGTCGAGAATACCGAATTCAGGCTTTATCACCACCTCTTTCCAGCGCTCGGCGAAGTCTTTGGCCTCGCCGGCAGGCACTGAGGCATACACCGTGCCGAATTCGCCGAGATAGATCGAGTAGAAGCCATAGTCGGCGTTATACTCCTCTATCACGCCTTTGACAGCCATTGGGGCGAAAGTCTTGATAAATTCAGCACGCGATTCGGCTATCGCCTCGTCAATCATCTTGGTGCGGTTGGCCTCGGTGACGCGCGCCTCCCACTGGGCCATGGTCTCGTAGACCTTGCGGCGCTGCCAGTCTTCTACCGGCTTCTTCACGCGGGCTGTCGCGAAGTCGGCGAAATTGGTGTTGACTGTCGCCGCGCGGCGTTTGGCGTCGTCGAGGCTGCGGATGATATCGTAGGCCGGCACTTCCTTGCAGTCGTAGAGCGCGGTCAGGGTGAAGTAGTCGGGATACATCTTGGTGGTGCCGCGCATGCGTTTGAGCGCCTTGCACTCATGGAACACGCCGAAGCGGTCGTAGCCGTAGCTGCCCTTCGATATCTCCACCTCGCACTCATCCGGCAATACCACGCTCTCCAGTGCCGGGCAATTCCAGAAAGCGCACTCGCGGATAGTCTTAAGTGTATTCGGCACCACCACCGAGCGCAGGTTCTTGCAGCCCTTGAAGCCCTCTTTGTCGATTTCGACTACGAGATATGGCAGGCCCTCGATTTCGATTTTTGCCGGGATGACGACATCTACGAGCCCTTTCTTGTCGGCGGCCGAGCACTTGATGGTGTTGTTGCCCATCAGTGAGAATCGCACGCCGTCAATCACCACATCCTTGCCGGCGAAAGCCGCGACGGTGGAGAGGGTAAAAAGAATAAGAGTTAACAGTTTCTTCATCAATAGGTGCTTGTTTGGCTTCGTGCCTTAAGGTCTTTAGAAATCTATGCCGAGGTTGAGGCCGAAGTTCAGACGTGAGTAGGTGGCGGAGAAACCTTTGCCGTATTGTCCGCCGTCGTCAACATCGGTTTTGTAATATGACGGATATAAGGTAAGACCAAGATTAAGTCCTACATGGTGGTGTAGACGGAAACGTACACCTACAGTGGGCTGATAGAAAAATCCGGAATTGGCCTCTAATGCGCCTACCCCGTAGCCGTCCGGTCCAACCACATTATAAGAGCCATTCTCAGCTACGCCGAGGCTATAGCCGAGTTTGCATGAAACGAAGGGTGATACTTTTGCTGCAATGTTCCAGTCCCAACGGGCGGCGACAAAAGCCGGAACGTAGAGGTTGAGTTCTGTAGCTGTCTCAGAATCCGGTTGTGAGGGGTTGATTCTGCGAGCTTTTCCATCTGATGTACCTAAAATGAATCCTGCACCGGCTCCTATGAAGAAGTGGCGGTTGAGCTGAACGCCGTGGGTTGTGGTGAACATGACGTTGAAGTCTGCGGGCTTGTCGTAGAGGGTACATTCGGAAGGGTTGACCGAACTGTATGATATGGCAATTGTGGGGTCGATGTCCACAAATCCGCGGTAGGAAGTCCGCGCTGTGGCGCTGAGTGATATGGCCGCGATGGCCGCTATGGTAAGGATAGATTTGATAAGTCTTTTCATTGCGTAGTGTATCTGTTGATTGGTTTGTCGGTGCGTCAGTTACAACGCCGGCAATCGATAGTGCAATGAAAGTCGAAAAGCTGAAGAGGGGAGAGTGTGACGGGATTTTTTGTATCATGGCATAAGCATTAGGTATTGCTCAAATCGATATTGAGCAATCAAAGGTCTGCCTGCCATGTCTGCCTGCTTTTCGACTTAGGTCGCGATTACTGAAAGCTTGGCGTTATACAAAAAAGATAATCCCGGGGTGGAAGAACTCCTACCCGTCGATGACTGTCTGGCAGCGGCTCCGCGCCGAGTGTCGCAAGCTCTTGATTGACAGCGCCCATTGCCGATCAGGCTATTCCATCGTCAGGCACCTGCGAGGGTGCTCCACCGGGGCTGCTGTCGTCCTTGCAATACTCTCTGTGCTGCGGAAGTGACGATTTTTATAATACAAAGTTATAGCTTTTTGTCATTTCGGGCAATAGAAAATTAAAAAATCGGCCCCTGAAAGCCGATTTTTAACATAGTTGTTGGTGGTTGGTAGGCAGTGGTTGGTAGGCAATGGTTGGTAGTTGGTGGTTTGTGGGCAGTGGTTGGTAGGCAATGGTTGGTAGTTGGTGGTTTGTGGGCAGCGAATTACTGCTGATACATCAAAAACTAACTCGCTGCCCACCAACCACACACCACCAACCAAACCCCACCAACCACCAACCTTAAACTTAAAAATCAATCTTAAAGCATGTCATTCCGAAAGCCTCGGCCACGCCGGGATAGGTGACCTTGCCGTCGGTGATGTTGACGCCCTCGGCAAGCCCGGGGTCGTCGGCACATGCGCGTCGCCAGCCCTTGTCGGCAAGGCGGAGCGCGTAGGGAAGGGTGGCGTTGGTGAGGCCGAGTGTAGAGGTAAAGGGCACAGCGCCGGGGATGTTGGCCACGGCATAGTGCACAATGCCGTCAACCGTATATATGGGGTCGGAGTGAGTGGTGGCATGCGAGGTCTCGAAGCAGCCGCCTTGGTCGATGGCGACGTCGACGAGCACCGTGCCCGGACGCATGAGCGCCAACATGTCGCGTGTGATAAGATGAGGAGCCTTGGCGCCGGGGATAAGCACCGAGCCTATCACGAGGTCTACCGCCGGCAGCTCCTGCTCTATATTGTGGCGTGAGGAGAACAGCGTCTTCACATTCGCCGGCATAACCTCCGAAAGGTGGCGCAGCGTAGGCAGCGAAATATCGGTGATGGTGACATCGGCTCCGAGGCCGGCAGCCATGAGGGCAGCGTTGCGGCCTACCACGCCGCCGCCGAGAATGAGCACCTTGGCCGGCTTCACGCCCGGGATGCCGCCCAAGAGAATACCCTTGCCGCCCTGAGGCTTCTCAAGGAAGCGCGCGCCCTCCTGCACACTCATGCGGCCGGCAACCTCGCTCATAGGTATGAGCAGGGGCAGATGGCCGCTGCGGTCAGTGACAGTCTCGTAGGCAATGCAGGTAGCCCCCGAGGCAAGCATGGCGTCGGTGAGTGCGCGGTCGCAGGCGAAATGGAAGTAGGTGAACAGCACCTGACCCGGGCGCACAAGCGCATATTCAGGCTCGATAGGCTCCTTGACCTTGATAATCATCTCGGCTGCCCCATAGACATCGGCAATGCCGGGCAAGATGGTGGCGCCGGCCTTGACGTAGGCCTCATCGGAGAAGCCGCTTCCTTCGCCGGCTGTGTGCTGCACATACACGGTATGGCCGTGTCTTACCAGTTCTTTCACACCCGAGGGCGTCATGCCGACGCGGTTCTCGTTGTTTTTGATTTCTTTTGGAATGCCGATAATCATTGTGGTAAAGGTATTTAAGGTGATAAATTAAGTTTCGCAAGCGAAACTTGTTTATTATGAGTTTAACGCGGTCAGGGAGTTTAGCTACACATATTGGTAAATCTAAACTTTTTTAAACTACATAAACTGCGCTGAAAGCGCCATAAACATCAAGATTTCAAGTTGCAAGGCAATTTGAAAAACTTGAATTTAGAATTGTTTTTCGGCAGCAAAGATAAAACTTTTTCCCAATAAACCAACATTCCCTTAATAAATTTTTTCACCCCCACTTAAAAATAATTACAAAGTATCAGCCTCGCAACTGAATCAAAACTGCCAACCCGCTGATACTCAGCATGGACGCGTCTTCGCGCGTCCGCCTCTCGTGGGTATTGTAGCGTTCGCCGAACGCCAATATTTATTCCTGACCGAAAGTCTCTTCAAACACTACCGTGCCGTCAGATTTGGATAGACGCACCCAATCTACGGCGCCGCAGCCTTTGAAGCGGAATATGAGCTGGTCTACAGGCCCTACAGGCTGCTCATACTCCATTTCGTGGATGAGCTTGTTGTCGATATAGAATTTCGACTGGCCGTTTTCCACCACAATTTTCATCACCTGCCAAGGCGTGGCCGAGAAATTGGCGAGGTCAAAAGAGTGGGTGTCGCCCTTCATCTCGTTTTCACTGCTGATGAATTTTATGAAAGCGTTGCCTTGCTCGTTCATTGCGAAACCATGGGTGGCGGCGTCAGAGCCTATATACATTATAATATCGCTGCAAGGTATGGCATGCTCTTCGGCGGAATTGCGCACATTGGCCTCGATGATGAAGTTGTCGCCGTCGATAAGATTTTCCTTGAAGTAGGTATATGTCACAAACATGTGATTGGTGCGCGCTTCCTCAGGTATACTGTCGAAGGGCAGGCTTATATAGCCTTCTCCGGGTCTGACAACCTCGTCGATGGTGTAGGTCTTGTAGAAATTGCGCCGCTCATCGCGCACCGACACCGACCATCCGGGTTTATGGCTGTTCACAGCCAGACGCCGTATCTCCTCATCCTTATATTTAAGGTATGCGAAGCCCTCGCCCTCGTAGATAAACGTGGTGTTGACAGAGTGCATGTTTTCGGGCAGTTTGCGTTCGGTGACATCGCCGTTGGCCTCTACATAGCCGATGGTGATGTCTTTCATCAACTTCTGAGGGATATCGTAGGAAAACGACACTGTAAGGGGCGAATTCCCGCTTTCGGGCGACACCGAAAATTCTATCTTCGACAGCAGATAGTCGATGTAGACATCTTTAAGCCAATAGCGGTAGGCAATTATTCCAAGCACTATCAATGTAGCAAAAACGAGCACTGCAAGATATTTCCTCGATCTCTGATGATGGCGTATATATTCCTGCACCGGAGTGATATCCTCGCCTGTCGCCGCCGGCTTCGGGGCTTCCGGAGCCGCTTTTATCTCGGGCTTTGCTTCCGCCTGTGCGGCTGCTGCGGCCGGCTCCTCGGTTTCTTCTGCCTCAGGGCTCTCGTCGGCGATGTCGTCGGGCTCGGCAGCCGCTGTGCTGTCGGGCTCAGCCGCCGCACGCTTCTGCATTTCGGCCTCCTTGCGCATCACAAAATCAGTATAGCCTTTATATCCTAAATATATACAAAGAGCTTCCTTGGTGGCCATCTGCGGATTGCCGGTATGCTGCTGGAAAAAACGCTTGAGGGTGGCGGCATTGATGTTGATATTGGTCGCTTCATTCAACATGTTCGCCAGTGTCTTGAACTGGGTGAGATTCCATGTGTCTGAGTGACCCCACGACTGCAACCGTTCGTTATATTCCTTGATTATTTCCTTTACATACCCTTGATTGGGAAGTGTGCTCATGGTATACTGGTTTAAAAAAACTGATTTCAAAAAATAGATGCAATGCAAATTTAAAGAATTTCTGTGATATGGCAAAATTCAAAAATTTCACCTTTATGCCAAATTTGCCCGTTTTCTCCGATTAAAAGCTGTTTTTCGGCTTGGATTGCCCTCAGAGTATTGTTTCGAGCCTTTTTGTCGCTAATTTATTCGTGTTTTAGTTGGATACCTGTTATATATAATGCCTATCTTTGCCGCAGCAAAATATAATGCCTTAAATATAGAAACATGAGATCAGTCATCAGTATTTTTTTATTGCTTGCAGTGTTGTCGGCCTGTGCCCGGGGCGCTAATCCCGTTGTTGATATCAATCGGCATGGTGCCGGGGTGGTGCTCGAGGATAAGCTTTCACACCCCTTGTATTAGTGGCCGGCTACATTGCTCGAATATGATATCCCGGCAGATACCGATATTGATTCCGCCAATCTGCGCCTTGTCGATAAAGCCGACGGCACAATCGTACCGTTTCAGGTCTACAGCCATGATGGCGCGAGGCATTTATATATCAAGACCGACTTGCCATCGGGCGCACGTAGGGAGTTCGGCTTTATGCCGGCAGCCTCTTCTGCCGCTAAAATTCCGGTAAAGCTCTCCGACGGTTTTTATGAGGTCTCCACAAGCAAATTTTCTGTAAAGATTCCGGCCTCGGCGTCCGGGCGAGAGGTACCCGGCCCGGTATACTCTGTTTCCGACGGCTCGGGTAAATGGTATGGTAAATCGTCATTGACTTCCGGCAAAGGCGATATCGTGCTCTCTACCACTATGACAGCCGACGGCCCTCTTTTCGCTGAGTTCGAGCTGGTGTATGCCATGCCCGATAAGTCGGTATATAAATCGGTGGTTAGATGTATCGACGGATACGACTTCGTAGAGCTCTCCGAGACCATGGATGGCTTCGGCTCTGACGGCTCACGGCAGTGGACAATCGACTGGACCGGCTTCAACCCGACACACCGTCAGGCACCCAACCACCCTTACGGTGCCCCCAAGGCAGGTGCAAAAGGCTTCGACCTTTACGACTGGGAAGAGGCCGACAAAGCTACCCTCAATTCACACCACGGCATTATTGCGAGCACCGACACCACAGGCCGCGTGCCCTTCGATGTGGGTATCTACGGCAACTGGCCTGCTGAAGACAATGTCACGTCGGCAGTGTTCTGGGATCCCGCCGCCGACCGCTCCATAGGCCTCTTCGTGCGCGGTATCGACGGCTGGGACAACCGGCAGTATCCAATCTGGGTAGATCCCCACACATTGAGTATAAAGATGTATTGCCGCGACGGCCGTCTGCGTTGGGCTTATCCGCTCGTCGACGGCACCCGCACATCGGCTATAAGCTTCTATCCCCATAATCTCGACATCGACCATATTGAAAAACTTGAAGAACTCTCCGTACCCCACACAGCTCCCTCCGGAGCCCGGTATCAGGCTGTCATGGGGCCGCAGTCATATAATACATTCCTCCAGAACAGATACAGCACCATCTGTCTTGACGACGTGAAAAACTGGCAGCTCGAATACCCCGACAGTCTCACTGTGGCGAAGAATGTTTTTGACAACCGCCACAATGTGACCCCCGCCGAGTTTGAGCAGCAATTCTTCTACGGACGCTTCTCCAACGAGCTCCCGTGCAGCGGCACATGTCAGGACAGCGGCTACGGCCCTACATCCTCGCGCCTCTTCTATGAAGACTACACCGGGCTGATGAGTGTGCTCCGCCCGCAGATGTCTGATGAGCTGCGGCGCCGCCTCACGGCCATGTTCCTCGTCCATGCATACGTGGCTGCAGGGGAGGAATACATGCCCATGCGCCACATGCTCGGCGGACATCCCAATTTCCTCGCCGATGTCAAGTCGGTGCCCGCTTTCGCGGCATATCTTTTCCCCGACCATCCCGAGGCCGCCCGTTGGGCTGATGTCTTTGAAAAGCATATCGACCTCAACATGCAGTATCATGTACGCCCCGATGTGAAAGCGTGGGACTCGCGTGGCGGACGTTGGACCGAAAACCTCAGCACCTATATATGGGCAGCTATGCGCCCTATGCTCCGTGCCAACTATCTGGCCGAGCGCTATTACGACGGTAAAAACCGCCTGGCCTCGCCCAAGATGGCGCGCCTTGCCGACTATGTGATGAACTCTCTCTCTGCTCCGTTCGCAGGCGAATCGGCTGATTTCTATAAAAATGAGAAAGGCGAATACGAAGGCCGTATCTACTGGGGCATAGCCACGCCCGACCGCGGCAGCGTACGCGTTATGCCGCCGCTGGGTGCTCATGCCGTGCGCCGCCTTCCGCCGAGCGGTTATTGGCTGTTGGGTAAGGAGCTCGAGAATTACGATCCTCTCCTGTCGGAGAATATACGATATGTCGCACGCCCCGACTATATGGATACCGAATTTTTCACCACCGATGAAAATTCATTCAGTTTCATGTATGTCGACAGCCTCGACACCGGCACTCCTCCCTCTCTGAGAAGCAGCAAGTACACCGGCAGCGGCGTAGTGCTGCGTGCCGGAGCCGACAAGGATGAGGAATTGTCGGTACACCTTATGCAGGTCGACAACGGCCCCAACTACCGCTGGGGTATTACAGGCGACGGCGGCTGCGGTACTGTTTATTTCTATGCCGACGGCAAATCATTCAGCAACAACGACAAGGAAGACATCGGCGACCGACGCCTCAACGACACCGACCTCGCAACCGGCTTCGGTGTCTTCAAAGACGGACGCTTCAAGGCTATCGGCCGCAACGACCTCACCGAGCCGCTCTACGACCTCGGCAGCGGTCAATTCGCCCGTATCACGGCCTCGGAGCAGAGCGCATACTCGTGGCCCGAATATCAGAGCCGCAGCATTATGCTCCTCGGCAACGACTATTTCATGATTTTCGACGATGTGTTCAATCAGAATATCGCCGGTCGCTTCAGTTGGTTCACCCATCTTGAAGATGATTTCCCCGACCTGCAGAATGTAAAGGGAGGTGGCCCCGGCTACGTTTTCTGGGACACAAAGCCCGATGAGATTCACATCACAGGCCCGCGCACAAAGGGTGTGTGGTTCGACGGCACCGGCGACTTCCTCACCTTTGTCTCCCACAAAAAAGGCTACACAACCCAAAAAGCTCCCTACGGATGTGTGGTGACATCGCCCGCAGGATTGCGCGACCATATCTTCATCACCGACACTCAGGTAAATACCGCAGTGCGCCTCGGCGACGACAGCATTTCCTTTGCCGGCACGGCAGGCTATGCCCGCGCTTTGACCGACGGCAAGCAGGAGTGGGCGCTCTTCCATGGCAAGAGGATAGCCGACGGCAACTTCGCTGTCAGCGTGCCCGGCGGACGCCTTGGCATTAACGCAAAGATTGCCGCCTACGACGAGATAAGCGGACGTGTATTCGCCCCCGAAGCCGCTACCGTTGAATTTGAATGGAACGATCTCCCCAAGGGAATTGCGGTGTATATCGACGGTGTGCGTCAGAATATAAAACCCGCGGGTACACGCCTGACGGTAGACTTCCCCGCCGGAGCGCACCTGTGGAATATCACCAAAGGCCTTCCCGACATGCCGGCTCCTGAAATAGCATATACCGAAAACCGAAAAGGCACTGTCGCTGTGGCTGTCAATCCCGTGCCATCGGCCTCTTCATATATCTATGAATACAGCACCGACCAAGGCCGCTCTTGGGATAATATCAAGCGCTCCGGCGCAAGAACGATTGTCCTCAAGCCGCTCCATGGCGAGGGCAAAGGATATGTCCGCGTCAAGGCTGCAAACCGCGACAAGGAGAGCGCCCCGTCGGTGATATATCCCGTATATTTCACCTCAGAGCTACCCGCTGCGCCTGCCGGACTTGAGGTGACAACCGACTGCGACACCCGTACTCTCTCTTGGGGCCGTGTGCTCGGCTGCGATACTTATCGCCTCTACCGCAAACTTCCCGGACGCGACTATGAACTGATCTATTCGGGTGGCGCTACTGAATATACCGACAGCAGCCGCCGCGACGGAGCAGCTCTTTATGCCGTTTGTGCAGTCAATGGCAATGGCAAAGGTGAACTCTCTGCTCCGGTCACCGACGACCCCGCTTGTCTGCTCAATATCACACCCGCCGAGCCCGGACGCTTCCGCCGCTCTGTGATAGTAGGTGGCGGCAAAGACCTCCACGACAACAATGTGCCGACATACTACCCCGATTGAAATATCAGAAGTTCAAGTTTCACAAGTTGCCTTGCAATTTGAAAACTTGAGGTTTAAAGCGCTTTCAGCGCAGTTTATATAGTTTAAAATGTTTATTTTTACCAATATATAACTAAACTCCTTAAACCTGTTAACTCAAAATAAACAAGTTTCGCTTGCGAAACATAATTAAAAGTTTCCCGGGTGTGGATTGCTTACCACCGCCAACAAACCAACAACATTAATAATTGCAATTGTGAAAACGAATATATCTCTTGTTAAGATTGGAATAGGGCTGTTGCTGGCTATGTCGGCCGCGGCCTGTTCGGATAGCAAGCCGGCCGGCGCCGACCCTTGTGATTATGTGAATCCGTTCATCGGCACCGGTGGCCACGGCCACACTTTCCCCGGTGCCTCCATGCCTATGGGTATGGTGCAGCTCAGCCCAGATACCGGTCTCGAAGGTTGGGACCGCTGCTCGGGCTACCACTATTCCGACAGCACGATAATCGGATTTTCCCACACTCACCTTTCCGGCACAGGCCGCTCTGACCTCATGGATGTGCTTGTTATGCCTTTTACCGGCGACCTGAGGCTGCAGCCCGGGTCTTCGGATAATCCCGACGCCGGATACCGCTCGCGTTTCAGCCACGACGACGAACTCGCCTCGCCCGGTTATTACCGTGTGCGCCTCAAAGATTATGATATCCTTGCCGAGCTCACGGCTACCCCCCGCTGCGGTGTGCACCGCTACACTTTCCCCGCCGACAGCCGCGCCCATATCATGATAGACCTCTCTCATCATTATACCACCGATACCGTTGTCGCCACCTCGCTCGAGATTCTCGACGGCACCACTGTCGTTGGCAGCCGCAAGTCGAAAGGCTGGGGTGAGCCCGGCGAAAAATACTGGAGCGAGCAGCAGTTGTTTTTTGCAATGCGCCTCTCAAGCCCGTTCCTGAGCGCCAATCTGATTTCCGACGATATCATTGTTGATACTTCAAAGATCGCCGGCGACAATATAAAGGCCATACTCAATTATGAGACGGCTACCGGTGAGGCCGTTGAGATTAAGGTAGGCATTTCGGCCGTAAGTGTCGAAAATGCCTTGGCAAACCTTGAGGCCGAGGCCGCAGACCTCTCTTTCGATGAGCTGCATGGCAAAGCGCGCCGGGCATGGAGCGAGCGTCTGGCCGCTATCGACGTCGACGCCGATTCGCTTACAAAAACGATTTTCTACACCGCCCTCTATCACTCGCTGCTCACTCCGTGCCTCTATAACGATGTCGACGGCTCATATCGCGGTGCCGACAAGAATATCCACAAGGCCGACGGATTCACAAACTATACAGTCATGTCGTTGTGGGATACTTTCCGTGCGCAGAATCCTCTTCTTGCTCTGATCGCTCCCGACACTACCGCCGATATAGTCAACTCCATGCTCGCACACTATGATGAGTATGGCCTCCTGCCCGTATGGCCTCTGTGGTCAAGCGAGACTAACTGCATGATAGGCTACCATGCCGTGCCTGTAATTACCGACGCCTATTTCAAGGGCTGCAAGGGCTTTGACCCCGAGAGAGCATACCTCGCCATGAAGACCTCTGCCCTGCAGGATGATTTCGGTGTGGCCGAGCTCAAGAAGTATGGCTATATTCCTTTTGATAAATACAATAAATCGGTGTCGACGGCTCTTGAATATTGCTACGACGACTGGTGCATTGCCCGCATGGCCAAAGCCCTCGGCTACGATGATGACTACGAATATTTCAGCAAGCGCGCCGGTGGATATGCCAATTATTTCGATCCCGACTACCGCCTCATGAACGGCCGCTCTGCCACCGGCTCTTTCCGCCGCCCGTTCGACCCCACTTACTCTTCCTACGGCGAGTGCGACTGGGTAGAGGGTAACTCTTGGCAATACTCATTCTTTGTGCCCCACGATGTAGAGGGGCTTATGGCTCTCCACGGAGGACCTCAGAAGTTCGGGCAGGCTCTCGACAGCCTCTTCTGCAGCACCTCGGCAATGTCGGGAGCCGATGTGCCCATCGATATCACAGGCCTTGTAGGCCAGTATGCCCACGGCAACGAGCCAAGCCACCACGTGGCGTATCTCTACAATTATGCCGGTGAGCCGCATAAGACTCAGGAGCAGCTCGCCAATATAATGACCACTCTCTATACCGCCGACCCCGACGGCCTGTGCGGCAACGATGACTGCGGCCAGATGTCGGCTTGGTATGTATTCAGCGCTATGGGCTTCTATCCCGTCAACCCGGCGTCGGGAGTCTATGCCCTCGGTCGCCCCATGGTGCCCCGCGCTGCAATGAATGTAGGCGACAAGACATTCACGGTGGAATGTCGCAATCTGTCGCCCGAGAACATATATGTGAAATCCGTGACTCTCGACGGCAAACCTTACGACAAACTCTTTATCACCGATGAAGACCTCGCCCGCGGTGCCTCTCTGGTGTTTGAGATGGATAGCGAACACTCATGAAAGCGCTCCGGGCTGTAATTCTCTTCGCTGCGATTCCCTTGGCAATGTCAGGGCAAAGCCCTTGGCATGCCGAGGGCGACATCTACCGTTTGTGCAACGGCGGCTTAGTGCTCGCTGTCGACGCAGCACTTGCCGGCAGGGTGACCGCCATGAGCTATGGCGGTGTCGACCTGCTCACCTCGCCCGAAGTCAATCCCCGCTTTCATGGCTCTACGCTCTGGATTTCTCCGCAGGCAAATTTCTGGCCCGAAAACCCTGTGTTCGACACCGTGGAATACAGCGCTCTCACCGCAGGCGACGTATTGCGTCTCGAAAGCCCCGCTTCATCCGGCGGCTTGAAAGTCACCAAAGAATATCGCCCTGTCGACGGGCTTGAGGCTCTGTCGGTGCGCTATGAGCTCACCAATGTCTCCGACAGTGTGATGGCTCTCGCTCCGTGGAGTGTGCTCAGGGTGCTCCCCGGCCTCACCTTTTTCCCTGAAGAGGGCAATGGCTGCCGATGGATTGACCAGAATGTATTGAAAGAGGAGAAAGCGTGGAAACAATACTTCTCAGCGACCGGAGGATGGCTTGCTCACCGCCGTGAGAATGTTGACCTGATAATCTGCTATCCCGATATCGAGGCAGCGGAAGTCCCGGACGGGCAAGGCGAGCTCGAGGTGTACTGCGCTCCGGCAGGAAGCTATGTAGAGCTCGAGACCCACGGACGGTTCTGCTCTATAGCCCCCGGAGAGAGCATTTCATATTCTATGATATGGCTTGCCTCACATGCCGATAATTCTAACCTGAAATAATAATAAACCAAATGAAACGAATAGCTGTCAACACCTTGCTTCTGTTTGCCGGTATCTGTGCGGCAGCCGCCCCGCGGGCCCTTGTCGACATCAGAGACTTCGGCGCTGTAGGCGACGGTCGCACCATAAACACTCAATCCATCAACGCTGCCATAAAAGATTGCTCTGACAAGGGCGGCGGCATTGTCGCGGTTCCCGAGGGTGTCTTTGTCAGCGGCACTGTGCAATTGCGCAGCAATGTCACCCTGCACCTCGCGCCGAAGGCTGTGCTCAAAGGAAGTGACTCTCCCGCCGACTATACATCCTTTATACCCTCCAAAGATCTCAGCCGCTACGACAGCGGTGAAGGCGGCGACAATGCCAACAGCTCCAAAGACGCCAATTGGAATAAAGTGCTCCTCCTCGCCGCCGGTATCAGCAACTTCGCCATCGAAGGCGAAGGTACCATCGACGGCAGCCACGTTTTCGACCCCAACGGCGAAGAGAAAATGCGTGGCCCGCACACTATAATAATCGGAGAGTCGCGTAATTTCTCGCTCTCTGATATAAATATCGAATGTGCCTCCAATTATGCCGTGATGTGCTATGAGATTGAAAATGCCGTTTTCAGCAATCTTGACATCAGTCAGGGCTGGGATGGAATCCATATCCGTGGCGGCGAACACGTGCAGATACGCAACTGCTCTTTCCGCACCGGCGACGACGCCATTGCAGGAGGTTTCTGGCACGACATGGTGATTTCTGACTGCGACATCAACACCTCTTGCAACGGTATTCGCATGATTATGCCCTGCGACGGTCTCACCGTGTCGGGCTGCCGTTTCCATGGCCCGGGCGAGTATCCCCACCGCACATCGGGCGCTCTCCGACGCACCAACATGCTCTCGGCAATTCTTCTTCAGCCCGGCGGTTGGGGCAAGGCTCCCGGCGATGTCCGCAATGTCACCATTTCCGACATAACCGTAGATAATGTCAACAACCCGCTGATGTTTATCCTCAACGAGGGCAACAACGGCCGCGACATCCGGGTGGAGCGCCTCAAGGCTACTCGTGTCAACCGCTATGCCTCGTCGATCGAGAGCTGGAAAGGCGGCGAGTTCGCAAATGTTTCCTTCAAGGATATAGATATTGAGTATGCCGGCAACGCCGACCGCTCTCTGGCCGACATGCCGATAAGCCAACCCGACGTCGACGCCCGCGAGCTGCCGTGCTGGGGGTGGTATGTGAATAATGTGCTTGATGTCACTTTTGAAAATATCACTCTCTCATGCGCCGCAGATGGCGACATCCGTCCCGTATTTATTTTCGACAATGTGGCCTCGGCTGTTTTTGATAATGTAAAATATCCTGTCAAGGCCGGTGTGGAGCCGATAAGATATATCCGCAGCGCCAAAGTGACAGTCAACAATACCGCACTATGAAAAGATTATTGATTTTGTCGGTCTTCATCGCAGCCATGCTTTCGGCTGCTGCCGATGTTTACTATCAGGCCGACCGGCAGCGCTGGCTGGCAATCGCCGATGAGAGCACTCCCCGGCTCGCAGTGTCTGAACAGGAGCCTGTAGGAGTCGTTGAGATTGTCGATGACAGCACAGCCTACCAACACCGCAAGGCCGTGCCCGCTTATAGCATTGACTCGCTCTACCGCGCCCCTTTCAGCGAGGTAAAGACCGCCATTGTGGATTTCGGAAAGCACCTTACCGGTACGTTCTCTTTCAGTATCCGCACCACCGACAAGGTTGCCGACGGCCCGGTGCGCCTCAAGCTCACTTTCGGCGAAATGCCCTGCGAGGTGTCTGAGCCTTTCGATCCTTACCACGGCAAACTGAGTCGGGCTTGGCTGCAGGATGAGATTGTGACCATGGTTGAGATTCCCGATACCATTACCATCGACCGTCGCCTGTCATTCAGATACGTGAAAATAGAGCTGCTTGCCTATTCGCCTTACTATGAGTTTAATATCCATAACATGACCTGCAAGGCCACCACGTCGGCCGCCGCCTCGCCCGAACCTCTCCCGGCAACGGTTGACCCTGTCATAGCCGATATCGACCGGGTGAGCCTCAACACTCTCAGCGAGTGTATGCAGACTGTATATGAAGACGGACCCAAGCGCGACCGTCGTCTGTGGATCGGCGACCTTTATCTTGAGGCCATGGCCAACAACTGCACATTCCAAAGCCACGACCTTACCAAGCGCTGTCTATACCTGCTTGCCGGCCTCGCCGACGACAACGGCTTCCTCCTCGCCACCGTCGTGGAGCGGCCCAAGCCACGCCCGCAGGAGAAGCAATTCCTCTATGAGTACTCTCTGCTCTTCAACGCATGCCTCCGCGACTATCTCAAGGCCACCGGCGATACTGCCACCGTAGCCGATCTCTGGCCCGTAGCCAAACGTCAGCTCGATATTGTGCGCGACTATACCGGCGACGACGGGCTGATTGACTTCGACCGCCTTGACAGCGAATGGTGGGTATTCTTCGATTGGAAGGAAGACCTCGTGAAAGAAGTGGCGGCGCAAGGCCTCGCGCTATTCGCTCTCAATCAGACTCTCGAGCTTGCCGACATGCTCGGAAAACGCGATGAGATTTCCGATATCCCCGCCTTGGCAAAGAAAATGCGCAAGGCTGCCCGCTCCGCTTTCTACGATAAGAAGCGCGGTGTATTCGTGGGCCGCAACGACCCGCAGGTGTCATACGCCTCGCAGATATGGATGATTCTCGGTGGTATAGCCACTCAGGCAGAAGGCAGGCGTGCCTTGGCGGCTCTGGAGACCCTCCCCGATGTATGCACCCCCGGAACCCCTTACCTCTACCACTATTATATCCAGTCGCTGATCGACTGCGGTATGCCTGACCGCGCCCGCAAGGCTTTGGTTGACTACTGGGGTGGAATGGTTGACAAAGGCGCCGACACTTTCTGGGAGGCATACGACCCCGCCGACGATTTCATCTCGCCCTACGATTTCCATCCTCTCAACAGCTATTGCCACGCTTGGAGCGCCACTCCTACATATTTCATACGCTCTTATCCTGAGATTTTTCAGAACGCGCGCTGGTGCAAGGTCGCATTCATGGGCAATTCGATAACCGAGAATTGGCTCAGAGTACATCCACGCTTCTTCGCCGACAACAAGTTTGCCGGCCGCGGCATTAGCGGGCAGACCTCTACAAAAATGCTCGGGCGATTTAAGCGCGATATCATCGACCTCAGACCCGAATATGTGATTATCAACGCCGGCACCAATGATTGCGCCGAAAACGACGGCTCTTACGATGAAGACCTCACAGTTGCTAATATCATTGCCATGGTTGACCTCGCCCGTAAGAATGGCATACGCCCCATAATGAGCTCGGTATTGCCGGCTGCGGCTTTCGGGTGGCGTCCTGCTGTCAAAGACGCTCCGGCGCGTATCACTGCTCTCAACAAGCGTCTCGAAGATTATGCCCGCCGACATCATATCCCCTATATCGACTATTATCCTGCCATGGTGGCAGCCGACGGAGCTTCGCTACCCGAGGCGTACTCTACCGACGGCGTACATCCCCTCGCCGCAGGATACGATGTGATGGAAGCGCTCGTCCTCTCTACCCTCGGCAAACTCAACCCCTAACCACAAACCACCAACAACCAACAATAAAAATATGAAACGATTGATTGCCCTCTTCTCAGCCGCTGTCGCCTTTGGCGCAATGCTCGCCTCGGCGGCTGACAATATTGCCTATTCCGACGACAATGTTCGCTTCACCGTAATCACCGACGCCTCGATTCGTATGGAGTACGCCCCCGACGGTAAATTTGTCAACGACAAGTCGCAGGTTGCCGTTGTGCGCGACTACCCCGAGGTGCCCTACAAGGTCAAAAACGGTAACTGGATTGAAATCACCACTCCCAAAGTGAAACTGCGCTACCGCAAAGGCAGCGGCAAGTTCACTGCCGACAACATGAGTATAAGCGGCGTGAAAGGCGCTTTCCAATTCACATGGAAGCCCGGCATAGAGCAGAAATCAAATCTCAAAGGCACATACCGCACTCTCGACGGATGTATCGGCGAATACCATGGCCCCCTTTCCGACAACAAGAAAATCGAGATGGAAGACGGCATTCTCGCCCGCGACGGATGGACTCTCATCGACGACTCGGAATCATATCTATTCGACGGCTCCGAAGACTGGGATTGGGTAAAGGAGCGCAACTCGGCCGACGGTGCGCAGGACTGGTATTTCATGGCCTACGGTAAGGACTACCGCAAGGCACTCTCCGACTTCTCGGTATTCTCCGGCAAAGTGCCTCTGCCCCCGCGCTACACTTTCGGATATTGGTGGAGCCGCTACTGGACCTACAGCGATCAGGAGCTCCGCGACCTTATCGACAAGATGGAGGCCTACAATATCCCGCTCGATGTGCTCGTGGTGGATATGGACTGGCACTACATCGACGGTAAACGCGGTGCTTGGACCGGTTTCAGCTGGAACAAGGCGCTCTTCCCGCAACCCGATAAATTCCTCAACTATCTGCAGTCGAAAGACCTCAAGATCACCCTCAACCTCCACCCCGCCTCGGGTATCATGCCCTTCGAGGTCGCTTATCCCCAGATTGCTGCCGACATGGGTCTCGACCCCGCCGAAAAGAAAGAGATTCCTTGGTATGGCTCCGACAAGACTTTCATGAAGAGCGTTTTCAGCAATGTGCTCACACCCATGGAAAAAGAAGGCGTTGACTTCTGGTGGCTCGACTGGCAGCAATATCTCAACGACCTCAAGCTTAAGGATCTCAGCAATACTTGGTGGATCAACTATGTATTTTTCTCTCAGCAGGATAAGTTTACCGACAAGCGCCCTATGCTCTATCACCGCTGGGGCGGACTCGGTAACCACCGCTATCAGATAGGCTTCTCCGGCGACGCATACGTCACTTGGGAGTCGCTTGATTTCCAGCCTTATTTCAACAGCACCGCCTCAAACGTACTCTACGGCTTCTGGAGCCATGACATCGGCGGCCACATGTTTGCAAGTGAGAAAGAAGCCGGTGCCTCGGCCATCGACCATATCGACCCCGAGATGTATGTGCGCTGGATGCAGTTCGGCGAATACAGCCCCGTGCTGCGCACTCACTCGTCAAAGCACAAGAATCTCGCCAAGGAGCCTTGGGTGTTCAAATCGGATATTCTCGATATACTCACCGACATCATCAACAACCGCTACCGCATGGCGCCGTATATCTACACCCTTGCCCGCGAGGCTCACGATACATCCGTGTCGATGTGCCGCCCCATGTACTATGATTATCCCGAGGCCGAGGAGGCATACTCGTTCCGCAACCAATATATGTTCGGCGACCGCATGATGATCGCTCCCGTCACTGCCCCCGGCAAAGACGGCTACGCCACCCTCAAGGTATGGCTCCCCGAAGGTAAATGGTATGAGGCACATTCGGGCGAATTGCTCGACGGTGGCAAGGTGATAGAGCGTGAGCTCGCTCTCGACGAATATCCCGTCTACGTCAAGGCCGGCTCGGTGCTTCCCTTCCATAAAGGTCGCCTGCGCAATCTCCGCGACAACAACGCCCCCGTAGAACTCACCGTCTATCCCGGCGACGCCGGAGCTTTCACAATGTATGAAGATGGCGGCGACAACAAAAACTACGAGAACGAGTGTGCTTGGACTGATTTCGCCTCTGCTTTCGCCGGCGACACCCTTTCTGTGAACATCTCGCCCCGCCGAGGCAGCTATGCCGGCATGGAGCCCACGCGCGACTACAGTATCCGCGTGCTCTGCTCCGACATTCCGCAGTCGGTGCTTGTCGCAGGTCGCGAGGCAAGCTATTCCTACGACCCCAAAGAGCTCAGCCTCATCATCGACCTTCCCGCCCACGATTGCTCGCAGGCTAAGGAGGTGAAGATTGTATATCCTGCCGGCCGCAAGAATCTTGCTGCAGGCTCGCTCGGCCGCATGAAACGTGTGGTGAAAGCCATGCGCGATTTCAAAGATGAGCGCGATGTCAACCGTGTATTCGACGACACCCTTGCCTCGCTCGGCTCTGTGTTTGTCACTATCGGCTACGACCCTTCATCGGTTGCGGATGTGGTTGATGAGTTCGAGAACACATACGCCCGCCTCCCCGAAGTCTTGTCGCAATTCGGAGATAAAGACATCGACCGCGAAGACCGTCAATGGTTCCTCGACCGTATCGCCTACAGGCGTTTCTAAACTTCTTAAACGCTATAAACCCACAATAAACAAGTTTCGCTTGCGAAACTTAATATTTTAGCACAAACACGGCGCTTTTTTGTCACAGGCGTCGTGTTTGTCGTTTTTTTGTCGTTTCTTTGTATCTTGTTTATCGGCTTTAGCATTACGTCAGATTGTTACCTGATAGCTAACTTTGCAAGCGGGTTGGAGAGCCATTCACCGACCGCTTGTAAAACCAATGATTAAAACACAGCCTCATGCGAAATACCAAAATCTGGATACCAATCATTACCGCCGCGGCATTGTGCTGCGGACACCAAGTCAAGGCCGAAGCAAATCTCACTGTACGGACGCCTGCACAGACGGTGTGCAAGATCGGCGATAAATTGATTCGCGAGACTCCCTTTTCGTATAAACTCGACTTGCAAGGTCACTCCGACAAATTCAGCAATCTGCACACTATAGATTTCGGCCGCACTTTCGGCCTCGGATACGGTGGGGTGGCATACGCCTACACAAATATGTATTTTGAGCGCGACACTGTCATGACCGTTGAGATTGACCATAACGACGCCTGCAAGGTATGGTGCAACGGCAAACAGGTATATCAGAAACGAGGCATGAGGAATCTCGACGTCGTCAAGGATGAGCGCAGCATTAAAATGCCTTTCTCTTTCGAGCTCCCTCTTCAGGCCGGCAACAATGATATCATCATAAAATCGGAAACCTCGGGAAAAGGCAAATGGTGTGTGCTCATCCAGCCCCCGAGCGAGAACGACAAGGTATATAAAGTCAATCCGCAGTACCCCTCGATGGGGCTTGACCGGGTGAAGAATATCGACAGCAAAGTGGCCCGGATAAGCAACTGGCTCGTCATCGGCCCGTTCGCTCCCGGTATCGACAATGCCTATCAGCCCGAGACGGAATTTGTTTTCGGGCACATGTATCAGGGCCTCGACGGTGCCGTGACTTGGACTATCCCAAAAATCGAGGTGCTCGGGCAGATGATCGACCCGGCTCCGTGGGGCACTACATATCAATGGAACTATCACAATGGCGGTGTCGCTTGGGCTATGGCCCAGCTGAGCGAGCTCACCGGCGACGACCGCTATCACTCTTGGGCCGTAAATTTCTGTGATTATCAGATGGAGGGTATTCCGTTTGTCGATTATCAGGTCAACAAGCTCAACGCCTATTTCAACTCCGCCAACTCGCTTGTGATAGGCTCTACGCTTCTCGACTTCACTCTTGCTCCGTCGCTGCCGATAATCTACAGGCTCCGCAAAGAGAAAGACTTCAGAAATCGCGAGGTCTATGAGAAATTCATTGCCAACATGATCGAATATGCCCGCAACGGACAGATCCGCACCGAGGGTATGAGCAACTACACCCGCACAACTCCCGAAGAATACACCGTATGGGTAGATGATATGTTTATGGGCATACCATTCCTTATCCAAGCCGGTCTGTATGCCTCCGATCCTAAAGAAAGAGATTCATTTTTCGACGACGCTGCCCGTCAGGTAGTCGATTTCAACAAGCACGTCTGGGATAAAGACGCCAAGCTCTATATGCACGCCAACTATACATCGCGCCCGCAGGTGAAGCTCCCGCATTGGTCGAGGGCAAACGGTTGGGCGATATGGGCGATGTCGGATGTGTTGATGAACCTGCCCAAGACCCACAGGCTCTATTCTGCCATCCTCAAGCAATATAAATGCCATGTGGGCTCGCTCGCAAAATATCAGAATGAGCAGGGCTTCTGGCATAATGTGATTGACCGCAGCGATTCCCCCGCCGAAGTTTCGGGCACTGCCATCTTCACCATGGCGATAGCCCGCGGTATCCGCTTAGGCTGGCTCGACAAGAAGACCTATCTCCCCGTGGTAAAGAAAGGCTGGGAGGCAGTGGCCTCGAAGGTTGACGACGACGGTACAGTACATGACATCTGCGTCGGCACAATGTGCAGCGAGGATGTGGAGTATTATGTCAACCGCCCCTTCTGGGATGACGACACCCATGGCTCGTTCGCCGTGATTTTCGCCGGAATCGAAGTGCAGAATCTCTTTGATAAATTAGGTATCGACAATTCTTTAGCAATAAAATGAAAAAATATTTGAAGTCTGCGGCAATCCTCGCAGCCCTCATATTCAATATTTCCTTTGACCGGCCTCTTGCCGCCCAGATGAAAGCTCCTGAAAGCTGGCTGGGCTACGAAGAGGTATTCGGTGTCGACAACGGCCTGCGACAATACGACTTCGACGTACTGCTCACAGAGTCGTCGGCTCCGGCAAATGTGTTCTGGCCCGGCGACAATATCGATTTTAAATTTCAGGTTCTCAATAACACCGGTTCGCCGATATCGCTCGATGGCTATGCGCATATCATCGGCTACGGCACACGTGGTATCGAAAATGATATATGGCTGCCTCAGGTTGTCAAGACCGGTGATGAGAGAAAGATACCGCTGAAGATTGAGATAGAGCCCAACGGCTATGCCGATGTGCCGCTTAAGATCGAGGGTATCGACCGCTTCGGCGGATATGCCGTAGTCCTCGACCTTGGCAAGCATGGCCGGCGCCTCGCCACTTCTTTCGCTTACAGCATGAAGCCCTCGCCGGTGAAAATGCAGTATCCACGCCAGTCGCTCGACGACCTCGGCGTCGATTTCCTAAGCCGTGTGGGTGTGCAGTCGATACGGCGCGCCATTCCTTTCATATCTACCACCGACCCCGACTACCGCACGTTTATCAACGAGCTCGACGCACAAATGCACCGCTACAGCGACAACAATATCACTGTAATGCTGATGTTCGGCGAGGGACGTACGGCTTCGTCGGTACCCTTGGGCACCGGCCGCCCTCATCTCGATGAGCAGGGCCGCTTCTTGCACACCAAGCAAGACCTCGCATGGATGCCCACTATGGACGATGATTTCAAGAAATACGTCGAAAATATATGCACACGCTATGGCTGGCCCAATGGCCCCGTGACGGCTGTGTGCCTTTGGAATGAGCCGTGGGAAGGCTCATCGATATCAGGCTGGCAGGCCGATATGCTCCGTTACCGCGAGATTTACACCAAGATGGCCGAAGGTGTCTTTGCCGCACGCGACAAGGGTGCCGACGTACTCGTCGGCGGAGGTGACTCCAACTCCAACGCCCTCGACAAGTTCTTTGCCGACGGCTCGATGGATATCCTGCCCATATTCGATTTCGTGTCAATCCATTACCAAGGCTTGGAGGCCCCCGTGCTCTACCCAGAGTGGAACAAGCGCAAAGATCATAAAGGCCGCGTCAAGGTATGGGATACAGAGAGTTGGGTAGGCAACACCGACGACCGTATCGGTCTCGTAGTGGCCACAAACCGCGCTTGCGGCTACGACCGCTCCATGGGTATCTTCGGTGGCTATATGTATTCCGGTGAGCCAAACCGCTCGCAGCGAACAATGTCGGTACGCACCAAGAGGGGAGTGGAGACTGTCGACAAGCTCCACAACTCATGGTCGGCGGCCGCCGCAATGGGCGCCGTTCAGGGTCTTGTGGGTGAGCGTGATTTCAGAGAGTTGCTTTTCCGTCCCGGTCTGCCGTGGATTATGGTTTTTGACGGCTACGACGGCAACGACGACGACGGCACTGTTGTCATCGCCGGCGATCTCTCCGACGCCTTCGGTGCCGACCACGTGCTCCTCGGTTCGGTCAAAAGATCGGCCGACGCCACCATGACGGTAAAAGCCCGTCCCGAATTCGTCCTTTATGATTTCTATGGTAATAAGATTGCTCCCGTCGGCGGGCGGTATGTCATTCCCTTGGGATGTGAGGGATATTACATGCGCACCACCGGCAAGAAAAATTCTTTCAAGTCTCTGCTTGCAGCCCTCCGTGGCTCGCGTATCGACGGCTACGAGCCCGTCGAGATTGTAGCGCAGGATTTCACCGCGCCTCTCGACAGCGATAACCCGTCGATGATTCTGCGCCTCACAAATGTGCTCAACCGTCCGGTAAAGGCTAAGTTGGACGCCCGTATTGAGGGCGTCGAGCTCGCTTATCCGGCCACGGTGAGCCTCCGTGCGCACGAAACCAAGGAGGTGACCTTGGCGGTCAAAGGCGGCACTCCTTTGCCCGGCAACACTTATCCCCTTGAGGTGAGCCTCGACGCCGGAGCCGACGGCAAAGCCTCTCACCGCGAAGACATGCACGTAAATTATATCGCGCGCCGCAAGGTGGATGTCGACGGAAATCTCGACGAGTGGGCAGGGGTGATTGCCCAGCCGCTCTCGTCGTCGAAAGCCCGCATTTCGCTCACCGAGGCCGCATGGCACCCTTACGAGCAATTCGACACCAATGCCGAGGGCTTGGCGCAGACCTTCCTTGCCTACGACGATGATAATTTCTATTTTGCTGCAAAGGTAGCCGACAGCACACCCCATGCCGGAACAATGAGGTTTGCCGACCGCAACGACGATGATTTCTTCTATCCCGATACCGCCTATATGTCTACCCCCATGTCGATGAGCGGAAAGTTGACAGGCAATTATGTGGAAAACAACGCGACGGTGCAGTCGATAGGCTTTGACCTCTCCCTGCCTTCCGACCGCTTTACCCGCGCTTCGCTATATTTCCCCTCCAACCAGAACGGCATTGATATAGCGGTTTATGACCGCGACAGCGGCCGCGAGCTGCTCACTACCGGAATCGACAGGATGTGGGACGGCACATATCTCAACCTCGACCTCAGCGGAAATGTGCGCATACGCTGCACCACACGCGGCTGGTGGTATACCGTCAAGGTCGGGGGCGTATTCTTCGACCCCTCGTCGCGTGCTGTCTCCGGAAGTGGAAATGCTGCCGCAGCGCTCGTAGGCAAGGATATCGACACTATGGCCGACTGGCGGGGCACTTACGGCACCTTGGGCTACGAGCTCATGGGTGGCGAGAAAGTGCTGCCTCATGACGTGGCTGTGGACATTGTAGAGCACGACGACTATCTCGCCCTGCCTTGGCCCGAGGGGATAAGGAGATTCACTTATCGCAAGCGTCCGGTCCTTCCCGACGGTGTCAACGGCATTGCCACCGACAATATTCTCATTGCTTTCAATGTGATTCCTGAAGGTGAGGATGGCATGGAGATATGCCCCAAAGGCACTCTGCCGCGGTTCACAGGCTACAAATGCACCGACTATGAATATGCCCTCAATACAGTGGCGCCCGAGTATGGCGGTGGGTTTGAGGTATGGCGCATGCTCGTGCCCGATATGCCCCGCAAGCATTTCTACCCTCGCCAGCCTAAGTCGCCCTTCGACGGTGCTGTCGACTCTGCCAAGCTCAAGGTGGTGCGTAAAGGCAATACGCTCTACTACGAATGTGCTATACCTTGGAGCGAAATGCCCGATGTGAAAAAAGCCATCGACGCCGGCTCGCCCGTGAAATTCTCGGCAAGGGTCAACAACGATACTGCAGGAGCAGCCTGCATGGAGACAGCCGCCGGCAGAAGTGTGTCGAAAATCAATTCGAGGGCTTTTCACCCTGATTGGAAAGAACACTGGGCCAATGAAGTGATTTTCGGTGTTGAACATTGACAGATTTATCATGAAAATATTGAGATCAGGCATATTGTTGCTCGCTGCCGTGCAGGCTTATACTCTTGCTGCACAGACCGGGCTCGACCTTCTTCCGCTGCCCGTAAACGGGAGTCCGTTCTACGATACTCCCTCGCTCGCTTTCGGCAGCCCCGAGTATGAGAACCCGCTTGTAAACTCCGTCAACAGAGAGCCCTACAGCGCAAGTTCGATATCGTTTGCTACTGTCGATGAGGCACTGCAGGTAAGGCCGGCGGCTTCATCGCGCTTCAAATCGCTCAATGGCGAGTGGAAATTCCGTTTCTGCCAAGATATGTCGGATGTCCCGGGAGGCTTTTCAAGCCCTTCGGCCGACGATACAGCATGGGATGTCGTCGACGTTCCGTCTACATGGGAAATGCTCGGCTACGGCGAAAAGGTATATTGCGGGCAGGGCTACGACTTCCGCCCCGTCAATCCGCCCTTCGTACCCCGGAAAGACAATAATATCGGGCTTTACAAGCGCTCGTTCACTGTGCCGGCGTCGTGGAAAGGAAATGATATCCTGCTTCATTTCGCAGGTGTCAGAGGGGCTTTCTATCTCTTTGTCAACGGCCAAAAGGTCGGTTTCAGTGAGGATGGTGGCACTCTTCCTGCCGTTTTCAATATCACCCCTTGGCTTGTAGAGGGCGATAATGATATACTTGTTGAGGTAATGCGTTGGAGCGACGCCTCATATCTTGAAGACCAAGACCATTGGCGCTTCCACGGCATTGTGCGCGATGTGCGCCTTGAGGCCCGGCCGCAAGTGCATATTGCCGATTTCACGGTGATTACCGATATGGCCGACGATTTCAAGAGCTCCGCTCTCAGGGTAAGGCCGTTTATCTCAGGCCCATACGCCAATCTTGACGGCTGGACTCTCGAAGGCCGCCTCTACGATGAAGACAATAAAGAACTCACTGGCGCGCGGATGAGCATTGACGCCGCTGTTATCCGTGACTCCAAATATCAGAAAAATCCGGCGCTGGCAAAATATATCTCGGCAAAGGTCGACAATCCAAGGCTTTGGTCAGCTGAGACTCCTGAGCTCTACACACTTGTCCTCTCGCTCACCGACGCCAAAGGCAATCTTGTCGAGGCCCGCAGTGCGCGTATTGGCTTCCGCTGCATTGAGGTGAAGAATGGCGAGCTCTTTGTCAACGGTCGCCGCGAGCTCCTCTACGGTGTCAACCGCCACGACCATGACCCCGCCGGAGGTAAGACCGTCAGCGTGGAGACTATGCGCCGCGATATAGAGCTTATGAAGCAATTCGGCTTCAACTCGGTGCGTACGTCGCATTATCCCGCAGCCCCCGAGTTCTACGACCTCTGCGATGAATACGGTATATATGTGATGGACGAGGCCGATGTAGAGACCTGTGGCGCCGACGCCGAGCTCTCCAACAATACATTGTGGCTCAATGCACAGCTCGAGCGCGTGGCCGGCATGGTGAAGCGCGATATAAACCATCCTTCGGTGATTTTCTGGTCGCTTGGCAATGAGTCGGGCGTAGGCCCCAATCATGCGGCCCGTGCGGCGTGGGTGAAAGACTACGACCCGACGAGGCTCATACACTTCGAGGCATATCTGCACAATGGCGGCTCTCACCAATATGGCTACGGCCGCGATTTCATGAAGACCGACCGCCCCGCGGTCAACCCTGCCGAGCCTCCGGCAGTAGATGTGGTGAGCACTATGTATCCCTCAGTTGAGGGTGTGATAGAGCTTGCCACTCAGCCGGGTGAAAACCGCCCGGTGGTGATGTGCGAGTACGCCCATGCGAAGGGCAATGCTGTGGGAAACCACCGCGAGTATTGGGACGCCGTAAAGAAATATCCCCGCCTTATCGGAGGCTATATCTGGGACTGGGTAGACCAGAGCATATATCTCACCGACTCAGTCTCGGGCAAGAGATATCTGTCGTCAATCAACGGCACAAACGGTCTTGTCTTTGCCGACCGTCGGCCCAAGCCGGCCTTGTATGAGTGTAAGAAAGTATATGAGCGTATAGGCTTTGCGTTCGACGGCAAGAACCTCACCGTCACGAATAATTATAATTATCTGCCGCTAAGCGATTTCGATATCTCGTGGAAGCTCCTCGAAGACGGCCGCGTGGTAGAAAGCGGAAAGTGCGCCAAAGCCGACGCCGCCCCGGGCGCAAGTGCCACTATGCCAATATCTTTCAAGACTAAAGGCCACAAGGGAGAACTAGTGCTGGAGGTCAACGCCTCTCTTGGCGAGGCACGGAAATGGGCTCCCGCAGGTTTTGAGGTGGCTTTTGCGCAGTTCAAACTCGCCGACAGCTCTATAACCCCGAATTTAAAAGGCGCGCAGGCTCTTAAAACCGACAAATCGGGCGATGGCGTCCATATCGTAAACAAGCACGTCGATGTGACATTCGACAAGCGGAGCGGTATGCTCTGCAGCTGGATTGTCGGCGGACGGGAGTTCCTCTCCGCTCCAATGCAGCTCAACCTGTGGCGCTCGCCCACTCAGAACGACGGCTCATATCCTCCCACAAACGAGATTGGCCGAGGATGGGTCGAAGCCGGTCTCGACAGCCTTGTGCACGAGCTCAGAAGCTTTGCCATTGCGCATGAATGTGCCGATTCGGTAAAGATTGTGTCGGTATATCGTGCCGCAGCTCCGGGTAAGGAAGCTTGGATTGACTACACCTCGACATATACCGTCACAAGCGACGGCCGTGTCCGTATCGACACCGACCTTACGCCCTCGCCGGATATCGCAAGTTTCCCTTGTGTGGGATATCTGATGTCGGTGGCTCCGGGCTACGACAAGTTCTCATGGTATGGCCTCGGCCCGGTGGAATCATACCGCGACCGCCGCGACGGTGCTCGCCTCGGGCGCTTCACCGGCTCTGTCGATGAGCAGTTCACACACCACACCTACCCGCAGGAGAACGGCAACAAGATGGATTGCCGCGAGGCCTCGCTGACTGCCGCCTCAGGCAAAGGTCTCAAAGTGTGCGGAGCGCCCCTTTTTGAGACTTCGGCTATGCACTATACCCTTGAGAATCTCACCAAGGCCGACAATGATAAAGATTTGCTTAGAACAGAAGGCGTCTCTTGGGCAATAAATTCATGCTCTTATCCGTTGGGTAATAGAAGTTGCGGCCCGCCGCCTCTGCCTGAGTATGTGCTCACGGCTGAGCCTTTATCCTTTACCTTCATTCTTAGTGCTTTGAAATGAAAAACTTATTAAACCGTCTTCTCCCGTCAGCGCTCATCTTCGCAGCGCTGACGGCTGTTGCTCAAGTAAGCGACCGCCAATATCTCTGGCCTGCCGACAAAATGCCCGACGCGCAGCCTCATCAGATTGCAGCTATGCTCAATGTGGCTCAGCGTGCTGATTTCGTGGCTGACGATAACCGTATTCCATTTATCGAATGGTTCGAACGCCCCGACAGCGCTGTAGCCAACGGTTGCTGCATGGTGCTCATATCCGGCGGAGCTTACGAGACCTGTTGCGATATATCTCTTATCGACCGCTGGCACAAGACTTTTACCGACCTCGGCTACCAATGTGTCAATCTCGTTTACCGCACCCCGTGGCCTGAGGGTATGCCCGTACATCAGACGGCGTGGGAAGACGGTCAGCGTGCCATCAGGCTGATACGCAGCCAGGCTGCCGAGCGTGGTTTTGCTCCCGACAAGATATGCACGGTGTCGATGTCGGCCGGCTCTCACCTTGCCCTCATGCTTGGCACATCGAGCCTCACTCCGGCCTACAAGCCCATCGATCAGCTTGATACCGTCGCATGCAATATCAACTACGCTATTGTCAACGCCCCGGCTGTGCTTCATCCCGACAGCATTAGCGGCAAATACGTGTGGTATAATCCCGACACCGAGAAATCGCTCCGCCTCGAGATGGCCTTCGACTCGCTCACATGCCCGATGAGCCTTCATCACGGAGGTCTCGACCCTTATACCCCCATTACTTCCACACAGGTCTACCGTCAGTTGCGGCGCATGGGCATACCCGCCGAGCTTCATCTCTATCCCGGAAAAGGCCATGGTGCCTACGGCCTTGAGCGCGGTGTGGAGTTCCTCAATCAGCTCAATGTTGCCGGAAATCTACAGGCCGAGGAAGACCTCATGAGCCGCTATGGCAACGACGACGCCCGCGGCGAATATCTCCGTCAGACTGTCTGGCCCGAAAAACTCATGCCGGACCCCGACCCGCAGCAGTGCGAGCCTTACTTGGAGTGGCATTTCCCGAAAAAACGCACCACCGACGCCATACAGATAATCTACAGCGGCGGTTCTTACATGGGCAATGACCCCGACGGCTTCGAGGTGGCTCCCGCACGCCGCTATCTCAACGACCTCGGCATGACGGTGGTGACAATGCGCTACCGCTCACCTCGCCCCGCCGGCAAAGCAAAACATATAAGCGCTTGGCAGGACCTGCAGCGCGCCGTAAGGCTTGTGAGAAGTCAGGCCAAGGAGCATGGCCTCGACCCCGAAAAGATAGGTATAATGGGCAGCTCCGCCGGCGGACATCTCACACTCATGGGGGTGACTTCATCAATGGCGCCGGCCTACGAGCCCATCGACAGCATTGACGCGCTCCCCTGCAATGTGCAGTGGGGTATAGCGATATATCCGGCCTACGCTCTTACTGACGGACTTGAAGAAGGAAACACTACCGGCGGCAACGACGACTCGGCCGTGCTCGCTCCGGAGTTTGCTTTTGACGAGGCGACAGTGCCTATGCTCTTCATCCATGGCGACGCCGACGGTTGGGCCGCAATGAACTCTGTGAAATCATGGGAGCGGCTGCGCGACATGAATCTGCAGTCGGAGCTCCACACTCTTGCCCTGCGCCCGCACTGCTTCCAGCGCACCGCCTCGCCCGGCACAGGCAGCCACTCTTGGCTTGGCCGGATATCTGATTTCCTCTCGGAAAAAGGACTCGTCGAGCCCCGCCGCCACTGACATATCATCACGCCGTTTTCCGCGGCAAGGATATGTAATATATAGCCCAATGGATTGATTGTTAGAATTTTATTGAATTTGTGCGTGTTTTTTATCTGTTTTCTAACTTTTTTGACACGCAAAACGCTGCTTTATTATCTACTTTTGCACAAACGAAATTCAATAAAATTCTAACAATTAAAAATCCATGAAAAGACAAGCATTGATAGCAGCTTTGATGCTGGGTGTATCGGGTATGATGTCGGCACAGGTCGAAAAGACTGTGACGCTTGACGGGTCTGTGAATCTTAAATCTGCACTTGACGCTCTTGATGTTGATATCAACACTATAAGCTCTCTTTCGGTAGTCAATGAAGAAGGCGCTGCCCTTACGGCTGCCGACTATGCAATACTTAATTCAATGCAGGCTCTCGAATCGCTTGACCTCTCGGGCGACAAGGTGACCACAACGATAACTGCAAACGCGTTCCTCAACAATGCCACCATCAAGAGTGTGGCTTTCCCCGCAGGGCTCAACAATCTCGAAGGCGGCTGCTTCAACAACAGCGCCCTTGAAGGGACCGTTACTTTCCCCTCTACACTGACTTCGCCGCCGGCGGTGATGAACCGTTTCCAGAATTGCCAAGGCATTACCGGCTTTGAATTTCCGGGCAACAACTCTCTGAGCAGTGTCGACGGCGTCGTTTATTGCGATGGCGGACGCACACTCCTCGTTTACCCCTGCGGCAAGCCCGAAAAGCAGTTCGCTATACCCGAGGGTGTCACAAAAATCCAAGACCAATCATTTTTCTATAACAATATTCTTGAAGAGCTTACCATTCCGGCGTCGGTGACCAATGCTGTGGAAGTGTCGGCCGACAAGACATTCCGCTACAACACGGCACTCAAGGCAATCTACGTTGACCCTGCCAATGAATACTATGCCTCTTCGGGCGGCATACTTGTCAATACCGAGACCCGGACACTCGTTATGTGCCCCCCGATGATAGAGCATGTCGTCGTTGACGGCGCTCTCGTCACCACCACTCCCAACTACCGCTTCTTCGGCGAGGCTGCTCTTGTGGAGAGCATGACATTTACCGAGGGCGTTATTTCTATCGCCGACAACGGTTGCCGCATGACCAACAGCGAGAATCTTGCCGACGGCTCAGGTGCATTGAAATCGATATTCCTCCCTTCTTCCCTCACTACGGTAGGCGGAAATGCTTTCTGTCGCCGAGGCAATGTGAGCATGATTGTTTGCAAGGCTCTCACACCCCCGGCTGTCGGCGGTAATGCCTTCTTCGACCTTGGTAAATTCGATAGCGACCCGTTGGTGGTATATGTCCCCGAGGAGTCTTTGGCTGCATACGCCAACTGGGGCGGTATGCAGGCCTACGGTGCGCAATACAAGCCCTTCTACGCCGTGGAGGTAACTGAAGAGCCGGGCAATGTGTATGTGTCGGAGTGTAATGCCGCCGCTGTATCGCCGCTGGGCGAGGGCATTGCCGGTGAGGGTACGGAAGTCGCCCTCTCGGCACCCGATGAAATCGACAGTTTCTATTTCTCCGGCTGGGCCTCGACTTCAGAAGATGTAACTTTTGCCGAAGAGACAAGCCCGAACACCACCTTCATTATGCCCGCCCATGCGGTGGAGGTATACCCCGTATACAGCCATATAGTGACAGGTCTTGAAGACTTGGCCGCTCCCGCCGCCACCGGTGCAAATGCCCCGGCATACGATATGACAGGCCGCAGGGTAGATGATTCCTATCGTGGTTTCATCATAAAGGGTGGCAAAAAATATTTCAGAAAATAACAACAAAGGTATAAAGGATTGTAAGATTAATTAGGTATTTAAACAAGCCGGGGATGACAGTCTCTATGGCTGTCATCCCCTAAATCTAATCATTATGGAAAAACTGTTTACACGATTTGGCGGACTTGTCATGCTCTCGGCAATGACTCTTTCCTTGCCGACAGCTGCCCGGGCTCTTGAGGTGACCATGACCCAATCCGGCACTCTTTCTCATCTCCTATCGATGGATGAGAAAGCGAATACGGAAGAACTCACGGTTGTCACCGACAACGGTGCCGTTCTTACCGGTGCCGACTTCGCTGTCGTGGCGGCTATGCCACGGCTAAAGGTTCTAGACCTGAGCAAAGATAATTACACCACCTCAATACCGGAGAATACATTGGCCGGCGACACCCACTTGCAGACAATCAATTTCCCTGCCAATCTGAGCGCGATAGGAAGCGGGTCGTTCAACAACAGCGCCTTGACCGGCACAGTCGTTTTCCCGTCGGCTTTTGCTGATGTCTCGGTGTTCGAGTCAAGTTTCACCGGTTGCAAGTCAGTAGAAGGCTTCGCATTCCCCGAAAGTCAGGCGTTCAGCTCGGCCGACGGCGTGGCTTTCACTCTCTCCGGTGACAAATTATTGAAATATCCTGCCGGCAAGAGCGAGCAGGCCTACACCATACCCGCTGGGGTGCTCTCTGTCGGCTCAGGTGCTTTTGCCGATAATGAATACCTCGGTTCGCTGACAATATCATCGTCGGTAAATACATTCGACGCCGAGCCCGAGAAGATTTTTGCCAATTCTACGGCATTGAAAGAAATTGACGTTGAGTCCGGCAATGTAAGCTTTGCCTCTACCGAGGGCCTGCTTGTCAATCGTCCGGCTCGCGAGCTGATGTTTTTCCCGCCGGCCTACGACCGCACCGACATCCTTGTCGACGGCGGCGTTGTCGAATCGGTGCCGATGGCTTTCTTCTCGCGTGCCACAAGCCTCAGGCGTGTGGTATTCGGCGAGGGTGTGAAGCGTATTGGCTACCGTGCTTTCCGACAGGCTACGGCAGATATCAACATCCCGGTGGAATATATCGAGCTGCCTACGACCATCGAGACTATCGACGGCGAGGCTTTCAACAGCTTGGGCAAGACTATCAAGCAGTTTGTGTGCCTTGCAACCGTACCGCCGACTCTTACCGGTACTTCTACATTCCGCGAGTCGAATGCGTCGTCGATTGTATTTGCCGTTCCCGCCGAGGCCCACAAGGATTATCTTGCCAGCCAGCTTGTCAACGACAATTATCCCGCCGGCGGTGGCGGCAGCTTCACGGCAGCCCAGATCGTGACATTCAACAGCATTGAAGTAGAGGGCGGGCGTGCAATGCAGAACTATTCCGCGGCCGGATTCACTATAGAGATCACAGCCGACGCCGATGGCGAGAAAGTTTTCAGCAACTGGGAGACGGCTACAGCAGGAGTGACATTCACCAATGCGAGCGCGGCCACTACATTTTTCAAAATGCCGGCTACCGACGTGAAGATAACAGCCAATTTCGCTTACCCGAAGGCATATACCGTCACCGGTGCCACTGTCACTACAAGCGGCAGTGCTGTGCCGGGTACATTCGTCCGTCTTCAGACCGACCTCAACAAAGACATGCTCACTTTCAAGGAATGGACGGTAGCAGAGGGTGAAGGTGTGGTGATTGCCAATCCCAAGGCCGTTGTCACCGGCTTCACGATGATTGATGGCCCGGTGTCGATAGAAGCTGTCTACGCTCCTGTCTATGTGATAGATATAGTCGGTGGCGATTGTATTCTCGAAGCCTTTGAGGGCGATGAGGTAGCGGTTACTTCGCACACCGGTAAGGGCGAATTCGCCAAGTGGGTGTCTGACACCGACGGCGTCGAATTTGCCGACGCTACCGCTCCCTCCACCACATTTGTGATGCCGGCGTCCGACGTACATATCGAGGCCGTTTTCGCCACTACAGGGGTAGAGAATGTGGAGCTCCCGGGCGCGACAATCATCACCGGTGCCAACACGGTTTATGTCAGCGGACTCGCCTGCGAGCCGGTTGAAATCTACAATGTTGCCGGGCAGCTTGTAGAGAAAGTGCTTTGCGAGGGTGAGGTAAGCATTGACATCACAAATATCCCCGCAGGCATGTATATTGTAAAAGCAGCTTCTACAACCAAGAAATTTATCAAGCGATAACACCTAAAGCTATGACTAACAGATATATCAGAAACATAATGTCGGCCTTGCTGCTCTTTGGCGGCAGTATGGCGGCATTTGCCCAGACCGACATCACGGTCACTCTGACATCGTCGCAAGGTTTGGCGGCGGCGCTCTCTCAGACGGGTGCGGACCTCAACGGCATTACCGGCCTCAAAGTTATTAACGACAGCGACGGAAAGGCCCTCACTTCATCGGACTTCGCCATTCTCAACGGCATGAAAGCCCTCAGGAGCCTTGACCTTTCGGCCGACACCAAGACCACAGTGATCACGTCGGCTGCCTTCCAGAACAATGCGGTGATAGAGGATATCAAGTTCCCCGCCAACCTGTCGAATCTTGAGAGCGGAGCTTTCAACGGCAGCGCCCTCAAGGGTGTCGTCTCGTTCCCGCCGACTCTTACCTCGGCTCCGGCTATCATTGGCCGTTTCCATAATTGCCAAGGCCTCGAGGGCTACGCTTTCCCCGACAACAAGGTGCTCATGGCTATCGACGGCGTGGCTTACTGCGATGGCGGCAAGACCTTGCTCTCGTATCCCTGCGGACGCCCCGGCCGCGAGTTTACAGTGCCTGAGGGTGTCACCAAGGTGCAGGACCAGTCTTTTTACTACAACAATATTCTTGAAGTCCTCAATCTGCCCTCCACAATGACCGCAATCACGGGCAACTCCACTTTCAGGGAGTCGACAGCCCTCAAAGCGGTGAATGTGGCTGCCGGCAATACGATGTATGCCTCGTCCGGCGGTCTGCTCGTAGACCTCACAACCAAGGAACTCGTATATTGCCCCCCGATGATCGAGGATGTGGTGGTAGACGGCAGCATGGTGACAAGCACTCCCAACTACCGTTTCTTCGGCGCGTCGCCGCTGGTGCGCAGCATGACCTTTACCGAAGGCGTCGAGACTATCGCCGACAACGGCTGCCGCATGAACCAGAGCGAGAACCTTGCCGACGGCAGCGGCGCGCTCACTTCAATCTACCTCCCCTCTACGTTGACTACAGTAGGCGGCAATGCCTTCTGCCGCCGCGGCTTGGTGAATACTATCGTTTGCCGTGCGATGACTCCTCCCGCTGTGGGCGGCAATGCTTTCTTCGATCTCGGCAAGTCTGACCCCGACGAGCTCAATGTATATGTGCCGGCGGCCTCGCTCGCAGCCTACAGCGGCTGGGGCAACCTCGCCTCGTACGGCGCGAAATATCTGCCTTATTACACCATAACGATAGATTCTGAGGATATAGCCGTAACAGTGGCCTCGCCCCTTGGCAGCGATATAGCTTTTGAGGGTGCCACGGTAGAGATTTCGGCACCGCGCAATCTCGACGGCCTGTCGTTCGAGCGTTGGGAAGTGCTGTCGTCGGCAAGCGTGAAATTTGCCGCCAACGGCGAATACTCGGCTACTGCGAGCTTTACCATGCCGGCCGCCAATGTTATGCTCACACCTCTCTACCGCTCGATAGAGGCCGGCACTGAGGCCACCGTCACACTCTCATCAAGCCTCAATCTTGCGAGCGCCCTCGCTGCGCCCGGTATCGACTGCACCATCCTGCAGCGACTCAATATCGTCAACAACACCGACGGTGCGGCCCTGAGCGCTTCTGACTTCGCTCTTCTTGCCTCACTTCCGGTATTGAATACACTCGACCTCTCGGCCGACACCAAGACCACGGCCATCCCCGCCGGCTCTTTCAAAGGCAATGCCTCTCTGACGGCGATAGTATTCCCTGAAGTGCTTACTTCTATCGGTGCAGAAGCTTTCGACGGCAGCGCGCTACGCGGTGTCGTGTCGCTCCCGACATCATATACCGACTATGACGGGTTTGCCGCCTGCTTCAACAATTGCCAGTCGCTGAAAGCCTTTGACTTCACAGGCAATGCCGAGTTTATGGATTATGATGGTGTGGCTTTCGCAATGCAAGGCAAAATACTCGTGAAATATCCTTCAGGTAAAGCCGGCTCAAGCTATATCGTGCCCGACGGCGTGGAGACCCTCGCCGACTACTGCCTCGCATACAACAGCTCGCTCGAGGAAATCTCATTGCCGGCGTCGCTCGCTGCCCTTGACGCCGCAAAGAGCTTCGTGGAGTCGATGTCGATCCGCACTGTAAGTGTGGCGAAAGACAACGCCCGCTATGCCGCCTCCAAGGGTGTGCTTGTCGACCTGCAGGCGCAGCAACCCGTATATTGTCCCCCGATGATTGAGACCATATATGTAGACGGTTGTATTGTGAAGACTGTTGGCAGCCCCGTGTTTGCCAACGCCGCCAATGCTGCCTCCATGACCTTTACCGATGGTGTGGAGCGTATCGGCGATGACGCCTTCCGCCTCGCCGGCTCTACCTTGGAAGAGACCTCCGGCGCACTGACACTCATCGACCTGCCCTCGACCCTCACCGCCCTCGGCGACAACGCATTTGCCGGCCGCGGCAGATTGAGCACTGTCATAGTGAGAGCCGCTGCCCTTCCCGCGGCAGGCTCCGCAGCCTTTGCCGACGCCGGTAAGCTCGCCGGAGAATTGAAAGTATATGTGCCTGCCGCCTCGCTTGAGGCTTATAAGGCATGGGGCGGCCTGGCCGCTCTCGGCGCAGAGTTTGTGCCGTTCCATGATATTGAATTCACTTACGCCGAAGACTATGCCGAAGCCAAGAGCGACCTCGGCACGGGAATCGCCGTAAAAGGTGCGAAAGTAGAAATCAGCACACCGCGTGAATATAACGGACTTCTCTTCACTCACTGGGAGGCCGAGCCGGCTGTGGCTTTTGCCGACGAGACTTCTGCCTCTACAACTTTTGCCATGCCCGACGGCAAAGTGACCCTCACTCCGGTATATGAAGATGTATATGTAGGCGACGTCAGCGACTATACCGCCTCGTGGATTGCCAACGACGGCGGCAAGCCTGCCGACCATATTCCCCACAGCATGGAGTCGATTTTTGTACGCGAGGATGGCACAGTGGCCACTATCTGCGGCTGGGATGAAGGCGGCACAAATGTCGGCGTATGGCGCGACGGTGCTGTTTACAGCGTGCCTTTCGAATCAGGTACAGGCAGCTGGGGCCGCAATTCAGGCAAGGCCGTGGCTATGGACGGCACATACGTCTATCAGCTCATGAGCTTCAGCGGCGCTGCCGGCGACAACGGTATCAGCAAGAACTCCAACGGCCTCCAGCGCTTCCCGCCCAAGAGCGAGGTATGGCATTTTGTGGCGCGCTACCGCTCAAGCGACGGTGTGGGTTCGCGCTTCAAGACAGGTTATGGCCCCGCTGAGAACCTTATGCTCGTGGCTCAGGAGAACGACCAGTTCCTCACCGGTCTGACAATCTACGGCAACGATCTTATAGTGGCTGTGCCGGGCGTGCCTGAGCGCAATATCCCGCCAATGCTTAAAATCTACGACAAGACCACCATGGCACCGAGCGCCACTGCCGGAGGTGCCCTTGAAATCACCGAGGGTGAGGCCGGATATATCGTGGCCGACAAGAAAGGTTTTGTGTGGATGTATCAGCCCGACATGAACCGTATCGTGGCTATAAGCCTCACCAACGGCGCCGTGCGTCCGCAGTCGGTAATCGAGATTCCCGAGGGGGTTGAGGTAAACTCGTTCGGTGTCGACCCCTACAAGAACCGCGTGCTCGTGCCCAACCGTGGCAAAGACCTCAATGTGCTGATATATACGGATATCTATAACACTCCGACTCTTACATCCACCTTCGGTGTCACCGGCGGTATCTACGTCAAGTCTCCCAAACCGGCCGAAGAGGGTGGAGGAGAGTACCAAGAGGGCGAGATGGGTCACCTCCGTTTCCCCGGGCCGACGGGTGTCGGTGTCGACGCTGCCGGCAATATCTACATCTCCAACATGTTTGTCAACACGGCTACCGCTATCCTCTACAGCTACAAAGAGGATACCGGCGAGCTCAACTGGAAACTTGAGGGTCTTTCATTTACCGGCACTGCTGATTTCAGCACCACCAACTGCTGGCTCATGAACACCCCCGACAAGCTCCATAAGGTGAACTACAACAAGGCCGGCGGCCGCCTCGACCGTCTTGTGGCCTCTACGCTCAATCCGTTTGCCTTCCCCGATGATTTCCGCAACTTCCCCTCGCCGATCATCTGCAGCGTGTTCAACCGCAATATCGAAGGCAAGGAGATAATGTTTGTGTCGAATATGTATTCGAGCATACTCGGAGCCTATCGCTTCGACAGCGAATCCCACGGCTACACCGCCATCCCCTGCAATGTGATATCTAAAGATTATTATTGGGAGGACGCCGACGGCAACGGCCTGCGCAGCGACGACGAGACCACAACATTCCCGACCCAGATCAACACTTTCTCGATGTATCCCGACGAGGGTGGCAATGTGTGGATGACCGACGCCGTGGCCTCTCAGGCCGTCGAAGTCAAGTACTTCAAGAACCAAGGTCTCAACGCCTCGGGTGGTATCTCGTATGCCGAGCCTATATCTTACCGCCTGCCCCCGTATATCATCGAAGCCGGCCGTGTGATGTATGCCGCCGACCGCGACGAGCTCTATATCACCGCCTACACCACCGATTATCCCAACCCCAACACCGCCATCTGGGGCCGTGCGGGAGCTGTGCTGCTCATTTATAAGAATATGCGCCGCCGCCTTGCCGAAATGGATGACACCTCAATGCTCACATGGCAGCCCGACGCCGAGCTTGAGATTCCCGTGGCCAAGAACAACGATGATTCGAGTGCCAAATCCCTTGCCTTTGCCGGCGACTACCTCTTTGTGATGTTGACCCGCAACGGCACCATAAATATCTACAACCGCACCACCCTCGATTATGTAGGATGTGTGGAGCCGGGCAAGGTTGCCGGCAACACAAGCGGCTGGACTGATATCACCTACGCCCTCAATGCCCGCCTCAACGACAGCGGCACCTACGAGCTCCTCGCAGAGGAGAACGGCTATGCCAAGGTAATGCACTATCTTATCCGCAGCCTTTCTGAAAATGCGGGCGAGGATGTGGCCGATGATCCCGACGCTCCCGAATCGGGTGTGGAGACCGTCTTTGCCTCAGGCGCAAACGAGGTGAGAGTAAGTGTCTACCCCAACCCGGCTACCTCTTACGTGACCATCGACACCGACGCCGAGCGCTTCCGCACTTCGGTATACAGCACCGACGGACGTCTGCTCGACAGCCGCCCGATGATCAATGGCGAGACCCTCGATGTGACAACGCTTGCCCCCGGTCTCTACCTGCTTGATGTGGTCACCGACAAAGGACACCACTGCACCCGACTGACCGTGAAATAAGCTTACAAAAAGCAATACAAAATGAGGCCGGCTTCTGTTAACAGAAGCCGGCCTTTTTAAGTTAAAACGTTAAAAATCAGTATTAAAAGCGGGTTGTAACGCTTTTGTGTGCGTTATAAAACTGTTTTGTAAGCCTTTTGGTTTGGGTATGGCCGGCCGGTAGCCGAAAAATTGCTTAAATTTGCAGCAGAAAAAACAGAACACTTATTCGTAAACTATAACAATAATAAACCTATCATGAAAAATAGCTTCTCCCCGAGGCGTCTGTTCTCACTCATGCTGATGGCCCTGATGATGTGTGGCGTCGCACAAGCTCGAGTGGTGAGTGGCGTGGTCAGCGGCAACGATGGCGAGACACTTATAGGTGTCAGTGTCGTGGCCAAGGACAAGGCCGGGAAAAACACCTCGTCAGCAATCACCGATATCGACGGTCGCTATCGCATTGATGTGGCTGACAACGGACAGCTCCTTTTTACATACGTAGGCTACAAGCCGGAGACTGTGACCGTAGGATCAAAGACCGAAATCAACGTCACTCTCAACGAAGACTCCGAGCTTCTTGATGATGTGGTTGTCATAGGCTATGGCGCGGTAAAGAAAAGCGATGTCACCGGCGCCATCACCTCGATAAAAGCAAAGGATATAGAGAATGTGGCCTCGGCCGGCATAGAGTCGGCTCTTCAAGGCAAGGTGCCCGGTATGCTCGTCACCAAATCAAGCGGTGCCCCCGGCTCTACTGCCGATATCCGTATCCGTGGCGTGGGCTCGTTCAACAGCTCAGGTCCGCTGTGGGTAATCGACGGTGTGCCTCAGAATCCCGGCGCTGAGTTCAACATGAACGACGCCGAGTCGGTGGAAGTGCTCCGCGACGGTTCGGCCGCCGCCATCTATGGCGCGCAGGCTGCAAACGGCGTGATCCTTATCACTACCAAGAAAGGTCAGAAAGGCCAGTCGAAAGTATCTTTCAACGCCTACATGACCATCAACGACCCCACCAAGATGCCCGATGTGCTCACTACACGTCAGCTCAAGGAACTCAGGATAGAAGATTTCAACGGCCAAGGCAAGATGACCCTCGACCAGATGATGGCATTTCCGCGCGAATACAGCCTCAACGGCGGCAAGAACATCATGGCTTACGCCCTTGATTACGAACCAACCAACGCCGACTACAATTGGCGCGACATAATCTTCAAGACCGGCTATACCCAGAACTATGACCTCTCCTTCAGCCGCGGCGGCGACAACTACAACCTCTTCACATCATTCAACGTGTATGATGAGAAAGGTATGTATCTCGACTCGCGCTTCAAACGCTATTCGCTGCGTGTCAATTCAGAGGCAGACATCACAAGCTGGCTGAAAATAGGCGAGAACATGCAGCTCACATACACCGAGAACAAGCGCAACAGCAACTCCAATTATCTTGTGAGCTACCTCCGCACCGTGCCTTTCATGATGCCCTACGATGAGAACAACCAGCCCGGCGGATTCGGCTACTTCCCGACATCACTCGCCGACGGCTCTCCCATTATCGACCCTCTCACGGGCATGGAGACCAAAGTGGAGAATATGCTTGCCGCCTACGACGGCCGCAACCTCCTCGCCTACGAGGAGACTGCCGACAACCGCGACAGAAACTATAAGGTAAACGGCAATTTCTACGTGCGTATCGAGCCCATGAAAGGCCTCTCGGTAACCGGCACGATGTTCGGCGGATTCTTCGCCGGTGTCAGCCGCCAAACAGCAGGCAAGTTCAGCTACTCGGCCGAGAGCCGTCTTTACTCTTCGATGTCGCAGGCAATGACCACCGGTTATAGCCTCGGCGGAAACGTTGTGGCAAACTATAGCGCCACCTTCAACCATATCCACTCGCTGTCGGTAATGCTCGGCATGGAGGGCGAACATTCTTATTCGTCGGGTCTCAACATCCAAGCCACCAACATGATCGGTGACATCTACCGCGCCTCGCTCGGCGACGCCGAAAACCGCCTTGCCTCCGACAACTACTCCAACGGCTCATACCTGTCGTACTTCGGCCGCGCCAACTATACACTTCTGGAGCGCTATATCTTCATGGCCATGATCCGCCGCGACGGCTACGACCGCTTCGGCCCGAAAAACCGCTGGGGCAATTTCCCGTCGTTCTCCGCCGCATGGCGTATAGCCAACGAGAATTTCATCCGCGACAACGGCAGTCTCTCATGGCTCACCGACCTCAAACTGCGCGCCTCATGGGGTAAACTCGGCAACATGGGCGGTATATCGCAATTCCTCTACACCGCCAACTACCTGACTCCCAACGCCAACTATGCTTTCGGCCCCACCGGCGCCGACGGCAATCAGACATCGGTGGTAGGTGTGCGCCTCGACAAGCTCCCCAATGCCAATATCCGCTGGGAGGAGATATCGACATTCAATGTCGGCCTCGACGCTGCCTTCTTCAACAATGCTCTCACATTTACATTCGACTGGTATCTCAAAAATACCTCAAACGCTCTCTTCGCCAGCTCCATGCCTGCAATGAGCGGCTTGGGCAACAACCTCAACACCGTCACCTACACCTACAACGTAGGCAAGATCCGCAATACCGGTTTTGACCTCGAGGTAAACTACAACAGCACAATCGGCCGCGACTTCCGCTGGTATGTGGGCGGCAACATCGGCTACGTGCGCAACAAAGTAATCAGCACCGACGAAACCAACGCCATACTATATTCAAGCCAGAAAGTGCTGATGAACCAGAACGTATCCATCACACAGGTAGGCATGCCTATCGGATCGTTCTACGGCTACGACGTGGCCGGCGTATTCCAGACTCAGGAAGAGGTTGACCGCTATAACGAGGCAGCCAAAGCCGCCGGCTACAGCTACTATCAGCGCAGCGGCACAGGCCCCGGCGACCTTATCTTCCGCGACGCCAACGGCGACGGACATGTCGACTCGCAGGACATCGTATGTATCGGCGACCCATGGCCCGACTTCACATACGGCTTCCAGCTCGGCTGCTCTTACAAGGGTCTCGACTTCTCGGTGCTCTTCCAAGGTGTGCAGGGAAATGAGATTTTCAACAACTTCCGCCAGTTCACCCACTATCTTTACAACGACTACAATACCACCACCTACGCCCTCAACCGCTGGACCGAGCCCGGAAGCACCAATGTCAACTTCCGCAGCTCTGCCGCCGACCCCAACAACAACCGCAGCACCGTATCTTCATGGTATATCGAAGACGGCTCCTACCTGCGCATGAAGAATATCCAGATCGGATACACCTTCCCGCAGCAGTGGATGAGAAAAGCATGTATCTCAAAACTGCGTGTCTATGCCTCGGCCCAGAACCTGCTCACATTCACCAAATATGAAGGCTTCGACCCCGAATTCTCTACCTCTACAAATACTGCCTACGGTATCGATACGGGCAATTATCCACAGTATAAATCATTCCAGTTCGGACTCCAGCTTGATTTCTAAGTCCACGTCACAATTTAAATACGACTGAAAATGAAAACATTAAAGTTAATACTTGCCATTGTGCTTGTGAGCCTCACAACCACATCGTGCGACGATTATCTCGACGTGGAAAACTACAATGGTATCCCTGCCGATGACCTTGTAAACAGCGTGGAGAATGCACAGACAGCCGTCAACGGCGTATACAACGGCCTGTATGGCGAATGGCTCTACTTCTACGGCTATTATTACTATACCTGCTTTGCAACCGGCGAGCTCGACTTCAGGGCAAGCCTTGAGGATGTTCGCCCGATGGTAAACTTCGGCTACTTCGACGGCTCAAGCGCAATCTACTGCATGTGGAAAAATCTCTACACCATAGTTTCGCGCGCCAACGACGTGCAGAGCAAAATCGAAAAGCTCTTGGCTTCGGGCTCACTTACCGAAAGCGAGAATCTCGAGCTCGAGCGCATGATAGGCGAGTGCTGCTTCCTGCGTGGATGGGCATACTTCTATCTTACCCGCTCTTTCGGCGACAAGCTGCCCTCGCACCCCGGTTATAATCCGCAGGAGCTCGGTGTGCCTATACTTGAAAAGCAAATCGACGGCCGCGAGCAGCTTATGAAAGGCCGCAACACTTTAGGTGAATGTTGGGCAGAGATTGTCAGCAACTTCTCCGACGCCTACGACCGCCTGCCGGCTTCATGGCCCTCGGCCAAACTCGGCGCTGCCACAAAAGGCGCTGCCGCCGCTTACCTCGGCCGGATGAATATGTATCTCGAAGACTACACCAAGGCTATGGAGTGGTTCGACAAGGCTCTTGCATGCGGCAATCAGACAGGCTCTGAGTATGCCCTCACCGAAGACTACGCTTGGAATTTTGACTTCAACCATGAGAACAACAGCGAGTCGGTGTTTGAAATCCAGTTCCAGACCGTCAGCGACGACACCCGACGCGCCTCTTACCTGTGGCGTCGTCTCGGCCCCGACGGTGTAGGCGGCGGCTTCGGTATCTGCAATGTCAACCTCGACTGGGTGAACAAGTTCAGCTCAGGCTACGAGCTTACTCAGGAAGTCTACGACAAGTATGCCGGCCTTGCCCCGTCGAGCGCCTCGAATATCGTTCAGGCCGAGGTCACAAAGGCCTACGCCGCGGCTATCGGCGTGGCTGTGCCCACTATCGACGATTTCTTCAAGCTCTACAGCGGCGACTGGAGCACACTTGCCGAAAATATCAACGCGCTGCTCAAAAGCTATAAGTTCCGTCTTGATGTAACTACCGAGCCCGGCTGGGGCACTGCCGACAGCAAATATATACAGACACTTCTGTCAGAAATCCGCGCCGCCGACCCCCGCATGTACGACTCATTCTACGTCCCCGGACGCGACATTATCTCCACCAACTGGGCCGGCACCAATCTGCAGCCTTATCCCAACAGCTACTACGGCTTCAAGAAGTATATCCCTTACAATGCTATCGAAAACTGGGCAGCCGAGGGGCTTCAGGGCTACGAAGGCGACAACTCCATCAACCAGCGTATATTCCGCCTCGCCGACCTCCATCTGCTCTATGCCGAGGCCGCATTCAAGACCGGTGAGACAAAAACGGCAGCTTATTACCTCAATAAAGTGCGCCGCCGTGCCTATAAGCTCCCCTTCGACGACGCTTCGATGGGCACACGCCTGTCGATAGATTATCCCTCGGCCGACGACTCTGCCGACTACATGGATGTGATAGTCCGCGAGCGTGAGAAAGAGCTCTGCCTCGAGAGCCATCTGTGGTTCGACTACCTGCGCTGGAACATGGCAGAGAAACTCTTCGCCTCGCGCGGCTTCGACCCCGCAGTACATCACCGTCTGCCGATACCTCTTACCGAACGTCAGATTGTAGGTATGGACGTACTGCAGCAAAACTCAGGATATTAATCAATTCAAGTTTCACAAGTTGCCTTGCAAGGCAACTTGTGAAACCTGAGGCTTAAAGCGCTTTTTGCGCAAAGTGTATTAAGCTCCTTAAACCTGTTAAACTCAAAATAAACGAGTTTCGTATCCGAAATTTAAATTAATCAACCTTATCATATAACCTAATCGTTTTTTACAACATGAAAAAAACTGTTACCGCACTTATGCTTGCTTCTCTGCTCACCGCAGGTAGCGCAAACGCTCAGGAGTACTACGAAGGTATCCGCAGCATGGATATCTACTCTACCGGCGAGTGGATTGAAATCGATGGCCTCGCCAATGAAGAATGTTGGGCCAACAGCGCTGTCAGCGTTCAGCCCGTGGAGGTTGTCACCACCGACTGGGGTGTAGAGCCCGTTGAGATCGGAGCATACGCTGCTTCGTTTCAGGCAGTCTACGACGCCAACTACATCTACTACTTCATCAAGGTCGTTGACGACACATACATCCCCTACGACAAAGATCAGATGAAAGGTGACACCGGTGTAGACAATGTAGAGCTCATGTTCTTCCCCGACCCCGCCGGCCGCGACGAATATCACTCGTCGATCGACGCCCGCAGCCGCGGTCTTTCGCAGATCCGTATCTGGCCCGGCGCCACCGAGAATCAGACATCAGGCGGCGGATATGCCGGCGGACGTATGGTAGAGGGCAAACTCACCGGTCTGGAATACAAATCTGTGCGCACCGACTATGGCTACGACATCGAGTGTGTGCTTCCTTGGAGCGAAATCATGCCCGAAGGAACTGAAGGCAACCTCGCCACAGGCAAGAGCATTCTCATGGACGTCAATATCGCCAACTGCGAGGACTACGAAAGCAACAACCGCCTCTTCATCATGGGCTGGTCAGGCTCCGACCACAACGCTTGGCGCTGGAACGCCGAGTTCGGCGAACTCAACTTCAAAGGCGAACTCCCCACATCGGGCGTAGCCGAAGTTGCTGTCGACGCTGAGGCTCCCGTTGTATACTACAACCTGCAGGGTGTACGCGTTGCCAACCCCGAAAACGGCACATTTATCCGCGTTCAGGGCAAGCAGACTACCAAAGTAGCTCTTTAAGCTTCATTCCATAATTAAATTCAGCCGGTAAGCCGCCCAGCATACCGGCTGAATTGTTTATGTTTTTAAAGACTTTGCTTTACATATTGATAGGAATGAAAGCGCACTCTATGACACTAATGGCATTTGCTTCCAAAAGCCACCTGAAATTTTTCTTGAACGGGTATTTGAAAATAAATATATTGCAAGACCCTCAATCAGTACATTGCAAAGCACAGCTGCAATATAGTCTATTTAATCATTTTACACACAGACGGTAGCCGGATACCGAATTGTGAAGCAGCCCGATAGTTTTGAAGTGCTTCCGTATATATCGGTTATATGTCAATTCCTTTGGGATTTAATCCCGGACCTCCGCCAGCAGTATAACCGCCACTATGTCCATCTCTACTTTTACTGAGCCAAAATGAATATAATTCAGCACCAACCAGTCTAATCACTAAACGATACTTCAGTGTTTTATCAAGATTCGGAAACGTCGATAAATCGGCAATCAGTATTTTTGTTGAATCAACTTCTGATAATTTAAATTGCAAAACAGGTTCATTATCACTATGATCTGGTAATAACTCGACAATAATCTCTCCGTTCTGAGAATCTAAATTAAAAAACAAATAAGGATTTGTTATGTCTAATGGTTTGGTAATTATTATCGCTGTATCATTTTTTGAATGTTGCACCGCTGAAACAAAGCCATCTCTACGCATGGTTGACAATCCGGTTGCAAAATTAGAAGGATGAACTGGTCGGCTATTGTAACGGGCACTGTAATAAAAGTACAAGGAGTCGCCTACAATTATAGGAGAACCCATTGAGGACTGTATATTTCCAGCATTCCAAGCCCGAGGATCTTCACTCACATTTATGAAAGGACTGAAATTTTCTCTTTTCCAATTGAATCCGTCTTCTGAAAACCCAATTAGAATTTCATTTCGCTTTTGAACATTCAGCCTGACACAATCTTTGTTCTCAGGACCTTGCCAAATATTAAACTGACCTAATAAAATACCCTCGTAAGGAATGGCGTCGTGATTGTATATTGCGGGTTCTATTTCCGGAAAAAGTGGATGATGAGGATCCTTTTCGTCCGCAGAGAACCAAAATCTTATATTTTTATCGTACTTATTGTCTTTCACTCGATGAGCAAGGCTTACTGCCATTTCCGGATCTTTGTGAGATAGGTAATTTCTGGCTCGGCGATTGTTAACATCCTTTGTTTTGAGAGAAAGAACATATTGTTCTCTGAATGGATCATAATACGCAGAACATCTATCGAAGAGATCGCCTGATACCGCTACCGGTTCTGTCCAATGAATACCATCTGAGGAATATTTTAAAACCATACTGACCCGATCCGGAGAATCGAATCGAACATTAAACATTTTAAACCGACGATTTTTGTCGAGTTCATGCTTGTCCAGTAATACAGTACAACAATCATGCTCGAGTGTATCAACTATGTTAGTTCCATTAACAATATCTAACATAGGTTTTTCCCATTCTTTACCGTCATTGGAAATTGCAAGACAAGTTATTAGTCCATGTTTCTTGTTGCCTCCGGCAGAATACCACATTTTGAATATGTTATCATCTTCATCATACCATACACCACCACTAAAAGGGGCTGCATAAGGATCCTTATTTGCATTAAGTTCCCATTGTTTATCGGCTTTCAACACAGGATTCTGTGCGTAATTTTTAGGGGTATGATAAACATAATCGACATTTATGATAGAATCAATCCGACTATCAATCATTAGGATTCTACCTTGTCCTAAGCAAAAAGTAAAATTAAGGACACTTAAGAGTGCAACAAGAAAGCATGATTTCATAATTTTTGTTCTAAAGAATTTACATGAGTCAGTAGCTTGACAGCATCTACATATTGAGCGATGCCGTCAGCAACTTCTTTCGCGGCTTTAATAGCCATTACAACAGTTTGTGGACGATGTACCACATCACCGCCGGCAAAAACTCCCCGACGTGTTGTCATACCAAATGGACGAGAATGAGTTAAGACATATCCTTTAGAATCCACTTCAATGCCGTCTGTGGTGGAAACAATTCGATTAGCTGGTCTTGAACCAATAGCTAAGAATACACGGTCGAATGGTTCTGATTTCCTACCATCCGGTGACTCTACAATAATGTTTTTTAATTTGTTCTTCTCATCACCAATGAATTCTTTTGCTTCAACATTCCATCGAAAGTTGACACCTTCTGCAACGGCTTCCTGATACTCTTTCTCACTTGCAGTCATCTCATCAACTGAACCTCGGAACAACACTGTCACATCAGCTCCAAACCGAATAGCCGTTCTGGCAGCATCCATAGCAACGTTTCCACATCCAATAATCGCAACCTTTTCATTGGTACGAATAGGAATATGCCGTTGCGTAATAGCTCCATCATTGTATGCTGTAACTTGGTGTAATAATGCGATTGATTGATGAACGCCATAGAGATTAATACCCGGAATATCAATTGTTTTTGGGATCACAGTTCCAGTACCAATAAAGATTGCATCATATCCTGAAGCAAAAATGCTATCTACTGTGAGGTTATCCACTCCAACCGTGGCACCTGTCCTAAATTCGACACCAAGTGACTCGATTTTGTTTACTTCTTGACGAACGACACTTTTAGGAAGACGATATTCCGGAATGCCATAAAGCAATACTCCGCCTAATTCTCTTTGAGATTCAAATATTGTTACATGAAATCCGCGCCGAGCTAATTGTCCTGCAACAGTAAGACCTGCCGGACCAGAGCCAATTACTGCAATTTTACCCCTTGTTTTCTGAGGAAGTTCTTCGCGCAATAAGTTCATCTCTGTGTCAAAATCAGCAAGAAAACTTTCCAGTTTTCCTATTTTGATCGGATTGCCTTTTCGTCCTAAAACACAATTGCCCTGACACTGGTTTTCGTGAGGACATACTCGACCACAGATTGCAGGGAGAGTGCTCGTTTCATTTATAATTGATAAAGCAGCCCCCATGTTCCCCTTAGACAGTTGATGTATGAATTCGGGGATATTATTTCCTATCGGACATCCCTTTACACACATTGGATTCTTACAATGCAAACAACGTTTAGCTTCATTGATTGCTTGGAGCGCCGTAAAACGTTCTTCTGTTTGGAAAGACGCAGTTACAGAATTTAATACAATGGGCGACTGTTCTTTGTTGTCGCCCATTACATTGATGTTATTTATTAAATCTTTCGACATAAATAATGGTTCTGTGTCTTACAAAGAGATAGAGTCGGGATTAAGGTTGGCGCTCTCAATATCTTTAAAATATCGGTATGTACCAACCATAAGTTCGGAACAAGCATCATCATCTGCGACAATAATAGCATGAGGGTGTAACTGAAGTGATGAGATCGTCCACATCTGTGAAATTGCACCTTCTACACCATGCCGCAAAGCTCTCGCTTTATTATGACCGTTTACCAACAACAGCACTTCTTTGGCAGCCATAATTGTACCAACTCCAACTGTAAGAGCTGTCTTTGGAACAAGGTCGATATTATTATCAAAGAATCGAGAATTGGCAATAATGGTATCGTTTGTAAGTGTCTTTATTCTGGTATGTGATGTTAACGATGATCCGGGCTCATTGAAAGCTATATGTCCGTCAGGACCAACACCTCCCATGAAAAGATCAATTCCTCCATAACCGGCTATTTTAGCTTCAAAATCGGCACATTCTTTTCCATAATCATCAGCATTTCCGTTGAGGATATTTACATTCTCTTCCGGGATATCTATATGGCTGAAAAAGTTATTCCACATGAAGCTATGATAGCTCTGCTTATGATTGCGAGGAATGCCGCAATATTCGTCCATATTGAATGTTACAACATTCTTAAAAGAAACTTTGCCAGCTTTATATAAAGCAATAAGTTCTTTATACATACCGAGAGGAGAACTCCCCGTAGGACATCCGAGCACGAATGGACGCACACTTGTCGGTTTTGAGTTGTTTATGCAGGCAGCCACATAATTCGCTGCCCACTTAGACAACTGCTGATAGTCTGGTTCAATGATTAAACGCATATTTATTATTTAAATTCCAAAGTAAACAAAAAGTCCTCCAATTAAGACATATAACAATGCGTAGGGTAGTGCTGCCTTTAATATGGCATCATCACTTCCTTTCATATCACAAGCGGCTGTAGCCACAGCTATACTTTGCGGCGATATCAATTTACCACCAGTCGCACCGGTTGTATTTGCCGCAAGGAGCCAATTAGTCTCATTACCTGAAACGCCAAAGAAACTTCCGTGCCCGGTCATTCCAAGATTTTGTGCCACTCCTAATTGCAATTTCGCAAACAGTATATTTGAAGAAGTATCACTTCCGGTTACAAAAGTGCCGACTGCACCAATCAAAGGGGCAAACAGCGGATAGTAATGTCCGGTAATTCCAACAATTCCTCTTGCCATAGTTGAAATCATTCCTGTATAATTCATTACTGAAGCTAAGGCGATCAGACTTATAATAGTTATCGCAGTATACTTTAAAGACACCAATGTCCTACAAAAGGCAATAATCATTCTATTCAACGATAATCCTTGTATAAAACCTCCAATAAAACTACCTAACAATAGCATAAATGCAGCATTAGAAATCCAGCCAAAACTAAAAACAGTATCAATTATTGGAAGTTCGACAGAGGAGACCAGATGGCTTTTCAAGAAAGTATTGACTGGAGGACATAGATTACCCGACAACAATATTAGTATTAATATTGAGAGATACACACTCCATGCCCGCAACGACTCTTTCAAAGAGATATTACTTTTTTGATGTGTCTTATCTTTAAATTTAGCAGCAACAATTAAAGCAACGATAGCAGCAATAGATCCGACTATTGCAGGCGTCTCAGCCCCGGTATAATAGGCACACGCAAATTGAACAAGGAAAGAAACTCCACCAACCCATAGAGTCAGAATCAAATTCTTTTTCCAAGCACTTTTATCTGTAAGCATTAAAATTACAAACGGGATAAGGAAAAACAGAGGAGATAGCTGGATAATAGTAAAAGTAGAGACCTCGCTTATCATCTCAGGTGAAGCCATTCCAGAAGGAGCAGCCTCTTTACACAATGTAATTATTGGAACACCTACAGCCGCAAAGCCAGTGGCAACCGTATTACCGAGGAGAGCCACTAATGCAGAGAAAAACGGTTTAAATCCAAGTCCGATAAGGATGGCTGCCGGTATTGCGACGGCTGTACCGAAACCCGCCATTCCTTCCAATAGACCACCAAAGCCCCATACCATTATCAACACTAAGATTCCTTTATCTGTAGTAAGGGATATGAATTGCTTTTTGATAACTTCTATTTGTTTCGATTCTACTAAAATATTATATGAAAAAATCGCAGTAAGAATAATTAGAAATATCGGAAAAACAGCTTTCAGTAAACCTTCGATAATACTAAAGCCAACAATCCCTACAATAGGCTCTTTTGATAAGTCTTGAGGTATTATATTGAGCTGTGGCACGATCACACAAGCCAAGACAACTGTCAAGAACAGGGTGATAAGTGCACTTTTCCAACCTGATACTTTAAACCCAAGCATCAGGGCAAACAACAATATAATCGGGGCGACAGAAACAATATATTCCATTTAAATCTTATTTACTTCCCAACCAAGAGCACTTGCGCCCAACACGGCAGCATCAGTCTCTTTTAATTCAGATAAAATTACATCTATTTTGTTTTTCCAAACAAATAGAATATTCTTTTCCATGGACTTTTTAGTAGGCTCCAGAATCATATTTCCGGCTTTTGCCAATCCTCCGAAAAGAATAATCGCTTCTGGGGCAAGGAATGTCGCAAAATCTGCCAACGCCTCTCCTAAAACCTTTCCGGTATATTCAAAGACTTGTAATGCTAACTTATCATTATTACGTGCGGCGTCATAAACGTTCTTCGACGTTAGTTCTTCTGATGAAATAGTTCGTAGAACAGACGGTATTTCTGTCAACTCCATCATTTCTTTCGCCGTTCTTGTAACGCCTGTAGCTGAACAATAGCACTCCAGACAGCCGCATCGACCACAACCGCATTGACGACCGTTCTGTCTACGAATAATCATGTGACCCAATTCGCCGGCAAAACCATCGTTACCATAAAGAACCTGACCATTGGCTACAATTCCACTTCCCACACCTGTGCCAAGTGTAATCATAATGAAATTTTTCATACCACGGGCTGCTCCATAAGTCATTTCACCTATGGCAGCAGCATTAGCATCATTAGTACAGGATACCGGTATGCCAAATAGTCCTTTTAGATTATCGCATAGCGGGAGTATTCCTTTCCACCTAAGATTTGCGGCATTATCTATTGTTCCCGTATAATAATTGGCATTGGGGGCGCCGACTCCTATACCTTGAACGTCTTCAATCGAGATGCTACTGTCAAGAAGCATGTTCTTTGTCTGAAGGTATATTTCATTCGTGTAATCGTTGAAATCAGCATGTTTCTGGGTGGGCATACTGATTGAAGAAATTACGTTACCTCTCGTATCAACAATCCCCACGACCGTGTTTGTTCCACCAATATCTATTCCTATGGCGTATGGTTTTGTCATGATTAGGCTTGATTAAGGTTGACCTCTTTACCCATGGCAATAACATGAGTTAGATTAAGATTCTTGTCCATAATGATTATATCCGCATCCTTACGTTTGCAAATACTACCTTTGTGGTCGTAGACGCCCATGATAAGTCCCGGAGTCTCAGAAACCATTCTTGAAACATCTTCAAGGGGTAGACCTGCTTTAAGTACCGCAGTTTGTATCAAACGATCCATTGTTGCTACGCTACCGGCAATAGCAGATTTATCTGAAAGCATACAAACACCGTTTTCAATAATCACACGAGGGTCGAAAGCTTTCGCAGACTTTGAATCGGTACATGCAAGAGCATCGGTAATCAAACAAATTCTTCCACGACCTTTAAATTTATGAATAAGTTTGAGAATAACCGGAGGTACATGTATCCCATCAGCAATAACTTCAACGTTAATGCCGTCATTGAGATAAATGGATTCAACAGTACCTTCATGCTTATAAACGCCGACTTTATGTGATGTCGTCATAGCATTGTAGAAATGGGTAGCCAATGTGTAGCCAGCATTATATGCGTCGCATACATCTTCATAATTGGCTATAGTATGAGCTATTCCAGCTACCACGCCTTTACTTGTTATATAACGGGCAAAATCGTCAGCTCCGGGAAGCTCAGGGGCGGCATCCCAACGGCGAATGCATGGAAAATCTTCGATCAGTGGTATATATTCCATCGGAGAAGGAATACGTATATTTTCCGGTATCTGCCCACCAGCCATACATGGTTGGAAATACGGACCTTCAAGATGTAAACCGAGTACGCCGCTATGTGGATCCTCAACCAATTCAGCACAAACAGCGGCGGCTTTGCGTATCGTTTCTTCAGATGAAGAGGCAAGCGTAGGGAACATCGATGTAGTACCATGACGGCGGTGTGTTTCGACTGCTGTTGTAAAAGCGTCTTTTGTCGCCTCCATGAAATCGCGACCACCACCGCCATGAACATGTAAATCAATTCCTCCCGGGAGTATGTATCCGCCACCGGCATTTATGCTTTTATCAACATTTTCAAGAATACGACTATGACTATAGATTTCTGCTATTTTATCATCGACGATAACTACAGAACCGCCATTGATCCATTTTCCGCCTGGAATCAGGACCTTTCCATTATAGATTTGGGTTACCATAAACAAATATAAAAAAGATTGTCGTGACTATTTTAGTTATTTTGAATTGAACGCCAATAAGAAATTTTTATAATCCAATGCGATAGTGAGGCAAGTTAACAATCAATACAACTATACCAATCACGACAATCTATCCGCTTTTATTCCATATTCAGTGTTTTGGGCTTAAGCACTGTAAGCTGAAGGAGTAGTGCTAAACATAATACTCCAGCCATACATGCGAATCCCAAGCCCATATTATTATTCTCGGCAAGTGTACCGAGTACATTAGTAGCAAGTGCTCCGATAAAAAGTCCGGTCATATTCATCATACCGTAGGCGGTTGCACGAGAACGATCCGGCACAAATTGGCATAAAATAGGCATGTTATTTGCATCAAATAATCCATAGCCTAAACCAAACAGCATTCCTGCGCCGATAGCAGCAATGAATGTTGTTCCAAAGCCCATCAAGACTAAGGAAGGTATCATCATTGCCAAACCAATCGCGCTTGTATATATACGTCCTTTGAGATTTGTCTTAGACCACTTATCTGCCATAGGACCGCCAACCATGACTCCTATGAAAGAAGCAAATGCAATAGTGATTGTTGCAATCGGTCCTGCAACAGACATCTCAACATTCAAGCTGTCGGAAAACAATGTCGGCAACCAGTTTTTTGTTGCCCACCCCGGAATGGATGAGGAAGCAAAAAAGAAAATAATTGTCCAGAATGCAATATTCGTAAGCAACATTCCAAGAGAGGACTTGATAGCTGCAACGTTGTTTTTCAAGACTGTTCCTAAAGGCAACTTCTTATCTTCTGCTTTTTCGGCGGCTGTTTCAGAACGCTTTTCGTAAAGGAATACCATCAATACAAACGCATATACTATACCAACAATACCAAACCAATGGAAAGTTGACTGCCATGAAAGATGTTCGGCAACAAAAGCCCCGAAACCACCGATAGCCTGCCCCATATAAAGACCGGTCATGTGTATACCAATCGCAAGACTGAGCTGTTTTCCGGTAAAGTAGTCTGCTATAAGAGATAGAGCAGCCGGGATATATAATGCTTCCGACACACCCATTAGAGCACGAAGCCAATATACTTGCTCATAAGATGTAGCATACCCCATCAATAATGTAACTGTAGACCAAACGCCAAGAGATACGACGATGAGCCATTTACGATTAACACGGTCAGCGACAATGCCGGAAATTGGGCTCATAAAACCGTATATCCACATGAAAGCAGCCATAACTTTGCCGAACATTATTTTACTTTCAAGCTCGGATATGTCTAAAGCCATGGCATCTCGCATTGTAGACAACATCTGGCGATCCATGTAGTTTAAAAGTGCTACGACCCATAATAGTCCTACGACCATCCAAGGATACCACTTTTTTAATTTTAAAGAATCCATGATAATGATTTTTTAGTGAAAAAGCACACTGCCATAATTACTATGGTGCAATCAGGCAGTGTGCTTACCTTAGAAATTGGATTTTCTATTGTTTATTTCTGCAAACCAGTTCTCTGCGGGTTCTGTCCTCGCATTGCCCATACAGCGTCTGTGCTATATGATTCAGCCTTTGAGGTTACGCAGACAACAGTGGGCGCTTCATCTTTAACTACTGCGACATACAGACGACCCTTGTTATCCATTACTGGGGCAGAGGTACAAGATTGTCCAAGCTGGCTTTCTGCAACCAACGTACCATCGGCACGCACTACATAGTAATTAGCTGAAGCATCTACTACATGGATATAACCGCGGTTGTCTATAACAGGAGTTGTCTGAACTTTATTCTTAGTTGCAAAAGTCCATTTAGCACTTCCGTCAGAATTGAGAGCTATCAGTCCTTCTGCCATTGACGTACCACCGTTAGAATAGATACTGCCGTCTTCTGCGATTACAACACCGCCATCGGGTATTGCCCCTGCTGTATTGTGAATCCACTTAGTTGATCCGTTGGGGTTAAATGCTATAATCTGACCACCGGTAGCTGTATCAATAACATAGTAAACAGTACCATCGGTATCAATAGCAGCTTGAGCGCTTCGGAGAGCTCCGGTAAACGCATCTGCAGCACCGCCGAAATCGGTTTTGTAAACCCAACTTTGGGTGCCTGCATTACCATCAAATGCGAAGAAGCCGTTTGCACCATTTGCCGCAGCATAGATTGTTCCGGATTTAGATACTGAAATACCGGCGGTTACGCCCAGACCTTCAGTAGCAAATACAGAACATACACCGGCACTTGTAAGTTTCCAGACTTCATTGCCACGGGTTGCTACAAAGATGTTTCCATTCGTATCAATGGCAGGTGTTACAGCATAAAGGTTTGTTCCGCTTGCTCCACCCTTATAAGCCCATTTCAATGAACCGTCAGGATTTGCAGCAATAACATACACTGCGCGCTCTGCTGTGGTTGACTGGAGGTCACGAATCACCATATAGATAGTACCATCGCTACCTACTGAGGGAGAACTGAATACATCTTTTGCTTGAGCTGTTGCAGAACCACCGGACATAGCAGAACTTATATCCATGCTCCATTTGAGCTGTCCGTCAGCAGCATTATAAGCGTTCAGAGCAGCGATATCTGAACCCGCAAGACTGCGTAGCATATATACCGTTGAACCATCAGGAGACACTGCGGGAGAAGAGCCACCTTTGATTGCGCCACCAAGGGTTGTTGTCCACATTGTGGCTATAATCTTGGTGGGATCCTGAATGCTGACACTCTTAGTAACAGATGTTGTCAGACCAAATGAATCCGTGATTGTGAGCTTAACGGGATAAGAACCCTCTGCGGTGTATACGAAAGAAGGATTCTGTTCTGTAGAGACGGAGTTATTCTCATCTGCGAACTCCCATTTGTATGCTGTGATTGTTGTGCTACCTTTGGTTGTTGAAGCATCAATGAATTTTACTTCATCACCAATATAGTACTCATCTTTATCAAGCACGAAATCAGCTTTAGTCGGATTGATGATTACCACTGTTTTCTGTGATGTCGCCTTGAGATTGTTGGAGTCGGTAACTGTCAACTTCACTGTGTAGGTACCGTCTTTCTTGTAAGTGAAAGTCGGGGTTTGTTCAGTCGAAGTGGTTTTATCCTCATCGCCGAATTCCCAGAGATAAGATACGATGTTAGTTCCTGTGGTAGGCACAGTCTCATCATTGAACGTGATTGCTTGACCGACTTCATATTCAGCCTCAGCTCCAATGCCGGGTTTTGCAGCGGTATTATACATCACGTGGTCTTCGCTGCAGGCTGCAAGAAGTGCAACTGCCGCAAATAAACAGATATGTGATATGATTTTTTTCATGAACAGATATTTTAAGATTGATTAAATATCCATACCGGAGGTGTCAAAACCCGGTCCACCGCCACCGGTGTAACCGCGACTCTTGCCGGTCTGGGCATCAGAAATCCAGAAGGAGTACAAGTCACCATCAGTCATATAGAATTTAACTTTAATAACTTTGCCTTCCAGAGATTTAAGAGTTACATTATTTTTCCACGTAACCATAGTGTTGACTTTATCGCCGGAGATTGCAGTGCAATCATCTTTAGAAAAACCTTCGATAACTTTTCCGGTTGAATCGAGTATTTCAACTTTAAGGTTACCGTTAACACAAGCGTTAACAAAGAAATATTCACCCTTAAACGTTAGTTTTTCGGTAACGAGTTCACCACTTCCACTCATTGATGCAAAACCATCGCGCCTTAGAGTTGCGAGCCCGGTTGTAACGACTTCACTGCCGTTTACAAGTTTGCGTCCACTGAGATAAAAGTATAGTTTGTCGTTCACAATCAAAGGAGAACCAACAACAGACTGGAGATTTCCATTGTTCCATGCAGCCAGATTATCATCCACAGCTAAGAACGGATTCATGTCGTCTCGAGTCCATGAATATCCGTCGCGGCTGTATCCGAGCATAATTTGATTGCGCTTGATTACACCGTCCTTATTGCATACATCATTTTCCGGTCCCTGCCAAACAGAGAACAGTCCAAGCATGATACTTTCATAAGGAGTAGCATCCTGATTATATATGCCGGGAGAACCGTCATTATTTTTATAAACAGGGTGTTTCTGTTCGTTAGGCCAAGGACCAAACCAAAATGCACTTAAATCAGCTTTCGCTACTTTATTTCCTGCAACAGGGTCTGCATTCTCCATATAGTCACGAGCTCTAACTGTATATGGATCGCCGGAGTTCACGCGTACATTATGGCGCATAGACCATACCCATACATTTCTGAATGGATTTTTATACACGGTAGAACGGTCTGCAATTTTATCAGAAGGCGTTGAATTATCCCTCCAAGCCTTACCATCACTGGATGTCAGGTAATGATATTGCCATTTACCGGCACCTCCGGCTACCTCAAACATTTTGAATCTATAAGAGGGATTGGTTTCCTGCTTATCAAGCCAAACGGTTGAGGCGTCACGAACAGAACCACGGCGAACGATATTTGTGCCTTGGATAAGATTGAGTGAAGGTTTTATCCAATTTATACCATCGTTTGATTCAGCGTAACAAGTAATTCCGGCTCCTGAAGTGGCATAAGTGCCACCTCCTGCCATATACCACATTTTGAACTTTCCGTCTGTTTCATCGTACCAGACTCCATCGCTGAACGGCGCCGCAAATCCTCCGTTGGCACCCTGTTTTTCCCAATCTTTATCAGGAGAAAGTACCGGATTACCTGAATAGTATTCAGGATAATGAAATTTGCGCTGTAAGGTTGATGAAGAGATCAGAAAGTCATCTACGAACAATTGTCGACCTACCTCGATCTTAATTACTTCAGGCTTAGAATTGAGGTAAAATGGAGTCATGCCACGACGAATATCGCTCGCATAATTTCTCTGAGGCGGCCATTGAGTGGGCAGTGAGATCCCATTATAAAGAGCATTTGGATCTTCAGGGACTATAGGATCCTGTTCCTCCGGAGTTGGAGGAATAGGTTCCGGTTCGTCTCCTTTACCGTCACTACAAGCGGCGCATAAAGTAAACACAGCCATCAGAACATAATATTTTATATTTGAGAACATAATCAATACTTACTTAGAAGGTTGATCTATTCCAGTCTCTGAAAGCCCGGGGCCACCACCTGCTGTGTATCCACGGCTTTCACCGGTCTCCCATGGTGAAATCCAGAACGAATACAAATCTCCGTCTGTCAGATTGAATCGCAAACGGACTGGCTGTCCTTTCAAAGCTGCAAGAGTTTTGTTTTCTTTCCATTCAACACGAGCCTTGGTAGAATCTGTTTTCTTCAATGCAATGGCTTGTTTGCCGGAAAATCCTTCAATCGGATTACCGTCCTTATCAAGAACTTCAACAGTTAATGTGCCTTTTTTGGAGGGTACAGCAACATTTACAAACAGATAGTCACCATCAAAAACGATAGGTTCTGTAGTGAGACTTCCACCTTTTTGATCTGCCCTCATCGAAACAAAACCATCACGACGAAGCTTTGCAAGTCCGGTGCTGGTATAGCTATCCCACATTATATCATTGAGACGTCGACCGCTGCAATAGAAATACAGAGAATCTCCTACAATCAGAGGTACACCGCCGATTGATTGCATATTACCCCAGTTCCATGCTCCGTCTGTGGTATCATTAGCCATGAATGGAACATGAGACGGACGAGAGAAGTGAAAACCGTCTCGGGAATAACCAAGACAAATCTCATTGCGTTTCTGAATACCTAATTCACCACAGATGTTATTCTCCGGACCCTGCCACACTGAATATTGACCGAGCATAATACTTTCGTAAGGTATTACGTCGAAGTTGTATATTCCGGGGTTTACATTAGGAAATTTGGGATGACGAGGTTCCTGATTATCGGGAGTAAACCAGAAAACCACATTCTTATCCGGCACACCTTTGCGCACACGGTGAGCCATCGAAACAGCTGTCTCAGGGTCTTTGGCTTCAAGGTAACTGCGCGAACGCGACGATACCTTAGTGCCATATCTCATTGACAGACACCACACATCACGGAAGGGATTATAGAATACAGACGAGCGGTCATATAAGTCTCCGGATTGAGCGACGCCCTCACTCCAATGTATTCCATCAGGCGAGTACTTGAGTATGAATTGCCAGCGGCGATCTGTAGGACGACGTTCTACATTGAACATTTTATATCGCTTAGCAGGATCTTTCTCTTTACGGTCAAGCCAGATTGTGGCAGCATCGCGATTGGCTGTGTCAACTAAGCAAGTCCCTTTTACGAGTTCAAGCTCAGGCTTAACCCAATGTTCACCATCGGTTGATTCGGCATAACCGGTATAAAAAGTTTGTTTATCCTGTTTGTGTATTGATCCTGCTCCGGCAAGATACCACATTTTGAATTTTCCTTCTTTCTCATCATACCAAATGCCATCGCTGAACGGTGCTGCATAAGGTGCACCTTCCGTGGTATTCTCCCATTCGGCAGTCGGACCCAAAACAGGATTGCCGACATAGAAGTCGGGGGTGTGGTACACCGGAGTCAGATTTGTTTCTGAAATCAGGAAGTTGTCCACAAATAATTGGCGACCAACATTAACAGGAATTACTGAAGGTTTGTTTTCCAGATACGGTACAGGCATTAATGCTGCGCTGTCCGGTTCGGCATAGCGGGGAGGCCACTGTTCCGGTAATTGAATACCGTTATACAAGACATCCCCCGACTTGGCCTCTGCGGGGATTCCGCAGAGAACCAGTCCTGTAATGCCTAAAGCTATATAAATGGCTTTTTTCATCGTTTGGGGAATAATGGATTAATAACCGGGATTCTGCACAGCATGAGGATTAGATTCAATTTCTTCAATAGGAATCGGCAGCCATTCATGCTTGTTCTGCGTAAAGCCTTCGTAGTCTGTTGCAGAAATAAGTTTCTTGAAATTGGGGTCAGTACGCTCAAGTTCTTTGAAACGGTTATTGAGATCACCCCAACGAAGCAAGTCATAGAAGCGGTGTCCTTCAAGAGCAAGCTCAAGGGCTCTTTCATTCTTAATCAGATCCAATGTGACGCCGCCAACAGTCGACATGTTAGCACGAGTACGAACTTGATTGAATGCATCAGCCGCAGAGATAGAGCCTTGTGTACCTCCATTGACAACAGCCTCTGCATACATCAGAAGAACATCGGCATAGCGGATATATCGCCAGTTTACACCATGTGCACGGGGCTGGTTGTAGATATATTCCTTAACGCCGGCACCGACACCTGTGATTGATGTGGGGTCATTGTTACGCATAGGCATTGACAAGTCCATACCTTTCAAGAACGCAGCTTTATATACGTGTGTACGTGTATTGCCGGCAGAAGTGAAGTCTCCGTTAGGATACATGTCTTCAAAATGGAATCCACCGGGACCGGTGAGTCGCTGACCCGGACGAAGTTTGATTTCAGGTGCGAGGTCATTGAAGAACATGGTTGAGAACATGCGAATGTCTGTATAGCCGTCTTTGTCAATAGAATTGGCAAAAGCGTTATAAAGCCAATCATGCACAACACCTTCATAGCCGACACCTGTACCGGGCAGCATAATGCCACGAGTATCAAAAGCAAGACCAGACGTAGCACTACCGGGATTAAAGTTGGCGTTCTCGACATCTCCGAGGAATTGCAATTCCAATACTGATTCGTTGTTATTCTCATGAGCAACGTCAAAGTTGTGAGAATATTCTACCAATGAATATGAACCGAAATCACCTTTGATAATCTGATCGAACTCCGCAGCAGCTTCCGAGTAGAAAGTACGTGTGTCTGTTCCATAAAGAGGCTCGATACCGGAACGGAACAGATATGCTTTGCCTCTTAATGCAGCGGCTGCTCCGGCTGTCACACGACCGAGATTTTCACCTTTCCAATAACCTTTGTTGGGAAGGTTTTTCTTGGCAAGCTCAAGGTCTGAAGCTATGGCATCCCATACTAACTCTGGAGCTGTAACCGGACGTACATAGTCTTCCATTCCTGCCGGAGCGTGCTCAATAAGAGATACATTTCGGTAGTTGGTCAGCAGGTAGAAGTTGGCAAAAGCGCGCCAGAAGTACGCCTCTCCCAGATAAGCTTTCTTAAGTTCTTGGTCAAAGAACTCAACCTTATCAATATTCTCAATCACGTATGTTGCCTGAGAAGCAGTTGAGTACAGCAGTCCAAAAGGCTGCATGATTGTATAGTAGCTTGAATTCAATGATGAACCGTACATGCCCGGCTTACCATAGTCTGAATTAGATGATGCTTCATCTGAGCGGATTATCATTGTCTTAGACGCTGATGCTCCGAAGCTACGTTGGGTCTGAACATAACCGTAACAGGTCATTACCGCCTCATTCACAGCCTCAGGAGTAGTGAAGTATGAGTCCATACTCGGCTGCTGGGGATTTACTGCAAGATCGTCAAAGACATCGTTGCAGCTGACGGCCCCAATCGCGATACATGATAACGCGAAGTATTTTATTATTCTTTTCATGGTCGTCAGTGTTTAGAACGATACATTAAAACCGAGAGTGTAAGTTCTCGCATTAGGATAAGAGTTTTGGTCGACACCGCGCGCAAACAATGTATTTGAGCTTACTTCGGGGTCAAATCCGGAATACTTGGTGCAGGTGAAGACATTCTGCACAGAGAAATAGAAACGCAGACGGCTCATATATGCCTTACGCGATATTTTCTCAGGGAGAGTGTAACCTAACTGTATGTTTTTGAGACGGAAGTATGAACCATCTTCAATGTAGAATTCACTTGGAAGCGAATTACCACCATCGGCATTAGTTACCTTAGCTACCGGAACATAGGTATTGGTGTTGTCGGGACGCCATGAATTCAAGACATCGACAACCATGTTGTTGGCATAGTTGAAGTAATATTCATATTTACGTGCATTGAATATCTTGTTGCCACCAACGCCATTGAAGAACAGCGAAAGATCGAAATCTTTGTACTGTGCATCAATATTGATACCATAACTGATTTTGGGAATAGAGTTGCCAAGGATAACCTTATCTTCTGCGGTTACGATTCCATCTTTATTTTCATCATGGAAAATAAAGTTACCGTCTGCATCGAAGCCATCAATTTTATATCCATAGAATGAACCGATAGGATCACCGGGGCGGGTAATAGTGGCTGCGTCAGAGAATTTAGAAGAGAATGAACCGGCTGTAATAGGCTGAACATTGTCACCAAGAGCAAGAACCTTGTTCTGGAGTGTTGATAAGTTGGCGGTAACATTCAGACGGAAATCACGAGTAAATGAACGATGCCAGTTTGCCATGAACTCCCAACCTTTGTTTTCAACAGAAGCTGTGTTCACGTACGGAGTCTCGTTAGATGAGTTGATCTCGAAAATCTGACCCGATGAAAGGTTGAGATTGATTGTAGCGAGAAGGTCTACATTCTTCTTGTAAAAATAGTTTACATGGAATGTCACTTCATTATTGAAAAGACCTAATTCCAAACCGACATCAGTAGTCTTAGATGTCTCCCATTTAAGGTTTGTGGTTTTGAGATAAGCTGCACGACCATCGGTGAAGCGAACACCACCGGTTGTATATACAATAGGACCGAACGCTATGTTGTCAAAATTATAGGGAGAAAGGAAGTTGGCACCAAGCTCACCATACGAAGCTGTCAGCTTAAGAAGCGAGACTGCTGTACCTTGCAAGAATTTTTCGTTATGAATATTCCAACCAGCTGATACAGCAGGGAAATAACCGGTACGATAATCTTTATGGAATTTAGATGATTCATCTCGGCGTATACTTGCAGAAAGAAGATACTTTCCGTCAAAGTCATAGTTCACACGAGCAAAGAACGAAAGGAGTGCTGCATTCTTTTCATTGGACGATACCTTTGCCTGAACATTTGTTATGCCGACAATATTTGATGCACCAACGTCATCAATAGTACTGTAGCTGTGACCGCGGTAGAACTCGCGCATCCAGCTATGACCGAGAGTTGCAGAAATGCTATGCTTTCCAAAATCACGATCAAAATTGAACACATTGTCCCAAGTGTAGTTTGAAGAAACACCTGTACTTTCGCTCAATGAGTTACGGGGATTGCCATAGTCATTGTCTGGTGTGCCGTCTTCATTCCACATTGTATAGTAGATAGGTGTATGTGTGAATCCATGGCTCTGAGTATAGTTACCACTGAATGAGGTTGTGAATTTCAAACCTTTAATGATTTCAACACCTGCGCTGAATCCACCCATTACATCGAAGTACGATGTGTGTTGATCAGTAGCATAAAGACCACCGAATGGGTTGTTACGACGTGCATTTTCAGATTCGATATAGTAATCAGGTCCCCAAGAGGCATATCTGCCATATTCATCAGTCAAGGGCAATGTAGGCATTCCGATATTGAAAGTAGAGGTCGGAGTACGTTTACGCCATACAATCTGTGCATTTTCTGATACGAAGAAACGACCAAACTTCCAATTGGAGTTCGTTCGTGCATTATACTTCTGGTATTCAGACTGCTTAGTAAGACCCTCTTGATTAAGATAGCCAAGTGAAAAAGCGTATGTACCGAAGTCATTACCTCCGGAAATTGCGATATCAGCATTATAGATAGGAGCATCTTGTGTCCAAGCGTCAACCCAATCAGTATCAACTGAAGGATTTGTCGGATTTACATTCTCCGGAGCTCGGGCAAGACCGCTGTTGTCACTAACCATATTTGCGAATTCACGCCATTGAGAAGCATTGAGGAATTGAGGTGTATGAGCAAGAGTCTGAATGCTATATGAGAAGTTAGCATCAACTTTCACACTACCTTTACTACCACTTTTTGTTGTAATCAATACAACACCGTTCGCTGCTCGAGAACCATAGATAGCGGCTGCCGCGCCATCTTTGAGAACTTGAATAGACTCAATGTCAGCAGGATTCAGTGTTGTCAAACCGTTATTCGAGAAAACACCGTCAATTACGTAAAGCGGTTCTGTTGCTGTTAAAGAAGCAGCACCACGAACAACGATGTTTACATCAGCACCGGCGATACCACCTTGCTGCACAACGTCCACACCGGCGGCGCGACCTTGAAGAGCTGAGGCGACATTCTGAGTGGTTTGTTTTACTACATCTTTTGACGAAATAGTAGCTACTGAAGAAGACATCTTCGAACGATTTTGAGTACCATAACCGATTACTACAACTTCGTCCAACGTATTGGTATCTTCTGTAAGCACTACATCTATGGTAGTTTTTCCATTGACAGCTATTTCTTGAGCAATATACCCGATATAGCTGAATTTAAGGGTTGCATTAGACGGAACATTTATTGAAAAGTGTCCGTCAAGGTCTGTTACAGCTCCGTTACCGGAGGAGCCTTTTTCTACGACTGAAGCACCAATGAGGGGCTCACCCTCACCGTCGGTTACCGTTCCGGAAACCACAATATTCTGTGCCTGCACCACTATAGCGATGCACGCACAGAATAGCACTGTGAATAGTTTTTTAAACATTGATTGGTATTAAGGGTTAAGATGATATTTCTTCGCAAAGTGTGCAACTCTTAATCATCATTCTCGGAATATGGAACGGTCCTTTAAAGATGTTGCCTTTTGCAGGTTGAGCAACAGTGCCGTCTCGGTGAAGATAGCCGAACCATTCACCAAACTCCCAATCCGGAAGATGTTTGTAAGTCCATTCATGTATCAACTTATGCATTTCAAGGTATTTATAATCCTGAGTTGCTTCGTATGCATAGAGCGTTGCGATAATTGCTTCTGTCTGAGGCCACCAGAATTTCATATCCTGAGAATAGTCCTGACAGGGCAGATTGCGGCAGTCACGGAAATTGATGATTCCGCCAAACTCCTTATCCCAGCCCCATTCCCAAGACCAGTCAAGTATGGTAGTAGCCATGTCTACCAATCCTTTATCCCAGCCACGATACTTTGCTTCTTCGAGCAAGAACCAAGCTGTTTCTATACAGTGCCCGGGGTTGATTGTTCTACCATTACATGTGTCAATCAACTTTCCTTCTGGGGTAACTGTCTCCAAAAGAGCTTTGAATTCAGGGTGGATAAAGAGCTTTAACGTTTCAATAGATTCATCAATCTGCTGATCCAGAATGGGATCCTTGATAGCCTCGCGAATTCGAGATGCCGTGTTGATGAGAATCATTGTTATGGAGTGACCAATTGCCGGCTGAGTTGACATATACTTAGGCTCTAACACGCCCGGAGTGCTTATAAAGCGACGTATATTCTTAAAGAGATCCAGCGCTTTTTGAGCATAAGTTACATCATTGGCTGCAATGGAATACTCCGACATGGCGATAGCTGCAAAGCATTCCGAAAACACGTATCTGCGTTTACGCAGGGGAGCACCTTCGGCTGTTACTTTAAAGAACATTCGTCCGTCAGAATCGAAACAATGTTTTTCAATGAAGTCAATGCAGCTCTTGGAAGCAGCGAGCCATTCCGGGTTATTCTCTATGTTGTTGTAAGCAAATGCCGCGATGAACCCGAAACGACCTTGAAACCATACGGATTTAGTTGTGTCGATAATACTGCCATCTCGATCCACACAAGTGTAGACACCTCCATTGACAGTATCCAGACCATTCTTCAACCAGAAAGGCATGATGTTATTAATCAGGTCCTCTCTGTAGGTCTTGGCACAATCTAACAGATATTGTTTATTAGTCATGATGAGAATTAGAATTTATTACAACGATCGAAGAAGTTGATAGCTTCGAGTTCTGCTTTCATTGCAGCCTCTTCTTCATCGGTCATATTGCGGAAAGGAGTTCTATTAGGTCCAAGGTCAAGACCGATTAGCTTCATGATGCGTTTACCTCCGACAATGTTGCCTCGGTAATTGCATATCACATTAATGACAGCCTGAGAGAAGTTCTGCTTTTCACGGGCGGTCTCGATATCACCCTTCTCCCAAGCTTCTATGATACCGGTCAGTTCACGACCGTTATAGTTGGTTGTACCACCGATACCACCTTGTGCGCCACCTTGTGCGAGAGAGGGGAGTATAGTCTCGTCCTGTCCATGCAGCATGTCATACTTTCCGTCTTTGTAGAGACGGCACTGGTTGTATTCATACAGGCTCTCGAATGTATACTTGATACCTGCGAAGTTCGGAATGCGACCGTCAACAGCCTTCAGCACTTCAATCATTGGCAGGAATGCACCATTGAATGCGGGGATGTGATAATAGTAGAACGGTAGAGAGGGTGCCGCATTAGCAATCTCTTCGCAATATTTTACGAGCTCCTCAACTCGCCCAATTTTGGGAAAAGGAGGCGCCATTGCACCAATACCCCATGCGCCAATTTCTTCGGCATGACGAGCAAGTTCTGCGCTCTCACGCAGGCAGCAGCTACCTACATGGACAATCACTTTGAAACCTTCTGGGGCAGCTTTAACCCAAGCTTCAGCTACCTGCTTACGCTCTTCGGGAGTAAGCATATATCCCTCACCAGAAGAACCGTTGATAAACACACCCTTAAGTCCATTCTTGGCAAGCATGGCTGCATAAGCAGGGATAGGCTCGAGATTAATGTCTCCGTTGGGATGCATCGGGGTAAACGGTGCATCAATAAGACCTTTGATTTTTTCCATCTGATTAGTTTATATATTATATATGTGTTATATTTTCACTTTTCCGATTAGCTTACGGATACGACCCTCGCTGATAGCCGGGGCATGTGGATCTTCCGGAAATACTATACAATATTCGCCCGGATGAAGATCAACGAAGAAACGAGAAGCATCATCGCTAAGAGCACAATCCCCATTTTCATCATATTGCTGAGTAAGATTTGCTATTTCTGCAAGGGGCTTCCAACCGATTTTCTCATTGCCCTCCAATAAGACATGAACATCTATGTATTTACGATGCATTTCCAAAGGTTGAACATCTTGATTAGCGCCTTTTGCGATGTCCAGATTCATTATATAAATATTGTCTGAATCAACTTCCACCTTTCCTAAAGGCAGCGCATTGAAATCGTTTGATTTTATAAAATCAAACAACTTTTTGAAGCCATTATGTACGGCTTCAATACGGTCTGATTGGGTTAATTGTCCTATGAGCATAACGAGGTTCTTAAATACTGTGCAAATTAACGAACTTTTTTTTAATCACGCAATAGTTATTATAAAATAATTTACTAATTAAGCCTCAATTTAACAATCAAAACCCCATTGAACACTTAAAATAGGCGTTTAAATTAAAATTAACATTTATACTGAGGTGAATTTTAACATATCAAACAGACCTCGAACAACAAAAACCAAGGCTATTATATTATTACTGATTCAATATGGTGATTATTATTAAATCTTAAGAGACATAATCATGTGTATTCTAAAATTATTTATGAAGCAAGTGCTATTGTTTGCCAATATTGAGTGAGTGAAATCATAATAGTTTAAATCCGTTTATTCAGACACATATAATTATAAAAGACGGTCATTAAATTCTGCCTTATCATTAAGTATTTTATTTTTGATATATTTATAAATTTTTCCATTCAACCGATACTTCAAATTTAAAAACCGCTGTCACCACGTTTAAATATTAAAGAGAGCAAAAAAATCTTTTTTAGTTTCGCAAAAAATTTATTAACTTTGTGGCATATACTTTATACAGATAGAATATGCAATTTTCATTAGGATTAGACACCGAAAGAGGATATAATAAGAAAAGGATAATAACGTCCTTTTTTTATAATCAGTCATCCACAATTCCTGAGTTGGCAAAGGAATTGAATCTTAGTATCCCAACTATAACCAAGATAATAAACGAGATGGTTGAAGAAGGGTTGATTACAGATTATGGAAAGAGCGATTCCAAGGCCGGTCGAAAGCCAAGTACCTATGGACTTAATCCTCTTTCGGGTTTCTTCATCGGTGTAGATATAAAGCATAATCATATTAATCTGGGGCTATGCAATTTCAATGGAGAAATCATACACCAAGAGTTTGATATCCCATACGAACGCAAATCTTCACCACAAGAAGATGTAGAAGCTATAAGTCAGATAACTCTCGATTTCATAAAAACAAGTGGAGTAGATGTAAAAAAGATACTTAATGCTTGCGTTAATATCGGAGGGCGAGTTAACCCGGCTACAGGATATTCCTATAGTTTGTTCGCTTTCCCGGAGATTCCTGTTGCGGAAGTCTTTTCAGAGCAAATGGGCATTCCTGTTTGCATAGAGAATGACACCAGAGCCATGACATACGGAGAATTTCTGAGAGGTAGTGTAGACGGAGAGAAAAATGTCCTCTATGTCAATTTAGGATGGGGGCTTGGTTTAGGCATTATTATTAATGGTGTGATTTATGAAGGCAAATCCGGTTTTGCAGGTGAATTAGGTCACACAAATGTGTTCGATAATGAAATAATGTGCCATTGCGGAAAGAAAGGCTGTATGGAAACAGAAGTGTCCGGCATGGCGCTAAGACGTGAAATAATAGACAGCATAAAGAATGGAAAGAGTTCAATACTATCCAAAAATATAGAAAATGGAGAAGACATAACTCTTTCTAATATAGTTGACGCAATCAATGCCGAAGACTTCCTCTGTATTGATCTACTTGAAGAGATTGGCGAAAAACTTGGTAAGCAATTAGCCAATGTAATTAATATATTCAATCCTGAGCTCGTAGTTATTGGTGGAACACTTTCAGCAGCAGGCGACTACCTATTGCAGCCAGTACGCCTTGCCGTAAAAAAGCACTCATTGAAGCTTGTAAGCAATGACAGTAAGATTGTTTGCTCAAAGCTTTACGAAAAAGCCGGTATTATCGGAGCTTGTATGACAGCCAGAAGACAAATGTTTGAAGAAACATTATAAAGAAATTCGTTCAAAACAACAGGTCGTCTGAACTGCAATAGTGTGATTGTAGTTCAGACGACCTGTCTTGTGTAGGAGCTTGAGCAAAAAAAAGATAAATAAAACGAATCACTGTAAAACAATTTAGCTTCGATTGCTGTTTAATGTTAAAGTGGATTATCAACTTAAAAATAACAGTATATGAAGCTAAAACGTGTATTACTTGCCATCTCCTCTTTAACGATGTGCTTGATGGCTTTTCCATACGATTGGTATGGGAAATTTTCAGCAGTAAACCCCGGTTTACTCCTATACTCGCCACAAGATGTGGTGATTGTAAGCCCGACGAAAGTCAATGATGGCAAGCATGTAATTTCTCCAGACACAGTTGCTTGCCCGTGGGAAGCACGCTTAGAGAATGGTATGCCCAACACAATCGTGTCGGACATGGAGATGTGAGTATATATCTGTCAAGCTTTATTTCGTTTGCGGCTAAACCACCATCGAAAGTAGGTGCTTTGGTATATACAAACAATACTTCGGATTTAAATTCTTGGGTTCGCCCGGATGCTAATTTATTCTGGTATAATCCAAATGGTACCACAAGCGATGACAAAATCTCCTATGAACCCGGTCCCGGATACAAAAGCACTAATATAGTTGCAGTTGATATCGAAAGTGTCGGGATGTACGATGCCTATTATCTGTCAAAAAACGGTATTAAGCTCATATACTTACCTCAGAGAGAATCCCACAACTCTATCATATCTGGCTATGAAATGAATAAGGATTTTGAAACCAATGGCGTATTATCCGGCTTCAGTTCAATGAAATTTGATAGGGAACGAAAACAATTTAATTATACGTTTGATTTCATAAACGGAGATACACACATGGGCTACCTCTGGCATGATTCAATATATTCTTTTGTTTCCAGACTAAACGCCAAAAGATCAAGTTTAAAACAAGGCGAGACATTGCCATTGCGTCCAGACGCAAGAAAAAGGTATCGCAGGGAAACTTATACTCCCATTGGAAAACAACTTGTCTCTGAACATGTAGACCTAAACATTGCATTAGACATGTCTACACCTCAATGGGAACCCTATAGTATGCAACCTATGCAGCTCCCCGAATTTGAAGATGATATTTGGTGGGGATTAGTTACTATGTTTGGTACTGAGGGAGATCCAACCGTACAACATAAACAACGAACAGAACTCGCTATCTCAAATGACGGAAGAAATTGGAGGTATCTTAAACCCGGCACACCTTTTTTGAACAACGGCACCAGTCCTAATTCAGATGATTATGGTTGCATAAATATCTCTCTTCCGGTATGGAATACCAATTTTAGCTCAAATCCAAATGATTTATATTACTTCTATGCATCCTCCAATCAAAGGCATGTTACCGGGCGCAACCCGGGCGTATCTGTAGCGATTGGTAAAAGTGGTAAATGGGCAGGCTTAAAAGTTGGTGGAACCGCTAAAGAATTTTTATCTCCCATAATGAAATACAGACCGTCTGATATGCCATCTTACTCTCTCTATTATGCCTTGTATCTGGGTAGCGAGAGTTTTCCAAGACTATTAGCAGACGTAACAGAAGATCCGACTGGTAAGTATATTTCTAATATAAATAGCTATTCAGCATTATTAATATATGCATTCGACGCCTCTACTACAAGTGGTATGGGAGCTCCTTTGGCGGCGTCGTTTGGCGCACCACAAAAAGGAACTACACAACCTTCTGAAAATTACGAGTCTATTCCATTTACGGTTAATGGAACTAATGGAAATTCCAAACAGCTATTATTTACCTATCTAAAGCAGCAATCTGATGCGAATCCCACCAAAGTAATATCTGTTAAAGAAATGGCTCCTGTTCCTGTCGTTATTCGAGGAATGGTAAAGAACTCCACTTTCTATGGCATCTCCTTTAAAAAGGGAAATCAGGATATACCCGTACCGTTGGATTTGTCTAATATCTCTAACTATGATCCAACAAATCTATGGACATATAACAATACAACTCCCGTTGCAACACATACAGAAGTATTTAGTAATAAAAAATTACAACCTAATGAAGTAACTCCAGTAAACAGAACAACCGGAACCATAGCCATATCCGCTACTCCTGTTCAATCATCAAAAGTACAAACAATACTAAGAATGTACGGAGATGATACTAATAACAATTATTTGTCAATAGACTATGAAGCTAATGGTAATATTGTCTATACTTTACAAAAAGATGGTATTCCATTTGCTCAAATGACTGCAGAACCTCCGACTGGAAAATCGTTTAACAATCATGATGTGACAATCCTCCTTGAAGTTGTACCTCATACACATAGAAAGTACGATACCGGTTCGACTTATGATGTTGCCGTACTTACTGTAAAGTGCCCGGATCTACAATATGAAAAATCCGTACCACAACCCATATTATGGAATTGGAAGCACCCAGAAGGCAGCATTACAGATTCTGATAAAGCAAATGCTCAAGCTTTCGCATTTTTGGAGTTCTCCTCATTTGCGCCAAGTTTAACAACCTTAACTGTAGGTGCGTCCAATAGCACGGGAACGCAGGAATTTGATGGAACCATAAAAAAGGTTCAAGTTGCAAATACGTTACCTCTGGGAGCATCTGATTTTTGGGAATAATAAACACTAAAAAAATATATAAATATGAAAAGAATCTTCTTAATTTGCCTATATGCAGTATCTCTGATCTGCATTGGCCAGTCTGCAGCAGCTCAGGGTTTTCCTCAAATATGGGAAACCAGCCAGTACGACTTCTCTCAGGGAACAAAGGGTCGTCTTGATATAATTAACAGGGACGGATCCACTTCACCGAGTCCGGATAAAGCGTATATCTTCGCTGCCGGAGTCACTGAAGGATCTACCTCCGCTGTAACTCGAGATCTCTTCCGCCTCACACTTAAAGGAGAATCGACTTTCAACAGCCCTTTCCCAAGTACGGAAGTTAAGGTAACCTTTGCTAACCAACAGCAAATTATTGGTGGCATAACAGGAACCTCAGGTAATTATATACGACTTTGGGGCGATAGAGGACTTAGTTTGGGAGTCAAAAGTGCTCAGAATCTGATTTCTATTACTGAAGGCTCGGCAATATTTTCTAATAATATTGTTTTCAACAACAACACTCAAGGACTAAACCTGTCAATCGGTCTTGTTCAGAATAAAACTGGCTACATTCAGATTGGTTCATCTGGAGCTGGAAAACTCGTAATTGGAAACACTCAGAATCCGGGACTCATCCTCGACCAATACTCAAATGTATACCTTGGAATGAGAATAAATGACTATGAAGCCGTGCCCGAATCGGTTAAAAGCAAATTCAACCTGTTTGTCAAAGAAGGTGTGCTTTCAGAAGACTACGCCATCGCACCAATAAATTCTTGGGCTGACTTTGTGTTCGCTCCGGACTACAAACTACGCTCACTCTCAGAAGTGGAAGGTTATATCCAGACTAATAACCACTTACCTGACATACCTTCCGCTCAAGAAGTCGCAGAAGAGGGTTATTCGCAACATGAATTGAACAAGGCTCTCCTTCAAAAAATTGAAGAACTACATCTGTATATAATTCAACAGAATAAAGAGATTAACGAATTGAAAGCTCAGATTGAAAATTCTAAATAAATCCCAATAGCAAAAGCCAATGCCTTTAACGCATTGGCTTTTGCTTTTATAAACTTTTGCAGACCTCAATTACTGGGTTATTTTTTCTATATTTGCGCACGTTTACCATAGGATGATTGACCTTGAGAAATGTTGAAGTTGTCGTTAACAGGCGGACGCAAATTGGGGCTAACTTCTTCTTTCTCTTCCTGCTTAGGGGCTAACTCGGCGGCTATCTTTCGATCGAGGGCTGCAAGTTCGGATTTGAGTTGTTTCAGCTCATCTTCCTTACCCCATGTCTTAGCCATGATGCCTTCAAGTATAGGAACATCGGCTTTCATCCTGGCGGTGCGTTCCTCATATTGTGCGATTATGCCGGGGATCTTTTCCAAAGCGTTGACGAAATTCATACAGGCGGCATGGGTGTCTGCCATTGCCAACTGTCCGTTATTGTACTTGTATTTGTAGTTGCCCTCGACAACAAAGCGGTTCTGCACTTTTTCAACACCGTCAGTCACCACTCTTTCAGAAATAATGCTAATTGGGAAGCCGTAAACCTCGCCAATACGCTGATATCTACCGTGGGTGTCTGTGCGCTGTGCCAGCACTTGCAGGTGGAGACCCATGTTCTTTTCATCGGAGAGATTGCACGTATCAATCGTGAGATTGTTGATAGGATTGCCATTATCACGTTGCACAACATTGTTGTAACGCTCCCAGTCCGCTTTCATGCGCTCTATCGCCGCCTCGTTGTTAGCGATGTCGTGGGTTATGGTCTGGAGCTTGAACTCGCTGTCGCCGCGCCCTTTGTTGAACGACTTTCGTTCGCTCTCCAAAGCCGCTATTCGCTTTTCAAGTTTTGCCTTGTCAAGCAGGTCGGTGTTACCTGATAGTATTGCCATGTACTCAGAAAAATTCATGCCGGTCTTCTCGTCTATTGTACCTTCGTCAATAGTTCGAGCGCCTAATGCACCGCGTTTGAGTTGGGCAATAAATGTTGCCTTACAGTGCAGAAGATTGAACTTGTAGGAGTCAAGCGACTTTTCCACTGCATATATAATCACATCCACCTTATTGTCAGCGTATAACTTAGCGATCTCATTACCCGATCGAATAGCTCTACCATCGCGTTGAGTGAGGTCTGACGGTCGCCACGGTGTGTCAAGATGATGAATAGCTACAGCCCTGCGTTGGGCGTTTACGCCAGTACCGAGCATTGATGTCGAACCGAAAAGTACTCGCACATCGCCATCGTTCATTGCCTGAATCACCGCCTTTCTGGACTTATCGGTCTTGCACTCTTGGATAAACCGTATTTCATGCGGTGGAATACCATAATCCTCAATCAGTTTGCGCTTAATCTCCGAGTATATATTCCATTCACCGGGCTTGTAAGTTCCGAGGTCACTGAAAACAAACTGCGTGCCTTTCTGTGCGTCAAACCTGTGATAGTATTCGGCAATCATTTTGGCACAGTGGCTTGCCTTGTTATTCGGATCATCATCGTATGCCGGAGAAATCAGGCGCATATCCAGTGCCATTTTACGGGCATAGTCTGTAGCGATAAGCATCTTCGCCTTTTCCTCTGCTTCCGATAATGGCTCACGCCCCAATATTTTGGCGTTGCCGCTCTTTGCAAACTCCATCAGTTTCTGGATAAATTCCTCCTGCTGTGGTGTCGGCGGAATATTGTGGAGTATCTCATTCTTTGCCGGACGGTCAACGCCGACATCTTCTGCGGTTTTGTAATCGGTTATCTCATTGTAGAAAGCCGCCAGTTCCGGCACCTTGATGAAGTAGCGAAAACGCTCCTTCGCCACGATACTGTTGGTTACATTAAACTCATAGTCGGTTGTTTTCTTTGCGAAGATAGCCGCCCATGCGTCAAAGCACCTTATAACTCAACGCATAGAAAACCGATATAATTGGATATGGCTAAATATG
>CAJTWH010000009.1 GCA_910579995.1 uncultured Muribaculaceae bacterium | reverse complement strand
TTTTTCGAGGATTTTAACATTATTTTAACACTTCACCCCAAACAATCCCGCCTCATCGGCTGTTTTAATCGCTTGGAGCATGCAAAGATAGACCTTTTTTCCCACTTCCACAACTTTTCCACCGGTTTTTAAACAAAAAACTCATCTAAAACCAAAATAAATTTTAGATGAGTCTGAAAAATTTAATCAAAGGCGCCGGAAATAGTCTCGTCGATAGTCTCGTTATCCTCCACACTCCCGAGCTCTCCCTCGCAAAGATTGATATTGGCGGGGAACTCGAAGCGGGAATCCTGCGAATAATGCAGCGACGGATCGGCATAGACCTTCGATATATATTTACCATATATAGGAAGAGCCATCGACGCGCCTTGACCCTGCGCCATATTATTGAAGTGTATATAGCGCTCTTCACCGCCCACCCACGTAGCACTGACAAGATCGGGAGTGAAAGCCATAAACCAGCCGTCGGCATTATCATTTGTCGTACCGGTCTTGCCTCCCGTCTGAGCGGTTATATTGAATGGAGCGCGACGGAGACGGTTGCCGGTACCGCTATCGACTACATTAAGGAGCACTGACAATATACGGTAATAGCCTTTCTGTGTGATAACCTCCATCTGCGAGGGCGCAAAATCACTTATCACATTGCCATTGGCATCGGCGATAGCAGTGACGTAGACCGGATCTGAGCGCATGCCTTTATTTGCAAAGGCGCTGTAAGCCGTGACCATCTCCTTTACCGATACTTCAGCCGGGCCAAGACAAAGAGACTTCACGGCAGGCAGACTTGCAGTAATGCCATAGCTGTGCATGCGCTTTACGAGCTCGGCCGGGCTAAGACGATCCATAATACGGGCTGAAATCCAGTTATTGGAGTTTGTAAGTGCCCAACGGAGATCAACCATCTCGCCAACACGCGCCTTACCCGAATTTCGCGGCTGCCATACGCGGCCGCTCTCATCATAGAGAGTGGGCTGCTCATTCAACATTTCCGTGCAAGGAGTAAACTCATCGGTCTCGAAGGCATAGGTATAGAGGAACGGTTTTATTGTAGATCCGATCTGACGGCGCCCTGTAGATACCATATCATATTGGAAGAAATGGAAGTCGGTGCCTCCGACGTAAGCCTTGACAAATCCGGTAGTAGGATCCATCGACATAAAGCCGGCGCGCAGGAACGACTTGGTATATAACATCGAGTCCATCGGCGTCATGACAGTGTCGACCGGGCCGTTATAGCTGAATACAGTCATTTCCACCGGAGTATCGAACTGGCGCCTGAGTTCTTCATCGGAAAGACCGGATATCCGTGCAATGCGGCCACGCTCACTCTGCTTCATTGCATTCTTAATGAGACGCGCGCGCATGTCATCAGAAAGCTCGCCTCGGTTAGAAGTGTATGGAGCTGCACTCGAGCCGCGCTTTTCACGGAAGAATTGCTGTTGAAGCGACGCCATGTGCTCGCGGACAGCCTCTTCGGCATAGCGCTGCATACGGGAGTCGATAGTTGTGTATATTTTCAAGCCATCGTTATATATATCATATTTGGTGCCGTCGGGCTTGCGCGTTTTCTCTATCCAACCATAGAGAGGATTGGTTGCCCATGCAATCGAATCGTCGACATATCGCTGAGTATCCCACGAAGGGTATGCCGACCTTTCCGGACGTTTTGCCGAAAGAATACGGCGCAATTCCTCGCGGAAATACGGGGCGAGACCCTCCTTGTGGTCGACGCGTTGAAAATTGAGCACGAGAGGCTGAGCCTGAAGCCTGTCGCGCTCGGCCTCGGAAAGCATACCCGCCTTATACATCTGGTCGAGAACGACATTGCGGCGGTCGCGGGTGCGCTCGGGATGTCGGACAGGATTGAAATAAGCCGGGTTCTTCACCATGCCAACGAGCGTTGCGGCTTCAAGAGTGTCGAGGTCGGCCGCATCCTTATTGAAATACACCTTGGCGGCCGACTTGATACCTACGGCATTGTAAAGGAAGTCGAACTGATTAAGATACATCTTGAGAATCTCTTCCTTAGAATAGAAACGCTCAAGTTTGATAGCAATCATCCATTCGATAGGCTTTTGCACCGCGCGCGACAAAAAACCGCTGCTTGGCGGAGTGTAGAGCTGCTTGGCAAGCTGCTGGGTAATGGTAGAACCGCCGCCGGCATTTTTCTGGCGCAACACTACAGTTTTTACAATCGCACGCGCAACGGCCTTGACATCGATACCGGCATGGTCGTTGAAACGCGCGTCTTCAGTAGCGATGAGGGCGTCGACAACATTAGGCGAAATTTCGTCGAAATCAGCATATACGCGGTTGCCGGTATTGCGGAAATAGCGGCCGAGCTCTTCGCCATCGGCTGTATATATTATTGACGCGAACTTATCCTGCGGGTTTTTCAATTCTTCGATAGGCGGCATATAACCAATCACACCGTTATATACCATTACGAAAAAGACACCGACAAGGACTATAAAAATAATAAAGCAAACCCAAAGCCACTTTATAGCAGGGCCGACCCACCGTTTGCGAGGCCGGGCAGAATTATGTTGAGATTCGGAAGTCATTATAAAAAATTTTTTGCACACAAAATTAATCATTTTTTGTGATATCAACAAAAATTGCTAACTTTGCAGCACCAAAGCGCCCCGATGGTGGAATGGTAGACACGAGGGACTTAAAATCCCTTGGCCATTACGGCTGTGCGGGTTCGAGTCCCGCTCGAGGCACTTTAACAGCTCCGCGGAATATCTTAAACGATATTCCGCGGAGTTCTTTTTATGTTTCTTTCTATGATTTGCCGATTATTTTGCACAAAAATTTGGAAATAGCGCAAAAATATATTTACTTTGCACACGAAAATACAACCACACCTATCAAAATGCATATTAACCGGAACGCTTGAGATAAAATAATTATTAACTATATGTCTAATCCACACAGTATGAAGAAACCTCTACTCGTTACAGCACTCATCCTCAGCATGGGCTGCTATCAAGCCGGCGCCATTAAGACGCCCACAGAATACGCCAACGGCGCATTCCAGTCAATCTCACCAAGCGGCCAATACGCTATTTCCGACCAAGGCTACGGTATCATCGTTATCCATGACTTTACCAACGACAAGTCATACGTCTATGGTGAAGACACTTACAGCTATTCAACCGGTCTTGGCAATGCAGTGAGCAACAACGGCATAGTACTTGCCTCAACCACCAACAACACCAACGCCGCCTATTGGAGCGAAGGCAAATGGATCGACCTCAATGTGCCCAATCCCAATCACTCCAACATGGCAAACGGAATCACGCCCGACGGCAGCCGAATCTGCGGTTCGATCGGCAACGCAGCCATGAATCCGGATGAAGACAACACCATGCTCGTACCGGCCTACTGGGACCGTCAGGCCGACGGAAGCTACGGCGAATGTCATCCACTCCCCCACCCCGACCTCGACTACACCGGCCGTGCCCCTCAGTATATCACCGCCATCTCCATCAGCGACGACGGCAAGACCATCGGCGGTCTGATCACCGACTGCCCCGGCCAGATGTACTATCCTATCGTATACCAGCAGGCCGACAACGGCGAATGGAGCTACAAGATACTCTGTGAAGACAAAGTAAAACCGGCGACAGCTCTTCCCGCATATCCCGGCGAATTTCCCGCCGCACCCCAAGCCACCGACTACATGACCGACGAGGCCAAGGAGAAATGGGAAGCAGACTACAAGGCATGGCAGCAAAACGGCTACAACCCCGATGAATATCCGGAGGAGACAGAATACATGACCGAAGAGCAGCAGACAAAATTTGCAGCCGACAAGGCCAAATACGAAGTTGAGTTTGCCGCATGGAGCGAAAAAAGCGACGCATATTACGATGCATATTATGAATATCAGGCCGGAGCTCCCGCGTTTGTATTCAATGCCGTGATCATCTCGCCCGACGGCAAGACCTACCTGGCTACCAACTCTATTGAAGACCCCACCTCATGGGCATGGCCTCCTGTCACCCAAGACGCACCTTGGGCAATTGATATCGCCACAGGCGAGGTAAGTGTACTCGACTTCGGCATGTCAATCTCACCGACACAAATGCCCAACTCCACCACCGTATTCGCATATAACGGTCTCTACAGCCTGCCCTCGACCGCTTACATCATTGAGCTCGACCCCGCAAATGCAGAAAACAACACCTGCACCCCGCTTCATGAATGGCTGGCGGCAAAATCAGACGACCTGAAAGACTGGATGGAAAGCACCCTCATGCACGAAGTAGAAAGCTATGACGATGATTTCAACCCTGTCTTTGACGAATACCTGTTTACCGGTATGACTCTGGCCAACTCAGACCTGAGCAAACTCACATTCTGGCACGTCGTGCAGTGGGATCCCTACGAATATGACTCAATGGCCTACATGATAGACCTCGCTGAAGAAAGCGGCCTCACATCCACCGTAGCCGACACAAAACTCCGCGTATCGTTCGACGCCTCAGGCAATCTGTGCGTAGGCGATGGGGTGGCTACAGTAGAAGTATTCGATCTTGCCGGCCGCCGCGTATTCAACGGTACCACCGGGAAACACAGTAATGAACTCGGCGCCGGAGTCTATGTAGTGAAAGCTACAGGTCTCGATGGCACCTCAAATACATGCAAAGTGATCAAATAAACCTCTAATATTTCATGGCAGATATCCTTGTTTCAAGGGTATCTGCCAATGAATGTAAAAAAGACACTAATGAAGCAAAAGGTATTTTTAAGTATTCTCCTGTTTATTCTTGCCGCCGCGTTACCGGCAAGCGTGAGTGCACAGCTTCCATCGGTAAGCGTAAAAGACCTTAAAGGCAACAGCGTAGAAGTATCGAAATTGTCGAATGGAGGCAAACCGTTTGTCATCAGCTTTTTCGCCACATGGTGCAAGCCTTGCATGCGCGAGCTCAAGGCCATAGCCGAGGTTTATGACGACTGGCAGGATGAAACCGGCATGAAGATGTATATCGTATCGATTGACGACGCCCAGAACACCCAGAAGGTGAAACCGCTCGTCGACAGCGAAGGCTGGCCCTACGAGGTGCTTCTCGACGCCAACAGCGACTTCATGCGCGCCATGGGAATACAGGCAGTACCTCATGTGCTTGTGTGCGACGGCAATGGAAAAATTGTCTACTCTCACTCCGGATACACTTTCGGATCGGAAAAAGAAATAATCAAGGCGGTTCGCGAAGCTAAAGCAAACAAGAAATAACAAACTCAACCATGCAGCTTAAGCCAATCATAGCAGGAGTAATGTCGGGGTTAGCATTTTATGCCGGCGCCTTTACTGTAGGAGGCGACAACGGTGTAGCCTTCCATGGAAGTGTTCAGGCCGACATTCTATTTCCTGAAGAAGACGACGCCATAGAGACCGGCAGCTACAACGACAAGATACTCTTCAACACCTACGCCGACCTCAACATGATAAGCCGGTATGTCGACGCCGGAGTGCGTGTGGAATTCATGAAATGGCCGCTTCCCGGCTATGAGAATGACTTCAAAGGCTGGGGTGTGCCCAACATATACGTCAAAGGGCGCTACAAAGGCTTCGAGCTTACCGGCGGTGATTTCTATGAGCAATTCGGCAGCGGCTTTATCTTGCGCACCTACGAAGAACGCTCTCTGGGTATCGACAACTCGATACGCGGCGGCCGCCTAAAGATTACGGCTCTCGACGGTGTGCGCTTCACAGTGCTCGGTGGCCTGCAGCGACGCTATTGGGACTGGAAAAAATCATCGCAGGTATATGGCGGCGACGCAGAGATCGACCTCCACCACTTTTTCCCGCGTCTTCAGAAGCATGGCGTGAACTGGAATTTCGGAGCGTCATACGTGCTCAAACATGAGAGCGACCAAGACATATTCATCTCCGGCACAGACTACAGGCTCAACCTGCCCGAAAGTGTCAGCGCCTTTGACCTCCGCTCTCATTTCAGCAAAGGCAACTGGAACCTTCTTGGCGAATTTGCATGGAAAGGGCAAGACCCGTCGTTTGACAACGACTACACCTACGGCAAAGGTACGGCAGTCATGCTGAGCGCCACATACTCGAAATCAGGTCTTTCGGCGATGATACAAGCCAAGCGAAGCGAGAATATGGCATTCCGCAGCCAACGCATGATGTCGGGAACTTCGGCATTTCTCAACAATATGCCTGCTTTCGCCTATCTCCACACCTACGCCCTGCCGGCACTCTACCCCTACGCCACACAGGCTGCTCCCGGCGAATGGGCTTTCCAAGGCTCTTTTGCCTACAAATTCAAGCGCCACACCCCTCTCGGTGGCCGCTATGGAACTTCTGTGAAAGTAAACGCAAGCTATATACGCGGACTCGACCACAAACAAGGCCCGGAAATAATACCCGGTGTAATAGCCGGCAGCGACGGCACAAGCACTTCATTTTTCGGCATGGGCGAGGCATACTACCATGATGTCAACCTGCAGATCGAGAAAAAATGGAGCCGCGCTGTGACGCAGACTTTCATGTATATGAATCAGATGTATAACAAAAGTGTGATCGAGGGCAAAGGCGGACGCATAAACTCAAACATCTTTGTGCTCGACACCAAATGGAGTATCGACAGCCGCTTCACCCTCCGCAACGAGTTGCAATATCTGCATACCCGGCAGGACGACAAAGACTGGGTATACGGTCTGCTTGAGCTCTCTGTGGCCCCTTATCTGATGGTGACAGTGAGCGACATGTGGAACTGCGGCTCTACAGGGACGCATTACTACAGCGTAGGCGCGGCAGGCACATACGGCTCCAACCGACTTATGGTATCATACGGCCGCACGCGCGCCGGCTTCAACTGCTCGGGTGGAGTCTGCCGCTACGTACCCGCCACGCGTGGCTTCCAGATATCCTACGTCTATACATTCTAACTCAGAGATAAAATAATATGACAATAAAAAATCTTATTCTCCTCCTTTCAGCCACAGCCATAACAGCCTGCTCCGACATCGACAGCGATGAGCGCTATATCGTAGCCGACAGTGTAGCGCCCCAGCGTTGTGTGCTTGTAGAAGATTTTACAGGGCAAAACTGCGTGAACTGCCCCAAAGCCCATGAGACACTTGAAAATATAGTAGCCCAGTATGGCGACGCCGTCATACCGGTGAGCATACACGCCGGAGGTTTCGGCATAGCGGCTACCAACACACGCTATACCGGCCTTATGCAGCCCGAAGGAAATACCTATAACGACGCGTGGGGTATCGACGAATGGCCTAAAGGAGTCGTAAACCGCAGCGGAGGCGCCTTGAACCATGACAAATGGGCAGAGGCTGTTCGCACCGAAATCGCCAAGCCATCGGCTCTTGAAATCAAGATAGCAGCAGAAGTTCCTGCCGGAAGCGACGAAATCGCTATCACAACCACTCTCGAGCCCGACAGCTACATCGAAGGCAAGTTGCAGCTATGGGTGATTGAGAGCGGTATTGTAGCCCGACAGGAAGACAAAGACCTCGGAAGAATTGAGGATTATGTGCACAACAATGTCTACCGAGCGTCGGTAAACGGCGTCGGCGGCGAGGATGTGACTCTTCAGGCCAACATCCACTCCACTCTGAGCCACAGCATAACCCTGCGCGCGACCCCGACCGAGACATGGGTGCCGGAAAATCTTGACATTGTAGCTTTCGTCTATGACAACAGCGGCGTACTGCAGGCCTCCCGCAGCAAAGTAACTATTGAAAATGAAGAAAATTAACATAAGAAATATGAAAAAATTCTACTTACTCCTTGCAGGCGCATTGATGTGCATGAGCGCTCAAGCCCGAGAACTCACATTTTATCTCGGCGACCAAGCCATCACTCCCGGCACGACCGTGACATTCAACAATCCTCAGGTTACCGACCACGGCGATTACTTCGAGGTGAAGATGGCTCCGGATCTTTACCTGAGCACCAATCTCTTCAGCAACACAATCGAAATCACCGCCGACTGCACATCAGGAGAGCAGATACAGATATGCGCCGGTGGCAGTTGCCAGATGGGTGAGAGCGTGACAAAGAAAAATGTCACTATAAACACCAATCAGAAACTTGACCTTGAGTTTCACTATAGCGGTGAATTCGACGCCGGAGAAGCTATTCCTACCGTAACAACAAAATTTGACGCATACGATGGTGAGACAGAAGAGTCGCGCACATCATTTACCCTTGTTATGGGCCCGACAACAGGACTTACCATCATCCGCGACAGCGCAGAGCTCACTTTCGACGGTCATCAGTTGGTTTACAACATCAGCGGCAGCAGCGAGCTCGTCATAGCCGATACAGACGGTCGCAGTGTGATCAACACTACCGTCAGCGGTGAAGGTTCATTATCAACCGAAGGTCTTGCCGAAGGTATCTATATCTACCGTCTGGGGAACAAGAGCGGCAAAATCTATATACGCTAAACATCATTATCCTGCAATACTTACACTATGAAGAAATTTTTATTATCACTTGCAGCCCTCGGTGTCAGCGCCGCCGGTTGGAGCGCCCAACTCGGGCCTCAGCCAATCAAAGGCGCTCCCGACAGTCGATTCAGGGCTGAGAAATGCGAGACTTTCACACCAGCTCCCTCAAACGCCGTGTCGCGAGGGTCGGAAGTATCGGTTGACTACACTCTTGCCTCAACACCTCAGTACGGAATCGGCCTCAACGATGCCGTTGCCGGAGATGAAATCGGTATGGCATTTCAGATGACAGCCGACGAAGCAGCACGCTTTGCCGGCAACTATATCACCTCGATCAATTTCTATACGGGTCTTAACAACAACACCAAGCGCAACCATATCAAACAGGCAAAGGTGTTTATTACCGAAGACCTCACCAAAGATCCTGTCTACACCCAGTCATATACCATCACTACCAACGACCCTTTCACACAGGTTAAAGTAGACCTCTCCACACCTTACCAAATCACCGGTGACAAGAGTTTCTATGTCTGTGTGAGCGAGATATTGACCACACCTGCCGACATGCCTGTCACAGTAGACTATATGGCGCACGATGGCGTTGCCGGCGGTTGGGTCGGTGTTATAGAAAATGGCAATTGGGTATGGGAAAATATAACAGCCTACTACGGATTTACCTGCCTTGGTGCAACCATCAGCGGCGAATCAATGCCCATGAATCAGATAAGCATACTTGACTCGGCATTGCCTACCATAGCATTGGAAGACGCGCAATTCCCCTATCAGGTTCTTATCACCAACGAGGGTGCAAATGATGTGACAACTGTAGAGATCGAGTATAGCCTCGGCTCTGCCGCTACCGTCACCGAGCCCTACTCATTCTCGCGTCCGCTGACCTACGGATCATACGCCGTTCTGAGCATTGACGACCTTTCGTCAAAAGCAAACGGCGCCGACGGCGTTGACTTCAAGTTTGCCATAACTAAAGTAAACGGCGTGGCCAACACTTCGAAAAAGGCAAGCGACCAAGGCAATGTGCTGATCATTCCTCAGGGAAAAGGCTTCAAGAAAAATGTTGTGGTTGAAGAAATGACCGGTCTGTGGTGCCCCAACTGCCCCCTCGGCTACGGAACGATGGAAGAAGTCCATGAGCAATACAAGGAGCTCGGCATTATTCCGGTAGGCGTGCACACTCAGGACGCTCTCGAATCCACCACCTACGTCAGCGTGGCCGGGATGACCTCGGGCGGCGTGCCGACAGCTCTTGTCAACCGTCAGGTAGAAACATATCCCTATCCTCTCAGCGACCTTCTGAAGACTTGCGACGAAATAGGCGAAATGCCTGCAGTAGGCAAAATAGAGCTCGAAGTAACAAGTAACCCTGACAATGCACGCCAGCTCACTTTCCATGCCACAACTGAATATATTTTTGACATGCCCGACGCAGCCGACCGCTATTATATCTCTTTCGGTGTCACCGAAAATCAGCTCGGCCCGTATGAGCAACAGAATAAATTTGCAGGCTCTACAGAGGACTACGGTGGCTGGGAGAATGAGCCTGCAATAGTAAACCTTGTATTCAACGACGTGGCACGTCTGCTCTACAATCCGCGCAACAGCGTGCCGGCAAGTGTTGAGGCCGACAAGCCCTATACTTTTGACTATACCGCTACTGTATCGCGCTCAATGAAGCTTGATAACTGCAACTACGTGGCATATCTCATCGAAGCCAAAACCGGTGCAGTGGAAAATGTTGCCTTTGTCCCCGCCGCAAATTATGAAGAAGTGAGCGGCATCGAGGAAGTGGAATCAGCCGACGCCGCACCGATTGAATACTTCAACCTCCAAGGTATGCGCGTTGCAAATCCTGAAGCGGGCGTATATATCCGCCGTCAGGGTAGCTCTGTCAGCAAAGTATTTGTAAAATAATTTGTTAGTGTTTTTTCGGCGGTTGACTACAAAGTAATTTGCAAGCCACATCCGCCAAGCCACTTACAGATATCAAATTGAACTGTTCAAAAATCAACCGTACCGGCAGATAATAATGCCGTTACGGTTGATTTTAGTATTTATTAACAAAACAACGAATGTCAGCAACAAAAAAGTGGCTAACTTTGCAAGCGTAAACTAATGATACAATTTATAAGGAGGACTCTTACGCCGCAAAGGCATCGAGGAGGCTTCTTTCTTTTTTAATGTATAAACAACAGAAAACTATGGCAATAACTTATATGACCAAAGAGGGCTACGACCGCAAGATGGAAGAGCTCAACTACCTTGAAACTATCAAGCGCCCCGAAATCAGCCGCGCTATCGCCGAGGCCCGCGACAAAGGTGACCTCAGCGAGAATGCCGAGTATGACGCGGCAAAAGAAGCTCAAGGCCTTCTTGAAATGAAAATAGCCCAGCTCAAAGAGCTCGTGGCCAATGCACGCATTATCGACGAAAGCAAACTCACCACCGACGAGATTCAGCTTCTGAGCCGCGTGCGCATGCGCAACGTCGACACCGGAAGCGAAATGGAGTATACCATCGTTGCCGACAGCGAAGCCGACACCCGCGCCAAGAAAATCGCCATCAGCACTCCTATCGCCCGCGGCCTCCTCGGCCACAAGCTCGGCGATGTGGTAGACATCACAGTGCCCGCAGGCGTTATGCGTTTCGAAATTCTCGAAATCGGTCTCTGATATGGCTTCTATCTTTTCGCGTATCATTGCCGGCGAGATACCCTCTTACCGCGTGGCTGAGGATGACAAGCACTATGCTTTTCTTGACATCAATCCTCTTGCCGAGGGTCATGTATTGGTAGTGCCCAAGCATGAGGTTGACTATCTCTTCGACCTCGACGACGAAGAATACACCGCCCTTGAGCTCTTTGCCAAGCGTGTGGCAAAAGCGTTGCGCCAAGCAATGCCTTGCAAGCGCATTGCAGAAGCCGTGCTCGGTCTTGAGGTGCCCCACGCCCATATCCATCTTATCCCCATCAACAGCGAGGCCGATGTCGATTTCCACCACAAGCTCAGCTTAGCACCAGAGCGAATGGAGGAAATTGCAAAAGCGATAGCTGAAAAATTCGAACAGGCATGAAGGCTTCATATCTAATCATCGCCGGTCTCGGCATTGCGGCCCTTGCCTCTTGCACCGGAAATAAAGGCTGGGGAGTAAAAGGCAATATCGCCAATGCTCCGGAGGGTACTAAGCTCGCCATCGAGGCAAACAATGCAGGCCATTGGTATCTCATCGACTCTGTAGAGGTGTCGGGCAGCGGTGCTTTCGAATATAATGCCGAAGCTCCGTATGCAGGCACGGATATCCTGCGCATTACCATGCCCGGAAAAGGAAGTATTTATTTCCCCATCGACAGTGTCGACCATGTGAGTGTTGCCGCCGACGCAGCGACTTTCGGCACCGGACACACCCTGAGCGGCTCGGCTCTTGCTCCTGCTATCGCACGTGTCGACAGCATTGTCGCAGCAACGGCTGATGATGACGACCTCCGCCGTCAGCTTATCGCTGTGATCACGTCCGACACCACAGGTATCGTGGCATACTATACTCTCGGCAAATCGCGTGGCGGTAATCTTATATTCAATCCCAAGGACAACCTTGGCAACCGTGTATATGGAGCCGTGGCTCAACTTTACGAGACACGCTACCCCGCCGACAAGCGCAATGCAGCCCTTCAGAAAGCATATTTCGAGGGTCGCAACGCATTGGGCAAACTTCAGCTCGGAGAACAGCAGGTTTATGAAGTGCCCGAGACAGGATTCTTTGAAATCAACCGCTACGACGCCCGAGGCAAAGAATGCTCGCTCACAGAGCTTGCTAAAGGCAAGACTGTGGTTCTCAACTTCACAACCTACGAACATCAGGCTTCTCCTGCGCTCAATGCCATACTCAACGACGTCTACACCAAATATCACAATCAAGGCCTCGAAATCTATCAGATAGCCTTTGACTCTGATGAGGTGAGCTGGCGCGAGGCTGCCCGCAACCTGCCTTGGACAGCCGTCTGGAATGCTCCAAGCGACGGCACCACTGTGCTGATGAACTACAACATAGGCTCGTTGCCAACAACATTCATCATCAACAAGCAAGGCACACTGGTAGAACGCGTGGAAAACCCTGCCGACATTGCCAAGGAAGTGGCCAAGCACATCTGATTCAACCTAAACCTATCAATCATACAGGCTCACGCACATCTACGTGAGCCTGATTTTTTCTTAGATACATGGAAATAGCCTACCGATATATCAAGCAACTGCTGCGCGGAGCCGGGCAAGTGATGTTTATGGAGAATGCACTTACCGGCTTTCTCTTCCTTACAGGAATCTTCGTGGGGTCATATTCTTGCGGCACACCGGCTGTGGCTTGGGGTGCGCTCGTAGGTCTGCTGTCGGCAAATATTGCCGGACAGGTGATCTACCGTAACGGTGGAGAAAGCGGCCTGTGGGGATTCAATGGTATATTGGTAGGCTGCGCGTTGCCAACGCTCTTCGAGCCCACACCCGGAGTGTGGGCAGCTGTAATCATTTTATCGGCCTTGACAGTGATACTGAGTCACCGGATTTCACTCACGGCACCGTTTATCCTGATGACATGGCTGGCATTTGCTTTCAGGTTCGCTCCGGCAGAAACGATATTGCAGCCTCATTCTCTACCCGAAGCGTGGTTGTGCGGCATTTCGGAAGTATTCTTGGTATGCTCGCCATGGTGCGGGCTCCTGTTTTTGGCCGGGCTCGCTGTTGGTGATATCAAAGCCGCGGTATGGTGCGCCATCGGCTCTGCCGCAGGCATGGCTTTGGCATACATTTTCGGCTTCCCGGAGGCTGATATCAGCGCCGGGCTCTACGGGTTCAATCCGGCGCTTACGGGCATAGCCATCGGCGCTGTATATAAGAGAAATGTGGCTGTGACAGCAGCTGCCATCATCGCCACATTCTTTATTCAATTGGGGCTGTCGATATTTCTGCCGCCTTTTACCGCGCCATTCTGCCTCGCCACATGGGGCACGGAGCTACTATGCAAACGACTCGGCAGAACCGCGTGAGCTACACTCACGCCGGCAACGAAACCGCCCGGTCCTACTGCACCACAACTTTCGATGTAGTGGCGCCTTGGCGGCGGATGTAGACACCCGGGGTGAGGTTGTCGGGGTTGACACGCAGACCCTTGAGGTCGAAGTACTCAGTCTCAATCACATCAGCACCAACATTCTCAATGCCCGCTCCGCCTGTAACTGTAACATCGCATGTTACCGTACGATGGTAATCGAAATTATCCACTACTTCAAATGTTACAGTGGCTGTGCCATCTTCCAAAGCCAAAAGATTTCCACAATCATCAACAGTAACAATGTCGGTGTTGTCAGAGCTCCATGTCTGAGACTTTACAGAAGCATAATCAGTGAGTATGATTTCAGGTTTGAGGCTGAAAGATTCTCCGGCGTCAAGGGCAAGTTCACTCTGCGGCAAATTAACATCCCAAACGCCAAGAAGTCCAAAATATCTAATAGTCACAAACCAGTAATTATCAGCATATAATTGTAAACAAGCTTGCGGCATATATAAACAAGCTTCGCTATTTATACCATCGAAAAAATTATCGCTTACAGCCGGAGGATTTGTAAACATTGAATAAACCTTTTTCAAAGCCGGACATCTTCTAAAAACACCTGAGCCAATCGAACGTATCGAAGCCGGAATCTTTGTTTTCTCTAAAGCGGTACATGTGCTGAACGCATCAGTTCCTAAATTGCTGAGCTTGTCAGGTAATATTGCTTCGGTGATTCCGGTACATAAACAGAAGGCCCTCCATCCGATACTTTGCAAATTTTCATTGAACGTAACTGACTTGAGAGACGAACATTTCTCAAAGGCAAAATCTCCTATTTCAGTCAATCCTGCAGGAAAATCTATTTGCGACAATGCACCGCAATTATTGAAAGCATTGTCACCGATTTTAGACAGTGTCTGAGGAAGAGCAATATTTGTCAATGAAGAACAATTATTAAATGTACCGGAAGGAATATTTGTAAGTCCTTCATCCAACACGGCACTCATGAGCCCGGTGCAACCGTCGAAAACGTTATTTCCCATAGATGATATAGACCCGGGCAACTCGATTTCTTTAAGACCTACACAGCCAATAAATGCATTAGAGCCAATCTTATTCAACGAATTGGGAAAAGAAATAGAAGTCAATGATGAACAAGATTCAAAAGCTTTCGTATCTATCACTGAAAGATTTTTAGACAATATCACATTGCTCAAACTTTCGCAATCTTTAAATGTGTAAGGATTTATCGCGGTACATCCATCAGGAATATTAATTTCTTCCAGCGAAACACACCCTGAGAATGCTGATTCTCCTATCTGAGAGACTGAAGCTGGTAAAGATATTTCTTCCAATGAGATACAACCGGAGAATGCTGATTCTCCTATCTGAGAGACAGAAGCAGGAATGGAAATACTTTCAAGAGCTTCACAATTGGCAAACGCCGTTTTTTCAATGGATTCAAGACCAAGAGGCAAATCGATAGTCTTCAAAGATTTACATCTTCCGAATGCATATTCCATAACCAACTTCGTCTTACTGCCCAAATGAACATCTACCAAAGATTCACAGCTACTGAACAAGGATGGAGCAACATAGCCAATTGATTCCGGCAAAGTGGCACTTGTCATCGCGCTGCAACAACTGAATGCCCCGGAGCCAAGGTATACGAGCGTTTCCGGCAGAACTACCTCTGTAAGATCTGGTGATTGGTAAAATGCAAAATCAGGAACACGTGTCACTGTTGGCGGCACAGTGATTTTTGACAAGGCACAACCGGAAAAAGAAGCCTGCGCTATTGATACAATAGTTGATGGGATTGTATACTCTCCGGTTTTTCCTGCCGGAAATATCCAGATGGAACTTTTATCTTTAGTAAGCAAAACACCATCTTCGACAGCGAGATACGGATTATCGTCAACTTTAAATTCTGTAAGGTTACTGCACAAAGCAAACGCATTTGTAGAAAGATAATCCACCAAATCAGGAATAAGAATCTCCGAGACAGATGTACCACTGAAAGCCTCGCCCGCTATTGTTTTAAGACCGGCAGGCAAAGATATTTCGGTAATAGATTTACAATTATTAAAAGCACCTGCTCCTATCTCAGTCAAAGAGGCAGGGAATGAAATGTCTGTAAGTTGACCGCAACCATGGAATGCGTAATATTCAATAGTGCTCAGTTGAGACGGGAAAACCACTTTCTTCAAATTACTGCATTCGTTGAAAGCAATTTCGGGTATGACTGTAATTTTTTCCGGTATTTCTATTTCTTCAATTGCCGAACATCCAGACATCATCTGGCGGCCTATTGTCTCTAATGACTGTGGCAGATGAATCTCTCTCAAAGATGTGCAGTTGTGAAAAGCGCCGGTACCTATCGATTTTACAGTTTCAGGTAAAATAATAGATTCAATTTCTTCATGTGACTCACAAAAATAATTAGCAATCTTCACAACTGTATATGTATTACCTTCCGCCTCAATTTCAGAAGGGATAATAAGATCTTTTATAGTATTCCCTCTTATGCAAAATGCTACTACTTCAGTCTCTGATTCTATGAAATAGCTTATGCCATCCACATCAATATACGGATTGTAATAGGCATACGAAAGATTGAACGAGAGGATAAAGGAAATTGTAATGAGCAGATACTTTTTCATATTGTTTTCAGGTATATTGTCGCCCTGCCGCAGATGGTTGCGGCAGGGATGATTTATCTTACTGTGCTACCGGGGCGAGGTCGGTGATGGCGCCGGTGGTGGGGTCGAAGATGACTTGGTAGGGTTGCTTTTTGTCGGTGAAAAGGGCCGGGTCGAGACCGAATACTATGCCGAGCTGGGCAAGGGGAAGCTGAGCCGACGCAATCTGCCGTCCGTCGCAGGTGATAACTACTGCGGCTGTGCCGGGTATGTTGTAGGCCACGCCGCCTTTGGGGAAGCTCTTCACTTCGCCTTTTTCATTTACCGGGAGTACACCCTGCTCTATTACTTTTACATCGATGTAGATGGGGTTGCCGGCGAGGTTGTCGGCGTCAACAAGGCCGTCGACTGCCGACAGGCGCGCAAGCACACGGCCTGTGATGTCGGTGCTGTCGGGCAGGAGTGTGTATTTCTTTACGTCGGTACGCGTTGAAGTTGTGCCGGCGAACATGGCGGTGAGGGCGGCTTCCTGTGCCGAAAGGTTGTCGAGGACAAGCTTCATTGCCTCGCCATCTGCAGGCGGATTATCAGCCTGGCCTGAGAGAATGTCGCTGCGGGTCTCGCGAAGCTCAAATATACGCTGCGCGGCCAGTTCGGCTTTTTTCGAGATTGAAGCGCTGCGGGCCATGTCGGCAGTCACGGCCTGGCGTGCCGCTTCGGTGTCGAGCGGCGACACAGGTGCACGCTTGGCTGCGGGGATGGCCGGTGCTTCGTCGCGCTTGTCGACATCGGTGTTGATCGACAAGGGTATATCGTTGTCGGTAAGAGTTATGAATGCCGACTGCCCGGCCTTGAACTGCGCCACATAGCGCTTCGCCTGATCAGGCACCCCGCGAGGCACGACAGTCACAGAGGCTACCTTTGCCGAGTAAGAGTCGGATGTGATGGCGTCGGATATACCGAGCAAGCGGCGGGCATAATTATAAAACTCGCCGGGATGACTTTCAGAAATCTCGGCCTCAATATAGACATCGAGGGCTGTTGCCGGCAGCGAATACACAAGGCCATATTCATTAGCCTTGCCGGCTGTGATTTTCTGTGAAGTCTGAGCCGGAGCTGCCAAAGCCGCCCCGATACAAATTGAAGCGCAAAAGAGATTTCTTAGAGTCATAAGGCTTGGTTTTTAGCGCCTGCCGGGCGCGGATTAAGAATAGTGTCGATAGCCGGGCCAATGGCGTCGGCGATATCCTCGGCCGTTGTGCCCTGAATACCGCAGGTACGGGCCGCGATACGGCCTGCAACTCCATGGATATATGCCCCGACCGCCGCGGCTATCTCGGGCATGATTTTCTGTGCCATAAGGCCGGCGAGAAGTCCGGTAAGTACGTCGCCGCTGCCGGCCGTAGCGAGGGCTTCGGTGCCGGAAGAGTTGACAAGTATAGAGCCGTCGGGCCAGATGGTGAAGGTCTTGGGGCCTTTGAGAAGTATGACGATATTATATCGCTGTGCCATCTCAAGAGCCATGAGTGTGCGTGTGCCGTGGCTGTTCTGCGCACCGAAAAGGCGGTCGAACTCGCCGGCATGGGGAGTAATCACCGAGCGTGCCGGTATGAAATCGAGCAGGTCGGGGTTGTCGGATATGATATTGAGGGCGTCGGCGTCGAGCACAAGGGGCTTCTTGGCGGCATAGCAGCTCTTCAGGAATGTGCCGAGGGCGCGCGCCGTAGGGTCGCTGCGGCCTATGCCGGGACCGATGGCCACGCCGTCGCAGTCGCGCGGATTATCGAAGAATTGGATATCGACATCAGCCCCGTCGGTGGTGAACATCGCTGCCGGGACTGCCGTCTGCATTACAAAGAATGCGCAGCGCGGGCCATGACAGGTGACTTTACCGCAGCCCGACCGCGTTGCGGCGCGGGTGGCGAGCACGGCTGCGCCGAGCATACCGTAGCTGCCGGCAAAGATGAGGGCGTCGCCAAGGTCGGCCTTGGAGGCCACTACGGAGCGGCGCGGCAACACCGAGCGTACACCGCGGGCGTCGAGCACTCGCGATGTGCAGCGGGTATGACGCATGGCCTCGTCGTCGAAGGGCACGGCAAGCACCTTCCAGCGGCCTATAAGCTCGGCATTCTCGGGCATAAAGAATGCAAGCGTCGGGCCCACGAGGGTGAGGGTGAGGTCGGCATGGATGATATTGCGGTTCACCATACCCACGGCGAGGTCGGTAGTCATGCCCGAAGGCAGGTCAATCGACACAACCATCGCACCGCTCTCATTGATACCGCGCGCAACGGCCTGATAACCACCTCTGAGGGGCTTGCGGTGCTCGCTGCCGAAGATACCGTCGACAACGAGGGTCGAAGGCGACATCACCGGCATTTCAAAACATCCGGGGCCCGGATTTATAACCTCTACAAGATGAGCGGCCCCAACCTCGGCAACGAAGCGGTCGCGGGCGGCTGCCGTGTCGGCAGTGAGCAGATTGCCGCCGATATTGAAGAGCACCACCTTAGCCTCACAGCCACGGCGGTGAAGCTCAATGGCCGCCTCTATGGCGTAGGCACCGCATATACCGTCGCCGGCAAAAACGAGCACATTCTTATCCTGACGGACATCGACAATCTCAAGCGCCACCTGCTCGCCGACGGTAGCGATGAAAGCGGCACGACGCTCCAATGCCCGCGCCTGAAGAGGAGGAGGCATACGCGAGATATCATCGAGGCTGCCGATGGTAGCCTCGGTGATTCTCTCGATATCTGCCGGTGTATAGATATTCTTCATCTATCAGAGAGCGAGGAGCTCGTCGATTTTTGCGCGGATAGCTTCAGCTTTCTGACCTCCTACGAGGCGAAGGTCGGTTTTTTTGCCGTCTTTGAAGAAGAGAAGTGTGGGGAGGCTGCGGATACCGCACTCGGTGGCGAAGTCGCTGTTGTCATCGCAGTTGTATTTGCCTACTACTGCACGGCCTTCATATTCTTTGGCCACTTCCTCCACTACGGGAGCCATTGCCACGCAAGGGCCGCACCATGTAGCCCAGAAGTCTACTACCACGGGTTGTCCCGAGGCTATAATCTCATTGATGTTTGAATCGGTAAATTCCATGATGTGATGTATTTAGCTTAATGATTTACGTTTAATGCTGAATGATATATCCTGTTTGTCGAGGCCTTCGAGGAAGTCGCGCGACAAGGTGAGGTTCAAGGCACTTGAGAAATGTATCTTGCGGTTGTGCTCAGATGAATATACGTCGATATTGACGGGCACGGTGTTTGCCGGGCTGGCGTCGTGCTTGCGGCGGTATTCCTTCAGGCGGGCGTCTTCTTCATCGAGAACGTCGCTCAGAGGCATGATCCGGTCGGGGTCGACGGTGATGGTGATATCTTCCACGAGCTTGCCGAGAAGGTCGTTGAGGTCGAGCATGCGGTCAACGTTGTAGCGCACCGACACGGCGCCGGTGTTGCGGTTGCGTATCTCGCGGAAAGCGCCTATCACATATACTGCCTGCCCTACCTTGCACAGGCGGTCGAACTCGGCGCGCTGCTTGTCGAAGAATGTTACCTCGGTAGTGCCGGTATAGTCTTCGATTTTTAGAATGGTCATCTTGCTTCCGCTCTGCAGTGTCCGCTCCTCGATGGTGCTTATCATGCCGGCGAAAGTGATTGTCTGCGTAGGCGACTCTATCTCGTTTTTCTCTGCCGCCGTACACGACACACCATATTTCACCTCAAGCCAATAGGGGTCGAGAGGGTTGGCCGACAGATACATGCCCACGAGCTCGCGCTCTTTGTTGAGGCGGTTGAGATTATCCCATACGGGCATGGCCGGAATCTTGGGGCGGCTCGACTCGCGGATGTCCTCGTCGTCGAATGCGAAGAGGGAGTATTCGGCCTGACGGGCTTCGTTCTGGTGCGAGGCTCCGTAGCGCAGCAGCAGCTCGGCGATAGTCTCGCCGCGTTTGCCTACCTCGGCGCTGAGATCCTCGCGCTTGACAGTGGTGAAGCAGTCGAAGGCGCCGGCAAGGACGAGGTTGTCGAAGACGCGGCGGTTGATACTCGACGATGGAACGCGCTCCACAAAGTCGTAGATATCCTTGAACTGGCCGCCGGCTTTGCGTGTCTCGAGTATCACTTTCACCACATCGGGGCCTATGCCTTTGATGGCGGTGAGGCCGAAGCGGATCACGCCGGGCGACGAGACGTTGAAGTTGCCGAACGACTCGTTGATATCAGGGCCTTTTACCTCAATGCCCATCGTGCGGCACTCATCCATATAGAAGCGCAGTTTGGCGATATCATTGAGGTTTCGGGTGAGTACGGCAGCCATATATTCGGCCGGATAATTGGCTTTGAGATAGCCGGTCTGGAATGCTACCCACGAATAGCAGGTGGCATGGCTCTTGTTGAAAGCGTAGGAGGCGAATTTCTCCCATTCCGACCATATCTTCTCTAGCACATCTTTTTTATGACCGCGGGCTGTACCGCCCTCCATAAACTTCTCCTTGAGCTCATTCATCTTGCTTATCATCTTCTTACCCATGGCCTTGCGCAGAGTATCACTCTGGCCGCGGGTGAAGCCGGCGAGCAGACGCGAGAGCAACATCACCTGTTCCTGATAGACGGTAATGCCGTAGGTATCCTTGAGATAGGTCTCCATCTCGGGGATATCGTATTCGATTTTTTTCTGACCCTGCTTGCGGGCGATAAACTCGGGGATATTGTCCATAGGACCCGGGCGGTAGAGGGCGTTCATGGCGATGAGGTCCTCGAACACCGTAGGCTGAAGCTGGCGCAAATAGCGCTGCATACCCGGCGACTCAAACTGGAACGTACCCACCGTGGCACCGCGCGAGTAGAGGTCGTAGGTCTTGGGGTCGTCGATAGGTATATTGTCGATGTCTACCTCTATGCCTTGCGATAGTCGGATATTTTCCACAGCGTCGCGGATGATTGATAAGGTCTTGAGGCCGAGGAAGTCCATCTTGATCAGGCCCGTATCTTCAATCACGCGGCCCTCGTATTGAGTCACGAGTATTCGGTCGCCGTTCTTGTCGGCGGCGGTGCTCACGGGCACCCAGTCGGTCACGTCGTCGCGGCAGATAATCACGCCGCAGGCATGCACACCGACATTTCGCACCGTACCCTCGAGCTTGCCGGCGAAGTTCATCAGCTCGCTCACGTTGGGGTCCTTGTCCATCTCCTCCTTGAACTCCGGCACGTATTTCACGCAGTTGCTCACCGTGGCGTCCATTTCCTTGTCCTTCGCAGGGTCGATGGGCATGTGGCGCGGTATGAGCTTTGTGAGTTTGTTGGAAAGAGGTATGGGCAGACTCATCACGCGTGCGACGTCTTTTATCGACGATTTCGCCGCCATTGTGCCGTATGTGATGATGTGGGCCACATTCGGCGCACCGTAGCGCTCGGTGACATAGTTGAGCACCGTCTCGCGGCCATCATCATCGAAGTCAACGTCGATATCGGGGAGCGAGATACGGTCGGGGTTGAGGAAACGTTCGAAAAGAAGGTCGTACTTCAGCGGGTCGATCTGGGTGATACCGAGGCAATATGCCACAACGGAGCCGGCAGCAGAACCACGTCCGGGGCCAATGCTCACACCAAGCGAGCGTCCTACACGGATAAAGTCTTCCACAATAAGGAAGTAGCCCGGGAAACCCATCGTCTTCATCACATGCAGCTCGAAGCGTATGCGCTCGTCTACCTCTTCGGGCAGCGGTGTGCCGTAGCGCCGGGCAGCGCCTTCGTATGTAATCTTGCGCAGGTAGTCGGCCTCGAATTTTATGCGGTAGAGCTTCTGATAGCCGCCCATCTTGTCGATTTTCTTCTTACCCTCCTCCGGCGTCATTATCTCGTTGCCGTTCTCATCGCGGGTGAACTCCTCGAAAAGTTCCTGCTCGGTGATACGGCTGCGGTATTCCTCCTCGGTGCCGAAGTCAGCCGGTATGGCGTAGTTTGGCATGATGGGGGCGTGGTCGATGTCGTATTCCTCTACTTTTTCGGCAATCTCAAGCGTAGTCTCGAGAGCCTGCGGCATGTCGCCGAAGATAGCCTCCATCTCCGCGCAAGTCTTGAACCATTCCTGCTTGGAGTAGAGCATGCGCGTGGGGTCGTTGACATTGCGGTTGGTAGAGAGGCATATCAGGCGGTCGTGGGCCTCGGCGTCGTCTTCGTTGAGGAAGTGGGAGTCGTTGGTGGCGATAATCTTTATGCCGTATTTCTCGGCCAAGGCAATGAGCTGCGGCTCAACCTGCTTCTGTATCTCGTAGGTTTCATGATTGGCGCGCGGCACGGTGGCTTTATGGCGCTGGAGCTCGATATAATAGTCGTCGCCGAAAGTCTCCTTATACCACGCCACGGCTGCGTCGGCAGCCGCAGGGTCGCCGGCGCGGATGAGGCGCGGAATCTCGCCGCCAAGACATGCAGAGCACACAATCAGACCCTCGCGGTGCTCATAGAGCTCTTTGCGGTCGGTACGCGGATGATAGTAGTGACCCTCGGTCCAAGCCTTGGATACAAGCTTGATAAGATTCTTATATCCTTTCTGATTCTTTGCCAGCACAATGAGGTGATAACCCTTGTCCTTGGGGTCGGATTGATCGTGGAGGTCGCCCTTGGCTACATACATCTCGCAGCCGAGGATGGGCTTCAGATACTTAGCCTTTTCCTTGGAGAGAGCGGCCTGAGCCTCGTTGATGGCCTCCTGATTGCCGCCTGCTGTGGCTTCGTCGAGGGCGGCCTGAGCCTTTTTTATGCCATCCTTGACCTTGCCGTTATGCTTCTTTACAGCATTGAAAAACTCTTTGGCACCGAACATGTTGCCATGGTCGGTGAGGGCAAGGGCAGGCATACCGTCGGCGACAGCCTTCTTGACAAGGCCGCCGATTGTCGACAGACCGTCGAGAACCGAGTATTGCGAATGGACGTGAAGATGTACGAACTTGTGCATAGCGCTATTAATGAGGAGATTGTAAAAGCCTCTTTTAAAAAGAGGCGAAAATCACCCCAAAGTTACAAAAAAATCGCGATATAGCCATATATTAAATTTTCATGAATCAGAGTTTACATGTTTTTATAGTAAAGAGAGGTGTAGGGGTGGAGATTTTTTTGTAATTTTGCATTTCCAAAATTATTACTGAAAGGCAATGAGACAGAAAGAGCGTTATAAGGTTGTGCTGGAGCGGTTTGAGGCTGCAATGCCCGCGCCGCGCACCGAGCTGCACTACGACAATCCCTACCAGCTCTTGGTGGCGGTGATATTGTCGGCACAGTGCACCGACAAGCGTGTCAACATGATTACACCTCCGCTCTTCGAGGCTTTTCCCACCCCGGCCGACATGGCGGCGGCGACACCCGAGCAGGTCTTCGAGCTGATAAAATCGTGCTCGTATCCCAACAACAAGACCAAGTCGCTTCTTGGCATGGCGCGTAAGCTTGTCGACGATTTCGGCGGCCAAGTGCCTGACGACATCGACAACCTCACCTCGCTGCCGGGCGTAGGGCGCAAGACAGCCAACGTGATTCTCTCGGTGGTATACGAGAAGCCGGCGATGGCGGTGGACACACACGTGTTCCGCGTTGCCGAGCGCATAGGCCTCACCACCGGCAGCCGCACACCGCGCGCCACCGAAGAGAAGCTCACCGCCAATATTCCGGCAGAGTTGATACACCACGCCCATCACTGGCTCATTCTCCACGGACGCTACGTGTGCAAGGCACGCAAGCCGATGTGCGGCGAGTGCTTCCTTGCCGATGTGTGCCGCTATCACGAAAAAGAAATTAAGAGCTCGTTAGAAAAATGACCGGCGACAATCTTTTTCTTGTTATAATAGAGGTATTGGGTACCATTGCGTTTGCCATCTCGGGCATACGCCTCGCCGCAGCCAAGAATTTCGACTGGTTCGGGGCATACGTCGTAGGCCTTGTGACAGCCATCGGCGGCGGCACACTGCGCGACCTGCTCTTGGCTATACCCGTATTCTGGATGCAATCGTCGATGTATCTTGCCGTTACGTTTCTATCGTTGGTGATAGTGATAATCTTCCGCCGTTTTCTTGTTGGAGGCATGCGCACATTGTTTCTCTTCGACGCCATCGGCCTTGCGCTCTTTGTGGTGGTAGGCATTGAGAAGAGCTTCGGTGCCGGATATCCGGCATGGGTAGCCATAGTGATGGGCATAATCACAGGTTCGTTCGGCGGCGTCACCCGCGACATCCTCATCAACGAAGAACCGCTTTTCTTCCGCAAAGACATCTACGCCACAGCCTGCCTCGCCGGAGGCCTCGTATATTGGCTGGTGACACTCATCCCCTCCACCACCCCGATATTGGCCCAGATAGCATGCGCTATCACGGTGGTGGGGCTGCGCATAGCCGCCGTACACTACAACTGGTCGCTGCCGATATTGAAAGTCGACCCCAAGGACCTCCCTAACGATACCAAATCATGACTCAACGCCGTAAAAACATATTCCAATTCATAAAATACTGCCTCGTGGGAGTGCTCAACACGCTCGTGACTCTCGGGGTGATATACCTGTGCAAATCGCTCTTGGGATGGAATCTCTACGTGAGCAATGCTTTGGGCTATATCTGCGGCGTGACAAATTCATTCCTCTGCAACCGCAGCTGGGTGTTCCACAGCCGAGGCAGCTATTGCCGCGAAGCTATCAAATTCATCGGCGGTTTCCTGCTTTGCTACGGACTTCAGCTTTGGGCTGTGTGGATGTTGACAAGCAGCTTCGGCGACTACGACTTCCGTATTCTCGGCATTGTACTGTCGGGCTACGGCATTGCCACCCTGATAGGCAATGTAATCTACACTTTGGCCAACTTTGTGTATAACCGCACCGTAACATTCACCACACACTGATGGAAAGTACTCTAATAGAAAATCCACGGCTGTGGCGTCTTATACTCGGAGTGACTCCGGGTGCTTTGCACGCCGTGATGATATCTACCGTTGCCGACGCCTCGATGATATACAAGCGCCTGCCGCTCGACACCTCAATGCCGCTTCACCGCGCTATCGAAGAAGTGGTATATGCCAACCCCGACCTCTTGGCAGATTTCGGGAAAATCAACATACTCGTTGATACCCCAGCGTATACCTTGGTTCCGGCCGACGCAGATTGCACGCCTGAAAACATTGCAGAAATCACACAAATAGGCTACTCGGGCACAGAGACGCCTGCGGTCAGCGCCGACGTGGCAGCCTCGGGAGTACAGACGGTATGGGCCATGCCTGAGCAAGCCCGTCAATTTTTGGCCCGCACCTTCCGCAATGCCCCGGTGCAACACTCTCTCACTATGCTGCTCAAATACCTCGGACGTAAGGGTGAGCTCACCAACCGCGCCCGGGTCTTCGCCCATCTCACCGACGGCTCCCCCCGCAGGATGGATATCATTGCCTACGACTCCGCCGGCAAGTTGACTATGTCCACAAGCAAAGAATGGGAGACAGAAACCGACGCCCTTTACTATATCATCGCCACGGCGCGCACTGCCGGTTTCGACGCCGAGACCGACGAGTTGCTTCTGTGCGGCGACAGTTCGCTGCGCCATGCAGTCACTTCGGCTTTGTCGCGCTATGTGCGCCATGTAATGCCGCTCATATTCCCCTCGGCAGCCCTCAGAGCCGGCAAAGAGGCATTTAAAGCACCTTTCCCACTGATAATATTACCATTATGCGAATAATACGCGGCAAATATGGCCGTCGACGCTTCGACGTGCCTACAAACATCACGGCGCGCCCTACCACTGACTTCGCCCGTGAGAATATCTTCAACGTGATAGAGAATTACGTAGACCTCGAAGGCCTCCATGCCCTCGACCTCTTCGCAGGCACCGGCGCAGTGAGCTTCGAATTTCTCTCGCGCGAGTGCGCCTCTGTGACAGCGGTTGAGAAAGCCGCCACGCAGCAGCGCTTCATCCGCAAGGTAGTCAAGGAGTTGGGCGACAACAATCTTCAGCTCGTATGCGGCGACGCCCTGCGATTCATCGCTTCAGCGCCGAAGGCCTACGATGTGGTATGGGCCGATCCGCCCTACGATATGCCCGGCTTCGCCGACATACCCGGCGCGATACTCAACTCGGGCTTGGTGAAAGAAGGCACTCTGGTAATCATCGAGCACAACAAGAGCCACGATTTCTCATCGCTCCCCGGCTTCCGTGAGCACCGCGCCTACGGCTCGGTAAACTTCTCTATATTCGTGGTTTAACAGATTTTCAAGACAAAAAAAAGTGCGCCCGGCTAACAAGAATCTGCCGGGCGCACTTTTATATTTTTTATCAGTTGAGAGGTACGAGGGTGCTTATTTCGTAGGTTTTATGAGAGAAGAGCGTGGTGCACTTACCTGTGGTGATGTCGGCATCGATTACAACATTGGCGTTGTCGAAGCGGCGTGTACCGTAGATAATAAGATGTCCGTTACCATAATCTTTCTCGCTGCGAGAGATATCCACACCGTTGACATCGAAGTCAAGGTCTACAGTGCCACTTTCAAGAGTAGAGGGATTGATCCATAGAGCTGTCGGCTGCAGCTTGCCTTTGACCTCTTTCACGCCCCAGACACGGCCCTTGTAGAAATTCGAGGCGGAAAGTTCAAAGCCCTCAGCGTCGGCGAATTCGGGTTCGTAGGATTCCCAAGTTCCCGAGGCTTTATCTATCACAGAATAACAGACTTTTTCAAGCGGGTCAATCTGCTGAAATGTGGCTGCAGTATGCTGAAGAATAATCTTTTTACCGTTATCATAACTGCCATCTGCCACAGAATAGATTCTTGACGCATTTTCCATTGTGGCAACAGTGGTCAATGCAGCACTACCGGAATTGGATATAGTAAGATTATTGAAGGTAATTGTATGCTTTTTTTGCCAAAAATCTTCAGCCTTGGGAGCTCGGATTGCCCCCAAGCCGTCATTAAGCACGAGATAGCAGGAAACTGTCGGCTCGCCGAAATAATCATCTTCAAATATATCGTAGCCGCCATTTGGAAAACGTACTCCGGCCTTATTGAGCCCGGGTGATTCCACAGAATAGATATTACCGTTGATATATGTTGTAGGGAAACCTACGATACCATTGGTGCTCATTTCCTGCACGGTGAGCCCGTTTCCGTCAAATTTAAGACAGGCCAAGGCCATCTCGGGGCCTCCGTAAATCAGATATTCATCAGCATTTACTTTCATCGAGACTTTTTGTATTGTATCGCTCCAACCCAACAGACTATCAAGGAGATCATTGTCTCCAAACGCAAATATTCGCCCATCGGCCTTGCGCACCATAATATGACGATAAAGATATGGCATGTCGACTTGAGTATTATCGTCGTAGCTCACATACGAACAACCTATAAATGCAAGGTAGTCTTCGCCTATCGTCACCATTCGGTAAGGATCGATATGGGCCGGCACTTCTTTAGTAGAAGAATTTCCGTCTTCATCAGTGACGAGGTAAACCGCTACTGTAGATATGTTTCCCTGATTGTCGATTTTAAATAGCCCTGTTTCCTGAAACGACATATTGTCGCGACTCTCACCACTTGAGATAATTGACAGCGCTGTCGCGCCCGACAGATCCATGCGAGTAGCCTTGAAATTTCGAGTGGGCTCATCTTTACCTGATTTACAAGAACTTACAGCAATTGCTCCTAAAAGCGCTGCTGCAAGATAGAAGATAAATTTGAATTTCATCGATTAAAAAATGTTTAAAATGATAGTTTTTCCATTGCAAATTTAGCAAACTTGGCTTTAGGCGGCAAATAAATTGGAAATTAATTACTAACTTTGCAGGTTGTAAAGCCGCGCGGCGGCACCAATCATAAGTATGAAACGATATAACATAATCAACAATGCCATGGGCTGGCTATGCTTCGTCGTAGCCGCCGTGACCTATCTGCTCACCGTAGAGCCCACGGCAAGCTTCTGGGACTGCCCGGAATTCATTCTTCAGGGATTCAAACTCGAAGTCGGTCACCCGCCGGGCAACCCGATCTTCATGCTTGCCGCGCGCTTCATGATCACGCTCTTCGGCGGCAGCGCAGCGAACGCCGCTTTGGCCGTAAACTGCATGTCGGCTCTTCTGAGTGCCGCAACGATATTGCTGCTCTTCTGGTCGGTGACGCATTTGGTGCGCCGCCTGATTGTGAGCGACGACGCCCGCGAGGTCAACTGGTGGCAGATGTTGCTTATCATGGGCGGTGGCGTATGTGGTGCCTTAGCCTATACATGGAGCGACACATTCTGGTTCTCGGCAGTTGAGGGCGAGGTTTACGCTTTCTCTTCATTCTGTACCGCCTTGGTGGTATGGCTGATGTTCAAATGGGAAAACCGAGCCGACAAGCCCCACTCCGACCGCTATCTCGTGCTGATAGCCTACGTTATCGGTGTGTCGATAGCCGTACACCTGCTCAACCTGCTCTGTATCCCCGCCTTGGGTCTGATATTCTACTACCGCAAATGGCGCGACACCAATGCCAAGGGATCTCTGATAGCCCTCGCCGTATCGTGCGTGATTGTTGGTGCGATACTCTATGGTCTCGTGCCGGGCTTCATCGAGGTGGCCCAATGGTTTGAGTTGCTCTTTGTCAACGGCTTCCACCTAAGCTACAACATGGGTGCCTTTATCTATGCCGTGGTATTGACGGCCGTCTTCATCATGTCGATAAAGACACTCTATCAGGCCCGCAACGCCAAGGCTGCCCGCCTGTGGTTCTTCCTCGCCATCGCCATGTCGGGCATGCCCTTCATCGGCCACACGATATGGGTAGGCGTGCTTCTGCTGATTGTCTTCGCCGTATGGCTCTGGGGCTTCTGCAAGAAAATACCGGTGCGCATTTTCTCTCTTATCGTGCTGAGTATCTTCGTGATATTCATCGGCTATGCCTCGTATGCCCTGCTGCTTATCCGCGCGAGCGCCAACACCCCGATGAATCAGAATGCGCCCGACAATGTATTCGCCCTCGCCTCTTACCTCAACCGCGAGCAATACGGCGACCGCCCGCTCTTCAACGGCCCCGTATTCGCCGAGACCGTTCTTGAGCAGGAATACCCTGCCGGCTCTGGCAACTACTACATTCCTGTCGACGACTACGGCCGCCCGCAGACACGCATTATCGACGGCTACCTCCGCGACGAGAACGGAGCAGCATTCAACACTCCCGAAGGAATATATACCAAGGTTGTCAAGACCGACCCCTCTCAGCCCGATGAATACGTCAAGGAAGTAGAGCGCCCCGACTACCGCACCATGGGCGACCTCGACATGCTCATGACCCGTATCTACTCTTCCGACGAGCGCCACGTGCAGGGCTACAAGGCTTGGGCCGGATATATGACTCCCGACATCAACAACATACCGCAACCCCTGCGTCAGAAATGGGCTGAGCAAGGCTTTGCCCCAAAAGCTGAGGTAATGCCGTATCTCAACTCGATGGAGCCTGTGACATCATCGGTATATGCAAGCTCAGGAGCACCGGCTGCCCAGACCGCAGTATGGAAACCCGACTTCGGCGTGAATCTGCGCTACTTCATCAACTACCAGCTCAACCACATGTACTGGCGCTACTTCATGTGGAACTTCGCCGGCCGACAGAACGACATACAAGGCAACGGCGAACCCCACCGGGGCAACTGGATATCCGGCATACCGGCTATCGACAATGCCCGCCTCGGCGACCAGTCTGCCCTCCCCGACGATTACGGAAAAGGCAACAAGGGTCACAATGTGTTCTACATGCTGCCCCTTATCCTCGGTATCATAGGCCTGCTCTATCAGGCTCTCTACCAGCACCGCACCAACCCCATGCGCGGCATACAGCAGTTCTGGGTAGTGTTCTTCCTCTTCTTCATGACCGGTATAGCCATCGTGCTCTACCTCAACCAGACACCGGGACAGCCACGTGAGCGCGACTATGCCTTCGCCGGCTCATTCTATGCCTACGCTATTTGGATCGGCATGGGAGTGCCCGCTATCGGTGTTATGCTGCGCAACCTGCTCTCGCCAAAGGCTAAGAAAACTACCACTGCCGACGGCATAGCAGTGCCAGAGCAGCCCCGCAGCAGCAAAGGCGTGCTTGTGGCCACAGCAGCTATAGCCTGTGCCATCGGCCTTGCCGTGCCCTTGCAGATGGTGTCGCAGACTTGGGACGACCATGACCGCTCAGGCCGATACACCACCCGCGACTTCGGCTTCAACTACCTGAGCTCTCTCGACGAGAACGCCATAATATTCACAAACGGCGACAACGATACATTCCCGCTTTGGTATGCGCAGGAGGTGGAGAACTTCCGTCCCGACGTGCGCGTTGTCAACCTGTCGTACCTCACCACCGACTGGTATGCCAACCAAATGCAGCACCCGACGCTCGGCGCCGAAGCCATACCTATGACGGCACAGCCCAAAGACTATGCCTACGAGCGCCTTGCCTATAGCTTCATCGTGCCGGCCTCGGACGATACCGTCGAGACCATCGAGGCCCTCAAGAATCTCTACAGCAGCGACGCAAGCCGCTTCGGCTACCCGAATACCCACTATCTCGCCGAGCCCAAGATGAGCATGAGCGTAGACAGCGCCAAGGTGATGGCACGCTACGACACAGGCGTTGAGGCTTACAACAACCTGTATCTGGCCCCCTTCATTTCCGACATCTACACCGATATGTCGGCTTCGAGCGGTATCAACCAGAGCAAGGTTCTTTCGCTCGACATGATTGCCAACTCGGTAGCCAACGACTTCAACCGTCCGGCCTACTTCGCAACCACCGTACCGGAGTCATACTACCTCGGCCTCACGCCCTACCTCGGCGCGTCTGGTCTTGCCTACGAGGTTACCCCCTTCACCGGCGGCAGCTACAGCGTGACGGCCGACAAGTCATATTGCAAGATTGTCTCCGACTACCGTTGGGGCGGCCTTGACGGCCCCGACGCCAAGAAGCTCTATCTCGACGAGACCGTGCGCCGCATGGTTGAGTCAGTGCGCTCCGGCATATACTCTGTGGTTGAAGACCTTATGGCCACCGGCCACGCCAATGCGTCGGACAATGCCCGTCGTGTAGCGCGTGAAAACGGCCTTGAAGAGCCAAGCACACGCTTCGACATGGCCCGCCAGCTCCTTGATATGCTCCAGACCAAGCTGTCGCCCGAAGTGACTCCCTACGACGGAATCTTGGGCCTTTACATAGCGCGTGCATACCTCGACCTATACCTCGCCACCGGCAACAGCGCCGATCTCGACGCCGCCGAGGCCGTGGCCAAACTCGAGGGCGAACGCTATGCTCAGCTTGTTAAATATGCCACCACCCTGTCGCCGCTCGACCGCCCGCTCCTTGGCGCCGAAGACAACCGCGCCATGAAGTATCTCGGCGAGGCTGTTGCGATAGTCAACTATGCCGACATGCTCCGCAAGGCAAGTCCTGAGCAGATCAACGAAATAAAGGCAATCATCAGAAACACAAGCATAGAGAGCGACCTTCGTCTTGCCTCGATTCTCTACATCGAGGGATACGACTATCAGGCGCTTGCCGACGAACTCTCGGCATATCCACAGAGCCAACGCGGTATAGTGCAGGTTGCGCTCGATGTATTGCATGCAAATGCCGTGGCAGGCACCGACCCGATGGCTTACAGCAATCAGCTGATGAGCGACCACGGTTTCACGGCACGTCAGTGGCTTGAGGTTGCAGACTGAAAAATGCTGATCGAACAACCACCACTTCTCTATCGTCTACTTTTCCCGGAGGCCGTGTGGCGCATTAAGCGCCGCGGCGGCCGCCCGGTTGTATATCTCACCTTCGACGACGGCCCCATACCGGAGCAGACCCCGTGGGTGCTCGACGTGCTCGACCGCTACGGTATCAAGGCCACATTTTTCATGGTTGGCGACAATGTGCGCCGTCACCCCGAATTGCTTGAAGAAGTGCGCCGTCGCGGCCACAGCTACGGCAATCACACCATGCACCATCTGCAAGGCATGAAAGTGCGGGCGGTAAGATATCTGCGCGACGTTGCCGAAGCCGGGAAACTTATCGACAGCCCTCTCTTCCGTCCGCCTCACGGCCTGCTGAGATGGAAACAGGCGGCAGCTCTGAAAGAACACTTCAACATTATAATGTACGACCTCGTTACCCGCGACTATTCGAAGAAACTCGGGCCCGACGAGGTGTTTGAAAATGTGAAGCGCTATGCACGCAACGGTTCGATAATAGTATTCCACGACTCCATCAAGGCCGGCGACAACATGCGCCTTGCCCTTCCACGGGCCATCGAATGGCTCTTGGCTCAGGGCTATGAATTTCTGCCTATCCCGATGTGATGACAGAAGCTATAATCAGAGAAGCCCTTGCCGCAGGAGCTGTAGCAGCTGCCTTCGCCCCTTGTGAACCGGTGGATGAAAGCCATGCAGCGCTCTATGAAAGCTGGATATCGAGGGGAGCACATGCCGGCATGGAGTATATGGAGCGCTACTCCGACCTTCGCCGCGACCCGGCATTGCTGCTCGAGGGAGCCAAATCGATACTCTGCTGCGCTTTCCCCTACGCTCAGAATGATAGAAGCCCGCTCTTCAGCGACTACGCCGTCGGCGACGACTACCATGAAGTGCTCCGCAAGCGCCTTGCTCCGGTGGCAGCCCTTATGGAAAATCTCGTAGGCGGCTCAAGTACAAGAATTTGCATTGACACAGCACCTATCCGCGAGCGTTATTGGGCTTGGCGGGCAGGTCTTGGTGTGATAGGGCTCAACAATCAGCTCATTATTCCCGGCATTGGCTCAAAAGTATTTCTCAGCGAGATTTTATGGACCGCCACAGCCGACTATGGCACACCGGTCGAGGGCGACTGCGGCCGCTGCGGAGCATGTGTGAAAGCATGCCCCGGCACTGCGCTCGACGGCAACGGAGGTATCGACTGCAGCCGTTGCCTGTCGTATCTCACTATCGAACACCGCGGCGAGCTTCCCGATTGGCTCTCGTTGGACAAGCGCATTTACGGCTGCGATATCTGTCAGGACGTGTGCCCGCACAACGCCTGCCCGGCCGAGGCATTGCCCGAATTCAGACTGCGTCATGCCATAGCCGCGCTCTCTCGTGAAAAAATCGCCGGCATGACGCAAGAAGAGTTCTCTGCCACTTTCACCCACAGCGCGGTCAAGCGAGCCAAACTCGCCGGCCTCAAACGCAATTCCGCAAAATAAAGCACACACCACTCCCCACAACCCACAAACAATAAACTAAAAAATTTGCATATTTGCCGCAAATTTGGTAATTTTGCGAGGATTTACGACAGGCCGCTTCTGCGACCCGACGTATGATTTACCTGCAAGAAATTAAGAATTTATCTATTAGAAATAGCTGTACTTCGTTCAGATGAAAAAGAAAATACTAAAAGCTCTTGCCAATTCAAGTATAGTTAAAGCTTTTATTGACAAGCCGACGCCCAAATGGATGGTATATCTCGCCGATCTGGTGCTGATAGCATTCAGTTGCGCACTGACATTTGCATTCGACACCACCTCCTACGGTACATCTTATTTCGACACACCGATAGCCCGCGTATTGTTTGAGTTCGTCACCTACGCTGTGCTTTCCTACCTGCTTGGAACGAGCCGCTATATCATCCGACTGTCGGTGATAGAAGACACCTACAAGCTCGTATTGTTGATTTTCACCGCCTCCTTGGCGCTCACTTTAGTGTCGGCAGCGACATATATAACACTCGGCTATTGGTATTTCAATATCTGGAACATCATAATCGTAGGTCTGATGGCCTTCTCGCTGATGTTGCTCATGCGTCTGACCATCAAATACTTCTATCTGATGGTATCGGGCGTAAGCCAGAGCAAGAAGCGCGTGATAGTGCTCGGCTCGGCAATCAACTCCTTCTTCCTCGCCTCAGCGCTCAAGAGCGAGTTTGAGGGCCGCTTCGACCCCGTGGCATTGCTCAGCCTTGCCTCAAAGACTCCCGACAGCTCCGTCAACGGCATACCTGTGCTCCCCTTTGAGCCTGACAAAGTAGCCGAGATATTCGAATACTACAAATGCGACACCCTACTATTCCTCTCCACTCAGCTTGAACTCATGCGCTCGGGCACTGCAGATGTGTTCCTCAAAAACCACATCCACCTGCTCATGCTAAATCAGGTAGAGGAATTTGATGTCAACAGCAAGTCTATGCCGGCGATATCTACCCACGTACACGACATACGCATTGAAGACCTCCTCGGCCGCGAGACAATCCAAACAGAGATTCCAGCCCTCAAGAGCTTCATCCGCGGTCAGGTGGTGATGATTACAGGTGCCGCAGGCTCTATCGGCAGCGAGATCGTACGTCAGGTGGCGTCGCTCAAAGCCTCGCACATCATCCTTCTCGACCAAGCTGAGACCCCCATGCACGACATGCAGCTCGAGATGGAGCAGAAATTCCCCGACATAAGGATACATCTCTTCATCGGCGACGTCGCCAACCGCGACCGCATGGAGCATGCCTTCCAGAAATATCATCCGCGCTATGTGTTCCACGCTGCCGCCTACAAGCATGTGCCCATGATGGAGCGCAACCCGCAGGAGGCTATCGCCACCAACGTATTCGGCACCAAGAACATGGCCGACCTCGCCGTGAAATACGGTGTGGAGAAATTCGTGATGATATCTACCGACAAGGCTGTCAACCCCACCAACGTGATGGGCGCCTCGAAGCGTATCGCCGAAATCTATGTGCAATCGCTCTTCCTGCACCAGCGCAACACCACCGACGGCCCGACTACACAGTTTATCACCACACGATTCGGAAATGTGCTCGGCAGCAACGGCTCAGTGATACCCCTCTTCCGCAAACAGATCGAGCAGGGCGGCCCCATCACCATCACCCACCGCGAGATTATCCGCTACTTCATGACTATCCCCGAAGCCTGCTCACTGGTGCTCGAGGCCGGCTGTATGGGCAAGGGCGGCGAGATTTTCGTCTTCGACATGGGACAGCCCGTGAAGATTTGGGATCTTGCAGTGCGCATGGTCAACCTCTCCGGATTGCGCGTAAACGAAGATATCGAGATTATAGAGACCGGCCTGCGCCCCGGCGAGAAGCTCTATGAAGAGCTCCTCAACGAGAAAGAGCACACACTACCCACACACCACAAGAAAATCATGATTGCACGTGTGCGCACCTACGACTACCACGACGTAGAGAGCCATCTCGGCCAGCTCCACACAGCCCTCGACAAAGGCTTTGCACATGATATCGTAGTAGAAATGAAGCACATAGTGCCTGAATATAAATCTAACAACTCACGCTGGGCCGAGGTAGATGCCGAAATCAAACACGATGAGGCTACCGACATGCACGAGATTGAAGTCGAAATCTCGCCTTTAGCGCAAACTGCAAAATGAAAAAGATTATCATCAGCGCCCTCGCCTTGGCAATAGCAGCCTCGGCCTCGGCTTTCGATCCGAAAGACCTTCTCGGGAAGCTCAAAGGAGACACTACAAGCACTACTTCGTCAAGCTCAAGCGACGACACAAACAGCGGCGGCATACTCGGCGCCATAGGCGGTCTGATCAGCAACGTCACGGCCAACAACAAATTTTCTGTCGACGACATCGTCGGCACATGGAACTACACCTCTCCTGCGGTAAGCTTCGAGAGCGACAATGCCCTGATGAAAATCGGCGGTGCCGGAGCGGCGACAGCTGTTGAAGAGAAACTCTCACCCTACTACAACCAGCTTGGATTCAACAAGACAGTGCTCACCGTAGAAGCCGACCACAGCTTCACAATGAAACTCGGCCTGCTCTCGCTCAAAGGCACAATCGAAAAAGATGAGACCGACAACGGCCTCGTATTCAACTTCAGCGCTTTCGGCAAGATTTCTCTCGGGCAGGTAAAAGCCCATGCCACCAAGTCGGGATCTACACTCAACCTCACTTTCGACGCCACACGCCTGATTGAGATTCTCACCAAGATATCATCTACACTCAACATCAGCACACTCAAGACCGTCACCTCGCTCCTCGACAACTACGACGGTATCTACATGGGCTTCAAGCTCAAAAAAGCCTGACCATAAATCCCCAACATACCAAGCCGCAAATCACCCTTGATTTAGCGGCTTTTTTATTGATATTTCAACTATCAAACTACCGTTAAACCACAGTACCACAACTCAGTAGGGACGCGCCGCGGCGCGTCCGCCCCTCTACTGGCAATCACTTAACCATTCTTTAGCAAGGAAATAATGACTCCGAGGAGCGGACGCGCCGCGGCGCGTCCCTACTGTGTATCAACTGATTGACATATACCTATCGCTTGCGAAACTTGCATTACTCTCAGCGCCATATATCACGATTAAAGACAACAGGTGCATTCTCTCCATCCGTCGGGATTTTGCATTTTGTTGATTGGGAATTTATTATTAATTTTGTGGATTGAAACGCAAAATTAATGACAAAATGAGCGCAGAAGCACCCAAAGGCGGCTCTCGCCGCAATATTATCATCATAGCTATAGCTGCAGCGGTGGCAATCGTTGTAGGATTCCTTATCTTCACTACCGTCCGTGCCACACGTCAGGCCGAGGCTGCACGGGCAGAACTCGAACAGCAGCAACTCGACATTGCTCAGGCCGACCTCGAACGTGAATATCAAGACCTTAACGACGAATTCGCTCAATTCGAGAACTCACGCCGCTTCATCACAGACGACTCGGTGAAGCGCGAGCTCAACGACAAATACGAGGCCGCCCGCATACAGGTAGAGAAACTGCAGCAGGAACTCAACAACCAGAAGCACAAAAGCGCTGCCGAAATATCAAAGCTCCGCAACGAAATCAACACCCTGCGTGCCCTCCTGCGCCACTATGTAGAGGAAATCGACCGTCTCAACAAAGAGAATCAGGAGCTCCGCAACGAGAATCAGCAGGTTAAGGACGAGAACCGCCGCCTGTCGAGCCAAGTCACAGAGACCTCTAAGCGCAACGAAGTGCTCAGCGAGCGCATGACTCTTGCCGAGAAACTCAACGTCACCGGCCTCACCCTCACAGCGCTCAACAAAAAAGGCAAGACCGAGAAGAAAGTAGCCAAAGCAGTGCAGCTGATGGCCACATTCACCATACCGCAGAACAACTCCACCCCTGTAGGCGAGAAAACCATCTACATGCGCATTATCTCACCCTCAGGCCAACTACTCGGCCCGGGTGGAACATTCTCTTTCGAAGGCGGAAATGTAGAATATACAGCCCGCAAGATTATCGAATATGCCGGCGAGGAAATCGGCGGTGTGACAATCTATTGGGACGTCAACACACCCCTTATCGCCGGTGAGTACACCGTCGAACTTTTTGCCGACAATTTCCGCCTTATCTCGCGTAAGATCAACCTCAAATAATGACTTTGCTCTCGACTATATACGATAGTATCAACAGCGTAGAAGTCAACACCATCGGTAGTATCTACAAGCTGATACTCAGCATGTTGCTCGGCGCCATCGTCGGCTACGAGCGCAAACGCAAGGGTCAGCCGGCGGGAGTGCGTACTTTCTCGCTCATCGCCATGGGCTCAACTCTGGCCATGTTGCTCTCAATCTATGTGCCGCAGGAATACATGGGATTGAAAAACGGCGACCCCGGCCGTATTGCCGCACAAGTAATCACCGGCATAGGCTTCTTGGGCGCCGGAGCGATAATACAGATGAAAGGCTCCGTGCGCGGCCTCACCACGGCTGCCGGAATATGGATGGTGGCCATCATCGGCATGGCTGTCGGAGTGGGCATGTATGTGCTGTCGGCTTTGGCTTGCCTGCTGATACTCTTCATTTTAGTACAGCTCGAGAGAATCGAACACCGCGTAAGCCGCGGGTCGGAATCGCGCATTATGCGCATAAAGACATCGTGCATACTCAAAGACATCGCCGACTACAAGCAGGTGCTCCGCGACCATCACATACACCTTCAGAACTTCTATGTGGAGTATGACTATGAAAACGGCGAGACGCGCCTCAACCTCGTATGCCTCGTGCGCGAAACTACCGACTATATCAAGCTCTTCTCGCAATTCGAGACACTCCACCCCACCAAATCAATCGCATTGGCAAACCAGTTAGGTTTCTGAAAATCATGAATATCGAAGGACTCATCACCGACCTTGCCTTTATACTCATCCTCGGCGCCGTAGTTACGGTGTTGTTCAAATGGATAAAGCAGCCGGTAGTGCTGGGCTATATTGTGGCCGGCTTCCTTGCCAGCCCTCATTTTGAATATCTGCCGTCGGTGACCACTGAAGCCAATATTGACTTCTGGGCCCAGATAGGTATTATCGTGCTGCTGTTCTCGCTGGGCTTGGAGTTCAGTTTCAAGAAGTTGCTCAACTCCGGCGGCTCGGCTGTGGTGACCGCCGTCATCATCATCACCGGCATGATGTGCGCGGGCTTCACCGTAGGCCATCTGCTGCATTTCAACAATATAAACAGCCTCTTCCTCGGCGGCATGCTCTCGATGTCGTCTACCACCATCATTATCAAGGCCTTCACCGACATGGGACTGCGGCAGCAGAAATTCGCCTCGATAGTGCTCGCCGTGCTCATTGTAGAAGACCTCTTTGCCGTATTGATGATGGTATTGCTCTCATCCATAGCCATCAACAACAGTGTGGAAGGCTCCGAGTTGCTCTATAGCGTAGGCAAGCTGATGTTCTTCCTCATAATATGGTTCTTGGTAGGCGTCTATGTGCTTCCCTCGCTTCTCAACGGTATCCGCCGCTTCCTCAACAGCGAGACACTTTTGGTAGTGTCGATGGGCCTATGCCTCGGCATGGCAGTGTTCTCCGTCTACTGCGGCTTCTCGTTGGCTCTCGGAGCTTTCGTCATGGGCTCCATCCTTGCCGGCACCTCCTACGCCGAGCGCATAGAGCATGTGGTGACGCCCGTAAAAGACCTCTTCGGCTCGGTATTCTTCATCTCCGTAGGCATGATGGTGCAGCCGGCGATACTCAGCCAATACTGGGCACCGATACTCCTGCTGTCAGTGGTGGTAATCTGCGGCATGATAATCTTCGGCACGGCAGGCATGCTCGTCACAGGCCAGACTCTAAAGGTGGCCATACAATCGGGCTTCTCGCTCACACAGATAGGCGAGTTTGCCTTTATCATCGCCACATTGGGCATGTCGCTCGGCGTGCTTGACAATACCATCTACCCAATCGTCGTGGCCGTATCGGTAATCACCACCTTTACCACGCCCTATTTTATCAAGATGTCATTGCCGGCCTACGGGCTCGTGGAGCGCCATCTGCCCCGGCGACTCCATTTCCTCATCGACCGCTATCAGAAAGAGGCCGACCGCAGCGACGCCGCCGGGCGTCCGTGGGGCCGCGTGATCAAGCGCTATCTTTGGCGGACGGTGCTTTATGGTATCGTCCTGCTTGCCATACTTATAATTTCGGTCAAATACCTCACCCCCTACCTTGCTGAATATGCCGGAGACTGGAGTCGTGTGCTCTCGCTCGCCGTCACACTTATAGCGATGTCGCCATTCCTGCTTGCCCTGTTGCTCCCGCTCTCACCTGTGGCCGGCGAAGAAGAAGGCCGCACAGGGCGGATACCGCGCCTTGTGATGATGATCTTCCGCTTCGCGCTGTCGCTGGGCTTCGTAGTGGCGGTGTTTGTGATGATCTACTCCTCGCGCGTAGGTCTGGCCGTTGTGATTTCGCTATTGGTGCTCTTGGTGGTATTTTTCTCCAAACGCCTGCGCCAGAGCATGGGACGGATAGAGAGTAAATTCATCGACAATCTCAACGAACGCGAGCTGCGCCGCAGCGGCAAGAAAAACGCTGTAGTCCACGACCTCCATCTCGCCTACATGACCGTAGGCGCAGGCTGTCCCTTTGTCGGCGAGCGCCTTATGGATTCCAACATCCGCCAGCGCTACGGCGTCAATGTCGTAGGCATACAGCGTGCCACTCGCTATATACCCATACCAAACGGCCGCACACGCATATACCCCGGCGATGTGATCTCGGTTATCGGCACAGACGACCAGATAGCGCGCATGCTGCCCAAGGTAGAGGCACAGCTGCCCGAAGATGTGAAATCAGTTGACCCCTCGCAGATCAAACTTACAAACATATTGCTCGGCGAAGACTCGCCGCTTATCGGCAAGACACCTCTTTCGACCTCGCTACGCGACACCTACAACGTACTTGTAGTGGCTGTAGACCGAGGCGAGGAACACATCGACTCTCGCCCCGACCTAATGTTCGAGACCGGCGACATCGTGTGGATGGTAGGACGCCAGAGCGAAATCAACAAACTCAAATAATAACCAACAAATAAAATATACTGGTATGCGCTATGACCAACGCGGCGTGTCGGCATCGAAAGAAGATGTCCACAACGCCATCAAGAACATCGACAAAGGCCTCTTCCCCGGCGCTTTCTGCAAAATCGTGCCCGACTATCTCGGGGGTGACTCCGAGTGGTGCAACATAATGCATGCCGACGGTGCCGGCACTAAATCGTCGCTCGCCTACGCCTACTGGCGCGAGACAGGCGACCTTTCGGTATGGAAAGGTATCGCTCAGGACGCTCTTATCATGAACATCGACGACCTGCTGTGCGTCGGCGCCACAGACAACATCCTGCTCTCGTCTACCATCGGCCGCAACAAGCGCCTTGTTCCCGGCGAAGTCATAGCCGCTATCATCAACGGCACTGAAGAACTCCTCGAAGAGCTGCGCAAATATGACGTGAACATCTACTCCACAGGCGGCGAGACTGCCGACGTGGGCGACCTCGTGCGCACAATCATCGTAGACAGCACCGTCACCTGCCGCATGCGTCGCGCCGATGTCATCGACAATGCCAACATCCGCCCCGGCGACGTCATCGTAGGCCTCGCAAGCTACGGTCAGGCAGCCTACGAGACCGAATACAACGGCGGCATGGGTAGCAACGGTCTCACCTCGGCCCGCCACGACGTATTCTGCAAAGCAGTGGCAGAGAAATACCCCGAGACCTACGACAATGCCATTCCTCAGGAGCTCGTATACTGCGGCTCGTGCGGCCTCACCGACGCCGTAGAGGGTGCGCCCGTCAACGCAGGCAAACTTGTGCTCTCCCCCACACGCACCTACGCACCGGTTATCAAGGCGATACTGAGCGAGTTGCGTCCCTCGGTTCACGGCATGGTACACTGCTCCGGCGGCGCACAGACAAAGATTATGAACTTTGTGGGCGACGTACATGTTATAAAAGATAACTTATTCGACGTGCCCCCGCTGTTCGACCTCATCCGTCGCGAATCAGGCACAGATGCACGCGAGATGTATAAGGTTTTCAACATGGGTCACCGCATGGAAATCTATGTACCCGCCGAAGCCGCCGACCGCATCATCGCCATATCTGAAAGCATGGGAGTGCCGGCCAAGATCATCGGACGCGTCGAAGAAGCTCCGGCCAAACGCCTCACACTCGACACCCCTTACGGCAGATTCGACTACTAAAGGGCAAGAGGGCGCGGCAAAGGCTGCAAACCTTATAGAATTAACGCGCCCATTATGCACCCTAAAATCCTACGTAACTACGCATTGGCAGCCCTCGGCATTACCGCGGGGGCTGCTCTTTTGTCTTGCAGCCAAAGCACTGACAGCACAAGAGCCGACGCACATTCTCTGCCCGACACCCTAAAGGTAGTAACCCTCTACAGCCCTACCTCATATTTCATCTACCGCGACGAGCCTATGGGCTATGACTATACGCTCGTCGACAGCCTTGCCAAGCAGAAAGGCATGGTGCTCGACCTGCAGGTGGCACGGTCGCTGAGCTCGGCGATCGCCATGCTCGACTCGGGCAAGGTAGACCTCATAGCCTACGATGTGCCCATCACAGAGCATTATCTCAAATATGTAGTGCCTTGCGGCCCGGAGAACTATACTTCGCAGGTGCTCGTGCAGCCCAAAGTGCAGGGACAGGCGCCCATAACCGACGTCACCGAGCTTGTAGGGCGTGAAGTATATGTGGAAAAAGACAGCAAATACCTGCGCCGCCTCAACAACCTCAACGACGAGCTCGGAGGCGGCATAATAATACACGAAGTCGACGGCGACACTCTCATCACCGAAGACCTCATCGAAATGGTGAGCGACGGTAAGATACCCCTCACCGTTGTCGACAGCGACATCGCACGCCTCAACCGCACTTACTACCCTGCCCTCGACATCGACCTGCCTGTGAGCTTTGCCCAACGCGCCTCTTGGGCCGTCGCACCCGATAAAAAATGGCTCGCAGACTCAATAAACAATTGGTTTGCCCAAGCCTCGCCGCAGGAAACCAACAAAGAGCTGCTCAAGCAATTTTTCGAGCAGTCGAAATTCACACCCACCGTGCGCTTCGACTTCTCAAAAGGCTATATCTCGCAATACGACAACCTATTCAAGAAATATGCCCCCAACATCGGTTGGGACTGGCGTCTGATGGCTGCGCAGGCATATCAGGAAAGCAAATTCAAGCCCAACGCACGCTCATGGGTAGGCGCGCGAGGCCTTATGCAGATCATGCCCGCCACAGCCCGAGGATACCGCACGAAAGTATCGCAGCTCAACAATCCCGAGACGAGCGTCAAGGTAGCCACACAGTTGCTCGATGACCTCGACGGCTACCTGCTCAAACACGTGCCCAACGACGCCGAACGACGCAAATTTGTAATCGCCGCCTACAACGTCGGCATAGCCCACGTATACGACGCCATTGCCCTTGCCAAGAAATACGGCCTCAATCCGGAGGTATGGGACGATAATGTGAGCAAGGCAATCTTGATGAAGATGAATCCCAAATACTACAACGACCCTGTGGTAAAATACGGTTATTGCCGTGGCACAGAGACCGTTGACTATGTAAAGAAGATTACCAATTTCTACGAGCATGCCCGACGCGAAATATCAGCCTGAAAAATTTAACTCTAAAAATACATATTTTCTAAACATTTATCACTAATTTTGTCAACAAACATAACCGACGTAAACAACAGTATGAAAAAACGTATTCTTACCCACGCCTTAGCCCTCGTGCTCTGCGGATCCCTGCTCACCATGACATCATGTATCGGCAGCTTCTCGCTCACCAACCGTCTCCTCGGATGGAACCAGCATGTAGGCAACAAGTTTGTCAACGAACTCGTGTTCTTCGCCTTCTGGATTCTCCCCGTCTATGAGGTATCATGCCTCGCCGACGTGCTCGTGCTCAACTCAATCGAATTCTGGAGCGGCAGCAACCCAATGGCCAAGGGCGACAAGATCATCGAAGGCAACGACGGTAAATATCTTGTGAAATGCGACGGCAAAGGCTACGACATCGTCAGCCTCAACGACAACAGCAGCGTACGCCTCGACTTCGACCAAGCCACTCAGACATGGAGCTACACCGCCAATGGCGAGAGCCACGACCTCTTCACATTCGTTGACGACACCCATGTGAAAATGCCCGTAGGAAACGGCAACTATCAGACATTCGAAATCTCCGACGCCGGTGTATACGCCTATCAGCAGATCGCCGCACAGAGCTCTTTCGCCTGCCGATAATCACATATAAAACAAGACCCGGAGCGGAATCCATGCACTCATGGCTTCCGCTTTGCATGTCTATAGAGCCTTAATTCCTAAAAAGTTGCGATTTTTATGATTAAAAGTCGGGAGAAATTTGTGTAGATAAAATGTTTTTTGTAATTTTGCCGCGCTAAACTATAATCGACAACAAAATATAACAACAAAATATGATCATCGTACAAGTAAAAGAAGGCGAGCTCATCGAACGAGCTCTCAAAAAATTCAAACGTAAATTTGAGAAAACCGGCATCGTAAAAGAACTTCGTCGCCGTCAGGCTTTCCAGAAACCTTCGGTAACAAACCGCAAGAAAATGATGAAGGCTGTATACGTACAGCAGCTTCGCGCCGTAGAAGATTAAGCTTCGCCTCAACTTACTACAACTTACTTCAAGATTGCGCCGATAGCGAGCAAAAATTCGCTTTTCAGTGCAATCTTTTAATCATTTATTTGCATATTTGAAAATAAGTGATTAAATTCGTGCCACCCACCGCAGCCCATGCCGGGATTTGAAGCGGTGAGCGGCACGTTTTATGTTGTATAACGCGTTTTTCAACTATCTTGCCGCCGAGGCAAAGAAGTCGGCGGCCACAGTGAGAGCCTACAGGGCCGACCTTGCAGCTTTCCGCCATTTCCTCGGCGCGGAGCTCGGCAAGACCGACGACCCCGCGGATATCACCTTGGCCGACATGCGCCTGTGGATAAGCCATGAGGCGCAGCGCGGCATAAAGGCTGCCTCGCTCGCCCGCAGGGAGTCGGCGCTAAGAGCCTTCTTCGGATTCCTGCAGCGACGCTACGGCTTCGAGATCGACCCTACCGCCAATCTGCGGGGGCCCAAACGCGAGAAAGTGCTCCCCGCATTCGTGCCGCAGGATGAGATAGGAGGCATTATCGACAGCTTCGAGGCCGACGACACATCCGATGATTTCGAATCGGTGCGCAACGACCTGATTGTTACCATGCTATACTCTACAGGCATGCGTGCCGCCGAAATGGTGAGCCTCAAAGACATTGCAGTAAATACAAATTCGTGCGAACTAAAAGTGCTCGGTAAGCGTAATAAAGAAAGAATAATCCCTTTCGGAGAAGAATTAAAGACGATGATAGAGCATTACAGAGATCTACGCGACAGCATGGTGCCCGACTTGGGCTCCGGAGCTTTCTTCGTCCGTCCCTCGGGCGAGCCTATCTATTATGCCATCGTCTACCGGGCCGTACGCGACATCCTCGACAATGCCGACGTCAATGCCTCGCGCCGCTCTCCCCATACCCTGCGCCACTCATTCGCCACCGACATGCTCAACAACGGTGCCGACTTGGCCGCCGTACAGAAACTTCTGGGTCATGCCTCGCTTGCCACTACGCAGCGCTACACCCACCTTTCATACCGAGAACTAAAAAAGAATTATCAACTTGCACATCCACGTGCACTAAAAAAGGATTGATTATGGAAGTAAACATCCAAGCCATCAACTTTACAGCCTCGAGCACCCTCGATGAGTTCATCAACAAAAAGGCAGACCGTCTGCTCCGCCGCAACCCCGATATAACCGTATTCGATATCACCATGCGCGTAGTCAAATTCGAAGCTCCGGGCAACAAGGAAGCCAACGTAAAAGTCGAAATCCCCGGTCTCGTACAGCTCATCGCCCACAAGACCGCCGACAGCTTCGAGGAATGTGTCGACTCATGTATCGACGCCATCGAGCACCAGATCGAGAAAAAGAAAAAAGAAGGCAAATAAACAGAATACTTAACGAGCGTCATCAGAGTCGTGGCTATGTCAAGACTCTGATGACCTTTGTATGACAGACATATCACATGAAATATCTTACACTTGCCGCAGCATTGCTGATCTGCGGAGCAGCCTCGGCCGAACACTTCAAAGTCATAGCCCCCATGGGCAAAGATGATGACGGAGCCATGGCATATCTTATCAACTATGATACCACCGAGCCCATCGACAGCGCACTCGTGGCTGACGGTGTCGTGACATTCGAGGGCGAAATCGACGAGCCCATAACCGCCCGCGTAACCATCGATGGCGGACGCATGCCTGTGTTCATACTCGAATCCGGCACAATCTCGTTCAACGCCAAGGAAGGAGCCTTCGGCACCATGCTCAACGACCAAATGCGCGAATTTTTCAAAACACGCGCCCAACTCGGAGAATCATACAACAAGGCTGCCGAATCTGAACGCGGGCAGATTATGGAGCGATACCATGCAATGATCGACAGTATCGTCAACGCCAACCGCGACAACGCACTCGGCTATCTCTTCTTCCTCAACAGCGACGCATCGCAAGCGTCGGCGGCCGAACTCCGCGACACATTCAAACAATACCCCGAGTTCGCCAAATACAAACGCTCGCAGGCTTTGCTTGCATCCGCCGAAAAACGCGAGGCTACCCAGCCGGGCAATAAATATGTGGATTTCGAAGTACCCTACGACGGCAAAACCTACAAGCTAAGCGACTACATCGAGCCGGGTAAATACACCTTGGTTGACTTCTGGGCAAGCTGGTGTGGCCCCTGCATGCGTCAGGCTCCGGTATTGAAAAGCCTCTATGAGAAATACCACGACAAGGGGCTCAACATCGTAGGCGTAGCCGTGTGGGATGAGCCTGAGAACACTCTCGCCGCCATCAAATCGCACGGTCTGACATGGCCTAACATCATCGGCGCACAGACGATACCGACCGATCTCTACGGTATCTCCGGTATACCCTGCATTATGCTCATCGGCCCCGACGGCACAATCCTCAGCCGCGACAAACAAGGCGACGAACTCGTGGCCGACGTCGAGAAATACATCAAATAATTTTAAGGGTTGTGGTTGGTAGGTTGTGGTTGGTGGTTAGTCGGCTGTAGGCTGTTTATGCTTTCCTCAAAAACTAATTCGCTGCCCACAAACCACCAACCACCAACCACAACCCACAGCCCACCAACCAAAGCAGTGCAGCATAAACTTTGCAAAACAGTTACATTATTGTTACAAGTGCAAAAAGTATGCAAATTTGTAAATATATGTCAAACAATATCGCTCCTCGGTAGTTAATATTTCATACCGGTCATCGAAGCCGGATAATAAAAACATTTAATAAGCTATACACAAATGATTACCCGGAAAGTTATTCAGACCCTCTACAAAAAATATCGCAAACTGCCCGAGAGCCCCGACTGCCTCGACATGCCACTGCTTTTCGAATGTGCCCCCTACCATAATATAAGCATCGACATGGAAGGTCCGGTAGATTCGTTGATTATAGGCAGCATTGAGCCCAACTCTCCTTTTCACCGCATACCTCTCGAACGGATACATGGCATTGTCGCTTTTGAAGAATGGATTGCCATTGTACTCCACTCCTCGATAATTTTCCTAAACCGTAAATCTCCACGCGTTAGCATACACGTCAGGATTCACGAGCACTCGCTTTGGGACCGCATAAAAAAATTCTTCCGCCGCGACTGACTTTACGACTGCCATTTTGAAGATTTAAAAAATCTGCCAAAGTGGCAGTCAACTTTTTTGGCACAACATTTGTTTATTTGATAGTATACAAAACGAAAATATTAACATAAAAAATATAAACACATACCACTATGGGAAAAATCATTGGCATCGACCTTGGAACAACCAATTCCTGCGTCGCAGTTCTCGAAGGTAACACCCCCGAAGTTATACCTAACAGCGAAGGTCACCGCACTACCCCCTCTATCGTAGCATTCGTCGATGGCGGCGAGCGCAAAGTCGGCGATCCCGCAAAGCGTCAGGCCGTTACAAACCCGACCCGCACTATATACTCTATCAAACGTTTCATGGGCGAGACCTACGATCAAGTCCAGAACGAAATCGCACGCGTACCCTACAAAGTAGTACGCGGCGCAAACAACACACCCCGTATCGACATCGACGGCCGCGAATACTCTCCCCAAGAAATCTCGGCTATGATTCTTCAGAAAATGAAGAAAACCGCCGAAGACTACCTCGGACAGAGCGTAACAGAAGCCGTCATCACCGTGCCCGCATACTTCAACGACGCCCAGCGTCAGGCTACCAAAGAAGCCGGCGAGATCGCAGGCCTCAACGTCCGCCGTATCGTCAACGAGCCTACAGCAGCCGCACTTGCCTACGGCCTCGACAAATCTGACAAAGACATGAAGATCGCCGTATTCGACCTCGGCGGCGGTACATTCGATATCTCTATCCTCGAACTCGGCGACGGCGTATTCGAAGTTAAATCAACCAACGGCGACACCCACCTCGGCGGCGACGACTTCGACCACGTCATCATCGACTATCTGGCCGACACCTTCCTCGAAAAAGAAGGAATCGACCTGCGCAAAGACGCCATGGCTCTCCAGCGCCTCAAAGACGCTGCCGAAAAAGCCAAAATCGAGCTCTCAAGCGCAACATCTACCGAAATCAACCTCCCCTACATCACCGCACAGAACGGCGAGCCCAAACACCTCCAGATGACACTCACACGTGCCAAATTCGAGCAACTCGCCGACCGCCTCATCCACGCTACCCTCAAACCTTGCGAAGACGCCCTCCGCGACGCCGGCCTCAAGGCTTCGGATATCGACGAGGTAATTCTCGTAGGTGGTTCTACACGTATCCCCGCCATTCAGGAGCAGGTACAGAAATTCTTCGGCAAAGCACCCTCTAAGGGCGTCAACCCCGACGAAGTTGTAGCAATCGGCGCTGCCATCCAAGGCGGTGTGCTCTCAGGCGATGTAAAAGACGTCCTTCTTCTCGACGTTGTGCCCCTGAGCGTAGGTATCGAGACCCTCGGCGGCGTGATGACCAAACTTATCGAGGCCAACACCACCATTCCTACCCGCAAGAGCGAGACATTCTCTACCGCAGCCGACAACCAGCCCTCGGTAGAAATCAACGTCCTCCAAGGCGAGCGTCCTATGGCCAAAGACGATAAACTTCTCGGCAAATTCCACCTCGACGGTATCGCACCCGCACCCCGCGGCATACCTCAGATCGAAGTGACATTCGAGATCGACGCCAACGGTATCCTCAACGTATCTGCCAAAGATAAAGCCACCGGCAAAGAGCAGAGCATACGTATCGAGGCTTCAAGCGGCCTTACCGACGCCGAAATCAAACGTATGAAAGACGAGGCTGCAGCCAACGCCGAAGCCGACGCACGCGAGAAAGAGCGCGCCGACAAACTCAACCAGGCCGACGCCATCGTATTCCAGACCGAGAAACAGCTCAGCGAACTCGGCGACAAGATTCCCGCCGACAAACGCTCTGCCATCGAGGCCGCAGTAGCCAAACTCAAAGAGGCTCACAAGAACGCCGACCTCGCAGGTATCGACGCCGCAATCAAAGAAATCGAGACCACATTCGGCGCCGCACAGCAAGACATCCTCAACGCACAGGCACAAGCCCAGCAGCAAGCCGGAGCCAACCCCGGTGCGCAAGGCCCCAACCCCGACGACCACGTCACCGACGTAGACTTCGAGGAAGTGAAATAATCCATCAATTTAGAAATATCTGAATCTAAATAAACGGAGTGTAACCCTTTTGGGTTACGCTCCGTTTTGTTTATTAATTAAATGTAAACAGATAGACTAAAATTAATTAATTTCCGTTGTATTTGACACCTATTTGGAACATGTCTTATTTTACGGAAAGGTGTGTCTTATGTAGCCTTATATCGGCTAATGCGGTCTTACATGCCCAAAGATAAAGGAATTTGCCAAGTGCGAAATATGGGGTCAGCTGCAAAACCATGTTGAAATGTTAAAAAACTACCCGAGTAAAATTTTATTTTAGGGATTGAGTTTGTTGGCCAGCCACTAACATCCTATTGGAACGCACTTACATACAACTACTTATACAGACTGGCGTTTCTCATAAAATTGAGCTATACACTCCTATACATTTAAACTTAATAATTTAACAACCTATTTTTATATTGACCCGAAATATGAGATAACGCAAAAATGCGATGAGTGCGGTGACGCAAGGATATGATTCAAACACATGGACTATCATTTTAACCGGAATGATGCCCAATAAACAACATATAAGGTATTGTTAACTCAGCAATAGCAATATAATGAAGAATTGAAAACAGCTCACTTATAATCCGGTGGGCTGTTTTCGTTATGGGGAAGAAAAAAGAAAGGCCGTCGTCGGCTCTCTTCGAACCGGCTTAACCTTTCGATGGGCTTGTGCTTTTGATGCAGAGACTAAAGCTGATTGCAACTACTCGCGTCGTTTCCATCCCTCCAATTGCAAGTGCATAAATCTCTTCGACATGGCTACAACCGGGCAATATTATCGTAGACATTCCAATCCGGCCTCACCCTCATAAGCGAGACAACCGAATCTTCCTGTCTCAATATTAAGGCATTGACCACCAAAATAAAAGGGATAGTTCAAACTTCACAGTCGAAACTATCCTCACTATATAAACAAGGTTTATGATATTACACAATACTTATAGATAAGATTTTAACAGCCTATTGAACACGGCTCTTTCATTAAAAAATGGACAGTAAAGCAGAGTTGCTAATAAACTGATTTTCAACAGTACTTTTCTATCAAATTTCAATATCTGCCCGACCGAGAAAAACAGACATTTGACATTACCTAAACAAAAAGCCTGTAAATCAAGAAGATTGAAAAAATCATCGTTTTTTAAATGAAAAGAGTCGTGGCTATTGATGTCTATTGAAACACATAAATTTGCAGAATACCCAAAATAATATTATCTTTGCAAATTGAAAAGGACTATCTTATTGAAGCCTTTAAAAAACAGCCAATTTGTTTATGAATGAGGAAATCGAGTTCCTTAAACTCAATCATATATCGGAGATTTTTAAACTTCCAGAATCGAATCATTACGATCCCTCTATTTTGATGGATCGAGTAGACTCTATCTATGTACCTCGAATCATATATAAGGATTATATTGTATCGGAATTTGTAAAACAAACAGATTTATCAGGATATTTAGTTTCTAATATAAACGACCATTTTTTAATAGACTATATAACCTTGTTATTAAACTCTGGAGCCTTTCGATATGAGCATTTAAAAGCAACTAGTCCCGCGGTTTCGTTAAACGTTACTTTATCTTCTCTAAAAAATTTCATTATTCCGAAGATCGCTTTGACATTGCAGTCAAAATTAAGCCATATCAGCAATCAATTTATTCTTTATAAGAATAACCAATCATCTGAAAATGATCGCTATTTTGAAGTCAAAGCATCATTTTTTCACATGATTTGTGATTCGATGGTTTTTCAATTATATCATTCTGATTTGTTTTATGAGAATAATATTGATTTAATTGGAAATATAGATATATTATTCCCCAATAATTTATTCCCAGATTTTGAACAAATGTTCAAAATCTTATCATCAGAATCCAATGCATTAATTGATAATGCAAAAGCATTTACGCATTACTTTCTAACATTGGCTGAAAAGCAAAAAAAATAAAAGTATGAATTGGCGAATAGACTCTTTGGAGATTGAAAATTTCAAATTCTTTAAAGATACTTTTATATTTAATCCGCAATGTAAAAATATTCTCCTATACGGAGAAAATGGTAGCGGCAAGAGTTCTATATATTGGAGTTTGTTTACCATTATACAAAGTGTATTAAAAAATCCTTCCATATCAGATGCAAGAAAATATTTTGACGCATCAAACTCACAACATTTGAGGAATCGTTATTCAAATTCAGATGAAACCTCAAGATTACGTATGATTTTTCGGGATGTAGATTCTAATGCATCAAAAGACTGTGAGGATTCATTGAACATTGCCAACGCGACAAGTCCTGTATTGAAGGATTTTATGCAAAAGGCGTTTATGGCGAGTGACTTCATAAATTATAAATTTTTGTCATCTCTTTTTGAAAAACGTAATAGTGTCGACAATGAAGTATTTGATATATTTAACAGAGAAATATTCCCAATTTTATCTGTAATTGGAGGCATAAACGATTTAGATGGAAACTTTATAGATTCAATAAGTTTCAAAGAGTGGTGGGATTATATTCAATCAATTCCACCGACATTAGAACGAAATAAAAAGAGTAAGACTTCTTTCAAGCAAAATCATCCGCGCTATATTGCTTTTCAGGAATTAATTAATAATTTTAACAAAGCAGTTAAAACTATTTTACAAGAGATTGAGATTAAGACTAATCGTACATTACATGATGTGTATGGACTTGAGATTGATATTGTTTTAGATTATAAAGCATGCGTATTTAATCAAAGGATAGCACCGAGACGTTATGATGGTCATATTCACAATCCTCAAATAATTCTTAAAGCAAGGCTTACATCTCTGAATATACCTGAGATTAATCGTGAAATACTACATCCTAGGTCCTTCTTTAATGAAGCAAAGTTGACTTGTATGAGTATTGCATTACGTCTAGCAATATCAGATACTAAAACTAACTGGCCGGATAGTGTAAAAATGCTTGTACTAGATGATATTCTAGTTAGTTTAGATATGGGGAACAGAGTTAAGGTAGTTGATGAAATTATTAAGCATTCATCTCGATTCCAAACTTTTATTTTCACGCATGATAGGGCTTTTTTTCACTTGGTATCCGCAGAAATAAAGAAAAAAGGATCTATTGTAGATTGGAAAGTATTTAATCTTTATGAAGACCCATTAGTTACAACCCCTTATCCCAAACCTGTAATATTGGAGCAAAATCTTTCTGATTCTTTTGACGAGGCCAAGAGACACTACTGCAATTGCGATTTTGCGGCTTGTCTTAATTCTTTGCGACGTTATTCCGAGAGAAAATTAATTGAAATTTTACCCAAACACTTCAGTCTTGAGTTTACACCAACTGGGGAAACGCGACATAAAATGCTTGGTGGTTTGATTACAGCTTTCTCTGATTTTTGTTGTCGGTTTGCAATGACTAATCCGTGTCCAAACTTAGAACATTACAAAGACAGACTCTTAAATCCCTTTTCGCATGATAATATTTCGTCCCCGATATATCGAACTGAGGTGAAAAATCTCATGAATGAGCTCGCAATATTAGATAGTGTAGAGAAAGGTATAATAGATAATATCGAAAAATTCTCAAGCCACGGATATAAACTTTATCATACGTCAATCCCTGGTATTTCTATTGAGTTTGATATGCTAGAAAATTTTGAATGGGTTAAATTCAATGGATGTTATTATTACAGTAACTCTTTAGTCCGAATAACAAAGGCCACTGGAATAGCAATTAATGGGGAGATGTTATTATATGATCTTTTTCAACAGATAATTAATGGTGTCCCCCATCCTCCAAGTTTAGCAGAATCCATTGAAATAAAACCATGGCATAAGACATTGAATTCGATATCATGGCATTGATTCTCGACTATAGTTATCCTGTTAACGATTGATTTGATATCCATAAATATCATAGATTTAGAATGAATTAACTTGATTGGTTTTCATCATAAAGTTGGCATATTTGGAACATGTAAACATAAATGATTAAATATTAGCATGCTTTACATTCGAGGAATGTGAAATAATCCATTAATTTAGAAATATCTAAATCTATATAAACGGAGTGTAACCCTTTTGGGATACGCTCCGTTTTGTTTGTTGTCTTATTGATTGTCGTTGACTTCCCCCATTCAAGTCCATTTAGTCCATAAAAAACACGGCGGAGATGACAGTGTCTTCTCCGCCGCGACGTATGTTGATGAAAGCCGGGTGCAAAAACAAGCGAAAGCAAGGACTAAATCTAAAACCCACCTGCCGCACAAGAACAAAAACAACCTCCGGTTTTCACGCCTTCATCGGTTAACTTCAAAGTTTGCAGCGGTGGACAATTTTTAATATCCTTAGCCATTTTCAAGCTTCTTTTTTTGCAGCAATTGCCGCACAGTTGAAAATACATTGCACCCCGCTTTCATCATTCAGATTACGGCGCCACAAACGGGCTGCCGCTCTCTTACATCCGTTTTATTTTTTGCCGAGGCTCGTTACCTCATTGTAGATCTCGCGCAACGACTCGGGTATGACTATGCGCATGTCTCCGACCGCCTTGACCCGCTCGAGATTATACTTCGAGAGTTCGTCGCGAAGCATAGCCACACGCTCATTATAAGCCTTTGTCGCATTGAGGTTTTCATTTCGCGCGGCAAGCTCCGATTCTTTCACAGCGCGCTCGCATTCAAACTTAATGGCATTGAGCGCCGCCTGCGCCTCGCGATATTGCTTCTGAATCTTGAAATACATCTCTTCCACCGCCTCAGGGTCTACCGTCGGCGTATAGGTATAGATGAGAGTGTCACGTCCGTCGCCGCTCACCTCGCGGGGCGTTTTGAGCCGCGTGGCAAGAGCGTCGCGTGCTGTCGCAAAGCTGCCGCCCGGATGTATGGCCTGCCCCAATACCGCCGCCACTGTCTCAAGCTCATAATAGCGGTTACGCTCGCCGATGGGCAGCGACGCATAATAATCGTCTTCGGTAAGATAAGGCTTTGCCTCGGGCATTTTGGGCATTTCGATATCCCGGTCGCGGCAATAGTCTTCCAAAGTATAATTCGCCGCCTCGGCTGCAAGACGCTCCTTGGCCTTGATAGCCTCCCGAAGCCATGCTATAAGCGATTTCGCCTTGGCTATGGTGCGCAGTTTGCGCGGCATATCGGTAAGGTCGTCAGCCGCCGCGCCCATATTCAGCTTATTCTCCGTGTCAGAGCCTATCAGCGCCACCGAGGTAGAATAAAGCACCATCGAGGCAAGCGTCGTTTCGAGTACACGCACCATTTCCTTGGCCAGATTGGCCACATGGTTTGCAGAAGTCGACGTCAAGCCTTGGCCATCAGCCGAAAAAAATATCATGTCTTTTTTCATACCTGTTTCTGTTGTCTGTATACATATATAACGCCAATCTGCGTTTTTTTCTCCCCCGGGCCTATTTATTTTTTTGTAATTTCAACACGAGGTTATGCCCGGCAGCACTCAATCAGTCCATTTCATATACTGCGGATATGTGCGGTAATGGAAGGCTATGCCGGCTTCTTTTCTAAGCCTGCTCACACGGGAGCAAACCTCTACCGCGGCCTTTATCCTTTTTTTATATGTCGATGGTATCAATCTCAGTGTGAGATAGCGGTCTTTATCAAGTTCGAGATGTAGAAACCCTACGCAACGTGGCGGATTCTCAACTATTAATATATGGTTAAAATCACACCCGAGGACTTCCGCGTCGACTGTAGCACGCACATTGTTGCAGAACTGATAGTAAGCCCTTTTGCTGTTATATTCAATTTCGAGCAAACTGTCGAGCTTAACGGCCAGCTCCTCTGCTCCGTCTAAAAATTTTCTCACGAAGCGCACAAACGCCTTATCCACACATTGCGACGGCGGTATACTGTATGTACGGGTCAATTCGTAATAGGAATTGTGAAATTCTATGCGCACCTCTATCGCGCGCTGTTTATCGTCAAATCTCAGCGACACCTCAAATCCTGCAAAATCGAACCTGAGCTCATCTCCATCAAGGGCATAACGGATTTCACGTCCTGTCAGCTCAGCCATCACCGACCGTTTGAGCGCTATCGGCAAAGTGGCTTTTTCAGCCGATCCAAGCGACACATACGACGTAGCGGCCGTGAGTGCGTTCGAGGCAGCCGAAACAGGTCGTTGCGATTCTATGCGGTCTATTCTGTCGCATATCGCAGTGATTGATTCTACCGAGAATTCCGACGTCAGATCATGCTGTATCCGGCGGAGCTCCGACACCACAGGCATTATTATCCCCAACTCTTCCGAGAAACCGTCCATCGAGATGGGAAACGACACCCGTTTGTTGTGCGACAGTTTTACGTGAAGCACGGCGTCGGCGTCGAATTCGGTATCGGTAAAATCCACTTTACATTGAAATTCATTCTTTTTCCCGAAGACCTTAACGAAGTGAGGCAGCGCCGTCTCGAATATTCTGCGCTCTTGCCGTGCGACAAGCATTTCGCTGACTTTTTCGTCGAGCTCGTCATGCAGCCGCCGGCCATGCTTGGCTGCAGTTGCGACAAGTATCCTAAGCCACTCCCCCGTAAGCGCATTGCTTACATATCTCAGAGCTGAATATGCCGTGATTCCTCCCTGACAGAAATTGAGGCGGTAAGAGATGTCTTTATATTGTCCCGGCGGCACAAGGCATATCCGCAGGGTAAGTGTCGACGAGAGTTCACATTCTATCACTCCTCCTCCTGAGTTGAGCTTATAGCCAAGTTCTTGCGCCGAGGCAAGAAGTCCGTAGGGCAGCCGCTCCATTCCGGTCGACTTGGGTGCCGGCATTTCGCCATCGTCAAAGTCATCGAGCCATGACATGTCGTCATCATCTTCTTCATCTTCTTCACTGTCTGCCATATTATAGAATCGACGGTGAACCGCATTATAGAGTTCATCGCCTGTTTCCTTAAGCAGTTGATATTCGCTTAGCACCGTGCCCGGCAGAGCCTCGGTCAATATAGCGGCCAATGCGCTGTCAAGGCGCGCTCTGATTTCTTTTTCTTCAATCTCGGTTTGCATTGTGAGGTAGAGTCGGTATATATAATTTCGGTTCAAGACGGAAGCGCTGATAATCCCATTTAGAGCTCAGCACCCACAGTACCTTTTTACCTTCCGGCACTATGGGGTCGGAAGCCTCGCCGTCGGTAAATACTATCAGCCCGTCGTAGTCGCTCGCGCAATAATAGTCGATAATCGGCTGGAAATGAGTAGAGCCGCGGCCGGAGAGCTTTATGCTCTTCGCCGCCTGACGCATTGTCTGCACCGGCAATTGCAGGTCGGCATCGAAAGCAAGCACATCAATCTGCTCAACTCCCTGTTTGAAAAAGTGGTTGATTACTCCTAAAAACTGCCGGAGGGCGCCCATCGGCACAGAGGCACTCGTGTCGATTCCGACCAATATTCTCGTTGAATATGGATGGCGCACGCCCATCTGCGCAAAGCCATATCGGCGGCTCGGACGCATGCGCGTAAGAGTACGCGAGGTAGAAATAACTGAAGTGCGGAAGCGGCTCAGATGAGCACCTACGTTGAGCGGAATCTCGCGTGCCTGCTTTATAAGCACCATCACCGAGCCCTTTACCGACCCTGTGGCAGTAGCCTGCTCCGCACGGTCTACCATATCATCTATCCGCTCCGACATCAAGGGGTCGGCATTCCACAAGGCCGCCTTATCGGCAGCTCCGGCAAGCTCCTCCGCGTTGTCGGCCGAGGGCATTTCTTCCAAGCCGCTGCCCGGTATGCTCCGGTTTCCGTCAATGCCAAAGGGTATCATCTCATCGCCTTCGCCCTCTGTCTGTGATTCTTTGGGTGTATAGTCCTGATAGCGCTTCCATTGCTTGTCTCCGCCTTCGGGCATATCGGGTTCCAACATCTGCTCATCGGCGGTCATGGAAGCAAGGACCTCGCAGACAAGCGCATAATATTCCTCATACGAAAGCCGTGGAGGAATGTTGAATGCCGACGGTCGACGCCAGCTATCGCGAGTATACATGCTTTTGCTGCGCTTGTGATAATGCTCGGAGATAGTAAGGTCGCTGGCTATAAGCATGGCGTCGAGCCTCGCGTTGAGCGGCCGGCGTTGATAGGGGTGTTTCAGAAGCACACGCACTGCCTCTATCTCTACAAGCGTTTCAAGTTCGCTGCCACTTTTGCCGCCAAGACGCAGCGGGTTATACTCCAAGCGTTGCTCTCCTATGCGGAGATTGCACGTCATACGCTCATTCCGCACAAGGCTATGGGCGCACATTACATCAAACAGCAGCGGTTCTGACAGAAACCATGATTCCATCAGCCCGCGATAATAGCTTTCGAAATCCATTTCGGGCCTGCTCATCTTATGCTCTTTACAAAAGATGTGAAAAGGCGGTACAGACCGGGCTTGGCTGTAATGACAAACTCATTTGCCTGCGGATACGAGTTACTGATAAAGATGTTGATAAGATGAGCGAGGGGTTCGCGCTTGTCGTTGATGTCGAGCCATCGGAGATAATTTTCGAGATTGGTGGCCACATCATTCTCATCATATTTCCCGAAGTCATGAAGTTCGATGGCCCGGAAGACACTTTCGTTGAGATCGGCAAGCCCCGGCAGGTCTAAGGTTTTCAAATTCTTAACCACCTTGTCAAACTTGAGCAGTACATCCCGCCCGCTAACCTTGACTTTTGCCGACAAGGAGCTGAAAAAACGCTGTGCGGCTTTCATGCCTATCACTCCCGACACTATTTTTAAAGTATCGGGGTCGGGGCGTTCTATATTTTTCATCATCACTGCCACCCTGTGCCATGCCCTTCGGTCGGGAAAGCGGTCAAGACTGTCCGCTTCTGCCTCTGGGCTTCCGTCGAGCAGCTGCGGATTTGACTCGATATAGCGCAGCACCCGGTCATCAAGCCGGTTGCGTCCGGCCCATTGCAGCCAGTCGTCTACGCTCGGACGGAATTCATACACATTGAAGCGCGAGACCAACGCAGGGTCAAGCTCTCCTACCTGATATTCTTCTCCTCCGTTCACGGCCGACACTATACGGCTCCCTTGCGGCAATTCTCGCCCGGCAAGTTTACGGTTGAGCACAAGGTCCATCACCGACTGCAGCATTTCAGGCCGGGCTCGGTTGAGCTCGTCAAGAAAGAGTACGATAGGCTTGCCATCTACCGGAAACCAGTATGGCGGTATAAACTCGGTCACACCGCTCCTGTCGTTGATACGAGGCAGACCGATAAGGTCGCCCGGATCGCTCATCTGCCCAAGAAACAGAGGTACAACCCGCAATCCTTGCGCTGTAAAATAATCATTCACTATCTGTGATTTGCCAATTCCATGCTTTCCTACAAGCAATATATTCTGCTCTGCCGGAGTCAATTCAAAAGCCCGGTAGAGCTGTCGGGTAGTTAGTGTGCATATCATATTTTCAGCCGTACTCCTTTTTTGTTTACTTCTCCATTTAGCATATCGCAAAGTTCGTCATCTTATCCCGTATTTCCAAATTTCTACCCTGTCCATTCCGTCCATTTTCGAGAAGTCTTTATTTTGAAACACCCCCGGCAATTCTGCCGCATAGTCGCAGATTGCCGGGGGTGGTGCTTGATACAGCGCAGGCTGTCACAGATTCAGATTTGCCTTGATGATGTCTTCTATCGTTATCTTGGTGGGATGGGTCACGGGGGCGCCGGGAAGGCTTTCCATGGCTTTTATACTGAGGCGCTCTTTGCCGGCGCCTACCCGCTTTATAAAGCCGAGGATGTCGTAGAGATTGTCGTGCATGGGCGAATGGGCCACGCGGTGGTCAACTCCGGCAAAGGTAAAGAATTCGCAGGGAACCTTTGCCTCATCCAATGTCGAGGCTATCGACGCTGACCCACAGAAATTGATCGGACCCCACGAGAGTGTTCCGTATGGCACATTATGGTCGTTGTCGCCATGGTAGAGCTGCATGGGACACGGAGCCACAGTCCAAGTCAGGGGGCCGCGGGTAAAGATAGCGCCGGCAAAACTCATCACACCGGCATAGTTGAACGTCTCCGGCAAGACCGGCGGCCGTACTCCGTTGCACAACGCATATTCGGCCTGCAACGCCGTGATAGCGCCTGCACTCGAGCCGCTCGCAAATATCTTGTTATGGTCTATGCCGTAGTCTTCAGCATTGAAATAAACATAGCTTGTAGCCGTGAGAAAATCTGACACGGCGTCGGCCACAGCATTGTTGAACGCCTCGGCTATACCCTCGGCGCTGCCCAGCAACTGCGGATTTTTCTTCAGCGTGGGCCGATAGTCTATCGAGATGGCCACGACGCCGTTGTCGGCCAAGAAGTTGAAATACTCTAAATACTCGGCATTGTTGCGCTCACCGCCTATAAATGCACCGCCGAAGGCGAATATCACAGCCTCGCGGGCAGTCGCGGTATCGGCCGGCAGATATACATCCATCATCATATCGCGCCCGTCGATTGTGGCATAACGTACAGTTGTCGGATTCACGCCGAATACCGACACCACAGCAAGCACAAAGGCCGCCAACATAAAAGATCTTTTCATATATTTTCGATTTATAAAAAACACACCCGACATGCTCGTGTCGTCATGCCGGGTGTGATGTATCAATAAGTCAGATATTATTTAGCCGGATAAATCTCAATCTTTGAGATACGGAACTGACCTGCCTTAGATGTATCAGCTATCGACTTAGCCCCTACGGTAAACGTTACATCCGTTGTATTACCGTTCCATGTAACCAAAGTATCTTCAGCAGTCTGTTCACCGACATTGCCGGTAGACGCTGCCAATACCGCACACTGTGTTGTATTGATTGTAAAGACAACTTTGGCAATCGGAGCACTACCGGTAATATTGAAGGTATTATTGGCATAAAGGCGAACCGTGGTTTCACCATTAACCATATACACTGCCGGAGTGGATGAACCGGAACCTTTAGCTGTGGTGAAAGTATAACCGTCAACTGTAAGAGGTGAAATCAAAGAGTATCCGTTTGTACTGATTGATTCACCCTTGAAAGATTCCAAATCGATATTGATTACATCGCCGGGAACGCCGGGCTCGGTATCATCGCCGCCCGAGGGAGGGGTGACCGGAGTGTCGGGCGTTGTCGCTCCATCGTAGCTGACAAGCTGGTTGCCCTTAGCCATCTCAGGGGTATTGCCCATATAGTTTACAAGGCTGCCTTTGACTACTACCTTTGCACCTACGGCTATCTGGCTTGCGTCGGTGAATTTCTCGCCATTGAGCCACCAGCCTTGGAACACATAGAATTCAGTGGTATAACCCTCGTCAACGATATAATATGAAGCGTTGCCGTAGCTGGTGCTTACCTCTTTGATTTTAGAAATCACACCGGTCACATACACCTCTGCACTCGTATCATCAGCACCCATAGCCGATGTCACCTCAAGAGCCTTGGCTACATTGTAGGGATTAGCCTGCGAGCCGTCGCCCGAAGGAGTAGCACCGGTTGCCGGAGGAGTCACAGGCACATCGCTGCCGCTGCTCAGAATAGCATACTCGGTGAGGGTCTTCACGCCCGGAGCACCGCAATATTTGATGAGGTCGCCCTTCACAGAGACAAGCGCGCCGAGGTTGCCGGGATTATCTACGAGGTTGAGAGCAGCTCGCGGAGCAGTGCCGCTGGCAAGCTGCACGGGGATACACTTGCTGTAGTCATCGCAATCGGGAGTCGGGGCGAGCACCATATTCGAGGCTGCTGCACCGTCAAGGCCAAATACCGTATAGGGAAGTGTTGTCGAGGCACCGCCTGTCGGTATAGAGCCTACGATATAGCCCGATACCCACATGCCGGGTTCGTTTACAGCGTCGCCCTTGGCTATAACCTGCGCCACATTATAGGGGCTGGCCTGTGTGCCTTCGCCGGGTGCCACTTCACCGGTATCTACCGATACACCTTCGATTTCGAACGAATCAGCCTTACCTGTATTGCCGGTCACGCCGGGAGTACCCATAAACTCTTTAAAGTCGCCCTTGACCATGATAGCCTTGCCAAGGTTGTCGGGGTTGTCCTTAAGGTTACCAACCTGACGGAACACGCTCTCAGCCGGGAGCTGAACTACAAGGCACTCGCTGATTTCCTTGCACTCGGGGTCGGGAGCGATAACGAGTGTAGAGTTGAGCACGGTCGGAGCTTTCCATTCTATATCGGTATTGCTGCTTACGGTCTCAACCTCGGGACCTACCGCACCTACGATATAACCTTTCACCCAACCACTGGCTGCAATGCCCGACTTAATGTCTTTGATAGCGCCGGGGACATCATACGGATTCTCCTTAGTGCCGGGCACATCGCCGACCTGAATAACGCCCTCATAGTCGAGCATCATGATCTGCCAAGCGTCGTTGTAGTAGCTCATGATACCCACGAGGTCGATATTGCCTACAGGAAGAGGCTTCTCGCACCATGTGGCATAGCCGCTCGTGCGCACAATACGGGTATTACCCTCGCGGTCAACAAGTGTGCGGTTCTGGTCGGCGTTCTGGGTAGTGTGATATACCGAGAAGTTCTTCTCTCCGCCATCTTGGAAGTATACATTCTTGAATCTCACGAGCTGGCTCTGATATTTGCGCAGGCCGTCGTCGTCGCTCGGGATATCAGAGAACGTATTAGCCACGATAGTGTCGACCTCTGCAAGATCAGGCATACCGTTGAGCTCTACCTTATCCTTGAACATCTCGTAAGCCATGAAGCTAACCTGCCAGGTCTTGCCGTTGGCATACCATGACTTGTGGCCGATCTGCTGCAAGGCTGCATATTTGCCGATTGTCATGCCGGTGACATCAATCACCACTTCCTGACCGCGACGGTAGCTCAGATAAAGATTATAAGAGTCTACAGAGAACGCCAGCGCGGCTGTCTCGTCTTGGATAACAATGCTCTTGAAGATATTGCCTTCCTTATCCGACGATATCACACGGCCTTTGATGATAAAGCGGTGATTCTCGTCATCGGGGTCGGCGATGGTCTCTGCGTAGTTGTTCGCATCGCTCCAGAAGCGTTCTTTAAGCTCGAGGATTGTAGTGTTAGCCTCGATACCGGCCACCGGTGCAATGTCTGCCGGAGCGTCTACATCGTCCTGACAAGAACTCAACCCGAGGCTGAGGGCTGCCGCTAAGGCAAATCCCGGAATATATTTGATGAACTTTTTCATAAATAAAGTCGATTACTTCTTGCCATTAATGGCGAGGTTTTTGATTTCCCATGTATCTGCACCTTCTGCGCTCGATCCATATTTGAAAGCCACTTGTATACGTTTGCCGTCGAATACGGAAAGGTCTACATTGCCCGAGTTCACAAATGTCCAAGCCTCAGTTCCGGGCCATGTCGGTATAGTGAGTGACTTCCATTCGCTTGAGCCCTCCTCGCGAGCCACCACACCACAAAGCTGCTTCAATGTGGTCTGGAATTTGGCTGCGTGATCAAACGACAGAGAGCAACCGGTAGCACCGCTGAGGTCAATCACCGGAGATATAGCATAAGCCTCAGTTGCTATTGCAGTATTGTTTACAAAGGCACTGCCGTTGAGGTAGCCTTTTCCTTGGTAAACTTTCCATTGCCAAACATATTCAGCCGTGCCGAGAGTCACATTCTCGATAGTCCAGTCTGAGGGCATTGCCGTCAAGCTCTCCGACAAGAAGCTATATAAACTTCCGGTAGAAGGAGTAGTGGCGCCACCATCAGAAGTCTCGCCGTCATAGCTGACAATCTGGCTGCCGGCAGTCATCTGGGGAGTATTGCCCTTGAAGTTGACGATAGTGCCTTTCACTACAACTTTCGCGCCTACCTTGAGCTGGTCTTCCGAGGTGAATTTCTCACCGTTGAGGCCATAGCCGCGGTAGATACTGAATGTAGCGGAGCCATCGCCGTCGGAAATGGTATATGTAGCATTGCCGAAGCTTGTGCTGAGCTCGCTGATAGCGGCTACAGTACCGGTGACATATACATTTTCAACCTGACTGTTCTCATCGAGAGCCTTGGCCACTTCAAGAGCCTTGGCTGCATTGTAGGGGCTGGCTTCGGTGCCGTCGCCTGAAGGTGTGCCTGACTCGCCGGGAGTGGTGCTGCCACCTGTCTGGCCGTTGTAGCTTACAAGCTCATTGCCCTGAGCGAGCTGAGGTGTGTTGCCCTTGTAGTTGACAAGCGAACCTTTCACCACTACTGTAGCGCCGACCTCGAGCTGGTCTTCCGAAGTAAACTTGGCACCGCCGAACGACATGCCGCGATAAACGCCGAATGTATCATAGCTGCCCTTGTCAACAATGCTGTAGGTAGCGTTGCCGAAGCTTGTGCTGAGCTCTGTTATGCTCGAGATCACACCCTCAACGTACACATTGTCGATCTGCTCGCCGTCTTTGAGGGCTTTAGTCACCTCAAGAGCCTTGGCTACATTGTAGGGGCTTTCGAGAGTGCCTTCGCCGGCAGGCTCTACAACCTCGCCGGGAGGAGGTGTCTCGCCATCGAAGCCGATACAGCCTTCCTGATCGATCATAGTAAGCTGGAACTGGCCGCTATACATGCTCAGGATACCTACGACACTACCGGTGCCGTAAGGCAACAGATCGGTCGAATAGTTGGTAAATGTACTGTTGCGCACCATCAAGCGGTTGCCATTCTCATCCACTAGATAGCGGTTGGTGCCGTATTGCTCATTTGAGTAAGGCTGTCCGGCTTCTACCCAGCTGCAGTTTTCCACACGGATAAGACGGCTTTGCCATACCTTGAGTTTCTCGCTGTCGTTCTTCACTTCAAGAAGCTCGGCGATAGTAGTTGCAGTGGTATCGACTTTCGAGGGCTCCGGCACGCCAAGGCCGGTGCGGGCTATGTGGGCATAGAAAAGCTCCTCGGTCATATAGAAATCCTTGTCTGACGGATCGCCGAATGTCAGCACGTTGTACGACGAACCAATCGTAAGACCGGTAGCCCAAACCACAACCTCTTGTCCGAAAGGATACTGCTCGTACATATCAGAGGCGTTGACATAGAACGGAATGGTGATCTGCTCGCCGTTCTCGTCTTTCGACTGCACGTAGATTTTCTTATAGATATTGCCGGTTTCGTCCGACGAGCACACACGGCCTTTGAAGATAATCGAATCACCGGTTTCGGGATTGACACCTATAGTGGTGGCTGTGCTCATCGTGGGCCAGTACTCATCTTTGATTTGCTCGATGGTGGTGGTGGCGTCCACATCTACTGTGGGCGGAAGCACCATCGGCGGACGAGCGAAGTCATCGTCGCAAGCCGCAAACGACGCTGCGCCGAGCAGACCTGCTGCTATATATAATATTGTCTTTTTCATTGTTACGGTCGGTTATTGTTTAGAAGCGCACACCTACATTGAAATAAACGCGGATACCCTGTGCGTAGTTATAGCGTGTCGGGTACTTGTTGACATCGTATGCCTTCAGGTCAAGACGGCCCTGTTGGTAGGCGTAGGTAACAACGTTGCGGTTGTTGAGGATATTGTTCACGCTGAGATTGAAGTTGAGGCTCAGCTTGCGGTTGATATAAAGGAGCTTGCCGATAGAGGCATTGAGAGTGAAGGCGTTGCGGATTTTCTCCTGTGCCGACAGCTCGATGATCTTGGCCTCAAGCTGCTCGAATGAGCCGCCGAACTGCTCGTAGAGGTTCGGAAGAGCCTCATGGTAGCGGGGCGACAGATTCACGTAGGCGTCGCCTTGGAATGTACCGTTGATATTGAAGAACCAGCTCTTGGGAGCAGCCCAGTCGATACCGATATTTGCGGCATACTGCGGGGTAGAGCCAAGATAATAGTTGTTGAGATAGACGGTCTGGGTTGTATCGGCATACATACCGTTCTCAAACGAACGTGTGCCCTTGGGGTTGCTCTTGTATTGGAAGCGGGCGTATGTACCGGCAAACGAAGCTGTCACGCTCGGTGTGATCTTGTAGGCCATACCTACCTCCACGCCTTTGTATACGCGGCGCACACCGGTCATCACATAGTTGCAATAGGTCTGGTAGTCATCATCATAGAAACCTGTACGCTCGATTGCATTCGATGTATTGGTGTAGTAGGCGGTGACCGAACCGCGGAAACGGCGGTAATTCCAGATATAGCCGATATCGCCGGAGAAGTCGCGTTCGTTCTCTACATTATCCACAATCTGATTGCCGATACGGGGAGAGATAAACACTTGGTCGAAGAGCGGTGCGCGTGTGCCGTAGCTTACGTGTGCGGCAAACTGGTTGCGGCCGTCGAGTTTATAGAGGGCACCGGCCTTGAAGTTGACATTGTCGAAGCTCAGAGTTGCGCTCTTGCCGAGTGAATTCTGAGGAGCGCGTCCGTTGCGCATGTGGCCGTCGCGATAATATTGAGTATGACTGAGCTGGAAAGCATAGTTGATGTCCCACTGCGGCAGGTTGATCACATTCTGCAGCCAACCCTCGGCACGCCATGCGTGGATATCATAGTCATAGCCGAAGCGGTCGCCCTTGCCGACACGGCGGTTGGGGTTGTCGAGGTCGTTCTGCATATTGTCGGGCTTGATCGAGAACTCGCGGTCGCTGAAGGGGTCGATGTCAAGCCAGAACTCGCCGCCGAGGAGGTCGCGGACAGTCTTGTAGTTCGAGCTCTTGGTGTAGTTGAGCGACACACCACCCTGCATTGTCATCCATGAGTTCAGACGGGTGTTGACATAGCTGTTGAACATGCCCACGAGCTGATGGTTGATACGGTTCTCCATGATATACGACGAACCCTGCTTCTGGTCTTCGGGCAACGACTCATTCATGGAGTTGTTGATATAGTTCACCTCATAAAGCTGATCCCACTTGATCTGACGGAACGACTCATCGTTCTCCCAGAGTTCGGTATAGTACTCGTAAGCCTCGGGGTTGTTCTTGTCCTGATCGGCATTGCTCATGAAGTATGAGGGCAGATACTTGTAGTAGGTCGGATTGGGGTCAACAGCCTTGTAGTAGTTGAGAGCTGTGCGGTTGTAATACACCGAGCGGAAAGTGAGCGAGGTATTCAAGCTCGTGTTCTCTTTCTTGAAGAGCCAGTTGAGCATGACGGTCGGGTCAAAAGTCTCGGTGATACGGCTTGAGCGCTTTTTGCCCTCCTGATAGCCCCAGTCGGGGTTGTAGAGGTTGCTTCCGGCAAGGTCGTAGGCCTCCTGCACGGTGGCACGGCCGGTGGCACGCTGTGTGGGGCCGCCGAATGCGGTAAGCACGAGAGAGTTCTCAGGATTGAAAACTTTCTCAAGCGACAGGAAGATACCGCCCGAATTGTAGAATGTACCTGCCATCACGCCCTCTTTGGCATAGCGGCCGATCACACTCGCTGTCAATGCCCATCCCTGCTTGTTGAGACCGGTAGAGTATGTAGCCATGGCTCTCATCATATAGTTGGAGTTGGTAAAGGCTACCGAACCGTTGAAGCCGGGGGCATAGAGATCGGTGGTGGTGTTGTAGTTCACGCTGCCGGCGATGTCGCCGAAAGCATAGTTGGCGGCCTCCATGCCCACGCTTGTGGTCTTGTTGCGGAAGGCACGGCTCGTCATGCCAAGAAGTGTGGAGTAGCTGAATGAGCCGCGAACCAAATCATTCATCTTCACGCCGTTGATATATACGCTTTGGTATTGGTTGTCCATACCGCGGTAGCGGAAATACATCGGGCCGAAGTTGTAAGAGGCAGTGTTGTAATAGATATTGTCGTTCGCACCGGTAAGTGCAGCCACACTTTGAGCACCGCCCTCATCGTCCTCAAGGGCAGATTCATCAAAGATAAGGTCTTGAAGCTCGTCGTAGTAATCGCCGTTGGGATTACCGTTGATGAGCACCATGGTTCCCATGTCGCTCTTTGTAGCGTCAGAAAGGCTGTTAAAGCCGACATAGTTGATTGTTACGGTACTGTTTTCGGGCACACGCACCTTGAATTCACCTTTGTAGTCGGTGACTCCGAGAGGCTGGCCATCTGCGCCGATGACGGTGGCTCCGATGATGGGCTCACCTTTCTCATCGACAACAGTACCCCTGCAATTGATGATGCCGTCGGCTGCCATGGCGGTAACGCCTGCAAACCAAAGCACTAAGAATACAGATAAGAGTCGTCTCATTGAATATTTTAAATTATTACTATTATGATTCAATATCGAATCGGGGTGTTAATGGAAATAAACGTCAAAATTAATAAATATTATCCGAACTTTCCAAACCTTAATGTTCTTAAACATGTTTTTAACATTTCGATTCCCGTTGCAAAATTACTACATCGGCTTCCCCTCAACCTCATGTTTTTTCCAAAAACATGAAAAAATCCCACTCTCCATAGCGATATGGAGGTGGGATTTTGGTGAAAAGTTTTCAAGTTATTTTGTCTTAAGTTTAAGATTTACTGGTTTAAGCCCCGGTGTCGATATCTTTAGTGTAACATTTCCGGCCTGTCGTGTCGGGCGGAGTATTGCCATTGCAAAACCTCGGTAAAGGTCGATATTGTCGCCACGGAAAAGGCCGTCGCCTGTATGGCAGCCGTTGTCAACGGCATAGATACTTGCCTCGCCGTCGAGCTCGAATTTCACATTGCCGGTCGCAGTCGGCACTTTGCGGCCTTTGCTGTCGAGGGCATATACCTTCACATATTGAAGATCCATGCCGTCGGCGGTCCAATCGCTGTTTTCAAGTTCTGCCACAAGCTTGACCGGCTTGCCCGTTGTCTCAATGCGCTCGCGGGCGACTTCTTTTCCATCTTTGCGGGCAATTGCCGTGATGTTGCCGGGCTGATATGCCACATTGTCCCATTTGATCACATTGCGGAGCGCGCCTTCGGTCGTGTTATTTTTCACGCCAAGCGATTTGCCGTTGACAAAGAGCTCTACCTCGTCGGCATTGGTATAGGTGTATACTGTGTTGACGCTGCCGGGCTGACGGTTCCAGTGTCCGGAGATAACTTTCTGGCCTACAACGATATCATTCCACAGTTCCGCCTCGCCTTCGCTGTCAACCACCCCTATGCTCACAAGCGGTGTGTCGGTGAAGGTAGCCTTCATCAGATATGCCTGCGGGAAAGGCTCGAGTGAGTGGTTGAAAAAAGAATACATCCATCCTTTCTTTGGCCATGCGTTCGATTCACCCCAATATTCCACTGCGCCCCAGTAGGCAAGCCCTACCATGCGGTCGCGGTCCATTCCGAAATAAGGTGCTGTCAGCTCGTTGGTCACAGCCTCGCTCTGATAGACTATCATATCGGGGTTATGCTTCAGATATGCCTCGTAGTCGTCCCAGCAGTAGTTGAAACTTGCCACATCTGTCACCGTGGCGAGCTCGGGAGCTATGCGGTTTTCCTCCTTGCGGAAGTCGGGGTCGTGCTTCACTATGCCGCCTTGGCGGGCAGGATACATGGCCACGGTCGTAAGGCGCGTAGGGTCGTGGCGTTTGAGCAGGGTCGACATTATGCGGTAGGTTGTCACACCCCAGTCATCCGTGCCGGGGAAGCCGCAGCGCTGCTCCTGAAACTGCAGCTCGTTGCCCAAGCTCCAAAGGATCACCGACGGATGATTGCGGTCGCGCTTCACCCATTCAGTAAGGTTTTCGTGCCACATATCTGTCCAAGGTCTCCGGCCGGCCCATGCCACAGTATTGCTCCATTTGTCGTAAAGTTCGTCGACCACAAGAATACCTTTCTCATCGGCGAGGCGGAGGAAAGCCTCTGAATAAGGATTATGAGATGTGCGGATATGGTTGAAGCCGAAGTCTTTGATACGCTCCATCAGGCGTGCTATGCCGGTTTCGAAAGCTGCCGCGCCAAGTGCGCCGAGGTCATGGTGTATGGCTATACCTTTGAGAAACACTTTCTTGCCGTTGAGCTTGAAGCCTTCATCCTTTGAGAACTCCACCGTGCGTATGCCAAAGCGGTCACGCACTTCATCGAGCACTCTATCGCCTTCTTTGACAAGCACTTCACAGGTATACAGATTAGGATTCTCGCACGACCACAACTCAGGACCGGCTATCTCAAATCCGGGCAGAACTACCTCTTCGGCGTCGCGGCGCGAGCGGCGGGGAGCCGGCGCTGTGGCCGCTACCACTTCTTTGCCCGCGGGGTCAAAAAGCCTGACCTCTATCATCACGGGGCGCTCGTTCATCTTTATCCCCTCGAGCCGGACCTGTACTTTGACTGTCGCTCTGTCATCCTCTACTACGGGGGTTGTCACGAAAAGTCCGTGACGGCTCACAGAGATACTGTCTTTCACAATCACATTTACATCGCGGAAGATACCGCCGCCGGTATACCATCGCGAGCCACCCTCTTTGCCGGTATCGGCACGGACAGCCACGATATTGGGCGCGTCGTAGCGGAGATGTCCGGTGATGTCACTCTCAAAACCGACATAGCCGTAGTCGGTGCCCCCTACGCGGGTGCCATTGACATATACATCACCATGAAGCACTATACCCCCGAAGTCGAGAAGCACCCTCCGGCCACGCCACGAAGAATCGGCTTCGAAAGTCTTGCGATACCATGCCGTGCCCATAGGCTTGAAGCCGCGGCCACGCGAGGCAAGAGAATCCCACGGCATTTCAAATTGGAAATCATGCGGAAGGTCGAGGTCGCGCCACTTCGAGTCGTCGAAATCCGGCCGCGAAGCCTCTGCCGTATCGCCCATGGCGAATTTCCATCCGAAGTTGAAAAGTTGCTTCTCCCTGCCCAATGCGGGTAAGGCGGATATTAACAATGCAAGTAAAATGTGACAGATTTTCATCTTCTTAATCGGGTTTAAGGTTTTTGTTCGTTGGCGCAAAGTTAAACCCGAATTCCCTATCTTGCAAGCGATTATAAAAAAGTCCATATATTATGAATAAAAATCCATGCTATATAGACGCCTTTTCCGACGGATGAAAATCCGTCTATGGCCGGTGCGATTTAATATATGCGGTGGGCGCCATGCCATAGCGGGCCTTGAAAGCGCGGCTGAAGTAGAGCGGGTCGCGCATGCCTACCTTGGCGGCCACCTCGCTCACATTTAGACTACCCTCTGCAAGCAAAGAGGCAGCGCGCTCAAGGCGGCATTTGCGCAGGTATTCCATAGGAGCCATGCCGGTGCGCTGCTTCATTGTGTTATAAAGAGAGGTGCGGCTCATACCGAAGTCCGACGCGAAATTATCGATACTGTAGTCGCAATCGTCGAGACTGTGCTCCACTATCCGCGCCAACTTATCAGAGAAATCATCAGTGCTGCTTTCAGCTGCAGGCTCTTGAGACTCTGTTTTTTTACGGCGGCGCACCACGACAAATACGAGCGCTCCTATAACAATCACAGCAAGCGTCCACCAGAACCATGACACCCCTGACGGCACACTAAACTCCTTCAAGACAAATTCACGGCTCCATGCGGCTCCTTGATCGCGAGCCTTGGCAAGAAGACGGTAATGCCCCGGAGGCAGATTGCTGTAACTTATCATGTTGTCAGTGGTGGGCTTGCTCCATTCTTTATCATACCCTTCAAGAAAATGGCTGTACTGAGTCGGCCCGAAGTCGAGTGTTGTCAACGTAGCGTCAAGACGACCTTCTTCGTCTGTCGAGAAATCGCTGACCAACAGCTTTTCGGTAGTCGTGCGGTGTGCCGCCGACTCAGGATTGACTACAGCCAGACCGTAGTCGGTGCCGAAGAGCAAGCGGCCATCTTCAAGAAGGGCTGCGCTGCTTTCAAGGAAATTATGGTTGCCCAAATTTTTGCCGGGGAAGTAGGTATCTATCAAGCCGTCTGCACCTATACGCGAAAGGCCGTTTTCTGTTCCGACCCATATATTGCCATTTTTATCTTCTACAATACTCTGCACAAGTTTGTTTGGCAAACCGTCGGTATCAGTAAATACCTCCAACGAATCTCCAAGAGCGACAACTCCGGCACCATGCACTGCCGCCCATATCCGACCGTCGTGGGCCGCAAGTACCTGCCGCACCTCATTGCCGGGCAGACCGGAGGATGTATCGATGATGTGCAAGGCCGAGACATCCTCACTCAACAATGAATCGGGGCTGAAAAATTTCAAGCCTTGGTTGGTGGCGCCCCATATCCTGCCATTGCTGTCAATGGTAATATCGCGCCATTCACATTTATCTTCAATGCTTATTCTTCGGAATATGAAGCTTTCACCCGACGGCACAAGCACGCCCAGACCTTTACCGAAAAGAGCGAGCCACACGCGTCCTTTACTGTCGGCAGTCATATCAAATATATCGTAGCCACGTCCGGGCAGACCCGAAATACCATCTGCGACAAGGCCGTCGCCCCTGAGCCCGAGCCACAGCCGCCCGCCGAAATTCATGGCCGACATCACATTTTTATTATATTTCTGACGCGAAAAAGTATGCAGTGCGCCGTCAAGCACAAACAACTCACCATGGCGGTTGGCTGCCACAATATTACCTTTGTCTGCGGTACTTACCATCCTGAATGAGTTTGCCCTGTCGTGATTTTCCTTACCCGCAGGATAAATGTAATCACATTCTATCGCCGGGTATCTGATCTGCACAGCCCCGGCCTGCTCGGTGCCTATCCAGATGTCGCCCTTGCCCGACCCCGTAACTGCCAGAATGTAATCAGTGTCGAGTTTATATTCGCAGCCGTCACCTTGGCCATAACGGGCAATTATCCGGCCGTCGGCGGTAAACTGCAGAAGGCCATTGCCGTAGGTGGCTATCCATATCGTGCCGTCAGAAGATTCATAGACTTTATAGCGTTCGTATCCTACCTGCCAGAGCTGGCGCTCACTCATGACGTCAAAGTGTGTTATCGCCTTGCTCTCACGGTCGATTCTGACCAGACCGCCCTTGAGGTCTCCGCGCCAGCCATTGCCCCTGTTGTCGGTAAAGAAGCGCGAACCTTTCGCTCCGGCATTTTCTGCAACGACAGCCAACGCCGTATCAACCGCAGTGTTTTTGGGGGCGAACAGGCTGTCGGCTTCTTCCGGCGTAAAATACCTGAAATCGTAGCCATCGTAGCGGTTCAGGCCGTGGAGCGTGGAAAACCATATATAGCCCGCTGAGTCCTGACAGATATCCCTAACCGAGTTTTCCGACAGGCCGTCGGCAGCGCTGAGCCGGCGCAACTGCATTGTCGAAGCTCCGCAGCCCATAACTGAACTTAGCAATATATATGTCAAAATAATAAACCTGATACTCATGGCTGTGCTATTCTCAATTCAAGTTTCCTTGCAACTTGAGGTAAACCAAGTATCGCTAGCGAAACTTAAGCTCTCAATTGCAAAGTTAACTCTATTTCTCCAAAATTAAGCTCCCTCGCGACGCGATTTGCAAATATTTATTCTTATTCGTAACTTTGCAAATGCAAACTTCTTAAATTGTAGACCGTGAAAAAACGTATCTTTTATTTAGCAACAGTGATGCTGCTTGGTAGTATGTCCATGCAAGCCGCCTATCGCAGCGTGATAGTGCAGCGCCACGACGGAACTTCGCTTCAGATCGCACTTCAAGACGACCTCCGCGCCAATATCGGCGACGGCAATGTGGTATTCTCCTGCGACAAAGGCACTGTGACTCTACCCTCTTCTGAAGTATGGAAATGGGCCTTCTCGCAAAATGCCGCCGAGGGCGACACTGAATGGTCGGGAATCGACGAGACTGCCGCCATGCCTCTGCTTGTCAATGAAGCCGGCCGTCTGAGCCTGCTCAATCTTGCGCCCGGCGAGGCCGTGACGCTTGTTTCTCCGGCCGGCATAACTATCGCCGCAGGCAATGCCGACAATACAGGCAATTTTGAGATTGACACCGACGGCACCGCTCCCGGACTTTATATTCTTTCATACGGCAAACACTCTGTAAAAATCCTGCTCAACCGATGAAAAAACTCTTACTCGCCATAACAGCTCTTATCGCCGCCGGATCACTCTCGGCCCAGAACGAGCAACTGCATATCTACCGCAACGACAATAAATTCGCCACACACAAGGGCGCCGAAATCAGCAATATATCGTTTGCCGGCACCGACAGGATGACCGTCACCGACCTCGATGGAAAGGCTTATCAATACCCCATGTCGGCTGTTGACAGCTGCGTGCTGCGCCCCGACGGTATTCCCGAAATATTCGTCACCCTCACCGACTATCCCGACTGGACCGAGCTGCAGGGAGCTAAGGACGATGTGCGCGCCGCCACCCTCTATATGAAAGGCAACGGCATGTACGACGACCTGCCCGAGCAGACTGTCGAATTCCGCGGACGCGGCAACTCCACTTGGAACATGCCCAAGAAGCCCTACCGCTTCAAGATGGCAAAGAAAACTTCTGTATGCGGTCTGCCCAAGGCCAAGACCTTCGCCCTGCTGGCGAATTTCATCGACTGCACTCTTACCCGAAACGCTGTGGCCATGTGGATAGCACGCTATCTCGAAATGCCCTACTCCAATCATATAATTCCGGTGAAGGTGTATCTCAACGGCCATTACAAGGGCCAGTATGTAATGACTGAAAAAATAGGTGTCGGCGGCGGAAGCGTCGATATCGACGAGACTACAGGCATGCTCTTCGAGCTCGACACAAACTACGACGAAGACTTCAAATTCAGATACACTTGGCGCAACGGCAATGTGCAGGAGTCAATCCCGGTGATGGTAAAAGATCCCGACCTCGCCGAGCTTGCCGAAGACCCCGATGTACCCGGCATTACCAACGCCAATGACTACTTCGCTCTCTGGCAGGCCGACTTCACCCGCATGGCTGATATCGTGACATCGCGCAAAGCCACGGAAAGTCTTTCTGATGTGCTTGACATCGAGTCGGTGGTAAACTACTTCCTCGTGTTCAGCCTCTGCGGCAACCATGAGCTCGTACACCCCAAGAGCATGTATATGCACAAACTTGCCCTCGGCGAGGATGAGGTGTATCATTTCGGACCCGTATGGGATTTCGACTGGGCTTTCACTTTCAACGGCAAAGAGGGTGCGCCGGCAAATGAAGCTCTCATCGCTGCAAACGGCAAGGCAAGCGGCTATGCTTTCTTCAAGCTCATCATGGCAAATCAGGAGGTTCGCAATCTTTTCAAGGAAAAATTCGACGATTTCGTGGCCAACGGTTACCCGCAGCTTATCGACTTCATCAACGAATACGCAACCCTTATCGAACCTTCTGCAAAGGAAAACGGCATACTTTGGCCGAGCCAGCGATATCAGAACAGCTACCGCATAACAGGCTCTTTCGAGCTCCGCGACAATATCGAGACTCTCAAAAAGTGGCTCGACTCACGCATAAACTTCATGAAGACCGACAAAAACTACGGTCTTTATCAATAACCTCTTAAATATCCGGGAGGCTCAGCGTCTCCCGGATATTCTAACTTCCACACTTCCAATATGGTATCAGTAGACGCGCTTACCGTAGAATTCGGTGGCACAACGCTTTTCAAGGACATCTCGTTTGTAATCAACCCCAAAGACCGCATAGCCCTGATGGGCAAGAACGGCGCAGGCAAGAGCACACTGCTCAAGATACTTGCCGGCGTGCGGCAGCCTACACGCGGCTCTGTGTCGGTGCCTAAAGACTGCACCGTATGCTATCTTCCACAGCACATGATGACAAACGACGGCCGCACCGTCTTCGACGAAGCCTCGCAGGCCTTCGCCCACTTGCACGAGATGGAAGCCGAGATAGAGGCCATGAATCAGGAACTGGCCACACGCACCGACTATGAAAGCGATTCTTACATGGCGCTTATCGAAAAGGTGGCCACGGTGAGCGAGAAGTTCTATGCCATCGACATGACCCACTTCGAGGAAGATGTGGAGAAAGCGCTCCTTGGCCTCGGATTCAAGCGCGAGGACTTCGGCCGCCCGACCTCGGAGTTCTCTGGCGGTTGGCGTATGCGTATCGAGCTGGCCAAGCTGCTTCTGCAGAAACCCGACGTACTTCTCCTCGACGAGCCTACCAACCACCTCGATATCGAGTCGATTGGCTGGCTTGAGGATTTCATCATCAACAGCCCCATGGCAGTGGTTGTCATCAGCCACGACCGCCGCTTCATCGACAACATCACCACCCGCACCATCGAGGTGACACTCGGGCGAATCTACGACTACAAGGCTACCTACAGCCACTATCTGGAGCTGCGCAAGGAGCGCCGCCAGCAACAGCAGAAGCAATTCGACGACCAGCAGAAACAAATCGCCGAGGCACGCGAATTTATAGAGCGCTTCAAAGGCACTTACTCCAAGACCTATCAGGTGCAGAGCAAAGTGAAATGGCTCGAAAAACTTGAGATCGTCGAAGTCGACGAAGAAGACACCTCGGCTCTCCGCCTCAAATTCCCGCCCTGCCCCCGCAGCGGCAACTATCCTGTAATCGCCGAGGGCGTAGGCAAGAGCTACGACGGCGTGCCGGTATTCTCCAACGCCTCTTTCACCATCGAGCGTGGCGACAAGGTGGCCTTCGCAGGCCGAAACGGAGAGGGTAAATCCACTATGGTCAAGGCTATTATGAATGAAATCAGCCATGACGGCGACCTCAAGCTCGGCCACAATGTGCAGATAGGCTACTTCGCCCAGAACAGCGCCTCGCTCCTCGATGAAGAACTGACCGTATTCCAGACTATCGACGATATCGCCGTGGGCGACGCACGCCTCAAGATTCGCGACCTGCTCGGTGCATTCATGTTTGGCGGCGAAGAGAATCAGAAGAAAGTGAAAGTGCTCTCAGGAGGCGAGCGTGTGCGCCTGTGTATGATAAAACTCCTGCTCGAACCTATCAACCTTCTCATCCTCGACGAACCCACCAACCACCTCGACCTCAAGACTAAAGACATACTCAAGCAAGCCCTGCGTGACTTCGACGGCACACTGATAGTAGTGAGCCACGACCGCGACTTCCTCGACGGGCTCGTCACGAAAGTCTACGAATTCGGAGGCGGACGCGTGCGCGAGCACCTCTGCGGCATAAACGAATTCCTCGAAAAGAAAAAAGCCGAGCAGCAACAACAGTAAAACTGTGGATCAGCTATGCGCCACATAGCTGCAAAAAGACAGCGTAGCTGCGCGACAAGCTACTATAGTCGCGCAGCTACGCTGTTTTTTGTCACCAAGCGACGATTGCAGCCTGCTTGTTACTTATCGAGGCGGCGGTGGATGTAGTTGATGACGATGTCGGCAAGCTCTTCTAAAAAAGATTAGATTGTAGATGTAGCCTTATAAGGTAATATCATTTTTTTAGATTATTTATTTGGACGCACACGGTTTATTTTGTTATTTGAAATAAAAGCACTACTTTTGCAGTGTTGAATCCCGGTAGCCCCTGTATATCAAGCTATCGGGTTTTGTTTTTTATTTACAAAAAAAAGAATAGGCTGCGCTCTTAATCAAGCGCAGCCTGCTTGTTACTTATCGAGGCGGCGGTGGATGTAGTTGATGACGATGTCGGCGAGCTCTTCCATCGACAGGAGAGAGGAGTCGAGGCAGAGGTCGTAGCTGCAGGCATGGCCCCAGCGCTTGTCGGTATAGAAGTTGTAGAAGTGCGAGCGGAGTTTGTTGGTACGCTCGGCGAGGGCGCGTGCCTCGTCGAGAGTCTGCGACTCGTTGCGGCTGACAATGCGCTTGGCGCACTCGTCGAGGGGTGCATGGACGAAGATATTGACCACATTGTCGACATCGCGGAGCACATAATCGGCGCTGCGGCCAACGATCACGCAGGGTTCGCCGGCGGCGAGCTCGTGCATGAAGTCGCACTGTGCCTTATATACTCTGTCGGCACTTCCGGTAGTATCTCCCACCCACGATGTAGGATAGAAACCCATGGAATAAGGAATTATGCTTCCTAAAATCTTGGGCATACGCTCGTCGCCCTGCTCGAAATATTCGATGTTGTAGCCGGCTTTCTCGGCGGCTTTAACAAGGAGCATTTTATCGTAGAAGGCTATGCCGAGCCGCTCGGCTATCATGCGGCCGAGGGCGCGTCCGCCGCTGCCGAAACTGCGGCCGATAGTGATTACATATTTTGAGGGTAGCATGGCATGTAGATATTAAATTAAGAATAAAAAGTTTATAAGTCATCGAGACAACTTATAAACTTTTTATTACCAATCGACTCTGCAAGAGCAAAGTCACATATTATTCCTCAGTCTTTTTTGAGGCGCGTTTTTTAGGAGCTGCCTTGGCTTTGGGCTCGGCTGCGGCCTTCTTGGCGCGGGGCTTCTTGGCCGGTGCTGCAGCGGGCTCTTCAACCGTTTCCTTGCGGTTGCGGTGCTCGATATTGTATTGCTCCACATTCTTGCGCATTGAGTTGAGCTCCTTGTTGAGGGCCTCGATCTCGGCGCCTTGGTTGGAGATAGTCATGAGCAGCGCATTGAGCTCTTCATTGTCAACCTGCGAGGGGAACTCTTCTTCCACGCGCATGAGGAAGTCTGCGAGGACATTCATGTAGTTTGTGAAAGCGGCGAAGTTGGTCTCGTAGGGGCTGAAAGCGGCGCGGTTGTTCATATAGTAGAAGTGGTCGCAGCTCTGGAGGTATTGCCAGTCGCGCTTGAGGGCACGGTTCTGGCACTGACGCACGCGCTCAGAAGCCGAGTAAAGTTTCTCGAAAGCTTCATTCTGGAGGCGGTTGCCGAGCCATGCCGAGGTATCGCGTGCCTCGTCGGCGCTCGATATGGGGTGCATTACGCTGAGCTCGCCTACGGGTTTGATTTTGGCGATGGCCTCGGTGGGTGTCATGAAGTCGATACCGTTCTCGGCAGCGAAACGGGGAAGCGCCTCAAGGAACTGGAAGATACCGGTAGTGGCGGGATGGAGGTCGCCGAATGTCTCCATGTTGAGGAAGATATTCACAATCTGCTCTTCCATGGGGGTGGCGGCAATCCAGCTCACATACTTGTCGGCGGTGAGGGGGAATTCGCTCCATGAAGTGTCGCTGAAGCGGTATGCGATATCGTCGCTGAGCTTGCTGTTGCGCAGAAGCAGACGGAGCTCGGGCGATGAGGCGGCGGTGTAGATATAGTTGGGTGACTTCCAGCCGAGGATGTGCTTTGCACCCTCGGTGAGTACGCCTTCAAAGCCCATGGCGGTGAGCTGGGGTGCGAGGTCATCGTCGTAGATAAGCTCGGTGTTGCGGACAACCTTGGGTGTCACGCCGAAGCGGCTGCGGAGTATGCTGCAGGTGTCGGCGATCTGCTGGGCGAATTCCTCGGGATCGGCGAGCGAGGCGAGCGAGTATGCGAAAGGCTGGGCCACGAATTCAACACAGCCGGTGTCGGCGAGCTTCTTGAGGATGTCGATAAACTCGGGTACATAGTGCTCGAACTGCTCGAAAGCCACACCAGAGATGGCGATAGAGAAGCGGAAGCGTCCCTGATTGCCTTCTACCATGCGCAGAAGAGTCTCTGCGGCAGGGATGTAGCTGTTGTGGGCTATGCGGGTGATGATATCATCGTTGGTGAAATCATCAAAGTAGTAGTGGTCGCGGCCGATGTCGAAGAAACGGTAACGTTTGAGACGGAACGGCTGATGTATCTCGAAGTTGAAACAAATAGCTTTCATTTTGTCAATTGGATGTGTTAGGTAAGCGATTAGCGTCCTAAAACTTTGTTATATATGTTTATAACTTTTTGGCCGGCCTTGTCCCAAGTGATCTGGGCAACTTCGGCCAAGCCGTCCTCGCGCATCTGGCGGTAGAGGGCCGGGTAAGATATGATGGCATGAATGGCGTCGGCCATAGCGTCGATATCCCAGTAGTCGGTCTTGATTACGTTGTCGAGAATCTCGGCGCAACCGCTTTGCTTGGATATGATCGAAGGCACTCCCATCTGCATGGCCTCGAGGGGTGAGATACCGAAAGGCTCCGACACCGACGGCATGATATACACGTCGCTGGCCTTGAGCATTTCGTATACCTGACGTCCTTTCTGGAAGCCGGGGAAGTGGAAGCGGTCGGCGATACCGCGCTCTGCGGCGAGGTTGATCATCTTGTTCATCATATCGCCCGAGCCGGCCATCACGAAGCGGACGTTGTTGCAGTTACGCAGCACTTTGGCAGCGGCTTCCACGAAGTATTCGGGGCCTTTCTGCATGGTGATACGTCCGAGGAAAGTAACAACTTTCTCTTTTGTGGCGCGCGGCATTTCGATGTCGAGCAGGTCCTGACTCAGGGGCACGACTGCATTGTGCACCGTGGTCACCTTCGAGGGGTCGATACCGTAGTGGTCGATAACGGTCTGTCGGGTAAGGTTGCTCACGGTGATCACGTGGTCGGCATGGGTCATACCGTCGCGCTCGATACCGTAGACGGTAGGGTTGGGCTTACCTCGCGAACGGTCGTACTCCGTTGCGTGGACATGGACTACGAGAGGCTTGCCTGTGACCTGCTTGGCGTGTATGCCGGCAGGATAGGTGAGCCAGTCGTGGCTATGGATGATGTCGAAATCAAGAGTGCGGGCTATCACTCCGGCTGTAATGGAGTAATTGTTGATTTCTTCGAGAATATTGTCGGGGTAGCGGCCTGAGAATTCTATACATCCGAGGTCGTTGGTGCGCATGTAGTTGAAGTCGGCGTAGATATGGTCGCGCAACTTATAATACAGGTCGGGGTCCATCACCTTGCCGATACGCGACTCTACATAGTCGCGGTTGACATCGCGCCAAGCCACGGGCACTTGAGAAGTACCGATGATGTTGGCGAAACTTTTGTCTTCATCGCCGAAAGGTTTGGGAATGACGAAGGTGATGTCCATGTCGCCACATTCCCACATTCCTCGGGTGAGTCCGTAGCTGGCAGTGCCGAGGCCACCTAAGATATGAGGGGGAAACTCCCAACCGAACATTAATGCTTTCATTGTGATATGGTATTGATAAGATTGGGGTTAGGCGTTCTGGTCAAAGCGTTTGAGAGTGCGGTAGGCTCTGAGTACCTCGGCCACGTTTGTGGCATGGCTGACAGCACCGCGTCCGGTATATGGCGGGTTGCCGTCGTAGAGCTGGCTCAGCGAAGCCACGCAGCCCTCGGTCATCTCGTCTTCGAATCCGATCAGGAGACGGTCGAGATATCCAACGCCGCTCATGCCGAACACGCGCAGGTAGGCGTCGGCGTAGAAGCCGGCAAGCCACGGACGTGCCGGGCCGTTGTGCATGGCAAACTCGCGCTCGTCGGGAGAGCCGAGGTAGTTGGGACGGTAGCCGTAGCTCTTGGGCGAGAGAGTGCGCAGACCTTTGGGGGTGAGAAGCTCACGTGTGACAACATCGAGCACGCTCTTGCGCTGGCGGCGGTCAAGCGGCGAGTAGTCGAGGCCGATGGCGATGGCCATATTGGGGCGCACAGAGGGGTCGGCGTAAGTGCCGTCGACGAAGTCGTAGAGATATCCGCTTGCGTTGAGGAAGGTGTCGACAAAAGGTTTCTTCATCTTGTCGGCAGCCTCAACCCATTTCTCGCGCTGACGGGCAAGGCCTTCATCGCCTTCGGCGAGGGCGGCTGCAAACATCAGGGCGTTGTACCACAAGGCGTTGAATTCCACGAGCATACCGGTGCGGCGTACGACGGGAGCGCCGTTGAGCACCGAGTTCATCCATGAAGCCGGGCGGAGATGGCCGTCGGTGCTCAGCAGACCTGTCTCATCAGCAACGAAGAGGTTGGGATAGCCGTTGCGGAGGATGTCGTCGACAAGCTGGGCTACAGGCTCGAAATATTTCTTGCGGGCTTCTTCCATGCCCACATTTTTGGCATACTGCTGTATTGCCCAGATAGCCCACAGAGGGATGTCGGGCATGTCGATACCTTGTATGTGCTTGGAGAGCTCGCCTGTGTCGGCATACTTGATGAGCGATTTGAGAGCGGTGTCGCATATCGCCTCAAAGTCGGCACGGTGGTCGATGGCGAGGGTAAGGCCGGGGAGAGCCATGAAGGTGTTGCGGGCAAGTACCACGCCCCACGGGAAACCCGACACGATATAAGTGCCTTCGCCACGACGGATATAGAATTGCTTGGCGCTGTTTTTAAGGCAATTGAAGAAAGATGTACGGGGAGTGCGGCTTGCCACCTCGGCCTCATACATCTTGGTGAGATTCTTGGTATCTACCGGGCTTACACCGGCAGAGAATATTATCGACTCGCCTTTCTTGATGGGAACTTCGAAATAACCGGGCACCCAGAGGTCCTCGCAGTATGGCACGCCGCGCTCAAGGTCTTTCACATATTCGATACCATTGTACCAGTTGGGTTCGTCGACCCAAGCGGGCTCGCGGTTAAACTGCATGTAGAGAGTCGGATAGCCTTTATAGAGACAAGTGCCGATACCGTTCTTTACATGCTCGATGTCGCGGTTGATTGCGTCGTTGGCGACGCAGAGGCTGTTTACCTCTCGGAAAGCCAAGAACGGACGGAAGCGCAATGTCGTGTCGGAGTGGGCCTCCACAAGAGTATAGCGGATCAGGATTCGGTTTTCATGGCTGATAAAAATTTTCTCCTTGGTGAGGATCACGCCACCCACGCGATAAGTCATGCGCGGCACTTCCTCGCAGTCGAACTCACGGATATACTTGTGGCCGGCCGGGCTGTATACGCCGCCCTGATAGCGGTGTATACCCAGATTGAAAGGCGCACCGTGCTGAATCACAGTCTCGTCGAGGCTCGAAAGCAGCACATGCGACTTGTTGTCCATCTCCTCAATGGGTATCACGAGCAGACCATGCTGTTTGCGGGTATTACAACCCACCAGCGTGGTGCAGTGATATGCACCCGCACGGTTGGTGCGGAGCATCTCTTTGGGGAGCGACTGGTCCAAGTTGATGAGCAGATTCTTATCAAATTTAAGATAACTCATTTTGGTTTTAGGATTATTATAACAGGTATTGATGTTTTTATGCGTAAACAGTTGGAAAAATAATAATTTTTCCAACGACGTGCGAATTTAAGATAAATTATCCAAAAAGGCAAGAAAACATGTCCTTAAACATGTTTTTTAACCCGAAAAGCTGCTGATGACAGTCTATTTCATGTTAGAGATTACGAGCAGACTCCATTATTAATAAATATCTCAATAAATATTAAAAACAAGGCAAAAAAAATTTGTAGAATATTGGATTAACAATTATATTTGCCATCGCAAACCTAATTAACTTCTTAGTTATGAAAAAACTATTTTATTTTGTATTATTATTGTTCATGGCGAGTTGCTATCAGCAGGAAGAATTATCTATAAACACTGCTGATAATAATCTCAATTCTCCACAAGCCCAAGTTGATGAACCTGCCCCTGATTCCATTAAGGTAAATATATTTGAAGCCCTAAGGATGTCAATGTCGATACAATCTTTAGACAATGTAATGTCTAGAGCAAATACGCTTTCAATCGATTCCGTTTTAGATGATACTGGTGTTCCTTTAATGTATATCATTAATTATGGAGAAAATGATGGTTTTGTAGTTCTGAGCGCAATTAAAACTGCCACGCCAGTATTGGCCTTCAATGACCATGGCCATATAAATCTTGAAAAGATAAATCCCAATACATATTTTGCTTTTGAAATTATTAAGCAAAACATAGAGCATACACTTTCTCTACCAAAAGACTCTGTGCTTGACAATCAGTTCTTGTGGAGCTTGGTTGAAAAGCAAGGGTTAAAAATCAACAGCCGTGCAGCTCCTGAGGATGGCGAAGACTTTGAATCATGGCCACAATCGCTTAAAGACCAATTCAACAACTCAAAATCTATAATGAACGACAGTCTTTTGTCGTGGCCATACGGAACTTATCATATTTTAGAAAACAACGGCCTTGACTATTTTCTTAGTAAAAATCAGACAGGGTGGAGCTCTTCTGAAGTATACCAAAGTGCTAAGAATTATTGCTATTGGCAATTCCAGACAAATTACAAACCCATATCAGCTGTACGATACTATGTTTGTGAAGAAGAAAAGACCGAGATTTCTCCATTTGTATTATCTTCTTGGGGGCAATACGGGGGATATAATCAAAGTTTTCCGCTGGTATTGAATAAATTTAATATAATTGATAATGCTCCCGCCGGTTGCGGGCCGATTGCGATGGGACAAATCATGAGATATTATGAATGGCCTGAAAAATATGATTGGTCAAAAATGCCATTATCATATTCGACTGCTGAAACTTCAGATTTTCTTTTGGAGCTTGCAGAAATGTCGAACGCCACATTTTCTGCCGAAGGCACTGGAATTACAACAGATAATGCAAACTCGACATTCAAAAAGTGTGGCTATCTGACTTCCGGAATTATTAATATGACAAGTATAACTGACATATCAAAATACGTATCTGAATCAAAACCTGTGTATGTCAGAGGTACGGCGTATGATTCCAACGGCAGTGAGGTCGGTCACGCTTTTGTGGCTTGTGGATTCAAGTCTTATTACCGTCGATATGCTGTATCCCTTTATACGGTGACCTCTCCCGGAAGATTCGTAAAGGTTCAAACGAATTATCTGAATTATATTTCCGACCCGAATGTATATATAAACTGGGGCTACAATGGCGATGGAAATGGATATTATAATTCAGGTTACCTTACGGTAGGCGCCTATACTTATCATAAAGATTTAAAGTATATAGTACCAACGCCAAATAAGTAAAGCTATGTTGAAAAAAATATTGTTGTTAATCATCTGGGCCATCTCATTGACGCTGGCTTCGTGCGAAGACACTAAAGAGCCTGAGCTTATTGATTGTGACAGGGTGTGCGGACGGGTTTTCGGTTTTGCCATTCAGGATTCGGATGGTAATAATCTACTCTTACAAGATACCCCCGGCTCGTTCACTGACAAAAATATTTCAATAGAGTTTAACGGCTATACTTACGAAATAGCCGACTCCAAGCCTACGCAAATTTATTTCTATAATAAAGACGGCAGCTTTAGCCATACATTATATCCATACTCTTCTTTATCATTCGGTTTTTATGGAGCATATCTCGAAAACGATAAACAATATGGACCTATAATAATATTTGGCAGCATTGACTACACGTTATCATATCCGGAAAATTGGGATGGTAGAATCTTTTTACGTATTGATGACGATGTGTTTATCATAATGACAGAATATGAATATTCTGAGAACAATGTTACTATGCATGCATACGCCGAACAGATTTCATCACAATCTCAAACTTCCAAATATAAAATCCTGACAGAGACATGGTCTCCAAGCCGTGTTTGGCCTGACGGTATCCAATTGGGTACAGTAATTTCGTGGTAAATCATGACAAGCACAATGAAAAAACAAATACGGCAACAGAACTTATTCTATTGCCGTATTTTTCTAATTTAAAGATTTTTACTTGCTCTCTGGGCGCTGGGTCTGCTGAGCTTTGTCGCCTTTGCGGGCGGGGCGCTGGCCTTTGTCGGCTTTGCGGCGGTCGTTCTTGGCGAGTTTGCCGGGAGCGCCTTGGGGAGCGTTGTCGCCGTTTACGAAGTTGTTCTCAAGAAACTGCACATACTGCTCGGGGGTGAGGATTGCCTTCACTTTGGCAAGCATTTCGGTGCGCTGAGCCTTGCGGGCGTCGGCACGGTCGTTGCGCTGCTTCTGACGGTCGGCTTTCTTGTCGGCCTGTGCTTTCTCGCGGCCGGCCTTGCACTCAGCCTTGAGAGCGTCTACCTTGGTCTGCTGCTCGGCAGTGAGGTTGAGACCTTCGAAGGGGTTGGGGGCGCATGCCTTGCGGCCTTTCACGTCGCACTGCTTTGCGTTGTTTCCGTTGGGGCAGCAAGCTGAAGTGTTGGCAGGCTGCTGGGCGAAAGTGGTGCCGATACCGGCGACGAGGGCGAGGGTTGCAATTACAATCTTTTTCATATCTTATCTGTCGTTTTTAAATTATTCGTTTTCGATTTACACTTACTTTGACGCCGAACTCCGCCCAAAGTTTAACCGGCTGATTCACATTAACTAATGTTTAACAAAAGAATTAAATAGTGTATAAATCAGTCAAAAAAAATTTTGCCGCATGGCACTATATTATTAATTTCGCAACGAGATTAATGATAAGTTTCGTTTACGAAACTTGTAAAAAAACAAGCGGCCGTCATATTGCCCGTAGGCGTAGACGGCCGCTTTCATGAAATGTAAATTATAAGTTTCGCGAGCGAAACTTGTTTATTTTGAGTTTAACACGTTTAATGAGTTTAGTACACTTTAATTAAACTTTTTAAACTGCATAAACTGTGCTGAAAGCGCATTAAACCTCAAGTCTTCAAGTTGCATGGCAACTTGCTAAACTTGAATTAATAATTCTGAGGTTTGCGCTCAAACCAACCCTGAGGCATACCGCATACGGGGCAGCGTTTGGGGGCTGATTTAGCAGTGATGGTGAAGCCACACTTGCGGCACATCCATTCTACCGGCTCGGCGTCTTCGAAGACAGTGCCGTTTTCCATACGCTCAAGGAGTTTGAGATAGCGTGCCTCGTGCATTTGCTCTACCTTGGCGATAAGCTTATAGGCATTGGCAATCTGAGGGAAGCCCTCTTCCTGAGCGGTCTTTGCGAAACTCTCATAGAGGTCGCTCCACTCCTCACGCTCTCCGGCAGCTGCTTCGGCAAGGTTTTTGGCTGTATCGCCTACAACGCCTGCAGGATAGCCTGCGGTGATTTCCACAGTGCCGCCCTCAAGAAGAGAGAAGAACATACGTGCGTGGCTGAGCTCCTGCTCGGCAGTCTCAAGGAAGACTGCGGCTATCTGCTCGTAGCCTTCTTCTTTTGCTTTCTCTGCAAAGAGAGTATATCGTGAGCGGGCCTGGCTTTCGCCGGCGAATGATGCGAGGAGATTATGTTCGGTACGTGTACCTTTGATACTTTTCTGTTCCATAGTTATTCTTGTTTTTGTATTATCCAAACAAGCGGGACTTCGCTATTGTTCACGCATATTAAAAATTTTTTCAAAAAAATTTGGTGGATTCAGAAATAGTGCATACACTTTGCAGTGTACTATTATACTAATACACTAAATATGCTAAAAATCTGCAATCTCACCTTTGCTTACCGCCGCAAGAGCCGTCCGGTGCTCGACGACTTCTCTCTTGAGATAGGCCGTGGCGGCGTCTACGGTCTGCTCGGCCGCAACGGCGCAGGCAAGTCTACCCTGCTCTATCTTATCGCCGGAGCACTCACCCCCTCCGAGGGCCATGTACTCTACCAAGGCATTGACACACGACGTCGATTGCCAGAGACGCTTTCTGATATTTTTATGGTATCAGAAGAATTCACTCTGCCGGCCATAAAGCTGAAAGATTACGTGAAGGCAAACGCTCCTTTCTATCCCCGCTTCTCCGAAGCCGACATGCAGCGTCATCTCGAGGTATTCGACATGGACCCGGATGTAAATCTCGGAGCGCTGTCGATGGGTCAGAAAAAGAAAGTATACATGAGCTTCGCCCTTGCCTGCAACACACCGCTCATACTTATGGACGAACCCACCAACGGCCTCGACATACCGGGCAAGAGCGCCTTCCGCCGCTTTATAGCGCAGAACATGAACGACGACCGCTCCATAATCATCTCCACACATCAGGTGCGCGACATCGACAGCCTGCTCGACCATGTGGTGATAATGAACGAGGCCTCACCCCTGCTCAACGAGAGCGTCATCGATATTTCACGCAAGCTTAAATTCACCACCACTGACTCGAAGGCTGCTATAGAGTCGGCTCTTTATGCCAAGCAGGCTCTCGGCGGCTCTGAGGTGATATTGCCAAACACCGACGATGAAGAAACCGAGCTCAACCTCGAGACGCTTTTCGAGTTCGCCATATCGAACCCCGAGAAAATCAAGCTGATATTCACCCATAAATCCGCAGAGCAATGAGCAACAATCAGATATTCAGCCTCAAACGCATGGCAGCGCTCCTGAAGTTCGACTTCGCCTCGAAACGCAATTCACTGCTGACCGGACTTTTAGCCCTCGGAGGCATACTCGTGGCTATCACAGTGCTCTGCGCTGTGTTCAACGCCAACAGCCTCAGGTATTATAATTCTCAGGACGACCTCAAGACTTACAACCATATCATTGCCATGACATTGCTCGGGTGGATGACTGCCGGCCTATTTATAATAGGATGTATCACAGCCTCCAACTCATTCAAGACCATGTCAGACCCCAAGAGCGCATTGGCTTCTCTAATGCTCCCGGCCTCGCAGTTCGAGAAATTCCTGTGCCGATGGATTATAACAGTGCCGGGCTTTATATTGCTATATTTCCTTGTGGCGGTGTTCGCCGACTGGGTGAGGGTGGCATTCACATCTATAGCCTACGGCGTAGATGTGCGGCCTCTTGATTGGTGCAATATCCTTTTCCATCCCTCCGAAGCCGGACTTTTCAAAAGCGCAAGCGTAATGATTCTGTCGCTATTCGTTTTCGCGCAGTCGTTCTACTTCCTCGGCTCTATAGTATGGGCACGCCACTCGCTTATAAAGACCACGGCAAGTCTCTTTGTAATATATTGCATATATCTATGGGCTTGGTTCTTGGTAATTGACTCCTATCACACCGCAGGATATTATATCGAAAGCGGTCCGTTCGGAATCGACGACAAAGATCTCACCGTGAACCTCTTTATCTGCTGCACTCTCGCGATAGCCGGATTCAATTATATCCTGTCATTCATTCGTCTGCGCGAGTCAGAAATCATAAAACGCTGGTAAACGCCATGATATTCAAGGAAAACAACAAGGCCATCTATCTTCAGATCGCCGATATGATATGCGACCAAGTGCTTGCCGGCACTCTCGCCGCCGGTGCGCGGATACCGTCGGTGCGCGAATATGCCGCCTCGCTTGAGGTGAATGCCAACACTGTAATGCGCAGCTACGACCACCTCGAGCGGCTCGGAGTTATCTTCAACAAGCGCGGTGTCGGCTTCTTCATCTGCGACGACGCAATGCAGAAAGTAAGCGCCGAGAAAAAGCAGACCTTCCTCAACGAAGAGACCGACTATTTCTTCCGTCAACTCATGCTGCTGGGCATAACGCCTAAAGAAATCGGCATGATGTATGAAAACTATCTAAAAACGAACAAATCATGAAACTCAGCACATATATTATCGGTGGTGCCTTTCTGGCAGGACTTGCCTTGACAGTGACCGGAGCGGCCACGATGAAAACCCGCGACAACTGCGGCATTAAGTCGCATTGGGATGAATCTGCCGAAGTGGCATTACCGGCAGAGTTCAAGGCTATAAAAGTGACAAGCCAACCGACAGACTACGAATACTGGATACACAACTTCAACGGTATCACCATCACCACAAGCGACTCCATATCCGCACCCGTGCTGCATACGGAAGCCGGCTTCGGCATGATACTGTCGCAGTCGCTGCAGGGCGAAACACTTGTGTTGACCATCGACCCGGAGAATTGGATAGACTCCGAGAAAAAGAACAGCGTCTACGGCTTCTACATCGATGAGTCATGGCCCATCACGATAGAGCTGCCCGCAGGCATGACCTTGGATTACATCTCTTCTGCGGATTATTCGGTAGCACTCCACCATCTGGACTATGACAGACTCACCGTAGACACAGACAAGCGGCTTCTTTTATATCAGAGCAATATCGACGAACTGAAATGCCCCCGCGGCAAGATTGAAGAGCTAAAACTTGACCAAAGCTCAATAGCACATGCCATAATCACCGGCATGGATGACGACTTCAGAATAAACACCTGCAAAGGCACGGGAAAAATATCATCACTGTCTATAAATACTGAAACTGCTCCGCAATAAGACGGAAAAATCATGATTGGGCTTCCAGCCGAAAGACAGGGTACCACGCGAGGTGGCACCCTGTTTTTATTCCGAGAAATCTAACCATAGCTTGAGGCGAATACCGTCGTCGCCCTTGTTGATACGCACGTTTGGAGCTATTCCGCCCGGACCGAGCTGCTCAAGAGGTTTATATGAGCGGATAGGCGGTATGTCGAGCAAGAACGATACATCGCCCTCGGGGAAAGGCGTCATCGTGCGCGACACCCGCTCCCCGGGCCGAGGCTCTTCCGGAGTAAACATGCGCAGATAGAGGCCGTCGGTCTCGCTTCGGACGGTAAACGGCGATTTTTCCGACTCTACGCGCGCCTCATAGATATTGGCATGATAGCCCTTGAACTCCGGATATACCGAGCCTTCGTCCCATTGCCCGGTGACGGTATTGTTGTAGTCTTTATGCCAAAGGCCGTAATTGGTGCCCCGGCGACGGTTGCGCCATACCCGGTAAGGGCCTTTGCCCACCCATGTCATGCCGGTGCACAGTTCTTCGGGATAAGAAAAACTAAAGCCGAAATTGCGTATTGTCTTGTCGACAAACTCTCCCTCATAGCCATTGCCGTTCTTGCTCTTAAGCATGAGTATGTCAAGGCCGAGCTGACCGTCGGGCGTCATGCTCCACACTATCGAATCGACAGCGCCTTTGTAGCGGGCGATAATCTTGGCGGTATCGCCGCTGTCATCAACCTGTATGCACGAAAGCGACATCTTCATGCCGACAGGCACGGGGCCCTTGCCGAAAGGTATCACACGGCCTCCGCGCGTCACTCTTGACAGATAGCCGGTTGCCGGGTCTATCTCTGCCGTCACATCGCCGCTTTTGAGAGTATAGCCCTCGACAGAAGCTTTTCCTGCCGACGCCGGGTGAATGTTTTCCTTATAAAACTCATCGGCATAGAGCATTGGATATGTGGACACGTTTACGGTATCGGCCTTGCTGTCGAGAAATGTCAGCCTCAGAAAATCGCCTTGACTGAAATCTCCGCTATTGCCGAGGCCTACGTTCACAGCCTCGCCGGGCATTGCGTCTTTCAAATCCACACGTCCTGAAGCCAACACCTTTTCGCCTTTATCCAACGAGGCCGCCAGCACCTCATAGCAAAGCGAATACTCGCCAAGAGACGAGAAGAGCGACCTGTTTGTGATATTCAAAACCGGCACTCTGCCGCGGCGCACCGTAAGCGGCGCAATCTGAAGAGGCGACCATACATCGCGTATCGTATACCATGAGCCCTCTTTCTCGCGGTGCGGCCCTACGATACCGTCGGGGGCGTTTCCTTCGTTGGTGTCAATCTTTCCGATATCGGTGCGCATTACACCCTCGTCGACCATCGCCCAGATAAAACCGCCGGCAAAGAGCGGGCTCTGCGACCAGTTTGCCCAGAAATCGTCGAGAGAGGCGCCGCCGCCTTTATCGAATTGGGAATGAAGAAATTCGGTAGGCATGAATACCTGATAGCCGTTGACAAAGCGAGCCACGCCGGTCTGGTAGGCGGGATAATGGTGGGTGTCGAGGCCGTCTTTGAGCGACCACGGATGTGCCACCTTGCGTCCCTGTATGTCAAGTTGCTCATATAGTGGCAGTAATGAATAGTTAAAGCCGCCCTCATTGCCGTTGCCCCAAGCGAAGACCGACGGATGATTCGCGTCGTGCTCTATCATCTCTGTGAGAATCTTCGGACCTACGGTATTGTCGTAAGGGTCCTGCCAGCCTGCAAGTTCGTCGAAATAGAGCAGGCCGAGCGAATCGCATAGTTCAAGCAGGTGTCTGTCGGGCTGATAGTGCGAGCGGATAGCGTTGGCGTTCATGCCTTTGAGCAGTCTCACATCTTCAAGGTCACGGCTGCGCGATGTGGCGCGCCCGGTCTCGGGATAGAAGCAATGGCGGTTTACGCCTTTCATCACAAGACGGGTGCCGTTGAGATAAAAACCGTCGCGCGGCATAAATTCGAGCGTGCGGAAGCCTACTTTCTGATTTACAGAGTGAATCTCCCGCCCCTTGCTGTCTTTAAGGGTGAGGCGCAGATTATAGAGATTGGGGTGCTCGGGATCCCATCGCTTGACATTGCCGAAGGAGAAACTGACATCATGCTCAGAGCCTGCCGACAAACCGACCACTTGCGTCTGAGCGCCGTCGATTTCAGCCGTCAATGAAGCACCGGCAGGCAGTCTGCTCGTAGTCAGGCGCAGATTGAGAGTGCCGTCGGCCTTGGCGTCGGTCATTACCTTGGATATATGCTTCGCAGGAAGCACCTCTAAATATACCGGCCTGTAGATACCGCCGAAGAGCCACCAGTCGGCACGTCGCTCGGCCGCATTGACAGATTTGTTGTCTGACTCTTTCTTTACAAATACATCGATGGTGTTTTCTTTGCCGTATTTCAGCAGGCGCGATATATCATAACTGAAAGCCGTGAACGCCCCTTGATGGACATCGCCCGCACTCTTGCCGTTTATCTTGACTGAGGCGTCGGTCATAACACCTTCGAACACAAGACGTACGGTCTTGCCCCACCAATCGGCAGGCACATCGAAAGTGCGGCGATATTCGCCTGTCTCCGAGCTCGGACTTGCTTTTTTATCGAGATAGAAACGACCGTAGGTATATGCTCCGAAGCCCTGCTGCTCCCAGCATGAGGGTACACCGATTGTAGTCCATTTGCCCGAATTCATGCCTTCTGAGCAGCGGAATTGCCATTCGACGGGGTCGTCGGCGTCCTTACCGGAGAGATACATCACCTCGGTATCAGCTGCCTTTGCCTCTGAAGCTGCCACGGCGAGCACCAAGGCCGCCAAGATCAGATGGTATTTCATATCACTCTATTTTTCGGTAAACCAAATCTATAGCCTCATATTTCTTATCGACCGGATTATTCCAGTGCTCCATAAGGCCGAGCGGCGCGTCGAGGGCTTTGCCGTCTACCTTATATATCGTACCGCTCGGGGCCGACGGTATCGAGGCTGCCTCGCGGAGATATTCATCGCAATAGTTGAGGCTTCCGAACTCGGGCCACTCTCCTATTATTATATCCATGGCTACAGCGTCGGCGGCAAGAGCGTCCTGCGAGGCTATGATACTGCATGCCCAGTCGCCTCCGAATGGTGCTTTCTGCCATTTTGGATAAGGAGCGCCGTTGACATCGCGCGAGCCGTAGGTGCCGTCGATAAGGAAAAGCAGGCATTTGCCGCCCAAATCGGGATGGGCGATAAAGTCTACGAACGTCTTGTAGCCGGGCTTGCCGTTGCGCTTGTCCTGACTGACATTGTTGTGGGCGTTCTTGCGCCATTGCAAGGCTATGTCGGTAGCGCCATACCAGTTTTTACCCGTGAGTGTCACGCCGGGGCCTGAATGAGTCTTGAGCAATGCACTGTTTATCACATAGTCGGCGTCTACGATACATTTGGCCAAACCTCGCGCCATCTTGCCGTTATCTACCGAATACACTATCCTTTCAGGGTAATACTCGCATTTCTCCCTGCCGTCGCCTCCGATATTGTCAATAAAGGTGATGTCGGGGTATAGGCGATGGATTTTATTGTAGATACTGTCGGTAATGGCGCGGCTTGGCTCGCAGACGATGATATCGGCCGGACGCACGCCGCCGTCTTCAACGAGAGTCTTTACCAAAGCGAGAGTCACAAACGGCGACGAGTTGAGCTCGATGGTGTCGCGGTGAGTGATTGCATTGTTCATATTGAGCTTTATAGCTATTTTCTCACCCTTGCGATAACCCTTGCTGCCCTTGCCGTGGCGCTTGTTGAAATCTGAGAATATAGCTTTCCACGCAGCCTTGGCGTCGTCTTTGCCGCCGACAGTCTTTATAGTCTCTTTCAAGAGCCGGTCGGCCTTGGCCTGATTGTTCCATCGGTCTTCCACCCACAGACCCGTGCGGCCGTCCCACCGGGCGACACCGGGCGAATGAATCCATGCCACACGCCCGGGCACGGCGCCTTTGGCCTTGCCTATAGGTTTGTTGGGCTCTACAAAGAGCTTGGGGCTGCGGCCATTGTGGCGGCCGAAAAACATGCTCTGCCTGTTGACAGCCTGATCAAGAGGCTGAATTGTTGTCGACGGTCCCAGACATGGGTCTTTCCATGCCTTGAGCTGCCACACGACTTCTCCCTTTGGAGTGATTTCTATGGCCTGCACGGGGGCATTGAGTGTGTCGAGCGGAGTCTTGCTCCATTCATTATACCAGTTGTTGACAATGGTATTGCCATTTTTCAGGCGTACGGCTTTCTGAGCCGAAGTTATGCCGAGCGTGTCAAGTTTTATCTCCGAGATGATATTCCCGCGGCGGTCAATCTCGCGCAGGGTGCTTTTCTTCCCTACTGCAAGCAGGTGCGGGGCTTTGCCGACCTCCGAGCACGACCATGGGCCGGCAATCTCCCAGCGGTCTATCTCTTTGCCCTCGTCGTTATATTCGCTGATATATCCGCCGGCCATGTTCGACACCAATAAAGTGCCCTTTGATGTCAGGCGGGCGTTGCGGAACTGGCCGTGGACCGACGCGCTCTCAGGCACGTCAACCGTAAATTCCGACACAATCTCCGTTGAAGGAATCGCCATCACAACGACCTTGGCAGGTTTGCCATTCTGCACAAAGACTACTTTGTCATTGCCTATCGGCTGTATTGTATGTATTTCAGTACCCTCGGGTGCGTCGTAGCTCCATACCGTGGAGTGGTCGGGGGCAATCTCCATGACGCCGTACTGATGGGCGACAAGAATGTTGCCGTCAGTCAGAAGTATGGCGTCGCTGATTTCGCCGCGGCGCCCTTCTGCTTCATGGCTCCACGCCACCGTGCCATCCTTGACGATGTAGATCAAAGGCCGTTTTCCCTCGCCGGCATACATAAAATCATGATGGCCGAGATTCGAAGTAACAGAAGCTGCTGACATGGAGATAAATACTCCCGCTAAAACAGATATCAAGGGTCTAAGGTTCATGAGCGTAGGTTAGATTTTTTTTGCAAATTTAGCAAAATCACGGGTGAAAAATAATATTTTAGTTCTCTAAAAAGCGTAAAAATATGCAAAAACGCCCAACCTAAACCCTCGTGGAGTGTTTTAAATATAACTTATGATTAACGCAAGACTATAAAATTATGGGATCAAATACTTTTCAGACCAAATTACTTTCAGTACAGCGCAACCTGCTCAATTTCGCCTACGCGCTGACCTCCAACCGCGACGACGCCTACGATTTACTTCAGGATACCACACTAAAGGCTCTTGACAGTGAAGACAAATATGTGGAGAATGTTAATTTCAAGGGGTGGATTTTTACAATCATGCGCAACCTTTTCATTAACAAATACCGCAAGGAAGCGCGTTCTGTGGTTATTGTGGACCAGAGCGACGATCTGTATCAACTGAATTTTTCGCAGGATTCAGGCTTCGACAGCCCTGAGGGTGCCATAAACGCCAAAGAAATACAGGCAGCCATAGCCTCTTTTTCAGACGATTACCGCCAGCCTTTCACGCTTTTTATCTCCGGATACCGCTATGCCGAGATTGCAAAACAGATGAATCTGCCGCTCGGAACGGTGAAAAGCCGCATACATCAGGCCCGCATAAGATTGCAGTCTATGCTTGCCGACATGCGCTACGATTGATTCAAAAACTATCTATGCAAGCACTGAAATGTTAAAATTGAGGACAACTGACGATTTTTTTTGCTAAAAATTTTTACATATCAAAAATCTGACGTAACTTTGCAGCACTTTTGAAGCAAAAAATGTTTTATTACTAAATCGTAACTAAGATGAAAAAGTTAGTTCTTATGCTTGCTGTAGTATTCAGCATGTCGTTCTTCGCTTGTGGCAACAAAGAAGCTGCTGCTGAAACTGAAGTAGCTGCAGACACCGTAGCTGTAGAAGAAGTTGCCGCTGCCGCTGAGGTAGTTGACACTCTTACCAACGACACCACCGTTGTTGTTGAAGAGGCTGCTGAAGTTGCTCCCGTTGAAGAAGCTCAATAATTAAAGCCCCCTCATAGCTCTCGGGCTCTGCCCGATTGAGCAATCTACTCTCTACTCGGCCGCCGGCTCTCGCTGACGGCCGATTTTCTTTTATCAGTTCAAGTTTCGCAAGTTGCCTTGCAACTTGAAAACTTGAGGTTTAAAGCGCTTTCAGCGCAGTTTATGTAGTTTAAAATGTTTAGTTTTACCAATGTATTCCTAAACTTCTTAAACCTATTAAACTCAAAACAAACAAGTTTCGCTTGCGAAACTTAAGTTATCAGAAATCGCCGAGGCCTTGGCGGATTATCTCGGGAGAGGTGCTGTCGGCGAGGTCAACTACCGTCGAGCCCGTATACTGCCCCGCTCCGCCGTCGATGGTGAGGTCGAGATCGGCGGTGCCGTCATAATGTAAGGCTACAGCCTCGGCGTCGGCGATATCGATATCGTCGCTCTCAGGCACCGATGATGTCATCACCGGATGGCCGAGTTCTCGCGCGAGAGCCTGCGCGAAAGCATTGTCGGGGATACGTATGCCCACGCTCTTGCGGCCTTTGAACACCTTGGGCAACTTAAGCGACGCCGGCAGGATAAAGGTAAAAGCACCGGGCAGACAGCGGCGCAGGATACGGAATGACGCATTGTCGATACGCGCATATTCGGCAGCTTCTGATATATCACTGCACACTATCGAAAGCAGATTTTTAGCCGGGTCGATACCCTTTATACGGCACAAGCGTTCTATGGCTTTATTGTTGAGCGCGTCGCAACCGAAAGCATAAAGTGTATCGGTCGGGTATATTATTATCTGTCCTTGGCGAAGGGCCTCGGCAGCCTCAGCGACAGTGCGGCTGTCGGGATTGCTTCCGTATGATTTAATTATTCTCATTGTTTTACAGTCCAATAACTTGTTGTGACATTGCGGGCGTTGGCATACTCAGCGAGCAGACGACGGGCCAATGCCTCCACCTCTTCTTTTGTATATTCACCCTGCCCATACATATTTATGGTCATGGTAATGCGGCGGGTCGACGGCGAGAGCTTCGTGCGCTCGTTGTCGGAAGTAGGGGTGCCGACGCCGCCGACAGCGTCGCGGAACACCGGCAGCCCGGCGATATTAAGCTCACCGCGACCAATGGCATCGTAAGGCTCATCTTCCGCCCCCACGCCGAGAGTGAGCGTATTGCCGGCAAAGCGGTCGGTGTCGAAGCCTCCTATCGAATGACCGGAGAGCAGCGACATAAGGTTTATAAGGTCTATCAATGCGAGCGAGCGGTAGAGCTCGAGACCTTTCACTGCACGCCGGCATAGAGCCTCTGCGCTGGGGCGGTAGCGGTTTGGCTCCTTGCCGCAAGCCTTGTAAGCCGCGCGGGTGGCGTCGATGGCTCCGCGCAGTCGCACCTGATCCATCGGATACTTGTCGCGGATCATTGCACATGCAGCCTCTATCTCAGCCCACAATGCGTCAGAAGTGGCGAGGCTATCAACCTCTGCCTCAACGAGCAGTACCTCGAGGCCGGGAGCAGCCGCGCTTATATTTTTTTCAAATTCAATTGTCATTTTCTATATCAAATAGGTCGTCGGTTGATATTACATCGTCGAGCTCTTCCTGAGCCGAGACACCATCGACAATGCAGAGTTCATCGAAAATATCATCGAAGGCGTCTGTATCCGCCTCATCGCAATCGATTAACTCGTCGGCCTCGTCATGGAGAAGGCCACAATAAGTATCCTGCCACATGCCGAGCTCCTCCTCGGTGCGGGCTATCAAATCGTCGAAATATTTCATTTTCTTTTCGAAAACGAAAGGGTGCATGCTGTCGTCGTTGGCGAGACAGAACATCTCACGTTGCTCATAGAGCTCCTGCAGCTGTTTCTGCAGATGAGCCATGGCGGCCCAAGCTTCTCCTAACATAGGCTGTCGGTTTGCGGTGTGACACAAAATTACAAAAATAATCGCGAAAAAACACAGCCGCAACGAAGTAAAATTTGCTCAGTAAGCAAAAAATGCTTAACTTTGCAGGCCATTACGAAGAAGCGCCTTACCAGCGCCAATCTTAATCACTTGAATAATACGTATTAAAGAGTTAATAAAAATGAAAAAAGACATTCATCCCGCCAACTATCGCGAAGTGGTTTTCAAGGACATGTCGAATGACGAAATCTTCATCACCCGTTCTACCGTGGCCACCCGCGAAACTATCGAGGTTGATGGTGTTACCTATCCCCTTGTGAAGCTTGAAATCACCAGCGCTTCGCACCCCTTCTTCACCGGCAAGCAGAAACTCGTCGACACCGCAGGCCGCGTAGACAAGTTCATGAGCCGCTACTCTGTTCGCAAGAAATAATCAGAGACAAAAGTATCACGCGCCCCTGCGCAAGGCGCGACTAAAGAGGACACCACGCGGTGCCCTCTTTTATTTTTATACCGCTCGCAAGAATTTTATACCTATTATTTAAGAAATTATCCCTATATTTGCCGGTGAAACCAATCATAATACCGTGCCATGAGATTCTTGCGCTTCCTTTTACTGCTTGTCGCCCTGCTCGCCGGCTTGGCCGCGCGGGGTGCGGATAATATCGACGACGCGGCGCGGACAGTGAGCGAGCGCGTCACGCAGCCGTCGCCCGATGTGGCGCAGATGAGGCAGTATGCCGACTGCCCGGTGTCGTATCAGGGGCTCTACTCAGGCTCCATCGCCAAAATCACAGACACCCTCGATGGCCTTGTCTCTGACAACAGCTATGGCTACGACGCAGCCGGCAGGCTTTCTTTCGCCGACATTGATGTCGGAGGCAATGACCGCAGCACAGGATATAACTACGACCTCAACGGAAATATATGCTTCCTAACGCGACTTGGCGACAACGGCGCTTCGAAAACAGCCCTTATCGACGAGCTTTATTATGAATACGACGGCAACCGCGTGCGCTCTATCTATGACGGCAGCGGCGCCACCATCAACGAGCATGCGATGAACTTCGCCGACGGCGTCGACCTTGACACCGAATACTCCTACGACGCCAACGGCAATATGCTGACTGACAGCAACAAGGGCATAAGCTACGAGTGGGACTACAACAATATGCTCCGCTCGGCCACACGCACCCCGCTGTTCGACTACAGCACCTACACCCGCACCGCCACCGGCACGCGCCTTAGCCGCACCTATACCAAGCGGCAGGGCACACTCATCTCGCCGACAATCGACCTCGGCACGCGCCCGTGGTGGCCGACCAACAAGACAGAGACGCACACCTATGACACCTACGGCCCCTACGAGTTCGAGGACGGCAAATTCGCCCGCTTCAACAACACCATAGGCTACATCGACAGCGTAGAGCACGTCTACATCCACGACTGGCAAGGCAACGTCCGCGCCGTAGTCCATCAGGGTAGCGGCGGAGCGGCAGTCCTCGACCAGACCACCTACTACTACCCCTACGGCATGCCCATGGCCGAGTCAACATCACCCGACGCCAACCGCTACAAATACACCGCCAAGGAACTCTTCACCGACTCCCGCCTCAACCTCGCCGACCACGGCGCCCGAATGTACGACCCCGCAATAGGCCGGTGGATATCGCAAGACCCTCTTACAGAAACGACACGCCAACACTCTCCATACGTTTTTTGTGGCGGAGACCCAATAAACCATGTAGATAAAGATGGCAATATATTTGAAACAATATGGGATATCGGCAATGTGGTATATGACGCAGTCTCAGCTGTATACGACCATATTCAAGGTGACCATGAGGCAGCAAAAGAACATTGGATAGACGCAGCCTATGATACTGGCGCAGCACTTGTGCCATTCGTACCGGCAGGAGCATCCAAGGGTGCTAAACTCATCGGCAAAGCAGTAAAAGGCACTGACAAGTCTACCGATGTCGGAAAAGGCATGCGCAATGCCAAAGAAATCGCAGAGGGGAGAGCTTTTGAAAAAGAGCAACTTCAATTAGCTCGTGAACGTGGAGAAGAAGTTGCTGACCAAGTAAAATTAGTTCCGCAAAATGGCAAAGGCAATGTTAAGGACAACACTACTTTTGGTGATCAACTAAAGAAAAATGAGGATGAAACCTATACATTGAGAGAAGCAAAAAGATCTTCATCGACTCCATTAAGTCCGGGACAGAAAGCTGCCAAGGAGCATATTGTAAATGGAAATAAAAAGTTTGAAGTGAGATCTGACAAACTTGAATACGGATTAAAAAAAGGAGATGTAATAACAATCATAGAACATGAACGTTTAAATAAATATAATAAATGAAACAGTCAGAAATTTTCAACAAAGTGGTAGAGGACATCAGTTCTATCCCTTTCTTTGTGGATTATAAATACCGAAAAAGAGACTATCGTTTTTCTAAAAAGACGAGCTTAGGGACGAATTGGTTTGAACTGCAACATTGGCTGAGCTATGACGAGGGCTTGGCTCTTAAAATATATCCGGTTGTCGGAGTAAGGATCAATATTCTGATGAAATGGTTTGAAAAGTTCAGCTTCAAAAAGTTGCAAGACCAACGAGATAACTGTACATTCGGATTTTGGGGTGGTTTCTTCGGGGTTCAAAATGAATTCTATTTCCGGCTCGACGGAAGTAATTATGACTCCGAATTTTCATCATTGGTAAATACCATCAAAACTTGCATGCAATCCGTTGAACGAGATTACTCAACGCTTGAAGACGCATTCAAAAACGAGATTATACCGGTTATCAGAGGCGAAAAAAAACTTCGTAATACCGGAGCTGACTGGATATTCGAATATCTCACTCTTTGCAAGCTCATAGCCCCTGAGATGTACGATGAATTCAAAGCCTTGATGTTGGAGCACGTGAAATGGATGTATGGCCGCAAAGAGCCAAATGTCGAAAGATATTACGACCGTTTGGATGAGATTCTCGCATACATGGAAACACCCGGCAATATTAAATGATATTACAGCTTAATATACAAAAACAATCCACACGCAACCGCGTAGTCAAGATCGACGACGCGGCAACAGCGGTGATATCCGAATCGACGATGAACTTCGCCGACGGCGCCGACCTTGACACAGAGTATGGCTACGACGCCAACGGCAATATGCTGACTGACAGCAACAAAGGCTTGAAATACGAGTGGGACTACAACAATAAGCTCCGCTCGGCCACACGCACCCCGCTGTTCGACTACAGCACCTACACCCGCACCGCCACCGGCACGGCTACATGCCCTCCATAGCCTCCGACAACTGAAACTCCCCGTGAATATCTAAATAAATTTGGCATTGCGCTCAGTTATTCGTATCTTTGCACTCGTATGTACTATATAAGTAAACGCATAGAGATTTCTGCGGCTCATCGCCTTGACCTTCCTTATCAAAGCAAGTGCTGCAGCCTTCATGGCCACAACTGGATTGTGACCGTGCATTGCCGCTCGGAGTTTCTCAACCCGGCCGGTATGGTTACCGACTTTACTCATGTAAAGCGTATGCTCGAAGAAAAGATGGACCACAAGGTGCTCAACGATGTGCTGCCTTTCAACCCTACAGCCGAGAATATCGCCCGCTGGATATGCGACAATATCGAGAACTGCTATAGGGTGGATGTGCAGGAAAGCGAGGGGAATATTGCAAGTTATGAGCGCGACTAAGGTTTACACTGTCAACGAAATATTCTACTCTCTCCAAGGCGAAGGATTCTATACCGGCACTCCTGCCGTATTTCTGCGCTTCGCCGGCTGCAACCGCCAATGCTCTTTCTGCGACACCGACCATCACCATGGCCGGCAGATGAGCGGTGAGGAGATAGCCGACGCCTGCGCCGCTTTTCCGAGGCGTCACCTCGTAGTCACAGGCGGCGAGCCTCTGCTGCAGCTCGACAGCGACCTGCTCAGGCGGCTCAAAGCCAAGGGCTTCTATGTGCAGATCGAGACAAACGGTTCTCTGCCGGCGCCTCCGGAAGTAGATTGGGTGACATGCTCGCCCAAAGACGCGCCATGGAACATCGACCGCGTCGACGAGCTGAAGATTGTATATCAAGGCCAGGATGTGGAGGAGACAGCCGCATTGTTCGGCACACCCCGGCGCTTTCTTCAACCATGCTCGGGGCTCAACATCAAGGAAACAATCGACTACATCCTTGCGCACCCCTCATGGCGCCTCTCGCTTCAGACCCATAAATTGCTCGACATCAGATGAAACGGCTTGCAATCATTATGGCAGTAATGCTCAACGCCCTCTTGGCGGCGGCTTATCCGTGGTCGCTGCCTGAGCGCGCCGACACTGCCGTATGGTTTGTAAATATATATCCCGGTGCAGAGATTTTTCAGCTCGAAGGCCACTCGGCAATAGCCGTGCAACTGCCGGGACAGCCGGCTGTAGCTTATAACTACGGCGTTTTCGACTTCGATTCGCCCAACTTCGTAGGCCGCTTCGTCAAAGGCGAGACCGACTATATCACCGTGAAATGGCCTTTCGACCCGTTCATGGCGCAATATTACGAAGAAGGCCGCCGCGCAGTGGCTCACGAGCTCAACCTCTCCGGAGAGACAAAGCGCAAACTCATAGCGGCTCTCGACAATCAGGTGCTCCCGCAAAACCGCACCTACCGCTACAATTACGTTAAAGACAACTGCGCCACCCGCCCTCTCGCTGCTGTAGAGTCGGCGCTAGGCGACAGCATAATTCTCGCTCCCGCACCATTCGAGGCAAACTCTTACCCGATGATGACATTCCGCAACATCATGCGGCACTATCATCGCAATTATCCTTGGTATCAGTTCGGTATCGACCTCGCCTTAGGCTCAGGCATAGACTACACGCTCACCCGCCGTGAGGCTGCTTTCGCACCTGTAGAGCTCGACGGCATGCTTCCATCGGCCACCTATAGCGGAAAGCCTCTGGCAAGCAACACTATAGCCATTATCGACACCGAGGCTGACGCCGCCATCGAAGCTCCTACACCATGGTATGCGACGCCACTCGCTGTATGCTGGGCATTCTTCGCCGTTACCTTAGGCATTACAATCAGAGATATCCGCCGCCGCAAAGTCACACGATGGTTCGACTCGGCCTACTTCGGCGTGCTCGGCTTGGCCGGCTGTCTGCTCACATTCCTGATATTCGTATCGGTGCATGAAGCCACGTCGCCCAACTATCTCTACTTCTGGATCAACCCCTTATGCCTGCTGCCGGCAATTTTTATATGGTTAAAAAAATGCAAGAAAGAACTTTTTTGCTACCAAATTGTTAATTTTGCAGTGCTTTTGCTCCTGCTGGCCTCTTGGCCTTGGTTGCCACAAAGTGCCAATGCCGCCTTTCTGCCTCTTATACTGGCAGATATGATGCGGGCAGCAAACTATATATTCATCTATCGTAAAAATGAAAGTGCTTAAACGTAAAAAATTCGATGCTGCCATGTCGCGCCTGCTTCTGGCGATAGTAGCCTCAATGGCCACTATCAGCGCCGGCGCTGCCTCGCCCGAGCAGGCTCGCCTGCTGGTGGGTATCATGGTTGACGGCCTCGACGCCGACCAGCTCGATCTTTTGCGTGAGCATTTCAGCCAAGGCGGCTTCCGTCTGCTTGAAGAAAAGGGTGTAAGCCTCACCGCCGACTATGGCACGCCTCTCGACGCCACAGCCGCAACGGCTACTATTTTCAGCGGCGCAGCACCATCGACTTCCGGTATCGGCAGCGACACCCAATTCGACCGCCGCACCCTGCGAGAGAGCAAGACATACTCCGACTCCGAGGTATTAGGCAACTTCTCTTCTGCCGGCTACTCGCCCAAGTCACTGAGAGTCAGCAATCTCTCTGATGAAGCACGCATAGCCTCTGGAGGCACAAACAACGTCTACTCCATCGCCGCTACACCCGGGCTCTCGATAGGCATGGCGGGCCACAATGCCACCGGCGCTCTCTGGCTCGACCACAAGAGCGGCAACTGGGCCTCGTCGACGGCATACCCTGACATGCCTATAGCCGTGGCCACGCGCAACCGCGCCGTGCCGCTGAGCATGCGCCTCGACACCATGAGCTGGACGCCGAGCCTCGAGCCCGCCGACTACCCCGCGCTGCCCGACCATCTTACCCGCTACCCCTTCCGCTACGTTTTCCCGCGCGGCAACGCCGACCGCCTCGACATGTTCGCCGCCTCGCCCATGCTCAACCGTGAGGTTACAAGCCTTGCCGGAGAGCTCATCACAAAGCAGAAGCTCGGAAGTCAAGAGGGCGTGACCGACGTTATAAGCCTTGCATATACCCTGCAGCCATTCAACTACGGCAAATCCACCGACAAACGCGTGGAGCTGCAGGACGCATATATCAAGCTCGACCGCAATCTCGAGCAACTCTTCTGTGCCATCGACAAGCACGTCGGGCTCGACCGCACCGTGATAATGCTTGCCGCAACACCGCCGCGCAGCAGCCGACGCCGCGACGAAGAGCGCTTCAACCTGCCATACGGCGAATTTTCGGCCCGCAAGGCAGCCTCTTTGCTCAATCTTTACCTCATAGCCCTGCATGGAAACGGGGCATACGTGTCGTATTTCAACGACGGCAACCTATATCTCAACCACAAACTCCTCGAAGAGCTTAAACTCGACGTAGCACAAGTGCGCGCCGAGGCAGCAAAACTGCTCGCGAGCATGACAGGAGTTGACCGCGTGTTCACTCTCGACGACATCATCGCCGGACATGCCGGAGAAAATGCCGAGGCTCTGCGCCGCAACACAGTCGTGTCGCAGGCCGGCGACCTGCTCGTTGAGGTAGCCCCGGGATTCGAGATAATCGACGACTACAACACCGTAGACCCCACGGAGGGTCACACGGGCATGGTGAAATGCACCGCCGCAGCCACGGCGCCGGTATTTATCTTCGCACCCGCGCTCAAGGCCCGCACGATAGGCACACCTGTCGACGCCCGCGCCATAGCCCCGACCGTGGCCCGCATACTGCGCATACGGTCGCCCAACGGTGCCGCCGCCCCTGCTCTCAGCCTCACAAAAAAGTGAGCCGGAGCGCCGCGTTATTTCCCTAATAATTCGTAACTTTGCAATTATTTCCGCGCCCTCGCAAGGGAGTGTGGCGGTCTGAACATCAGGCCTATTCTTAAAGCATATAAAAAACCTAACATAATGTCATTTGTAACCGTACTCAAAAAACTATTCGGCGACAAGTCTACCCGCGACCTCAAGGCAATCCAGCCCATTCTTGCAAAAATCAAGGAGCAGATGCCCGAGGTTGAGAAACTCGACAACGACGGTCTGCGCGCACGTATCAACGGTGTACGCGCCGATATCGCCGAGGCAACAAAAGCCGACAACGAAGCCATAGCAAAACTGCGCACCGAAGTAGAGGCTCTGCCTTTCGACCAGCGCCAGCCGCTCTGGGACCAGATTGATGCTCACGAGAAGAAAATCCTCGACATCATCGAAGACAAACTCAATGAAAATCTTCCCCTCGTCTTCGCCACCGTGCGCGAGACAGCAAAGCGATTCGCTGCAAGCGACACCATCGAGGTGACCGCAACCCAATTCGACCGCGACCTCGCCGGTCAAGGCCGCGAGTTCGTCACCATCGAGGGCGACAAAGCTATATGGAAAAACCGCTGGATGGCCGGCGGCAACGAAGTGAAGTGGGACATGACCCACTACGAAGTACAGCTCATAGGCGGTATCGTGCTCCATCAGGGCAAAATCGCCGAGATGGCTACCGGTGAGGGTAAGACCCTCGTGGCAACCCTTCCGGTGTTCCTCCGCTCGCTCTCCGGGCGCGGCGTGCATGTCGTAACTGTCAACGACTACCTCTCAAAGCGCGACTCCGAGTGGATGGGACCGCTCTACATGTTCCACGGTGCCTCGGTTGACTGTATCGACAAGCACCAACCCAACACCCCCGAGCGTCGCCGTGCCTACGAGTGCGACATCACCTACGGCACAAACAACGAATTCGGCTTCGACTACCTGCGCGACAACATGGCCATGGATCCCGACGACCTCGTGCAGCGCAAGCACTACTATGCCATCGTCGATGAGGTCGACTCCGTGCTTATCGACGACGCCCGTACGCCGCTCATCATCTCCGGCCCCGTGCCACGCGGCGACGACCAGCTCTTCGACCAGTACAAGGCCAATGTAGAGAAAGTTGTCCGCGCACAGCAGCGCCTCGTCACCGGCATCCTCGCCGAAGCCAAGACCAAGCTCGCCAGCGAAGACAAGGACGTAAAGAAAGAAGGCGCCCTGCTGCTTTTCCGCGCATTCAAGGGTCTGCCCAAAAACAGCGCCCTCATACGCTTCCTCAGTCAGGAAGGCATGAAAAACGTGCTCCTAGAGACTGAAGCCCACTACCTGCAGGACAACGCCCGCGAAATGCCCGTCGTCACCGACCCGCTCTACTTCGTGATCGATGAGAAAAACCGCTCGGTAGAACTCACCGACAAGGGTATCGACGAACTCACCGGCTCGTCGCAGGACCCTCAGTTCTTCGTCCTCCCCGACATCGCAAGCCAGCTCAGCGAGCTCGAGCACATCGCCGACGCCGCCGAGCGTCAGGAGAAGAAAGACGAGCTCATGGCAAACTACGCCGTAAAGAGCGAGCGCGTACACACCGTCACACAGCTCCTGAAGGCATACACCCTCTTCATGCGCGACCAAGAATATGTGGTTGACGACAACAAGGTGAAAATCGTCGACGAGCAGACAGGCCGTATCATGGAGGGCCGACGCTACTCCGACGGTCTACATCAGGCTATCGAGGCCAAGGAGGGCGTGAAAATCGAAGCCGCCACACAGACCTTCGCCACCATCACGCTGCAGAACTACTTCCGCATGTACCACAAGCTCGCCGGTATGACCGGTACTGCCGAGACCGAGGCAGGCGAGCTCTGGGATATCTACAAGCTCGATGTAGTCACCATACCCACCAACCGCCCCATCGCGCGTATCGACATGAACGACCGCGTCTACCGCACCAAGAAAGAGAAATACAAAGCCGTAATCGCCGAAATCGTAGAGATGGTGAAAGCCGGCCGCCCGGTGCTCGTGGGCACAACGTCGGTAGAAATCTCCGAGCTCCTGAGCCGCATGCTCACCATGCAGAAAATCGAACATCAGGTGCTCAACGCCAAGCTCCACCAGCGCGAGGCCGAGGTTGTAGCTCTAGCAGGCCGCAAAGGCTGCGTGACTATCGCAACCAACATGGCAGGCCGCGGTACCGATATCAAGCTCACACCCGAGGTGCGCGAGGCCGGTGGTCTTGCAATCATCGGCACCGAGCGCCACGAGAGCCGACGCGTCGACCGCCAGCTCCGCGGTCGTGCCGGACGTCAGGGCGACCCGGGTTCGTCGGTATTCTTCGTATCGTTCGAAGATCAGCTCATGCGCCTCTTCGCCACCGACCACGTAGTGAAAATGCTTGACCGCCTCGGCCTGCAGGAAGACGAGATGATCGAGCACAAGATCGTCAACAACGCCATCGAGAAAGCTCAGAAACGCGTCGAGGAGAACAACTTCGGTATCCGTAAGCGCCTGCTCGAGTTCGACGACGTGATGAACAAGCAGCGTACGTACATCTACGAGCGCCGCCGCCACGCCGTACTCGGCGAGCGTATCGGTGTCGATGTAATCAACATGCTCTACGATACTGTAGAAAACCTCATCGTCAACAACGAGGCTCCCGCCGACTACCCCGACCTCTGCACCGAGATCTTCCGTGTGCTTGCCATCGAGGCTCCTTTCACCGAAGAGGAATACGCCAACATGCAGCGCGAGGATAAAATCGAGACTCTCCATGCCGCAGCCGTAGAAGGTCTCGACCGCAAGAGCGACCGTATCCGCGAGGTGGCAATGCCCGTGCTCACACAGATGAGCGCCGAGCACCCCGACTACAACGGCCCCATCCTCGTGCCCATTACCGACGGCAAGCGCGTGTTCAACCTCCGCTGCGACCTCCGCACAGCCCTCGAATCCGACGGCCGATCTATCATCAAGGAATGGCACAAGGCACTCATGCTCGTTACCATCGACGAACTCTGGAAAGAACACCTCCGCGAGCTCGACCAGCTGCGCCAGAGCGTGCAGAACGCCGCTTACGAGCAGAAAGACCCCCTCGTGATATATAAGGTTGAGTCGTTCCACCTCTTCGAGACTATGCTCGCCAACCTCAACAACAAAGCAGTGTCGGCCCTCATGCGCGGTCAGATTTTCATGCGTCAGCCCGCTCCTCAGCCCACACAGCCCGAAAATCCCGAGCAGCAACTCGAAAAACCCGCTCCCAAGCAGCCCGACATCAAGGAGACACAGGCACCCGAGCGTCGCGTGCAGCCCAACTACCGCGCCACCAAGGCAGAGCTTCCCGGCGCCGACGCACAGCGTCAGGCCGCCTCTGCACAGCAAGGCGAGAAAGAGAAGCCAATGCCCGCCAAGGCCGGTCCGCGCGTAGGTCGCAACGACCCCTGCCCTTGCGGCTCAGGCAAGAAATACAAAAACTGCCACGGCCGAGGCCTCTGATCATAAAAAATCCCGCACCCGCGGGATTTTTTGTTGGTAGGTAGGCGTTCGCAGAACGCTGATTTACCGGTATCCGCATACACCGAAGCGCAGCGGAGGTGTATGCGGTTGCCCGTGCGAAACTGGAAGCTGCCAAGCATGTCCGCAGGACATAGATTAATTCAGAAACCGGGTACACCGAAGCTCTGCGTAGGTGTGCCCGGTTTCTGATATAGTCATAACATGCGTCCGGCAGGACGCGGATTATATATCCCGGCCGTGGCAATCTGAATTTTGCAAATGCACGTCTTCCCCCTGACGGGCGGACGCGCCATGCCGGCCTCCGAACGTCAACTTTCCTTCGAACCATTACCCTTGCCGGTGTGTTAGTTTCTTAAACACACTTTGATATGAAAAGAATATTTATCTCATTAATTATGGTGGTGGTGTCGATATGCTCGGCCTACGCCATTTTCGACAAGTACACCATCGACCGCTCGCAGCTCCCCGAGGAAGCACAGCAAATGCTTGACCAATATTTCCCCAAGGCCAAGGTAGGCATGATAAAGGTAGACAAACATCTCCTCAAAAAGACCGACTACGACGTCCGACTCGTCAACGGCACAACAATCGAATTCAGCAACAAAGGTAAATGGACTTCTGTCGACTGCAAATCGCGCGAGGTGCCCGAGGAGCTGATTCCGAAAATAATCCGCTCTAAAGTGAAGAAAGACTACCCCTCTACAAAGGTGGTTAGCATTAAGAAAAAGACCGCAGCCTACGAGCTCGGCCTCTCCGACGGCGTAATCCTCACCTACAACCTCCTCGGCAAACTCACAAAGACATCCATGACCGACGAGTAGCAATAGCGTCCGCAGGAGGCCGATTTACCAGTAGCCGCTTACACCGGAGCGAAGCGTAGGTGTATGCTAATAAGAAGAACTTAATGAAAATAATCTGCCGGGCCACAATATCTTCAATATTGAGAGCCGCGGTAGCGGCAAAAGACAGCTTAGCTGTCGAAACTTTCTCTGTAGCCTATGGCAAGAACCGCGTAGCTGTTCGCAGCCATAGGTTATAAGAGTTTAATATAATTGCGCTGCGTAGCTGCGCGACTTGCTTGAGAGGTCTGTCGCGCAGCTACGCAGCGCAATTTATTGGGAAGATTTCCAAAACCTATGGCTGCGCATAGCTACGCCAAGCTTACCATAGGAAATCTAGGACTTGCGCAAGCAAAAAGTGTTAAAAATTCGATT
>CAJTWH010000008.1 GCA_910579995.1 uncultured Muribaculaceae bacterium | reverse complement strand
TATATGGTTAATGATTTGGCTAAGGCCTCGGAGTGATCCGGGGCCTTGGTGATTTCAACCGGCCGGCTCGTCGAGATGATGTCGCTGCCGCGGGCGGCGGGGTGTTTTCTGAGGCTTTTTCTCTTTGGCAGGTAGCACTACTGTGTCGGCCTTGACAGACACTTGCGTCGTATCGGGAGCGTAATAGCCCGGCTGAGGCGCCGAGCCACACCTCACAAGCCACAGCGCCAATATAAGCATGAGCACTACCAAAATGGCAGCAACCACATCGGCAATCTTACGACGCTCTCCCGACTTCATCAGATATAATTGTTGATGAAAATCATAACAATAAGAAGCGGAGCGACATAGCGGATTACAAACATAAACGCCGACGCCATAGGCGAATGAAGAGCGCCATTATTTGTGAGCTGGTTGCGGAGCAGATTTTTCGGAGCAAACCAGCCTACATAGACGCACACTCCCAGCGAGACAAGCGGCAACAATACATCGGTGGTGAACTTGTCGAGGAGATCAAAAACCGTCATGCCCAAGATCGTGAAGTCTTTCAAGCTGCCGAAAGAGAGCGAACAAAGCGTACTCAACACAAGCAGGGGCAGCAGGATAATCAATGTGGCCTTACGTCGGCTCCACTTAAGACGGTCCTGCAACGAAGCGATGGATACCTCGGCTATGGATACCGACGACGTCAATGCAGCCACAAAAAGCAAGAGGAAGAAGAGCGATGACCAAAGCCGCGCCAAGGGAAGACGGGCAAATATCTCAGGCAAAGTGACAAACACGAGAGTAGCACCCTCGAGAGGTTGATCGTCGAGGTTGAAGCTCTTGACAGCCGGGAAGATTATCAGGCCCATCATTATAGCCACAAGCAGGCTCGACGACGCCACGGCCACAGATGTACGCGTAAGGCGGGTGTCGGCGGGATAATACGACGCGAACGTGATAAGTATACCCATGCCGAGACTGAGGCTGAAGAAAGCCTGCCCGAGCGCATTGATAACCGTAGAGGCCGTTATTTTCGAAAAATCGGGGGCAAGGAAAAAGGCCACGCCTTCCGACGCATTCGGGAGCGACAGACTCACCACGCACATCACCGCCAATATCACAAACAGGAGAGGCATCATGATGTTTGACAATCGCTCTATGCCTCCGCGCACGCCGCCCAACAGCACACCTATATTAATAGCAATCAAAGCAAATGTATACAGCAGCGGACGGAAATCGGAGCCGATATACTCTCCCATCTTGGCGGAGAACACTCCTTCGAGATTACCTGACGCAACATCGGCTGTGCCTTCATAGAGGCCGCCCGTAATGCTTTCGACAAGATATTCCAAAGTCCATCCGGCAACAACCATATAGTAGCACAATATGAGATATGAAGCCAACACGGCGACAGCTCCTACTATCCACCATTTCTTGCCGGGTGTGAGATGTGCAAACGAGCCTATGGCGTCGCATTTACTGCCGCGGCCGAGCGAAAACTCTGCAAGCATTACGGGAATACCGAGCAGTATCACACAGAATATATATAACAGAAGGAAAGCAGAGCCACCATTGCTCTGCGCTTCGGCAGGAAATCTCCATACATTGCCAAGGCCTACAGCCGACCCTACGGTGGCGGCCACGAGGCCGAATTTTGATGCGAATTCTGATTTAGTAGACATATAATAAATGTGGCACTTTGCGTGCTTTTTCTTTATTTAACATGCAAAATTACAACAAAACCACGACCAAAGCAAATAATTCGCAAGCCTCACAAGTTAATACTTTTTAATTGAGCGGCCACAAAGGGTGATAAAGGGGCAATATGTGCATGGCTCGCTGTCGGCACACTGCCCGAAAGGATTCTCCGGGTTGAAAAGTTCCTCAAGCAAGCCAACGAGCCTTTGGCGGAAGTCTTCACGCACCGACCGGTAGCTTGTCAGGCTCTTGCGGTCTACTGTTATAGGCTTGATGGGCGTGGCAGCGGCAAGCTTGCGCAGGGGGTGAAGCAGCGGCTGGATGTCAACTCCCGGCTCACGGAGCGACAGGTAAGCCTCGCAGTAGAGAAGGAGCTGGAAGATACCGCCGTTCTTATGCTGATATTTTGTGAAAAGATTCTCTATCGACCCAACACTTATCTCATCTCCGCCGGTTTTGAAATCGATAAACCTCTTCATGCCCGGAGCTATCTCATCAACACGGTCGATGGCCATGAAGAAATTGATATCGAGTCCGTCGGCTATATGCCAAGGTTTCTCGTCTTTAAGAGTGTTTACCTTCATTTCATTTTCAATGAAGATAAACGACGGCGAGCAATATGCGTCGCGCTCCGCCTCAAGATTCGACCGCACGAGCACCTCAAGATTGGTGGCCGCAATTTTCAGTTCGGGGCTGAAAGAAGCCTGGTCTACTGTGGAGGTTTTGCCGAAATGCACCTCAACTACCTGCCGGTTTACCGTATCGCTTATCTTGGTCGACCCCTCTGCGAGCCATGAGTCTATAAGGGCCGCGTCGATGGGTCTGCCGGAATGGGTGGAATAGAGCTCTTGGATAGTATTGTGTACTATCGTGCCAATCTCAGCGGCCGAAAGGCTTTCGGAGAGTTCGTCGTTGTCGCGCAGCCCGCGCACATATTCAAGATAGAAGCGGAATTGACATTCGAGATACTTCTTCAGAGCCGACGCCGACAGTTTCTTATCACCTCCGGCTTTGTAAAGGTTAAGAAGTGACATTATCTTATCATCTTTCCGTATCGAAAAGTGATTGACATCCGATGCTTCGGCTCCCACCGAAAGTGTATGCTCCTCGATATTGACAGCCGGCACAAGATACTGCAGTTGAGAGATATACCTCGATATCTCGCCTTGACCCATTCCGTCGGAACGCGAGTCATAGAATATCTCTACCCTCTTGGCACGCGCAATCAGGCGGTAGAAGCTGTAAGCGTAGGTCCATTCGGCCGATTCAAAGTCGGGCAAGCCATATCCCTTGCGCAGATTGTTGGGAATCATGGTCTTGGCATACTGCTTGCGCGGGAATATACCCTCATTCATCGACAGGATGATGACATTGTCAAAGTCGAGGGCACGCGTTTCAAGCACGCCAAGCACCTGAAGCCCTTTGAGCGGCGTACCGGTAAGTGTTATGCCTCGAGTGGAAAATATGCGCTCGAAAAGGTGCAGGAATGTATGGTCGGCCATTTCCACATTGTAGCGCTCAACAAGCGCCGTGAGTTTGTCAAGCTCATCCCTGAAGAATTTTATGGCTTCAAGCTCGAATGCCTTGCCGATTTCTCGCCCGGATTCTTCCATCTCAGCCATGAGCGCAGCACCGAGCCAATCAAGAAGGCGGGTGAGATAGGCAGCCACATCGCGTACTGACGCCGACCTGTGCACCGGTTGGAATATCGCCGCAAGCTCAGGTGCTTTCTCACATAGCTGCGAGGCCGGGGCATTGTAGAGTTTATGGGAATTGACATATTCGGTGATCGTGTCGGCATGAGCCGCGGCGATAGTCTGAATATGCGGGTGCGAAAGCACGGCGTTGAGATCCTCGTAGAAGAAGTTGTACTCTCCACGGATGACTCTTGCCCGCAGCTGCATGGATATTATCTCATGGAGCAGCGAGGCGAAGGTTGTGGTGCGGTAGGCAAGACCCATCGATATATTCAGCGCCTTGATATCTTCGGGTATCGACAGCAGCGCCGGCAGCAGCAGGCCTTGGTCGGGGAGCACGATGGCGGTGTTGATAGCATTGTCGGGATCGAGAAGCCCCGCTTCAGCCCATCGTTTGAGGACAGCCGTGATACACTTTGCCTGTGCCACATTCGACGGCACCGAGGTGACATCTATCTGAGGAAGAGAGTCGGCCACCGGCACCGAGTAATCATCTGGCTGCGGAAAATTCTTCACAAGCTCGGCGAGCCGTCTGAGCGGTGCCGGCATCATGGCGCCGCGCGCACCGGCAAAGAGCGTCAGAGGGGCTGTATCCCAGAAAAAATAAGCCACTCCCGCAGCTCGCAAGCGCTCGAAAATCATCGTTTCGGCATGGGTGAGATCGTTGAAGCCCACAAAGACATAGCGGGTGTCGCCGGTGAAGTCGAAAGAGTCGAACTTCTTTATATTCCCCACCGCCATACGATACTGCGACCCCACCGAAGCACGGCGGTTACTTCTTAGTGCCGCTTTGTATTCATTGTAGATTTCGGCAAGGATTTCCCAAAGGAACAGGAACTTCCTGCCCAAGCGGCATTTTTCTCCATCGCCAAGATGTAGCCAGAACTCCTCGATATGAGCCGTAAGGCGGCTTTCGCCCCACACGCGGCGGATGACCTCTTTCTGGTCATCATCGAGATAATCGGCCTGTATTTCCTTTACATTCTTTAGATTGCGGAAGATATCGCCGGCTTCTACGAGCGACTTGTCGATATCGTCGAAATCATTGAGCATCATATCGCCCCAGAAGACGAAACTGTCAAACTGACGGATATCATCTTCTCGCCCCTTGCGCGCCATCACCCGGCGGTAGGCGTCGTATAATATAAACAGAAGCTCCCGTGACTGAGCCGCAGGAAAATCGGAATAAATGCCTACGAAAGTCGACAAGGTCATGAATCGCGGCAGCAATGTCACTCCCCGGCAGCTGTCGCGTATATATTTTTTCAGAAAAAGGGCACTGCGCTTGTTGGGCAGGATGAAAGTGACAGTAGACAGCGCCGGCCGCGAAGTCTTGCCGGCAGAGAAATACTCTGCCACACTGCGAAGGAAATTAGCGGAAGTGCTCATTTTCGGCGGATAAGCATGATGACCCTCACTGCAAGGTCAAAGAAGATAATCTTGGCATTGCCGTTGCCGGCGATATCGCGGCGCGAACGGTCGAAGAGCTCTATCATGTCAACCACATTCTTCTCATTGATAAAGGGGAAGAAGCGCTGCACAAACTCGCGCTCGGCCTTGCTCAGAGTGAGCAGTTGGTCTACATGAAGGTGCATGATGAAACTCTCTCGTATCAGACGGCAGCAATAATCGATAAACTGCATTTCGGGCTCGCGGCCCATCTCGGCCACGGCTTTGCTCCATGAGCGCAATTCGAGCACCTTGCGGGCGTATGCCTTGCGCATGAGCTCTGCGAAGAGGTCGAAATATTTGCGGCGCTCAGCCGACACATGGGCTATCTTCCACGCCTGCGTCACGCTGCCGTCGGCTATCCGTGCCATATCGGCAGCTTCCGGGGCGTCCATGCCTTGCCCGGTGAGTACCTGCTCGAGTTCTTCATCGCTGTAGCGGCGCACGGCTATGCGCTGCGTGCGCGAATAGATGGTGGGCAATATCTGCCGTGGATTGTTCGACACCATGATAAACTTGGTGTCGGCGTAGGGCTCTTCTACAAGTTTGAGAAGTTTGTTGGCGGTCTCCTCCTTCAGTCGTTCCGGCAGCCACATCAGCACCACCTTGAATTTCGAGCGGCGCGTCATATATGTGAGGCGCCGCAGCAGTTCGGCACCCTCCTCCACATATATCTGTGGCTGGGCGTTGACATTGTCGAGCTTCGTCACCCATTGGTCGAAATCCATATATGGCGACTCGGTGATAAACTCGCGGAACTGGTCGCGGTAGTCATCGCTCAGCGCCGTACGGCCGCTTTTCTTTACTACAGGGAAAGAATATACCGTATCTATATGACAGAAATTCTGATGTTGCACGCAGGCCGGGCACACTCCGCAGCTGTCGCCGTCGTGGCGGTTCTCGCAATGTATATACTGCGCGAAAGCCCGTGCGAGCATAAACTTGCCGGCTCCGGAGGGGCCTTCAAGCAGCAGGGCGTGAGGTATGCGGTCGTTATCCGCCATCTCGCGCAGCCGAGCCTTGGTCTCTTCATGACCTGCGATATCAGAAAATTTCATTTGCGGCGCTGTTGTATCGTTCCATGCTCGGCCACATATTCGCGCACTTCTTGGAAGAGGCGTGTGGCGAACACGAAGTCGTTGAGGGCTTCGTTGGAGGTATTGTATATCTTGCTCATGTCGCCCACCCACTCGCGATGGCCTTTGTTGATGAAGATGATATTCTCGCCAATGCCGAGCACACTGTTCATGTCGTGAGTGTTGATTACGGTTGTTATGCCGTATTCATGGGTGATGTCGCTCAGAAGTTCGTCGATAAGTATACTTGTCTTGGGGTCGAGACCGCTGTTGGGCTCGTCGCAGAAGAGGTAGCGCGGATTGAGGGCGATGGCGCGGGCAATGGCGACGCGCTTCTGCATACCGCCGGAAATCTCCGCCGGATATTTCTTTTCAGCGCCTTTGAGATTGACACGCTCCAGACAGAACATCGCGCGTTCAAGTTGCTCCTCGCGGCTCATCTCGGTAAACATAGAGAGCGGGAACATGACGTTGCCCAGCACGGTCTCGCTGTCGAAGAGCGCCGAGCCTTGGAAGAGCATGCCGATTTCCTTGCGCAGGGCGGCGATTTCGTCGCGCTTCATCGTCAGCAGGTCGCGGCCGTCGAAAAGTATCTGGCCTTCCTCGGGACGTATAAGCCCGACGAGGCTCTTCATGAGCACGGTCTTGCCCGAGCCGCTCTGACCGATTATGAGGTTGGTCTTGCCGGTATAGAAAGTGGCGTCGATACCGTGGAGCACCGTGCGCCCGTCAAACGACTTTGTAAGATTCTTTACCTCTATCATTGCAGCAGGAGTTTAGTGAGGATAACGTCGAAAAGAAGGATAAACACACTGCTCGACACCACGCTGTCGGTGCTGGCCTTGCCTACCTCGAGTGCGCCGCCATGAACATAATAACCGTAGAACGACGACGTAGAGGCTATGATGAATGCAAAGAAGAGCGATTTGATAAGGCCATACCACACATACCATTCTTGGAACATCGCCTGAAGGCCATATACAAATTTCGACACGGTGATAAGGTCGGTGAACACCGCCACGCCGTAGCCACCCACTATCGAAGTGGCCATGCAGAGCACCACAAGCACGGGCATGAAGCACACGAAAGCCAATATCTTGGGCATTACGAGGAAGTTGGCCGAGTTGACACCCATAATCTCGAGGGCGTCGATCTGCTCGGTCACGCGCATGGTGCCTATTTCAGAAGCTATGTTGGAGCCTACCTTACCTGCAAGGATAAGACACAGGATTGAGTTGGAAAATTCGAGAAGGATAATCTCGCGCGTAGCCATACCCACCGAATACGCCGGTATAAGGGGCGAGGCAATATTGAGCTGCATTTGTATAGCAATTACAGCTCCGATAAACACCGATATTATCAATACAAGAGGTATCGAGTCAACGCCGAGTTTCATAACCTCGGCAACAGTGCGTCGGCCCAGCACCGACCATTTGTCGGGCAGGCTGAACACACGCTTGAGAAACAAGCAATAACGGCCGAAAGTGGCCAGTGATGTTGTGAGTATCATGAGTGCAAATTTACAAAATAATTCCGCTCCGTGCAAAAAGAAAGGCAATACTTGCCACAAAAGGCGAAAGAAAGCAAAAGGGACGCCCCGTCGGGAGCGCCCCTCTTTTATTATTGTTTGTGGTGGGTTGGTTGTGGGTGGAGGGTTGTGGTTTGTGGTGGGTGGGGTGTGGGTGGTGTGAGGTGGGTAGATAGCGAGTTACCTATCGCCGGCCCTCGGTACTAACCTGCTGCCTACAACCCTCCAACAACCAACATTAACCTGCCGCCCACTGCCAACCAACCACCAACCAAATTTATTTCACAAGCACCTTGGCTGCGGCAGCTCCGGCGCGGACAATGTAGAGACCTGTAGCGGCGGGTATGCGCTGCACTTCGGCTGCTACACCGCTGTAGATCATGCGGCCGTCTACGGTGTATACGGCAACATTCGCACCTTGTGCACCCTCTACAACTATTGCCTCGTGCTCGCCACGGATAGTGACATCACCGGCGATGGTATTGTCGATACCGGTAAGCGATACAGTGACAAGGTTAGAGAATACCGACTCACCCTCGGCGTGAACGGCGGTTACCTGATATGTGACACCGTTGGCGAGGTCTACATCTTTATCGGTATAATCATTGTCGGGATAGTCGCTCTCGATGAGCTTGCCGTCGCGGTAGATATTGAATCCTTCAAGACGGCTCTGCGGCTGCGCAGGTGTGAATTCAAAGTCATCAAGGGCAAGGCCGAACTGATAGTTGTTTTTATCCTTGGTGACACAGCGGATAGCGAAATACTTAGCTCCGGCGGGTACTTCAAATGAATAGGGACGCCAGATGTTGGCATTTACTATTTGAGCGGATCCCACTTGGACAAAGTCTTCCACATTGTTGCCCGAAGTTGAGTAATAAGTCTCGAAATACTCGTATGATACAGCTACAGCAATCACCATAGCATAGAAGTTGATTGTCTGCTTGTTGCCTGAAAGCTGCGGAGAAATCAACCAGTCGTCGTTTGCTCCGGCAAGCGAGTTGAAGGCCACAAGACATTGCTCGCCTGAATTGGGGCTGAAAAGGTCACTGATACCTACTCGCTTGGGATTGAACACCATGAATGCCTGAGGCTCACCACAGTGGGTCCATGTAAACTGCATAACGCCGTTAGATATACCATTGGGGGTAGCAAGGCGATCGCCGTCGTAAGTGGTCCAGCCTCCGAAGTTGTTGATCGATGTATGAGTATAATCAGTGAAGTTTTCCATCACCACCGCGCCGGCAGGGTATTCCGACGGGTCGCTCCAAGAAAGATTTACATCCTTGCCGTTGGCTACTGTGGCGCTGAGGTCATTTACAAAGCGCAGCAGAGGTGTGACTGTGGTGATATTGAGGGTGGCCTCATTATTAGAGAGGTTAAGGTCGCCGTCCATAAGCGTTTTGGCGATCAATCGGGTTGTGCCTTCTTCAGCTATCGGGGCGGTGTAGTCAAATTCAACAGTAGCGCTGGTGTTTACAGCAATAGTGACGGTTTTCTTGGCAAACAGTTCGCCGCCGACGAAGAATTGCACTTCCACGTCTTTTGCCTCATTCTTGCCATTGTTCTCAACAACGACACTGTAAGTTTCCTCCTTACCCATTGTCGGACGGATCGCACCCGAGAAGTTGGTAATGCGGATATCATTTTCAGGTTTGTCACCGCTGATAGTGATATTGTCGACATGCAGGTTGCCATCACGCTGGCCGCCGTTGATGTAAAGGAGGCCTGAACCACGCAATACAATCGACGCACGCTCTTCCTTTGCGTAAGCCGAAAGATCTACAGAATACTCATACCAGCCTTCTTCGGCTACGTCTGCACGGGTGCAATATTTACCGGGCAAGAGTTGTACTTCAGAAGCGAGGCCATTGTTTACGGTAATGACACCTACCTGCAGATAAGAATCTTTAAGGTTGGGGCCTTGATAGATCCAGAATGTCATCTTGGGATTGAGAAGACCGCTGAGATTGATTCGTGGAGAAACAAAATCAGCTACGCCCTGACGGCTCGTAGACGAGGGGCTGAAAGAAAGCAAGCCTACACCGCCATCCTGCGAACTTGCCTTGGGTGAATAGCCATTATCATTCATATACCAGCTGCCCATATTGGCATTCACAACCTGCCACGGACGCATGCCGTCGGAGTTACCCGACTCCCATGCGGGAAGTTCGTACGAACGGCCAAGCACATCTGAGATGTTGGCACCGTATGACGAACCGCCGACGGTGCGGGCTATGATGGTATAGGTGACAGTGCCCTGACGCACTGATCCAAAAGCGGCGTCGACATCGACATCGGTATATTCGTTGCCCCTTACAATGCGGGCTACTGTGGTGTTGGAGCTGCCGAATGCAGTGCTGATCTGACGCTCGATTGTATAGTAGATTTCTTCCGGACGAAGCAAAAGACCGTTGGCACCGAGCATGTCGGCAGGATATTCCCATGTAAGACGGGCGTCACGGCCGCTGTTCAACACCTCCAGTTTGATATTGGTGACATCTTTAGGAGTATCAGGCACCATATCCACTTCCACGATACCCTCCATACCACAACCGTTGGAGTTGTATGCGCAGATACGGTATTGATTTATGGCAAAAGCGGCTTCTTTATCCACTACGCTTATGGTCGAAGTAATCTGTGCGCCGGTAAGAGTGGCAACCATCTTCTCTGTGCTCACGTTGTAGACCTCAACCTTGGTGATTTCACTGAGCAGAAGATCCATGTTGTTTGCACGCAAGGTAGGCAGGGTGGCAGAGATTGTCACAGAGCCGTCGTCCTCTTTCACAGCCTTGAGATCGGTAGGAGCAGCGGGGATAGTGTAGGGGCCATATTCCTCGATAAGTATATTGTCAAGACCGATGTGGTCATAACCGTTGTTTGAGGCGTGGAAGCCAACTCTGCGCTCGTCTTTGTTGGGTTTGAAGAGAGCGGTAACGCGGTGTGTACCCGAATTGTCACCGGTGACTTCTTTATGGAAAGAAGCGATGAGGTGGTTCATCGATTCGGCTGTGGCGTATTTGCCGGCGTATGCGTTCACATCGGTGATAAAGGTAGCCGCTCCGGAGAAGCCGCGTACATCAAATGATATGCGGTATACCTTCTTATTATCGAAATTGATAGAAGGAGTGATCAGCCAGTCGTCGGCCTGTGTGCGGGGTGAGTCGTAGTCCCACCACCATGCGGCCATGTAGAAATTGGGGTTATAGAGCCACACATTGCCACCGGCTTCCGTGCGGTCGTTGTTGGCGTCGATAACAGTAAAATATGAGAATGCGTTGCTGTTGTTGAACGCTTCAAGATAAGGATTGGTTGCCGTAATATCAAGTGCCGCACCGACAAGAACAGGGGTAGAATAAGCGGCAGTGCCCTCTACTCCGTCGATAACAGGTATAATCTGATATTGGGTAAGAGCCATATTATATAATGGTGTATGGTCGAAGTGTGTATCCTTGAGATCGGCATACAAAGTCTCTCGGCCGATGTTGACCACTACCTTATAGCTCAGATTGGCAGACTCGATAGCACCGCCGTTCACGCCGACAGTAGGCGCGTCCCACGATATGCTTGCCGTGGTCTGGTCATCATTGGTCACAACCTTTATATTTGTCACTGCCGACGGTTTGTCGCTGCCTGCATATACATCTGCTTCAGCGGCAAGACTCTTGCGGCCGTTCGAATCAGTGGCTATTGCTGTGAATTTATGATTTCCGCGTGCAAGGCCTTTCGATTCCACGCTTGTCTTGCTGCCGGGAGTAATGCTCTTGGTCCCGATTGATTTTCCGTCGAGGAAAAACTCCAACGACAGGTTGCCGCTCGCAGGACTGCCGTCGTAGGTGGTGGAAGGAGCTGAATAGGTAAGATTTACAGCGTCGAAAGTTGTATTTGTATAAGTATATTCGAGAGTACCTGTTGCAGGCGCGGCCGGGTGGTTGTTAATCATGAAAAGATCGGCCATACGGTCTTGGCTGTCGGAAAAGTCTTTAATCTTAGTAGCTTTGCCGTTTGTGGTGTCAATCTCAAACAAGCCGTATTCCCACCCCTCAGTCTGGTCGGGGCGATAAAATACGGTCTGGGTATACCAATATAGCTTACCGGTGCGGATATCGAAAACCGCACCAGACTCTTCCGATCTCTGATTATATCCGGTCTCGCCCACAAGTGTGGCTTTGCCGGTGGCAGTGTCGATTTTATAGAGCGACGACTTATTGAGGCTGTGGCGGTCGCGGTCGATACCCCACAGCTGACCTTTGCCGTCGAAAGCTATCGAAGAGAACTCATGCACGAGAGGCGCGATATTTATAAGATCCGACCCATCAAGAGGAACCTCACGAAGCATATAGGGAGTCTCTGTATTGCCTACATTGGGGCACGACGCATACATCTTGCCCGAAATATAGTCGTAGGCAAAGGAGTACGCACTGTTTACATCATCGGGGTGAGACTTGATATCTACGGCATCTACTGTCCAGTCAGCGACATTCATCTTATTAAAGAGAAGCTGATTGCGGCCGTAAGACTGCACACCGCTCTGGAAGTAATAATAGCCGTTGGCGTATGCACCGCCATGATATTCGATCCATTGTTCCTTAGCTGAAACAGACTGCAGAGTCGAAGCTTCATCGGTGGTAAAGGTATAGATACCACGCTGTGCTTTGTAGGTGCCTCCGCTGTACCACGAGCCGCTGTATGTTACCGGCGCGTAGAAACGAACTTCACCTACACTCTGGGCGCCCGAACTAAACGACGTAAGGGCAACGGCTGCTGATAACAGCCCCGTCAGTAGAGTGTAAAATCTTTTCATTGCGATATGTATTGGTTTTAATTATTATCCAAGCCTGATTACGGCTGTAAAATTACAACTATTGCTTTAAATTACGAAACTTTTCTGACAAAAATTGCATATTTCAGTCCCAATTGGAGCAGGCAGTCAAAAAAAATTCATTATTTTGCTCCATGATAGCTGTTTTTTCAGATTTGTGTATTACTTTTGCACTGTAATATCGAGTAATAAAAACCAATACATTATATGCATTACATTACCAAAGCGATATTGAGTGTAGCGGCCGCAGCCGCTATAGCCTTTAGCGGGTATGCTATCCCGGCCAAGCCGGGCATTTTGCAATATACCAACCCCGACGGCTCTTCGGTAGAGCTCTCCATATCTGGTGACGAAAATGGTTACCACTACACCACAACCGACGGCTACGTGCTCATACCGGCGGCCGACGGCACCATGTGCTATGCCATTACAAAAGACAACGTACTGGTGAGCAGCCGCATGAAAGCCTCCAACATTGGAGAACGCAGCAGTAGCGAGCGTTCGCTGCTTGCTTCTCTTAATGCTCCTGCCATGCGTGAAATGGCTCAACAGGCTACAGAGACGCGGCGCCGCAAGGCTCAGGCCAAGGCTTTCGAGCCCGGGGCTATTCTGGGCGACTACCCTACAACCGGTTCGCCCAACGTCCTTATTATTCTCATTCAGTTTCAGGATGTGAAATTCAAGGAGAGCAATGACAAACAAGCGTTCAACGACCTGCTCAACAAGACCGGCTATGATTTCAACGGAGCCACCGGATGTGCCCGTGAATACTTCGAAGCCCAATCAAACGGTGTTTTCTCGCCGAATATCGTTGTTGAGGGTCCGATAACCCTGCCTTTTGCCGAGCCTTACTACGGAACGCCCGGCTCCGACGGCAACCCTGACGCCCGCGGTTGGCAGATGGTGACCGACGCTTGCGAAATCATCGAGAAAGAGAATCCCGACTTTGACTTCGCCCGCTTCGACAACAACAAAGACGGTATCATCGACAATGTATTCCTCTTCTATGCAGGCCGCGGCCAACACGACGGCGGAGCCTCATATACAATATGGCCCCATGCGTGGAATATCTATAAGGACCTCGGTCTCAATTACTCTTTCGGAGGTGTGAAGTTAGGATCGTATGCCTGCGCCAACGAGCTCATGGGCTCCGAACTCAACCGAAACGGTATCGGCGTTTTCTGCCACGAATACAGCCATATTCTTGGTCTGGCCGACCACTACCCCACCGGTATGGCGTCGCACGACTACCACCCGGGTAAGCTCGACCTGATGTCGGAAGGCCCGTATCTCAACAACAGCAACACCCCTTGCAACATGAACGCCTTCGAGCGCTACAGCCTCGGATGGCTTAACCCCCGACAGCTTTCAGGAGCTGAAGATATTGAGCTGAAACCGCTTTATTCCTCTAACGAAGCTCTTATTGTCAACACTATAGCCGACAACGAATTTTTCATCCTTGAAAACCGCCAGAACAAGGGTTGGGACGCATTCTTACCTCTGCATGGCATGCTGGTATGGCATATCGACTACGACCCTGATATCTGGGAAGACAACAAACCAAACAACGACGCCAACCACCAGCGCGTAGATGTAATGGAGGCTGACGGTATTCCCGGATACGACACATACGCAGGCGACACATACCCCGGCAGCAACAATGTGACAAGTATCACAAAATGGCCTACTTGGACAAGCACCAACGTAGACATGCCTCTGACCAATATTCATGAAGACGGAGAAAACATATACTTCCGAGTAAAAGGCGGCGGCACTATAATCGACCCCGTAAACTCACTCGCTCCCTCCGACATCACGGCCACAAGCTTCACAGCCAATTGGGAGACGCGCGGTGGTCTTTCATACGAGGTTGACCTCTGCAAAGGCTTATCACCCGTGCCTGTAAAGACTGTCATTGTTACCGGCAAAGGCTCTTACACCTTCTCTGACCTCACCCCGTCTACCGACTACAGCTATGTTGTCCGCGCTGTCGACGCCGACCTCAAGAGCGTCGACTCAGAGCGTCAGACCCTCCGCACCGACGACCCCTATTTCGACATGATACCTGCAGAGGCTCTGCAGGCTACAGAGATATCCAAGACCGGATTCACCGCACGATGGGCTGAGCTGAAAGACGCCACCGCCTATATCCTCGATGTATATCAGAAAGACGCTATCGCGCCCAAGACAATATCCATCGGTTTTGACAACGACCGATATCCGTCTGACTGGTACAGCAACAGCACCGACTACGACGGCCGCCGCTATGGTCAGGCCTCGCCTTCTCTGAGCCTCGCTGCCAACGGCGTGCAGATGGCCTCACCCGTATTCGAGGACGACATCAACGCGCTCAGCTTCTGGTATCGTGCCTATCGTCCTGCCGAATCAGGATTCATCAGCATAGACGTCAAGAAAGCAGGCTCTTCAACATGGCAAATGCTCCATCCCATAAGCCCGCTCTGCACCGAAACAGAGGGCGCTACAGTTAAAATTGGCGACGGTGGCTTATTGCTCCCCACCGGTGTAAAAGCAATCCGCATTGTCAACCGTGCGCCCGAAGGTGTCAATTCGGCAGTATATATCGACGATATCACCCTCGACTATGCCGGCACTTACACCCCTGTTTATGTCGCAGACTATGAAGACAAGAACGTCGGCAACGTGACCTCATGCGCTATCGATGGCCTTGCTGACAATGCCTCATACTATTACACAGTCCGCGGTATCGACGCAGATGGAAAGGTATCGCCAAAATCTGAAGAAATCACTGTTGTCACCGGCGCGACATCAGGTATAGCCGATATCAACAGCCAGTCATTGAAAGTATCCGTATCAGGCGGTGCGATACTGATCAGTGGTGCCGACGCCAACGGCGCTAAAGTATATTCGGTCGACGGCCTGCTCGTTGGCTCGATATCTGCCTCTGACGGCGCTGTCCGCGGCCTCGCAAGCGGCATTTACATTGTAGTGAGCGGCAGCGACATCGCAAAGGTAGCTCTTCATTGATAATAATCTCGCGCTATAAGCTGATGGGCGGCTCTCAAAAGGCCGCTCATCTTTTTTTTGCGTCTAAGCAGGCTCAAAAAACTTGATAGATACGAAAGATTTTTGTATTTTTGCGGTCTGAAAACAAAGAGAATAGATACAATGGATCTTTATTCACAAATCGAAGCTGATATCAAGGCCGCCATGCTTGCCCGCGACCATACACGGCTACAGGCCTTGCGAGGCATAAAAAAAGAGTTTATAGAGGGCAAGACTGCCCCCGGCGCAAACGGCGAGCTTTCTGACGACGCCGCTATGAAGATATTGGTAAAGATGGCAAAGCAGCGCAAAGAAAGTGCGCGCATTTATACCGAGCAGAACCGCCCCGAACTCGCGGCCGAAGAGCTCGCCGAGTGCGAGGTGATTGAGCAATATCTGCCCAAGGCTCTCAGCGAGGAGGAGCTCCGCGCCGAGCTTGAGAAAATAATCGCTGCCACCGGAGCCTCCTCTCCTGCAGAGATGGGCAAGGTGATGGGTGTTGCCACAAAGCAACTCGCCGGCCGTGCCGACGGTAAAGCTATCTCTACCCTCGTCCGCCAGCTTCTGGCCAAATAATATTCAGCAACCCGACATGCTTACATTACAACAGATAAAAGCCGATCCGAAATTTATCGTAGAGCGGCTTGCCGTCAAAGGCTTCGACGGCGAAAAACCTATTGCGCGCGTGATCGCGCTCGATGAGCTGCGCCGCGAACTGCAGCAAAAAAACGACACAGCCGCCGCCGAGCTCAACCGCATGGCCGCAACTATCGGCAAGGCCATGAAAGAAGGCCGCAAAGACGATGCCGAGAAAGCCAAGGAAGGTGTGGCCATTCTCAAAGAAGAGCAGAAAGCTCTGTCTGAAGAGCTCAACCGCGTACTGAGTGAGATTGAGACCGAACTTCTCAACATCCCCAACATCCCCTACGAAGGTGTGCCTGCCGGCACTTCGGCTGCCGACAACATCGTTGAAAAAACCGGCGGCCCCATGCCCGACCTCCCCGAAGACGCTCTCCCCCACTGGGATCTTGCCAAGAAATACAATCTCATCGATTTTGACCTCGGTGTGAAAATCACCGGCGCCGGTTTCCCCGTATACATCGGCAAGGGAGCCCGCCTGCAGCGTGCCCTCATCCAGTTCTTCCTCGACGAGGCCAACAAAGCCGGATACCTCGAGGTGCAGCCACCATACGTTGTAAACGAGGCCTCAGGCTACGGCACAGGCCAGCTGCCTGACAAAGAGGGTCAGATGTACTTGGTAAACCTCGACAAACTCTATCTCATCCCCACCGCCGAGGTACCCGTCACCAACCTCTACCGCGATGTTATCATCCCCGGCGACAAACTGCCTATCCGCAACTGCGCTTACTCAGCCTGCTTCCGCCGCGAGGCCGGCAGCTATGGCAAAGATGTACGCGGCCTCAACCGTCTCCACCAGTTCGACAAGGTTGAGATCGTGCGTATCGAGAAGCCGGAGAACAGCTACGCAGCCCTCGAGGAAATGAAAGACCATGTGCAGGGACTGCTTGAGAAACTTGGCTTGCCTTGGCACATCCTTCGCCTCTGCGGCGGCGACATGAGCTTCACCTCTGCCATCACTTTCGACTTCGAGGTATGGTCGGCAGCACAGAAGCGCTGGCTCGAGGTTTCGTCGGTATCCAACTTCGAGACATATCAGGCCAACCGCCTCAAATGCCGCTACCGTGGCGATGACAAGAAGACCCACTTATGCCACACTCTCAACGGCTCGGCACTTGCACTTCCGCGCATTGTGGCAGCCTTGCTTGAGAATAACCAGACTCCCGAAGGCATTATCGTGCCTGAATGTCTGCGCAAGTACACAGGCTTCGACATCATCGACTGATTGACATAAAATAATAAAAGGGCAGCACAGGGAGATGTGAATTCCACCTTGCTGCCCTTTACCATAGTACAATTTCTGATAAAATGCTTACAAGTGGTAAACTTGGTTTCTGGGGATTGACAGCCCTCGTATTTGGCCTCATGGTAGGTGTGGGTATCTACAATCTGCCGCAGAATATGGCCGCGGTGGCCTCACCCGGAGCGGTGTTTTGGGCTTGGCTCATCACCGCATGCGGCATACTCCCCCTTGTCATCGCTTTCAATTGGCTCAGCAACAGATACCCGCAATACAATGCAGGTATATATCAATACGCACAGGCTGAATTCGGCAACTATGCCGGATTCAATATCGCATGGGGCTATTGGCTGTGCACGGCTTTCTCAAATGTCGCATACGGAGTAATGCTCAACGACTCATGCGGCGCATTCTTCCCCGCCCTGCTCAATCATGGCTGGGAGACGGTGGCATTCGGCTCTGTGCTGATATGGCTGATGTATTTCATCGTCGCCCGGGGCATACGCACGGCCAAGACCGTCAACTCTCTCTTGGCCTTGGTTAAGGTGGTAATGCTCATCTTTATCATAGGGGTCTTCGCCATCTCTTTCAAAGCACAGCTCTTTACTGCCGACATCTGGGGAAATATATGGTCAACCGAAGGCGTGGCAGAGCAGATCAAAAAGACAATGATGGTGACGCTCTTCTGCTTCTTCGGTGTAGAGGGAGCGGTGATGATGTCGGCACGCGCGCGTCGCCCTGCCGATGTAGGCCGGGCAGGTTTCGCCGGTTTTCTCATAGCCCTCGTGCTCTATATGGCAGTATCTTTGCTCTGTTTCGGTTTGCTCAGTCAGGCACAGTTGGCCGGGCTCCACGACCCGTCGATAGCCTACATCCTGCGTGAGGTATGCGGCGAATGGGCCTACTGGTTCGTTATAAGCGCTGTGATAATATCGCTCTTGGGTGGCTGGGTGGCATGGACGCTCGTCGTGGCACAAGTACCCTACGAAGCTGCCACCGTCGGCATACTTCCGAAAGTATTCACCCGCCTCAACAGCAACGGCATGCCGGCCTTCGGCCTCTTCGCCTCAAGCATTGTCATGGAGCTGTTTCTGCTCCTCGTAGTCACTGCCGACGACGTCTATATGGCCTCACTACATATCACCGGCCTGATGATCATACCATGCTATCTCTTCACCGGCCTCTTCTTGCTCAAGAAAGCCGATACGGCCGCAATGAAGACTGTAGCTGTAGTATGCTGTGCCTTCTGTCTATGGATGGCCTACGCAGGCAATCTCCTCGCCATGCTCATGACATCGGTATTCTATATAATGGGCATAGGATTCTACATCATGGCCCGCAAGGAGCGACGTCCTGAGGCAGCGCTCTTCACCCGCGCCGAGAAATATTTCCTCGCCCTCCTCATCCTCGCCTCGGCGGCAACAATATGGCTGCTGATCAAGGGCTGACCGGTTACTGTTTAAATCTTATTTCATCTTGTCTTTGAGAGTCTTATCAAATCCTGCAATAAATAAATTTAAACAGTTTCTAAGGCAAGGGCTGATTCCACTTTCAGAATCAGCCCTTGCCTTATTTCACTTTCGATGATTTCTTCCTTTTTGGGGTCGCCATTCTGGGCTATGAGATAACATGCATAGCGGGTAAGCATGTAATCTTGTATTTCACGCTTGGCTCCACTACCCAGCTTGACCATTTTCGTGACCTCACGAAAATGGTCATCTACATTGATTCCTTGCGTTTTACACGAATCCACGGCTCTGCCGATTGCTACAAGGAAATTCTCCCATCGGGCATAGCCCAACAGTTCCTGAAGTTCTCGGGCAAACCAAACTTCCACTTGTTCACTGCCATCATCGTTTGAGATATGTTGCTGAATTTTATCAAACAACGACTTGTGCTGATTTATCCTCTGTAAGTCCATTAAATAGATGTAAATTGTCAGACCGTAAATTTACAAATAATAATTGGTATACGGAACTCCATATATCTCTGTTTCTGCAAGTGCAGGCCAAATTATTATTATTTAACACTGCGCTCCGGCTTTTATTCTTACTTTTGCAAAGCAATATCAGCGAGGCTCGCTGCTTTTATTATGGATACGCTTGAATTTGAAGATATTACAAAACAATATATAGAGAGTGAGAGACTGCTCCACCGGCGTGCGCCGGTGATTGTGGCGCTCAGCGGCGGGGCTGATTCGGTAGCGCTGCTGGCTGTGCTGTCGCGCTTGGGCTACGACTGCCGCGCCGCACACTGCAATTTCCATCTTCGCGGTGAAGAATCAATGCGCGACATGCGCCATGCCGGAGACATTGCGGCAAGGCTCGATGTAGATATCTACATCCGCGATTTCGATGTGCCGGCACGCATGAAAGCCACCGGCGAGTCGGTAGAGATGGCTTGCCGCAGTCTCAGATATGCTTGGTTTGAGGAGCTGATGGACCGCGACGGTGCGCAGGCTACCGCCGTAGGACATCACCGAGAGGACCGCGCCGAGACTTTCATGCTCAACCTTTTACGCGGCACCGGCATAGCAGGCCTCACATCAATGCGTCCTCGCTCGGCTAATGTAGTGCGCCCCCTGCTGCCACTATCGCGCGAAGACATTGAAGATTATGTAAAGGCCTTGGGCCTCTCTTTCATCGAAGACAGCAGCAACGCCTCCGACGCTCACCGACGCAACCGTCTGCGCAACAATATTTTCCCGCTTGTAGAAGAGCAGTTTCCCGGAGCTATGGACGCTATACTCCGTACGATTGGCAACCTTGAGAAGATGGAAGGCATATTCCGCGAGGCCGTGGATGAGTCGATAAAATCTGTCACCACACCCGATGGAATTGACTTGGCAAGCCTCGCCGATAAACCATTTGCCGACACCCGCCTGTTTGAATATCTCAAAGGACTCAATTTCAACTATACTCAGGCTTGCGACATGCTGAGTGCTGCACAATCCTCAGGCAAGCGCTTCTATTCGTCCGACGGCAATGTAGTGGCAGAAATCAACCGCGGCTTTCTGTCTGTCAGCTCTGCTGCAAGTCAATCCGACGAAACATTCGACGTAAATCCCAGCCACGACATACTCTCCCCGGTGCATATTGCAGTCAGTCAGGGCTACATATCCGATTTCCATGCTGAGGCTACCGCTGCCCGCGTGGCATATTTCGACATCTCGGCACTCGCCGGTGACGCTCATTGGCAGTTGCGCCATTACCGACGCGGCGACCGAATGGTGCCTTTCGGCAGCAGCAAGAGCAAGCTCGTGAGCGACCTCTTTGCCAACGCCCGCTACAGCGCGAAGCAAAAGCGCGAAGCATGGTTTCTCACCCGCAACGACGAGATTGTGTGGGCTCCGGGGCTTCGCAACAGCGCGGCCTTTGCCTTGGGTCCCGGGTCGAAACGCTTTATCCGCCTTGAGCTTTTGAGTTGAGCTTGCGATATTGTGCAGGAAGCATTCCGTAGGCTTCCTTGAATGTTGAGGAGAAGTATTTGGCTGATGAAAATCCGGTAGAGATAGCGATGTCGGCGATATGCAATTCTGTACGGCACAGGAGATCTGCGGCAGCCTCAAGGCGCAAGCGGCGTATATACACCGACGGCGAAACTCCCATAGCGGCTTGCATGCGCCGGTAGAGATTGGTGCGGTCCATGGCCATATACGAGCTCAGCGTGACCACATTGAGATCTTCATCACCAAGATGTTCGGATATGACTGCATTGAGACGCTTCACAAAGTTTTCATCAGCTGTCCCGAGTTCTTTCTCTGCAATTCTATCGACCATACCTTGATATGGGGGCTCGGCAGCAGGAGTGGTTTCCGCTTGCCGCTTACGATAGCGCAGCGTTACAGCTAAAAGACCAATCAGCACTACAACTGACAGAAAAGCAGGCCATAACAAGCGGCTGCTTCCACTAATCACATCAGCTTCTTTCGGCTCGGGTATACGGTAGACTTTGTAATTACGCTCGTCGATGGCTGCGGTATCCAAGCGACAGGAGCCGCCCGGATAACCGGCCGTCACATATCCGCATGAGTCTATCTCTATGGCAGCAGGATAAAACTCGGCACCACCGATATCGAGGCCGTCGAGAATACCGAAATGTATTATATCGAAGGTATCATTGCCGCAAGGCCTTAGCCGCGATATACCGGATGTTGAGGCAAACCATACATCGCCCCGACGGTCTACCGCGACGCTCTGTATGTTATGCTTGGGTAATGCAACGTTGGCGGCGACTGTGGCCACATGGCGGTCGAGGCTGTCAACAATCATCAGGCCCTTCGTCGTGGCAAGATAAATATACCGGTTGGCAGAATCGGTGGCAAAACTGTTTGTGATACCTGAGGCATAGCGCACAAAAACCTGCCGTTCACGCGGTGTAGCTGTTTTCGGCTGACGCGTAAAAGCTGTTTGAGAACAACGGATTATGCTGTCGCGTCCTTCTTTGATATATCGCAATCCATTCTCTTTAGTGCCGACCCAGAGAGCGCCGTTGCGGTCGTAGGCCATGCAGAATATATCAAGCCCGAGTGATGGTATATCCTTGACCAGATTTCCGGCGCTGTCAACCTCGAAATCATAAATCAACGCTCCGACAGTATCAAGAGTCCACTTCCAATCAGCCGTGTCAAGCGAAGCTATCCATGAATTATCCCTCCGGTTATGCCTCTGAAAAGCAGCCATCAGCTTGTCGCCACGCCATTTTATACCATTTGTAAGCCTCATTTCTCCTGAAGGCATATTAGGCGCGCCGGCATAGCGTATCAACCCGTCGGAAATATTTAGGGCGCATATCTTCCCGCTGTCGAAACATAGAAATAAAGAGTTACCTGCCACCGATATTGCCACCGGCAGGTCGTTGCTGATATGGGCAAGGTTGATTTTTGGAATATCCGGAGCGTCGGGAGTGAATAGCATACCTGCTGAATCTATTACCCAACACCGACCGAGTTCATCGATAAACAGATCCACGATATCTTTCACCGGCATTTCAGCAAATACATCCTCGGTGATATCGCTTGCCGTACGCGGGTCGAAAACATGAACAGAGCCTGTCTCGTTATATCGCGACGCCGGAGTCTTTAGCCATATACGTCCCCTGCGGTCATAATAAATATACCTGTTTTTACTCTTGGCGGCGAGTTTAATGCCATTGCTTGCTTCAATCGGCATGTTGACAAACGAAGTTCCGTCAAAGACATCCACAAAACCTGCGGTAGCTATTATCAGCCGACCGTCAGCCAACGGTCGCAGCGCACGTATACGGCTTTCCGATAGACCATGACGCATATCCACAGCGACAGTCCCGGCAGCGACAGATACCGGAAATATCGCAAGATATATCATAATAAGCACGGACAAAAGTTTCATGGCTCATCAGATTTTCAATGGCAAATATAGTGATTATTTGCCGAAAATGTTGCAAAACAGGGATAATTTTGTTGCAAAGTGGCCTTTCAGGGCGTTTTTCAACAATTATCGCCCGAATTGGCAACACAGCAGGAACAGCAAAGAATTTTTCGGGCATAACTTTGCGACAGAAATCAATCATAAATCTCAATACGATGGGTAAACACCGAAACATATTCTATAGCGGCGCACTGGCATGCGCATTGGCGGCAACGATTTTGCCGCAGACGGCCGACGCCCGCGACACATACAATTTCAATTCCGATTGGAATCTCTCGTCCACCGACAAGGAAGTGGCCAAGATGTTGAAAAAACATCCGGTCACATTGCCTCATGCTTGGACCGAAGATGAGTCTTTCAAAGTATCTACCTACGAAATGCCCACCGGCGAAGTATGGTACCGCAAGAAATTCCGCCTCCCGGAAGAGGTTGCGGCTCAAGTTGCTGACGGCGGCAAGAAGGTATTCATCGAATTCGAGGGCGCGCGTCAGGGTGCTGAGGTTTTCCTCAACGGCCAACGCCTCGGCCTGCACGAAAACGGTGTGATGGCTTTCGGCTTCGACCTTACCCCTTATATCAAAGAGGGTGAGAACTTTATCGAAGTGCGCACCGACAATGCTTGGGATTATAAAGAAGAGGCTACCGGTGAGACTTGGCAGTGGAATACGAAGTCATTCAACGTCAACTACGGCGGTCTGCCCAAGAATGTATGGCTCCATATAGCCGACCCCGTATATCAGACACTTCCGCTCTACTCCAACCTCGGCACTACCGGTACATATATCTACGGCAGTGACTATGATGTACCCACCGGCACCGTGACTGTCAATGTTGAGAGTCAGGTTCACAACAGCACCGACAAACCCGTCACCCGCTCTCTCGACGTAAGCGTGTCAGACCCCGACGGCAAAGTGGTGGCCACATTCGCCGGCGAGGCAAAGACTATCCCGGCAGGAGGCACTGTCACTCTCCATGCCTCAAAGCGCCTCAGCGGGCTACATTTATGGTCGTGGGGATATGGCTACCTCTACAATGTGACGACTTCTCTCGAGGGCGCCGACCCGGTGACCACCACCACCGGCTTCAGAAAAGCCGAATTCAAAAACGGCATGATATATCTCAACGACCGTGTGATGATGGTACACGGCTACGCCCAGCGCACCACCAACGAATGGCCCGGTGTAGGTCAGGCCGTACCCGCATGGCTCAGCGACTATTCAAACGATCTTTTTGTCAAATCGGGCGGTAACCTTGTGCGCTGGATGCATACATGCCCCAACAAGCAGGATGTAGAGAGCTGCGACCGTGTAGGTCTGATTCAGGCTATGCCGGCGGGCGACGCCGAGCGCGACGCCAACGGACGCAAATGGACCCAGCGCCTCGAAGTAATGCGCGACGCAATCATCTACAACCGCAACTCGCCCTCTATCCTTTTCTACGAGAGTGGCAACCAGCGCGTGTCGGCTCAGCACATGAAAGAAATGAAGGCTCTCCGTAATCAATACGACCCCTACGGTGGCCGCGCAATCGGTTCCCGTGAAATGCTCGACCGCGACGAGGCCGAGTATGGCGGCGAAATGCTCTATATCAACAAGAGCGACACCAAACCCATGTGGATGATGGAGTATTGCCGCGACGAGGCAAACCGCTTCTTCTGGAACTCATGGTCATACCCCTATCATCAGGAAGGCGACGGCCCTCTCTACCGCAACGCATCGGCTGCCGCTTACAACCACAATAACGACGAATTTGTGGCAGAGCTCGTGCGCCGCTGGTACGAATACTGGACCGAGCGCCCCGGCAGCGGCACAAAAGTAAACTCCGGTGGTGCGAAAATCATTTTCAGCGACACCCAGAGCCACGGACGCAGCGCCGACAACTACCGCGTCAGCGGTGTGGTTGACCCCATGCGTATTGAAAAGGACGCTTTCTTTGCTCATCAGGTAATGTGGGACGGTTGGGTAGACGACCTCAAACCGCGCACCTACATCGTAGGCCATTGGAATTATGAGCCGGGCTTCAAAGTGCCCACAATCTATGTGGTGTCGAATGCCGACAGCGTGGTACTGGAGCAGAACGGCAAGATATTGAAACCGGTAAGCCACGACTACCGTTTCCTCTACACATTCAAGGATGTACCCTACGAGGCCGACCGTCTCATTGCCAAGGCCTACGACAAGGCCGGACGTGAAGTATCGCGCGACGAGAAAGTGACCGCCGGCGAGCCTGTGGCCCTAAAACTCACGGCCATCGAGAATCCTACCGGATGGAAAGCCGACGGCAACGACGTGATATTGGTGCAATATGAAGTAGTCGACGCTCAGGGACGCCGCTGCCCGCTCGACAACCGCTTGGTAAAATTCTCACTCAAAGGCCCGGCTGAATGGCGCGGTGGCATTGCCAAGAACAAACCTTTCGGCTTCAACACCAATCAGGCAGCCCTCACCTCAACCTCAGCGTCGTCTGAAGGAAGCAACCCCGAGTTTGACAAAAAGCGCAAGGCTACCCTCAACCATGTTCTTTGCGACACACTCCCGGTTGAATGTGGTGTAAACCGCGTAATGCTCCGCTCCATGCCCAAGGCCGGCAAGGTGAAACTCACCGCCAAAGCCGAAGGACTGCCCACAGCGGAAATCGAATTCAACACCCTCCCCATAGAAGTATCCGGAGGTCTTACAAGCTACCGCCCCGCCGACGGCCTCAAGCCCGTGCTCGACCGCGGTGCCACTCCTGCCGGAGCCTCTTTTACCCCTTGGCGCCGCGAGGTGGCTATCATGGAAGCCGAAGCAGGCTCGGGAGACCCGACTCTGAGCTTCGACACCTACGAGAACACCTCATGGGAGAGCGACCCCTCGCTCGACAAGGCTTGGGTGAAATATACACTCTCCGAAGACACGGATATCGACGAGATATGTCTGAAGATGAAAGGTTTCCGCTCCACATCTTATCCCATCCGTGTCTACGCACACCCCGAAGGCAGTGAAGAAGCAGTAATGATCTGGGAAGGCTGGACTCCCAAAGGCCTCGGTTTCGCCCATCTGCCCATCCCCGCCGACGCTCCCAAGGCCCGCCGCTACTCGATACATCAAGTAGGCTCTTCTACAAGCAAAGACGCTTTCGGCGCTATCAAGGAGATGGACAGCCGCAACGATGAAAAAGAGTCGAAAGGCAGCCACTCACTCAAGATTATCGAAATCGAATTCCTCCGCAATTTGAAATGAGGCGATATGTCACGTTTATAGTCCTGACCCTTTGGGCGATAGGCGCCTTGGCCGTCGATGACGGCTACGACGTCTATCTGCTCCTCGGGCAGTCTAATATGGCCGGGCGTGGCACGCTCGAAGCCGCCGACACTACCACCGCGATCGAGGGCGTATGGCTTCTCGACAGCGATGGCGTACCTACCCGTGCAATAGCTCCGCTCAACCGCTACTCTTCTATCCGCAAGGATATCAAACTGCAGGGCTACTCTCCGGCCAACGAGTTCGGGCGCCTCATGCACTCGCGCACAGGCCGCAAGATACTTCTCGTAGTCAATGCCAAAGGAGGCTCTGCCATATCGCAATGGCAGCCCGGCGACCGCCACGGTTTTCTCAACGAGGCTGTCCGCCGCGCACGCCAAGCTATGCAATACGGTACGCTAAAAGGCATACTATGGCACCAAGGCGAAACTGACATCCAGCGCCATACGCCTGACTATGGAGGCAAGTTTGCCACGATGATAGGCGCCTTGCGAGATTCTCTTGACGCTCATGATGTACTCGTCGTAGCCGGTCAGACCGGCCGGTGGGGCTGGGCGCCGGCGAAAGATATCAACACATTCAACGACTCTGTAGTACCTGCGATGTGCCATCGTGTGAAAAACTGCACATACGTGAGCAGTCACGACCTCGGCCGTCTCTTCAAAGACAAAGAGCATGACCCGCACTTCAGCCGTAAGGCGCAGATTGAGCTCGGCCGACGCTATGCCGACGCCATGACAGAGCTTGCAGAGCACGTATATGTGACCCGATTTCGCAACAACCGTCGCGCAGCAATCAGTTTCACATTCGACGACGGCGACCTTGACCACTACCTGCTTGCGGCTCCAGAGCTTGAAAAACGAGGCTTCAGGGGAACTTTTTGGGTGATAGGCCAAAAAGTAGACGCATGCAACGACACCGTGCGCCCGCGAGCCTCATGGAGCCAACTCCGCGAAATGGCCGGGCGCGGACATGAGATTTCAAACCACTCATGGACCCATGGCAAGCTCGTGCTCATGAAACCCGAAGAGGCAAGGCGTGAAATAGAGATGAACGACAGCGCTATCGCCGCCAACACCGGAGTGCGCCCCGTCACATTCTGCTATCCCTACAATGCCGCCCCCTCTTGGCTCATAGAGATAGCCTCGGAAGGACGCGTAGGCACACGTCTGCACCAGAAAGGTATCGGACAGGCCAACAACAAAAGCACTCCGGAGTCTATAAAGGCGTGGGTTGATCAGGTTGTGGCAACCGGTGACTGGGGAGTGACAATGACTCACGGCATACGTGTAGGCTATGACAACTGGCACACTCCGCAGGACCTGTGGGATATGTTTGACTACGTCAAAAGCCGCGAAGACTCGATATGGGTGGCTACATTCCGCGACATCGCCACTTACCGCACCGAGCGCGACAATGTTGCAGTGAAAGCCACCCACACCGCTACCGGCATGACAATCAGCACATCTACCGACCTGCCTGCCGACTTATTCAATGCACCGCTCACAGTCGCCGTAAAAGGAGATTGGGCCGACAAAGAAGTCAGCGCAAGCCGCATGGGCGCATACACCCCGCTAAGAACCGACGGCAATCTCCTGCTGCTCCAAATGCAGCCCGACGATAAAGTGGAAATCCACATCAGATAATCAGAATAAGGTTTCAATAGGTGGCCAAAAGGGACATACATTTGTTCCTTTTGGCTTATTTTATACATATATTGCCAAGTGGCTTGGCGAGAGGGATAAAATGTAGTATTTTTGTGTCTGTTTTAGGAACTTAACGCTATAATCACAATGAAACATATCACAGTGCTTGCAGCGCTGTTTATGGCGGGCGCCACATCGGTGTCAGCCGCGACACCTGCGGTGCTCGATTTAGACGGCTGCCTCGAAATTGCGCTTGCAGAAAGCCCCACCGTAAAGGTCGCCGACATGGAAGTGGAGAGGGTAGATTATTCCCGCAAGGAAATAATCGGCCAACTGCTCCCTACAATCGACTTCGGCGGCCAATATAGCCGCACACTTGCCAAGCAGACAATGTATATGAGCATGGACGGCTTCGGCGATTTCGGGGGTGCCGGCGGCGATAATGCCGACGAGCCTTCTTCGCGTGCCGGTGGGGGTGGAGGAGACGGCGGCATAAAGGTCGGCCTCGACAACTCTTATTCGCTCGGCTTCCAAGCCTCTATGCCAATTATCGCTCCTCAGCTGTGGCAGAGCCTCAGCCTGAGCGACCAACAGATTCTGCGCAATGTAGAGGCTGCCCGCCAGAGCAAACTCGAACTTGTAAACCAAGTGAAGAACGCCTATTACACCCTGCTTCTTGCCGAAGACTCGCGCAAGGTGATACAGGAGAGCTATGATATGGCTAAACTCACCTACGATACATATTCGAAGCAATATGCCCTCGGAGCGGCCAGCGACTACGATGTGCTCCGCACCTCGGTGGCGATGAAAAACATAGAGCCACAGCTCATGCAGGCCGATATCTCCATCAGGCAGGCACGGCTGCAGCTGCTCATCCTCATGGGTGTTGACTCCACATTCGACTTCACCGTCACCGACCGCCTCGCCAACTACGAGGGCTCGATGTACGAGCGCACACTGAGCATAGACCCTGACTACAGCCAAAACATGGATTTGCGCCTGCTCGACATTGACACCGACATACTCCGCCGCAATCTCAAGATTCAGAAACTCGCCTACTCCCCCACCCTTGCATTGACGGCCAATTACAACTGGACTTCGATGAACAACGGCTCGCCCTTCAAGAACCTCCGGTGGAATCCCTATTCATCAATCGGGCTGTCGCTGTCTGTGCCTATCTTCTCAGGCGGCCAGCGCTACAGCAAGGTGAAGCAGGCCCAGATACAGGTCGAGGAAATGCGCTGGCAACGCGAGAACCTCGAACGCAGCGTAGACATGCAGGTAAAAATTGCCATCGACAATATCAAGATGAATGTCAAGCAGATAGCCTCGTGCGCTGAGAGTGTCGGCGAGGCTGAGCGCGCCCACACCATACAGGAACGCAGTTTCGACATCGGTGCCACAAACTATCTCAACCTGCGCGACAGCGAGCTGGCTCTCACACAAGCCCGCCTCGCCTACTATCAAGCCATCTACAACTTCCTCGTAGCCCACAGCAACCTCGAGTTGCTTCTGGGAAATGCCCCAATCGAAAAATATAGCAAGAAATGAAATATATAGCCCTTAGTCTGAGTATAATAGCCGCTGTAGCACTCACATCATGCGGCAAAAAAGAGCAGGTCAATGCTGTGGAAGAAGAAGAATTGCCCATCGTGACCGTAGACTTTGCCCACAGCATGGAAGTGCCGCAAAATAAAGTATATACAGCCAACGTTGAGGCTGAGAATATCAACAATATCGCCCCGGCAAGCCCAAACCGTATCAAGCGTATCAACGTTGAGGTAGGCGACCATGTCCGCGCCGGACAAGAACTCGTGGTGCTCGACAAATCCAACATTGACCAGCTGCGTATCAACCTCGAGCAGATAGAGCGCGAATATAACCGTGCCGTGCAACTCCTCGAAATCGGTGCAGGCACTCAGCAGGCTGTAGACCAGCTTAAGGCTCAGCTCGACGCCGCCAAGTCGCAGTACGACAATCTTCTCGAAAACACCGTGCTACGCTCTCCCATCACCGGAGTGGTTACTGCCCGCAACTACGACCCGGGCGATATGACCGGCTCTCTGCCCGTGCTCACTGTAGGCCAGCTTACCCCGGTGGTGAAGGTGATGATTAACGTAAGCGAGAATGATCTTGCAACACTCAAAGCCGGTCAGGATGTAGAGGTTACTTTCGACGCATTCCCGGGCGAGACTTTCCAAGGCAAGGTGCAGCGTATCTACCCGACAGTAGATACGGCAACCCGCACATTTGAAGTCGAAGTGCGCATAGCCAACGGTCAGGAGCGCCTCAAGCCCGGCATGTTTGCACGCGTGTCGATCGACCTCGGCAGCCGCAACAATGTGGTGGTGCCCGACCGCGCCGTAGTGAAGCAGACAGGTTCGGGCAACAAATATGTATATGTTCTCAACGGCTCTACCGTAAGCTACAAGCGTGTTGAACTCGGACGCCGCCTCGACAACGCCTACGAGCTTATATCCGGTATTGAAGACGGCGACACCGTAGTAATCACAGGCCAGTCGAGACTTGCCGACGGTGTGCGCGTAGAAGTGAGATAACACTGATTTACAAACCCATACAGAATCAGCATAAATGAGTTTATACGGAAATGCGGTAAGACGCCCCATCATGACGACCCTGTGCTTTGTGGCCGTCGTGATCTTGGGTCTGTTCTCACTGCGCAATCTCCCCATCGACCTCTATCCGGATATCGAGACAAACACCATCATGGTGATGACCACCTACTCCGGAGCGAGCGCTCAGGATATAGAGCAGAATGTGACGCGACCGCTTGAGAATGTGCTCAACTCGGTGAGCAACCTCAAGCATATCACCTCGAAATCGCGCGAGAACATATCAGTCATAACCCTCGAATTTGAATACGGCGAAGACATCGACGTGCTCACCAACGACGTCCGCGACAAGCTCGACATGGTATCATCAATGATGCCCGACGACGCCGAGACGCCCATCATCTTCAAATTCTCCACCGACATGATTCCTATCATCATCCTGTCGGTGAATGCCTCAGAGAGTATGCCGGGTCTCTACAAGATTCTCGACGACGCCGTGGCCAACCCCTTGGCCCGTATCTCGGGCGTGGGCTCGGTGTCGATATCGGGTGCTCCCAAGCGCGAGATACATGTGTATGTCGACCCCGTGAGGCTCGAAGCCTACAACCTCACCGTAGAGCAGATCGGCAACCTTATCGGCGCCGAGAACCGCAATATTCCCGGTGGCTCATTCGATATCGGCTCTGAGACTTACTCGCTGCGCGTACAGGGCGAATTCAAGGCTTCTGAAGAGATGGCAGATATCGTTGTCGGCAGCTTCAACGGCAAGACAATCTACCTTAGCGATGTCGCACGAATAGAAGACAGCCTTGAGGAACGCACGCAAGAGACCTACAACAACGGCCGTCAGGGCGCCATGATTGTAGTGCAGAAACAGAGCGGCGCCAACTCGGTGCAGATTTCCGACAAGGTGCTGTCGATGTTGCCCTCGCTGCAGAAGCGTCTGCCATCCGATGTTGAGCTCGGTATCATCGTCGACACCTCCGACAACATCCGCAACACCATCGACTCTCTTGTGGAGACGGTGATGTATGCGCTCCTGTTTGTGATTGTGGTGGTATTCCTCTTCCTCGGCCGTTGGCGCGCAACCCTCATCATCACCATCACGATACCTATCTCTCTTATTGCATCGTTTATCTATCTCTACGCCACGGGCAATACGCTCAATATCGTGTCGTTGTCGGCACTGTCGATATCCATCGGTATGGTGGTCGACGACGCCATTGTGGTGCTTGAGAATGTGACGACGCATATCGAGCGAGGTTCCGACCCCAAGCAGGCAGCCGTGCATGGCACCAATGAGGTGGCGGTGTCGGTAATAGCGTCTACGCTCACGCTGATAGCGGTGTTCTTCCCCCTCACCCTTGTCACCGGTATGACCGGCGTGCTTTTCCGTCAGTTGGGCTGGATGGTGACCATCATGATGATCATCTCTACAGTGTGCGCCCTCTCGCTCACTCCCATGCTCTGCTCGCTGCTCCTGCGCCGCGTCAATCATCACGGCAAGCTCTATACAGTGCTCTTCACCCCCATCAACCGCGGCCTCGATGCCTTCGACCGCGGCTACGGACGCTTGCTTGAGTGGGTGGTGAGCCATAAGCTCGTGACATTCATCATCTGTATGGGCATATTCATCGGCTCGCTCTTCCTCGTGCGTCAGGTGGGTACGGAGTTCTTCCCCACCGCCGACGACGGCCAAATGCGCGTGAGCCTCGAAATGCCCATCGGCACACGCGTAGAGCTGTCGAAAGAAAGCACCGCGCGCCTTGTAGAGCTCTGGAAAGAGAAATATCCTGAAATCAAGATTATCAACTACACCACAGGCACAGCGTCGAGCGACAACACCTTCGCCTCGCTGAGCGACAACGGCCCGCACATCATATCGATGAACATCCGCCTCACCGACCCCGGCGAGCGCGACCGCAGCACCACACAGATAGCCGGCTTAATGCGCGACGACCTGCGCAACTTCCCCGAGTTCAAGAAAGCTCAGGTGAATGTAGGCGGCATGGGCGGCAGCATGGGTGGCCAGCCTACAATCGACTATGAAATCTACGGCTATGATTTCAACGAGACCGACTCTGTGGCACGTATGCTTCAGGCCGAGCTGCTCACTATACCCGGCACCGCCGACGTGATAATATCGCGCTCCGACTATCAGCCGGAATATCAGGTTGACTTCGACCGCGAGAAGCTCGCTCTCTACGGCCTCAACCTGTCTACGGCAGCGACCTATCTGCGCAACCGTATCAACGGCCAGCTCGCTTCGCAATTCCGCGAAGACGGCGAGGAATACGACATCAAGGTGATGTACGCGCCCGAAAACCGCACATCGCTCTCCGACATCGAGAATATACTCATCTACAACAGCGCCGGCAAAGCCGTGCGTGTGCGCGACGTCGGCACCGTAGTGGAGCGCTTCACTCCCCCGACAATCGAGCGCAAAGACCGCGAGCGCATAGTCACTGTGAGCACCGTTGTGCAGGATGTGCCCATGAGTCAGGTTGTGGAGGCCTCCCTTGCCAAAATCGACCGCATGGACATACCTCAGGGTATCAACATACAGCTCGCCGGCAGCTATGAAGACCAGCAGGATTCGTTCGGCGACCTCATGGTGCTCGCCCTGCTCATCATAGTGCTCGTGTATCTCGTGATGGCGGCCCAGTTCGAGAGCTACACCTATCCCGGCATTATCATGACCTCGCTGCTCTTTGCCTTCTCGGGTGTATTCATCATCCTTTGGCTGTCGGGCCACACTCTCAATGTGATGAGTATGATCGGCGCCATCATGCTTATCGGTATCGTGGTGAAGAACGGTATCGTGCTCATCGACTATATCTCGCTCAACCGCGAGCGCGGCATGTCGATACGCCGGGCGGTAATCAACGGCGGCGAGTCGCGTCTGCGCCCGGTAGTGATGACCACCCTCACCACCATCCTCGGCATGGTGCCCATGGCCGTAGGCACCGGACAAGGCGCCGAGATGTGGCGCCCGATGGGTACTGCCGTAATCGGCGGCCTCACATTCTCTACGATTCTGACGCTGCTGTTCGTGCCTGTACTCTACTGCGTATTCGCCTCGCAAGGTATCAAGAACCAGCGCCGCAAACTACATAAACTACTTCAGAAATGAAAGCAATCTTCATAGCCTACGATCAGGCACATTACGAGAGAATAGTGGAAATGCTCGAGCGCAGCAACTGCCGCGGCTTCACCTCATGGGAACAGGTGAAAGGACGCGGCAGCGTAGACGGCGAGCCTCACTACGGCAGCCATGCATGGCCATCACTTGCGGGCGCCATCATGACAATGGTAGAAGACTCACGCGTAGACGCCGTGCTCGCCAAGCTCCGCCAGTTCAATCAAGAACGCCCCAAACTCGGGCTCAGAGCCTTTGTATGGAGCGTGGAAGACGGCATGTAGCACACGTGCTGCGCTCGTGCCGATAACGAAAAAGAAACCGCGGCGGCGGTTTCTTTTCGTTTATACCTGAGGAGCGTTGTCGGAGGTGCGCTCCTTGCGGCCGCGCTTGACGAGGCGCGTCACGTAGTCGGTGAGGTAGACGGTGAAGAGGGGGAATATTATCATGCCGCACATTGGCAGTATCACCGCTATAATCTTGCCGGCGGCCGTCACTGGCGAGATGTTGCAGCCTACGGTTGTCATGTTCATCGCCGACCACCACAGAGCCGTCCAGTACGTCTTTACTTCGGGGTTGACGCCACATTCGCGCTGGAAGAATATCAGCGAGCAGAAATATGTGACCATTACGATAATCGACAGATAGGAGAGCAACAGGCTCGACACCGGATTCGACGACAGGTATCCGAGCACTATCGACATTGCGAGAGCGCCTCGAGCCAAGGGGATGAAGCGGACGAAGTATATAGCGTCGTGGCTCAGCTCGAGATGGAGGATATTGATGATATTTATGTAAGGTATCGACAGGAGAAGAAATACAAGATGATGTTTGAAAAAGTGCATTTTGTTGTCGGCCCAGAACAAGCCTACAAAAAAGTCAAGCACGAAAAATATGCACACCCAGAATTGGAATTGCATATAGCGGTGGTCAAGCAGCAGGTTTTCGGCCTCGAAGGTGTCGACGGAAATCCACACTATAAGAATCAGCGACAGGAGTATGACGCCGAAATTCATCAGTCCTACAGTGTATCTCTTCGTTGGATTTTCTTGTGTCATGATAATGCGATGATATTTTTGTTTGTTTTTAATATTTAAACAAGCGACATGGAAAGATGTTTCAACCATCCATAAAAATTTAATATCTCTGAAAACTTATCGCAATCGAGTATTGTTGTTTTCTTATAACATCACAACACACTCCAATGAAAAAAACAATTCTGAGCCTTGCTCTCCTTCCTGCTTTCTTTACAGGATTATCTCAAACAACAGATTCGATACCGAGCCGCGCCGTCATCCTTTCCGGCGATGAGACTCACCCCGACCACATCGGCAATGTAGCTGCGATGTATTCCCGCACCAACCTTGCCTTTGAAGACCCTGCCGCCCCGCGTTTTCTTTTTCTTGACAAGAAAGGCGTTGTCGCCCTCGGTATAGGCGGCTATGTCAAGGCTGTAGGCGAATATGATTTATGCGGGGCAATCAACAGCAATGATTTCATCACCAACATGATACCGGTGCCCTTCAACCCCGCCCAGCGCCAACGCTTCGGCGCCACTGCGGCAAACTCTTCGATATTCCTCAAACTTGTCACCCGCGAGACTAAAGTAGGGCGTGTGATAGTATATGTCCAGACAAATTTCACGGGCAACAACGGCGGCTATGGCCTCGTGCTCAAACAGGCATACGTCACAGTAGGCAACGTGACTCTCGGTAAAGCACGAAGCACATTTGCCGATGGCCCGGCAATGGCGCCTACCATCGACGACCAAGGCCCGTCGGGTCAGACATCGGCCAAGAATATGATGGTGCGCTACAACAGCCCGTCGTATAAAGGCTTTTCCTACGCCATCTCGGCAGAACTTCCCTCGGCCGAATACACCCTTGCAGCTCAGACAAGCGCCATATCGCAGCGTTTCCCCGACATTCCTGCATATATACAATATGAATGGGACAAGGGCGACAGCCACCTGCGCCTCTCCGGCATACTGCGCGAACTCAGCTATCGCGACCAAGCAGCCGGGTCGAACCATTTCCGCACCGGCTGGGGCGTACAGCTAAGCACAATCACAAATGTAGTCGGCGGCCTGCAATTCTTCGGGCACTGCACCTACGGCAAAGGCATAGCCACATATATCAACGACCTCGACGGCCTCGGCTACGACCTCATCCCCGACGGTTCGGGCAAGCTCAAAGCACCGGCGTCGCTCGGATGGACTGCCGGCCTGCAGTATAATTTCACTCCCGATTTCTTCATGACGGCCTCTTATAGCCAAGCGCGTCTATACAATACCTCGGGCATGGCTTCCGACACTTACCGCTACGGCCAGTATATCGCCGCAAACGCCTTCTACAATGTCATCAGCGACCTGCGCGTGGGCGTAGAATACCTCCACGGTACCCGCAACGACATCAGCGGCCTCGGCGGCCACGCCAACCGCCTCAACGCAATGGTGCAGTACTCATTCTGAAAAATTGACATAAAAACAGCCGCCCCACTGCATTTAGCCATGCAGTGGGGCGGCTTTATCTTGCTCTAAATAAAATCAATAGCTGCGGGCGATGATTACGCGGCGGGCTGAGGGCTTGCCGGTGACCATACATTTGCCGGGCTCATCGACTCCGTCGAGAGGTATGCAGCGGATTGTAGCCTTTGTCTCGGCTTTGATACGCTCTTCGGTCTCGGGAGTGCCGTCCCAGTGGCAGAGGAAGAAACCGCCGTCTTCGATACGCTCCTTGAACTCGTCGTAGCTGTCGCAGACGTAAGTCTTGGCGTCGCGCATGGCCACGGCCTTGTCGTAGATATTTTTCTGTATATCCTCAAGAAGTGTATTGACGTAATCGGCGATACCTGCGAGGGGAGCGGAGTGCTTCTCGAGGGTGTCGCGACGCATTACCTCTACAGTGCCGGCCTCTACGTCGCGCGCACCGAGGACGAGGCGCACGGGTACGCCCTTGAGCTCGTAGTCGGCGAATTTGAAGCCGGGACGTTTGTTGTCGGCGTCGTCGAATTTAACCGATATGCCGAGTTCCTTGAGGCGGTCGAGAATGGGGAGCACGTGTTCGGTGATTTCGGCGAGCTGCTCGGCATTCTTGTAGATAGGTATGATGACAACCTGAATGGGAGCGAGGTGCGGAGGAAGCACGAGACCGTTGTCGTCGGAGTGGGTCATGATGAGGGCACCCATCAGACGGGTAGATACACCCCAAGAGTTGGCCCACACGTATTCGGGCTGGTTGTCTTTGTTGGCGAAGGTGACATCGAAAGCCTTGGCGAAGTTCTGGCCGAGGTTGTGCGATGTGCCGGCCTGCAGGGCTTTGCCGTCCTGCATCATGGCCTCGATGGTGTAGGTGTTGAGAGCGCCGGCGAAGCGTTCGTTGGCGGTCTTGACACCGATTTTCACGGGCACAGCCATGTATTTCTCGGCAAATTCGGCATAGAGGTTGATCATCTGCACGGTGCGGGCCTGGCTTTCCTCGGCTGTGGCGTGTGCGCAGTGGCCTTCCTGCCAGAGGAATTCGCTTGTGCGCAGGAACATGCGTGTGCGCATTTCCCAGCGCATTACATTTGCCCACTGGTTGACGAGGATGGGGAGGTCGCGCCAGCTGTGGATCCAGTTTTTATATGTGCCCCAGATGATGGTCTCTGATGTGGGGCGCACGATGAGTTCTTCTTCCAGACGGGCCTCGGGATCGACGATGACGCCGGTGCCGTTGGGGTCGTTTTTAAGACGGTAGTGGGTAACGACGGCACATTCCTTTGCGAAACCCTCTACGTGCTCGGCCTCGCGGCAGAGGAACGATTTGGGAATCAGAAGGGGGAAATAGGCATTCTGCACGCCGGTCTCTTTGAACATACGGTCGAGAGTCTGCTGCATTTTTTCCCAAATAGCGTAGCCGTAGGGTTTGATAACCATACAACCGCGCACGGCCGACTGCTCGGCGAGATCAGCCTTGACAACCAACTCATTATACCACTGCGAGTAGTTGTCCTGACGTTTTGTGAGATTTTTGAGTTCTATTGCCATAGTGAGTTACTCGAAATATTATCAGAAGGGGAATTCGTCTTCGCCGGCGGTAGTCATCGCGGGGGGAGGAGGAACGGGAGCTCCGGCCACGGGAGCTGCTGCGGCGGGAGCGGGAGCCACACCGGCTACGGGAGCTTCATCGGGCACGGCACGCCACAGACGCACCTCGGTGTACCATCGGCCGTTGTATTCGCGCGACTCTACGTCGAAAGAGGCGATTACGCGCTGGCCGACTGTGAGCTGAATGGCGTCGGCGGTCTGGCCGAAGCATGTCATGCATATTTTGCGGGGGAACTGACCTTCGTTGTTCTCGAGTATATATTCTTGTTTTTTCCAAGCATTGCCGGCTTTTGAGATACCCGACTGGGGGGGCAATACCTGTACGATTGTGCCTTTAATTTCCATCTATTTATAGCTGTAATTGATTATTTTGACAAAGTTACTGATTTTTTGCCATTCGGCAAAATGAATTTTTCCGGTCAGCTGTTGAAAAGTTTCGCACTGAGGGCTTTGAGGGCGGCGATCTTGTCGGAGGCCTGGACGAGAACAGAGATATTGTAGTTCGACCCGCCGTATGAAATCATGCGCACCGGTATTCCCTCGAGGGCTTCGAGCACGCGGGCCTCGAAGCCGGTGTTGCGCCATTCGAGGTCGCCCACCACGCAGATTATCACCATATCCTTGTCTACGGTGACAGTGCCGAAATGTTTGAGGTCGTCGACGATGGCGGCGAGGCGCGAGTCGTTGTCGATGGTCACCGACACACCGACCTCTGAGGTAGCCATCATGTCGATACTTGTGCGGTGATTTTCAAATGTCTCGAATACTTTATGCAGGAAACCGTAGGCCAGCAACATGCGTCCCGACTTGATCTTGATAGCCGTAATGCCGTCTTTGGCGGCAATGGCCTTGATGGTGCCGTCGGGGGCGGCGTTGCATATCAGAGTGCCGGGAGCGGCGGGCTCCATGGTGTTGAGCAGGCGCACCGGTATATTGTGGAGCTTGGCAGGAAGCACGCACGAGGGGTGGAGAATCTTCGCCCCGAAGTAGGCGAGCTCGGCGGCCTCCTCGAAGTGAAGACGGCGCACGGGGCTTGTGCCTTCCACAAACCGGGGGTCATTGTTGTGCATGCCGTCGATGTCGGTCCAGATCTGTATCTCCTCGGCATCGAGCACGGCACCGATGATAGAGGCTGTATAGTCGCTGCCGCCGCGTTTGAGATTGTCGACGCCGCCGTGGTCGTTGCGGCATATATAGCCTTGGGTGAGGAAGACCTCGGCTTCGGGCTCAAGCTCAATCAGACGGCTAAGGTGCGACTGGATGTGCGCCATGTCGGGCTCTCCGCTGTCGAGGGTGCGCATATAGTCGAGAGCCGGCAGAAGCACCGACTTGATACCGCGCGACAAAAGCAGACATTGCATGATGGCCGTAGACATAAGCTCTCCTTGGGCAAGAATCTCTTTCTCGCCGGCAGCCGTGAGAGGGGCGTTGCAATATGAGCGCAGCAAGGCGAAAGAGCGGCCCACGAGGGCTGCGGCCTTGTCGCGCATGTCGGTGTCAGCGAATATCTCGGTGAGGACGGCGATATATTTCCCCTCGAGCGCATTGATTGTCTCCTGCGCCCCGGGCACATTGCCTTTATAAAGATATTCAGAAATCTCAACAAGAGAATTTGTGGTGCCCGACATAGCGGAGAGCACCACGATATTACGCTCCAAAGGTTTGGAAATGAGATCGGCAACATGCTCGATCCGTTTGGCCGTACCTACTGAAGTGCCACCAAATTTAAGTACTTTCATCGTCGTTGATAATTAACGGCAGCAAAATTACGAAAAAGTTTCGGAGTAATCAACACTATATCTGATACCTTATCAAATCACCGCATGCCGATTTCACTTGCCCTACCAGTTCGATACACCTCTGAGGTGACATCTTGATGTGGGTGCCTGCGGCAACAAAATCATCAAGCGAGGGCCTTCCTTTGCCGTTGACTGAGGTGGCATGCTCGCCGTTGTAGCCGGCGCTGCACAGCGTGAGGTCGTATGCCGGGGCAAGCTGCCACTGCCACTTTCCATCAGTTCCTTTTCTGACTATGAAACTGAAATTCTTGCAGTGGTCATCCTTATTATCTGTAAGATAGTTGAAAACCATACGACGGAACATTTCCTCGACATCCGCAGGATTCTGAGTGATAAAACCGGTCAGAGCCAAAAGATTGGCATAGTCGAGCACCGGCTCGCTCAAAGAAATACCGAGCAAACCTCCCGCTGTCGCTACATGAAGCCGACTGCCGTCTTCATCGATATCAAACCTTCGTGTGGTGAAATATTTACCATTGGTAAGCTTAAAATCGGGGACATTGATACCGCACTTCCGTGCCACTTGGTTGAAACGGAATTCCTGCACACCGATATCCGTGGGGTCGTAGGTGTGCCGAAATTTCACAAGCCAATGCCCCTCGCAGTCGGCAAACACCGCCTTAGGCCGTGCTCCACCACTGTTTCCACTGTTATACAGCAATAGGCCGGCGTCGGTATCCTGCTGTTCTCTAAGCACTTCCAAGGCTTTCTGCTGCAGAAGATCAAAATCAGTCACTTCCGCCTCCTTGCGTATCGACACGGCCGGCTCGTAGGTCAAGGCTCCCATTCCTCCCGCGCCGATTATGCTCAAGAAGTCGAGAGCCGACAGACTCCTGTCGTCGATACCCTCTTTGGCTAATGCTTTATGGAGCAGATAGCGGCCATAACCGTCGGGCATGCTATCTTCAAAGATACCAAAGTTACCGTTGAAAGGCATTGGACGGGCTACAAACACTCCTGATTTCAGAGGAAGCTCAAGCGGCGAGATACTGAAACCGTCTACAAGCCAAGCCTGATCGTATTCAAAGACGCAGAGGCGTCCGTCGGGGTCTAAAGAAAGACTCCCGACCTTGCGTTCGTGGAATTTTATGATAAGCCGGTCGGTCATTGAACTCATTTATCTTTTTTCGGTTTTCTTGAGCTTGCTTTCTTCTTACCGGTGTTGCGGCGTATGAGGGCGAGCTCCTCCATAGTGTCGAACTTCGGCTCGGAGAAAATATTTTTCACCTCGCCCAGATAGCCCAAGGCCATGGCAAGCGCGATGAGACTGTTGAGTGATATCAGTCCTTTCTGCTCAAAACGGGCAATGCTTGCAAGCGGCACACCCGACTTCTCCGCCATAGCCTCGCGCGTGATACCTTTCTCTATCCGGCGCTGCCTGAAATCGTCGGAGATAGCCTTTGCGATGTTCTCGGAAGAGGGGAAAGTATACGCGTCAAGTATAGCTAATATATTAGCTGTTTCAGGTCGCATTATATAGATATTAATAATATATTATCATTTGCAAAGATAGTGATTTTTCACGGTTTCACATCATATTTTGAGCAAAAAAACGCCCGCGGGATTAAATTTCCGCGGGCGTTTTTTAGGTTTGGAGTTGGTGGGAAGTGGGCGGTGGGCTGTGGGTGGTAGATTAGTTCCGGAGGGTAGCCAAAAGTAATTCGCTGCCCACAGCCAACCAACCACCAACCACTCCCCACAAACCTTATCACTTCACTGCCTTGCGGCCGCCGGCCATGGCTACCCAGCAGAGCACGGCGAGCATTGCGCCGATTACCGGGCCTACTACCATGATCCAGAAGTCACCCCATGCTGCAGGGCAGAAAACAGCGGGACCGAAGCTGCGGGCAGGGTTGACAGAGCAGTTGTCGACAGGAATGCCCACGATGTTCACCAAGCCGAGGGCAAGACCGATGGCGAGGCCGGCGAATTTGCCGAAGCCTTTGTTGGCGTCGGTGGCGCCGAGCACCACGAGTACAAAGAAGAATGTCAACAGACCTTCAGCCAAGAGTGCCATGCCGGCTGTGGCACCGGGCTGTAAGACATTGGTGGCAAGGTAGGCGTCGGGGGCTGTTGTGCCGCCATAGTTGAAGCCGTCGCCGAGATAGATGAATGCGTAGAGCAAGCCAGCACCGACAGTAGCACCAAAAAGCTGCGACACGATGTAGCCCACACACTCTTTGCCGCTCATACGGCCGGCAAGGTACACTGCGAGCGACACTGCCGGATTGACATGGCAACCCGATATATTGCCGAGGCAATAGCATAGGCACACAAGCACCAGACCAAAACACAGGCCGATACCGAGTCCGCCTATCGACGGGCCGGCAAGTACGGCACTACCACAAGCGAGAAGCACAAGAAACATCGTGCCTACGCCTTCTGCCAATAATTTTTTCATACTAAATTCTTTTTTGGTTGAAACGTTTAGAAAATTTCTCAAAGATACAAACAATTTTCTGAATTTGAAAGTTCAGACGAAAATTCATACCACCGTTACAGACCGAATTTTAAAGTTGAAAGAGCGCAATTGTTAAAAAATTATATTTTAACGATTTTTAGCAATTGGGGGGGGTAATTTGTGAACTAATGTTTAATTTTGCGTCAGAAATTTGGCAAAAAAGACTCAATTATGAAGCAACGACCGCCCATAAAGCTCGTGCCTACGCCCTCGGCGGGGCTTTTGCCACATCTTGCAATGTATTGAAATTAAGAAACTTATTAACTAATTTATATTATCACATGCAAAAGAAGATACTCGCATCTCTCTTGGTGACCCCCTTGGCTTTCAACGCCATGGCGGACATCACAGTCAACGACGGTCTCCAAGCCGAGGCCGGTTGGACTCAAACAGGTATCACAGGCAGCACATCAGTATTCACTGACAATGGTGTGAACTGCCCTATTGCCGGCGGCTATATACAGCGCACCTTAAATCTCCAGCCCGGCAACTACAAACTCACTTTCTCCGACGCCACCGGAGTTCAGGTAAAAATCGGCAACGAGGTTGTCACCGGCACCGACGGTGTATATAACTTCACAGTCGATGGCAACGCGGCTAAAGATGTAACTCTCGTAGTAGAGTCGGCCGCCAACAACGGTTTCAGCTTCTCTACCTTGAAGCTCGAGCTCGTGTTTGACTTTGAGAAAGCTACACAAGATCTCACAGCCCAGCTTCCCGCCCTCACAACTCTCGATAATGAAGAGAGTTCACTCACAGCCGAATACACCAAGCTTGCCACCGAAAAGAGCGCTATCGAAGCTGCTATCGCCACCCTCAACGGCAATGATCAAATCAAGGCCTACGGCGACCAGAAGATGTGGCTCTACCCCGAAAGCGACGCTATCACTGTAAGAATCAAAGCTCTCATCGAGGCTGCCGAGGCTTACAACGAGAAAGCCGCTGCCGACAATGAGGCATATTATATCAAAACCACAAACGACGCAAACTACGACTTCTTCAAATCAGAGATAACCCGTCTGCAGGACGAGCTCGACAAAATCAACGCCGCCATCGACAAAGCACAGGAAGGCCTTAGCGATGACGTCAACGCATACGTCGACGAGCAGCAGGCTGCCAAGACTGTCGAGATGAAGAAAGTAATCGCCGATTGCGAGGCTTACTTCAAGAGCGTATTCGAAGGCGCTACAACGCTGGTTGACAAAGCCGAAGTCGAAGAGAAATATAACGAGCTCAAAAAGCCCCTCTCTGATTACGACAACAATATCCTGTGGTCACAAGATCAGGTATATAAGACATGGATTGCCGACGCCACAGCATATTATAACCTCATGGCTGAGCTGGGCAAGGAAGGTCTTATCCAAAACGCCTACGACAAAGACCTGAGCCAGCTCATCGCTCTCAAAGGCATTGAAAAATACGAAAACGCCTTCACCGAGGTCAACACAGGCTGGCAGAGCGAGCTCGCCGATGAAAAGGCCAAGGCCGAGGAAGCTGCAACCACAGCTACAGCCGACGGTATCGAAGGCTGCGCTGCCAAATACGACGCCGCTGCCGCCACTATAGCTGCCGCTAAAGAGGCTATGGACACTCTCGTAGCCAATGCCAAAGCCAAGGTAGAGGAGCAGAACCCGCTTATGGAGTCAGCTCTAGAGACTATCGCCGGCCTCGAAGTTCCCGAAAGCGTTCCTGCAAGCATTGAAGAAGAGGTTGCCAAAGTAGCCGGCGACATTGCCGCACTCAAAACCTCGGTTGAGAATGCCTACTCCAAGCTCGAGCTTCCCGTTGACGGCTTCGACACCACTGTCAACGATATCAAGGAAAAACTCGCTGCCATCCAGCCCATCATCGATCTGCAGAAACAATACGACACTCTTAAAGAATATATCGAAAAGAACGTCGACACTGTAGATATCATCAAGGGCGCATTCGATGGCACAATGGAGTCAATCGCAGCCTCGCTCGGCGATCTCACACTCGAAAGCACCGATGAATTCAAGAAAGAAATCAGCGACGCTCTCACTCTCACCGATACCAACGCCAAAAACCTCGTAAAAGCTCAGCAGGACGCCCTCAAAGCTCTCGAAGCACGCAAGAGCGCTATCGACAACATGGGCACCGAGGCCGGCAAGATCAGCTTTATCGAGGGCGCAGTCAAGCCCACTCTCGGCACTGTAGCTGATGAATACTACAATACACCCCTTGCAACCTACAACAGCGTAAAAGGCTCTGAGGCTCAGAAAGCTTACACTGAACTCACCGCCCTTGCCGAAGCGCTGACAAACAGCGACGAGGCTTTCACCGGTTCTGTAGCCGACATCCTCGCCACCTACGCCACCGCCGCCGAAGTTGCAAACAAAGCTGTGGTAAGCGCAAAATATACAGCTGTTGAAAAAGCAGCCGAGGGTGAATACTACGGTAACTCTGACGTTGCCGACCGTCTTGCAGCTATCAAGACAGCTCTCGACAATATCGCAACCACCGTTGCAGCTACCGAAAAAGACATCCCCGCAGCTGCCAACACTATCTACGACGAACTCAACAAAGTGCTCGGCGACCTCAACGGCCTCGACAGCGACATCGCACAGTACAAGAGCAACCAAGACTGGGCTACAGCTCAGAACGGTACACTTGCCGATATCGCCGACCTCATCGCTGCCGCACAGGACACCAACGACAACACCTCTTGGGATCCGGCTCTCTCGCACTTCAACGAAGTCATCAATGGCTTTACCACCCAAGCCGGCTCCCTTACCGATGATGTTGATACCGCTCTTAAAAAAGGTATCGACAAAGGCAACATCACCGCTGCCGACCGCAAGGCTATCGAAGACAAGATCGCAGCCCTTGAGAAGAGCGTGAAAGACACCACTGCGCAGATTAAAGACAATCAGGGAGCCTACACAGGTCTTCTCGAAGACGCCGAATCTACCCGCAAACACATTCAGGACGTCATCGACGGTCTTCAGAAACTCATCGACGAGGGCGGCAACCCCGACGAGGCTACCACCGACGGATGGTTCAAGAATCTTGCCGACACCATGGACTCGCTCACAGTTGTCAACCGCGAGCTTGGCGACGTCTACGGTCAAGGCATTGCCGGCACAAAGAAAAGCGAACTCTCAGAGAAATATCAAGATCTCCGCAATAAGGCCGACAACATCCAAAACCAGATTGACAACGAGTACGGCGACCTCGTGGCTACCGCCAACAGCGCTTGGATGGAAATATGGAAAGGAAGGTATGATATCCTCCGCGCCGACTACGTCAACTCTATCGACACTTTCAACGGCTACAGCAGCGCAACCCTCACCAATACCGACTACTTCAACTACCTCAAGGAGAATGTGGTTGTGAATGTCGACGGTGAAGACAAGAAGGTACTCGGCGACCACGAGCCCATCTACAAATACTCTGCCCTGATCACAGCTCTCGACACCAAGGTAACCGACTTCATCAATGCTCAGAACGCCGCCAAGAAGGTTATCTCGGAAGAAGAATTCACCGAGCAGGCCGACAACAGCTACAGCGCCGAAATGCAGGCTCTCGTAGACGCGATGAAAGAAGCCGCGGCTCAGGTTGCCACCACCTACTACAACACCATCATCGCTGAGGCTCAGGCTACTGTCGACGCCGCCAAAGATGAAATGCAGCAGGCCGGTGTAAGCGCCAATATCATCACCGAATACACCGAAGACGCTCAGAATACAATAGATTCGCAGGATGAATTCCTTAACGAGTCTTCTGATGTTGTGATTGCTGTAAACCACATCGCCAACGAACTCGATAAAATCACCATCGACACCACCGGCGCCGCTAAGGCTGAGTGGGCACAGGCTTGGGGCGACGATACTAAAGAACTCGGCATGATGGCCGATGAAATCGCCGGCTTCAAATATGTGCAGGACGATGAGAACATCGAGGTATTCAACGACGCCAAGGCCGCTGTAGACGCCATGACAACGCCTGCCGCTCTCGCCGACCTCAAAGACGCCCTCACCGGCCTTAATGAGCAGATGGAAGCTGCCCGCAACGCCTTCAACAGCCTCAAGACCAAGAATCAGGCTGCTGCCGACGCCGACACCACAAGCGCCGACCTCAAGGCTGAGGTTGAGAAACTGCGCGAGGAAAACAAGGCTCTCGAAGAGTTTGCCGATGGCCTCGCAGCCACTCCCGCCAACAGCGACATCGCCGGTGATATCGACGCCATCGAAAGTGCTATCGAGGCTTCAAAAGACATCGTCAAAGACGAGCCCTCAATCCGCACTTCAATCGGCAATGTTCAGAGCGACATCGACAATGGCTATACCTCGCTCGTTAGCAACGAGAACGCAATTCTCAACGGCCTCATGAGCCGGATCCGCCTTGCCTACAACAACGCCCGTGCGGCCGGCAAACTCGGAACTGATGAAGAAGCCAATGCGAAGAACGCCCAAATCGACGAGCTACAGGCTGCAGTTGAAAAACTCTATAACGGCAACAAAGACAGCGTTAGCGACAGCTACAAGACCGACGCTCTCGCACTTGAGAAGAAACTCACCGACGAGCTCGTCAACCTGCAGAGCCTTGTAACACCCGACAACACCGCTCTTACCGACGTCCTCACAGCTCTCGATGAACTCTACTCAGACACATACACCGCAGTAGAGGCCGGTAAGGCTGCCGTAGGCGAGCTGGTTAAAGACGAGTACGAGCCGCAGTATCAGGAGCTTCTCGACACCCTCGAAGGTATCAAGAGCGCTATCGAAGCAGACGGCAACCAAGTTCTGCTCCACAAAGACAGCTTTGAATCGCAGATCAAGGCCGTTGCCGACGAGCTCGAATCACTCAACGCCGCAGCTGCCGCCGCTCAGGAAGACGCTGCCAACAAAGCCGCTATCGAAGCCGCTACCAAGGCAAATGCAGAGGCTCTCACCGCCGAACTCGACGCAGCAAAAGCTGCCCTCGAAGCCGCTAAAGAGAAAGTGGCTGCATGGGGCGTTGCCGAATGGGGTGTTTACCTCAACGGTCTCGACTCTCGTATCGCCAAGATCGGCGAGACTATCGCTCAGGAAAGCACTATTTCTGAAGAAAACCCCGACGGTATCACCGAGGCCGAGAAAACCGAGCTCAGCGACGCTATCGCCGACCTCTCTACAGAGATGGACTACTACGTGCTCATGGGCGCACAGACCTACGCCGAGAACGCCAACCAAGCAACCAAGACCGCTGTCAGCGACGCCCGCAAGGCTCTCGTAGACGCCGGCTCGGTAATCAACTCAAGCGAAATCAGCAAGAAAATCTCTCAGCAGGCTACAGCTCTCGAGACACTCTACAACGAGACCTCGGCTGCCGTAGAAGCTGCCGAAGACGACGCTGCCCGCATTGAGGCTTACGAGAACTTCGTAGAAGGCACCAATGCTATCCAAGAGGCTCTTGAGGCTATCCGCGAGGAAATCGTGGAGAACACCTACGTTATCGGCGACGTCAACGGCAACGGTGGCGAACCCAACACCGCCGACCTCCAGCTTCTTTTCAACTGGATCGGCGAGGGTCTTTCTCTCGAGCAGATCAAAGAAGAGCATGGCGCAGCCATCGCAGCCGCTGCCGATGTCAACGGCTCGGGCGAACTCAACATCGCCGACGGCACCGCTCTTATCCAGATTATCAGCAACGAATCCTCAGCTTCGACCCGCCGCATAATCGCACGTCACGGCGTAGTCGAAAGCGACAATGTATTCGGCCTCGTCCGCAGCGGTGAGGAAGAAGGCAACCGCCTCTACTCACTCTTCCTCAACAACAGCTCATCGTTTATCGGTGCTCAGGTCGACATCCAGCTGCCTATCGGCATGACATTGCTCGACGCCCGTCTGTCGGGTCGTGCCGCAGGTCACGAGGTGCAGATCTACGACAATGGCGGCGGCAACTACCGTCTTGTCATCTTCTCTATGGCCAACGCCGCCTTCGAGGGCAACTCGGGCGAACTCGTAGAGCTCACCATCGAGGGCATTGGCAACCCCGTGGCTACGGATATGATACTTGCCGACCCGACACACACCGCCGTACAGGGCAAGACTGCCGACACCACCATGCTCGACAGCATCATGGAGAGCGCCCACAATGTCAAGGAGCGTATCTACAATGCAGCCGGTCAGTCGTTGCGTGCGGTTCAGCGCGGTATCAACATCATCCGCCGCTCCGACGGCACCACATCGAAAGAGATGCATAAGTAATTCAACTTTCGCAAGCTTAAGTTGAATAGGCAAAGAAGGTTGATAAGGCAATTGCCTCTGGCAGGCAAGAGAATACCTTACAAATATTACTCATTTACAAGACTATCATCTTGCCTTTTTACCTTTACTCCCTTTTTTGCCTTACTGATGTGCAGCTTGCGAAACATCAGTAAATAATCAGCAGGGGTATGCGGGTCTACGCATGTTCATTGTGTATTGGTTTGTACTCGCCCGCATGCTCACTCCGACCGCAACTCTCATGAATTGTGATTAATGGAAGAAGGGGGTAAACCGCCGGCCGTACTCTTCGGCGGTTAACCCTTCTCCTTTTTAAAACTCTGCCGACCAAGCAAACAAATTATAATTATGAAACAAATCAAACACTTCTTTACCCTTCTATGCCTCTTGCTGGCCGTCATGCCCGCACTCGCACAGGAGATCAAGATAGACAGCCCCGTAATGTTCGGCAACAACGAAGCTGTCAACATGCCGGTGTATTTCTCTTCAGACAAGGATATCGCCGGAATGCAGTTCGACATTCTCCTTCCCGACTTCCTTGAGTTTGACGGCGATGTGATCAAGAATCAGGACCGCTTCAACAACCACGGCCTTACTTTCAATAAAACGACAGGCCGCGTGCTGATTTTCAACATGCAGAACCTGCCCATCAAAGGCGAGGACGGTATACTGCTCGAAGTTCCGGTAAAAGTTAAAAGCTCCACAGCTACCGGCACACTCGGCACTATCCGCGTAAACAACATCATTTTCTCTACTCCCAACGGCACAGAGGAAATCCATCAGGACGCCTTTGATGTCCGCGCGGAATTCAATGATGTCGAGGTCACTTTCTCTGTAGAGCCTACAAGCATTCTCATCAATCCGGGTGAGAAAAAGACCCTGAGCTTCAACTACACGGCCAACTGCGATGTCTACAGCATGGAGGCCACATTCGTTCTGCCCGAGGGACTGTCGATCAAAGAAAACCCTGTGCTCGGCAGCGTATGCTCTAACACAGCCTACGGCCAGACATTCCCCAACCCCCAGTTCGGCAATGCCTATAAGATCGCTTGTATCGACTTCACAAACACTCCCCTGAGCGCCAATGAAGGCACATATTTCACATTCACCGTAGAGGCCGATGAGAGCTACAATGGCCAAAGCGGCGAAATCATGGTGGAGAAAATGGTGGCCACATACACCACCGACGGCAAGTACGTGCGCCCCGCCGACTTCACCATCGCTGTTGAGAGCAGCATAAACGCCTACAACAGCCTCATGGAGCAGATAGGCGTTGCCCGCAGCACTGTAGAGGAAATGCTTGGTGTGATAGCCGAGGAGTGCCCCGATGTGAAAGACAACTTCACCGGCGAGGCCATCAATGAGAAAATAGACGCTCTCGAGAGCGCTGTCAAAGAAGCACATGCCAACGGCACTCTCAACTCTCAGCTCGACTCGTTCAACGAGCAGATCGAGGCCATCGGCGCAGACATCGAGAAAATGCTTCAGGACGCCTACGAAGCCGAGCGTCAGTTCAAGGCCGAGGCTGCCAACAAGGCCGCTTTCGACCGCATGAACGAGACCATCGGCACAGCACGATCTACCATCACCGACATGCTCGCCGCTATCGCTGAAGAGTGCCCCGACGTGAAAGACGACTTCAAGGGTGAGGAACTCACCACCAAGGTAGACGCACTCAAAGAGCAACTCGACAAATGGAATGAAGAAGGCGCCTGCGCAGCTAATGAAAATGACTTCAACGAGCAGATTTCGGCTCTCGCTGAAGCTATCGAGGCTTATCAGGCTACTGCACTTGCCGCCGAGGAGCAGTTCAAGGCCGACAAGGCTGCCGCTGAAAATAAAGCCGCTTTCGACCGTATGAACGAGACCGTAGAGGCAGCCCGTACTACCGTGAACGACATGCTCGCTGCAATTGCTGAAGAATGTCCCGACGTGAAAGACGACTTCAAAGGTGAAGAAATCAGCGCCAAGGTAGACGCTCTCAAAGAGCAGCTCGACAAGTGGAATGAAGAAGGTACTTGCGTAGCCAACGAAGACGACTTCAACGAGAAGGTAGCAGCTCTTGCCGAGGAAATCGAAGCTTATCAGGCTGCCGCCGCTGCTGCCGAAGAGAAATTCAAATCAGAGCAGCGCGAGGCCGCCAACAAAGCTGCCTACGAGCGTCTGACCGAAAGACTCGACTTCGCCCGTAATTCTGTTGCCGACATGCTCGCCGATATCGCCGAGGAATGTCCGGACGTGAAAGACGACTTCAAGGGTGAAGCCTTCACCGCCGAGGTAGAGGCTCTTGCTTCTGAAATCGAATCGCTCAACGAGCAGGGCCTCTGCGCCGACAATGAGCAGGAACTCAACAAGCGCTTCGACGCTCTCGAAGAAGCTATCGAGGCATACCTTGCCGAAGCTGTCGCAGCTGAAGAGAAATATAAAGTCGACGCTGCCAATCGCGCCGCCTACGACAAAGTCATTGCTGAAATCGACGCTCTCCAGAGCGAACTCGACGCAATGGTAGCACACGTGGCCGAAACCTATCCTGAGGCAAGCGTGACCCAGTTTGTCTACATCGCTCAAAGCGCTATCGACAAAGCCCGTCAGGAAGCTCACGACGCGCTTGAGGCTGTAGCCGACGGAGGCGAATTCGACTACACTGTCGACGCCGACACCATCCGCAAGCTCATCGCAGAAATCGAGCTTATGGCAAAACAGCTTGGCGTGACTGAAATCGGTGTGGAAGACCTCGACGCTGACGCCGTGATCTACACTCTCACCGGCCGCCGCGTTGTCAACCCCACAACAGGTGTATACATCATCGTAACACCCAACGGTAAAGCAAAAAAAGTCGCTGTGAAGTGACATCCGCGATTCTGAACGACGTGGAATAATGATTCCGCACTCGGGAGAGCCCTCTGCCAAACGGCAGGGGGCTCTCTTTTGTTTATGGTTGGTGGGCGGTGGGTTGTGGGCGGTGGGTTAGGGCTGCAAAATAGATTTTGCTGATTTACCACCCACCGACAACCGGGCGCCGACTCAATTTTTCAGGTTTACGTGAAACTTGAATTTTGTATTTATTGTTATAAATTCAAGTTTCGCAATTTGCCTTGCTACTTGAAAACTTGAGGTTTAAAGCGCCTTTGGCTCAGTTTAGAAAGTTTACATTTACCAAGATTTCTAAACGTCTTAAACATTTTAAACTCAAAATAAACAAGTTTCGTTTGCGAAACTTAAATTATAAATATTAATTTTGCACTATAAGACTGTTTATTTATGAAAACATTTCGCACCTTGGCTCTGATAGCCTCCCTCACACTGACATTAGCCGCCTCGGCAGCAAATCCCGAAGTGCCCCGGTATACTTTCGCTCAATGCGAGGGCTCACTCATGCCATATCCGGAGCCGGCTCACCCTATCGAGTATCCCGACTCTCTTGTGCCGGTTTTCATAAATCATGTAGGTCGCCACGGAGCACGCTACCCGGCTTCGTCGGCCAATTGTCTTGCCTTGCGCAAAGCTCTCGAGCAGGCCGACTCGGCGGGCACTATTACCCCGCTCGGCCGCAAACTCGCCAGACTCAACGAAGAGGTAATCCGTCAAAGCAATAACCGCTGGGGCGCGCTCGACTCGCTCGGTATCGCCGAGCAGCAGGGCATTGCCTCGCGCATGTTCTTGGCTTATACCGAGGTGTTCAGCAAGGAGGGCGTCGTAGAGGCGCTGTCGTCATATTCGCCGCGCGCCATGATGAGCATGTATGCCTTCACACATCAGCTCGACCGACTCAACAACCGCATGAACTTCACTACCTCGACCGGACGTATCAACTCAAAGCTAATGCGCCCCTTCGATCTCGACAAAGATTACCTCGACTTCCGTAAGGAAAAATCCTACGCGCCCACCTACGACAGTTTCTTCGCCTCTACCTGCCCGCGCTCGGCTATCCGCCGCGCCCTCGGCGAGCGATTCCCCTTCAAAGACGAGGCTCACGAACGCGAGCTTGCAATAACCGAGTACTATGTCGTTGCGGGCCTCGAAGCCATGGGCTTGCCCTCGGCAATGGCCACATACTTTACCCGCGAGGAGGCGCAGGACCTATGGAGCTGTTTCAACATGCGCCAGTATCTCCAGCGAACTGCCACGACTATATCAACAATACCGGCCGACATCGCCTCCGACCTTGTGCTCAACCTCATCGAGACAACCGACAATTATATCTCGAATCCCACCGAGTCGCCGCGGGCTATCCTGCGCTTCGGCCATGCAGAGACGCTCATGCCTCTGCTCTCGCTGCTGCATTTCCCCGGCTGCTACTACCTTACAAATTATTTCGACACCGTTGCCGGCCAATGGCGCGACTTCGACGTGGTGCCTATGGCGGCAAATGTTCAGTTCATCGTTTTCCAAGCCCGTCAGTCGGGGCGCTATTATGTGCGCGTCGACCTCAACGAGCACCCTGTGGCTCTGCGCAAGGGCGACAATTCGCTCTACTACCAATGGGGTGAATTGCGGCGCTATATGATGAATTGTGTGCCTCTATACGCCCAATAACGAACCATAACAGTCTCACCGACGTTTTCCATACATAAATCCATAATTGACATAACAATGAAAGCTCATATCTCTATATTATCCGCAATGGCGGCCTGCCTCGCGATTACCGCATGCACCGGCTCAGGCAAAGATAACACCGACAGCATTTCTTTCTCTCACATCAAGTCGCATGCCACATACCGCCTCGCAGGGTCAGCCGCCGACTACGATGCAGCAGGCGACCTCAGCTTCGACTGCACTGCCGACCTCCTCATGCCCACTGCCCTGCTCGGCCATAATACAGAGGTTCTTCAGGACTCTATCCTCAAAGCGGCCTTCGACACCACCGGAGTCAATCACAAAGGCATTATAGAAGCCGCCTTTCACCGCGCGGCCCAAGAGGTAGGCTATGCTGTGGCTGACACTGTAGTCGCCGACAGTGCTTACGATGGACTTTACACCGTTGCGGGCGCTATCGAATCGCTTTCGCCTACAATTCTTTCTTACGCCGTAACGATTTCCGACTACATGCCCCGGGCTGCCCACGGCATGTATAACACCAATTTCGTGAACTACGACCTTGAAGAAGGCAAGGTATTTGTACTCTCAGATATTTTCACTGCCGAAGGTCTGGCGAAGTTGCCCGCAATCCTTAAGCAGACAGCCGCAAGCATGCGTGATTACATAGGCCCGACAGAGCTTACAAGTCTGCCGGCAGGGAATAATTTCTGCGTGAACAGCGATAATGACATAATCTTCGTATATCAGCCCTACGAGATTGCCAGCTACGCCCAAGGCGAAATCCGTGTGCCGATCGCAGCATATATCCTCTCAGACTATTTCACACCCTACGGCAACAAACTTCTGATGGGGGTAGAATGATATGGAATTCAACGACAATGAAATAAGCGCGATACTCAAGGCAGGCCATGCGATGGTAGAGGCCGATGGACGTATCGACCCCAAAGAGCTCGAAATTCTTTTTGAGGGCCTTGCCGACGGTGTAGCCGCGCGCCGTGAAGAGCTTTTCCGTCATGCCGACGGCATGGATACCGTGGAAATGATGGCGATACTCTCGGCCATGACCGAAGGGCAGAAACGCTACGTCTCCGGCTACCTCGCCTCAATCATGATTTCCGACAACGATATTGATGAAATGGAAATGCGCCTGTGGCAACTGCTGAGCAACCTCTGCGGTTTCCCCCGCACAAGCATACGCGAGGCCGTCAGCTTCTGGTCGAAGAACTGACGAGGGTTGGTGGTTGGTGGGCTGTGGGTGGTAGATTAGTAAAAACATTCTCGCTGCCCACAAACCACAAACCACAAACTTTAAGTCATGGTTGGTGGTTAGTGGGCTGTGGGTGGTAGATTAGCAAAAACTTACTCGCTGCCCACAAACCACTCACCACAAACTACCAACCACCAACCACTCACCACAAACCTCAAACCACCAACCACTCACTTATAGATATGGTCGATTTCGGGAGTTGTGGTTTTGTAATTAGGCATGCACATACCGGTTTTTGAGCCTATGAAAGTGGGGTCTGAGATAAGGAATGTGCGGCCGTCGTAGGTATATGCGTCGCCACCCGTGCGTCCCGGCAAAGATACGGCTGCGCTCTCATGTCCCGGATATGCAAGAAGATGATTCTCAACGCCGAGAACATTCCAAAGTAGATAGGTGTAGAATATCACTCGGTCTTCGCAGTCGCACTTGGGATAGTAGAGTATCTCCTCAAAGAAATATGGTTTTTCAAAGCCGTGGTATTCGCCGTCGGTGGCATATTCAAAACCGCTCTGTACGAATTGCAGCAACTTATCAACAGCCTCATCGCGCTCCTTATCCGCCAGCTGCTCTTTAAGCTGACGCACCACATCGGCGCGCAGGTCGGGCAGCAGCTCTGAGTCGGCGTAATCTGCTATGGGCATTTGAGGATATTTGTATAAGAAGGGATAGAGCTTGGCATTGGTCTCGCCCTTGATTTCAATTCCGCCGAACGACACGCTGTATTCCTTGGCCTCGTAGGGTATTTTCAAAGGCTTCAGGCGAAGGTCAAGCTTGGCGGCCTGCGACGCGGCTGCCGGCAGATCGCAGGTGTAGAAACTCATGTCGGACTGCGACAGAGTCACCGCCGGGTCGGTAAACACATAGTATTTTTCATTGCCGAGCTTGATAAACAGGTGGCCGTAGATGGTCTGCTTGCTTGGGAACATCAGCAATGCCTGCCCTGCTCCGTTCACGCCCAGACGCACATCATAGCCAAGATGAGCCATGATATAATGCACCAGTGAAGTGCGAGCCGAGGGTGAGCTGCCGGCAAAACGTGCATGGGTGTATGCCGTGGCAAGGTCGTAGGTGAGATAGTCGTTGAAATTGTGCTCTTTGGCAAGCGCCTCGATATCGTTTGTAAGACGCTTGACATCGGCATTTGAGTCGAAACTGCGCCATTGTGCGGCGAAATCAGACGGCGCCGACACCCGCTCCATGAGCTTGATTTCCATCTGCGGTATCTCCATAGTCACACCATGGAAGTCGAAGGCAAATTTCCCCGGCTCCTTTGGTGCCGGATTCTCCTTCGGTGGCTTAGGGGGATCGGCTATAGGTTCGGGCGTATCAAGCTCGGGCTTGGGCGTATCGACCTGTCCGGGCACGCCATCAGCTGTAGGCGGCAATATCGGTTTGGGTGTATTGTCGCGCTCCATACCTTTGAAGCCCTTATACTCCACCCAGACACCGTCGAGAAACTTGGCATAGTCTCCAAGTATATCCTCGCGGAATGACTTATAATTCTCGAGCAAGCCTTTTCTGAACTCGTCGAAAGAGCTGCGCACATCATTGGGCTGTTGAGCCGACGGCAACATCACTGCCATTGCCGAGCATAATACAAGTGCTAAACGTTTGTTCATACGTGGTGGAGTATGGAGGTTAAAAAAGATAGGGAGGTATGCGGGCCGGGGTCAGCCCCGACCCGCAGAATTATACTTGATTGGATTATTGACGGTCGATACCGTTGCGCACGAATTCGGCGATTTTGTCGGCGTTCTCCTGTGCGAGCGCAGTCTCTTTCTTGGCCTGCTCAAGAGCGCGCATACGAGCCTTGTAGGCGGCGCTTTCGTTGATGATGTAGTAGGTCTGGAGCTCGTAGGTGCCGTCGGCATTGTCTTTGATGATAGAGAAGCTCTCGCTCATCTCGTTCTTGATTTCTTTCTCTACAAGACGCTCGTAGGCAGCATAGAAGTGCTCGAATTCTTCAGAGCCGTCAGTGCCGTTGGCCGACATATCGCTTACCACGCGGCCTTTGAGTGTGCTTCCTGCCATCTGGGCGTAGGTAACGCAGGCGCTGTTTGAGGCCATCTGCTTGCCGATATTCTTCGATTTGAAGTTGGTGGCCACACCTGCTACTTCATAGCCGTCGTCGCCGAGATTGTTGAGTTTGTCGTAGTGGGTGAGAAGAGCCACTTCAAGGGTGCGGGTGCTTCCGAAGAGTTTCCAGCCTTCTTTCTTGTACTCTTTCATCTTGGCTTTCATCTCTTTCTTGTGTGCTTTTTCAAGCTGTTTGTTACCGGCAGCGTTGACTGCGGGTATCATCAGGCATAGTGCCATGAGAAATACAATAATCTTTTTCATGATTGTAAAGAATTGTGATTAATAGTTTATTGACTTAAATTTCGCAAGCGAAACTTGTTTATTATGAGTTTAACAGGTTTAATCAGTTCAGGCATACAGGCAAAACTAAACTTTTAAACTATATAAACCGCGCCGGCAGCGCTCTAAACATCAAGTTGTTGATTATTCAGGATTACCGTCGATGGTCACGTCGATATACTTCAATGCCAGCGAGGGATCGTTGCGGCGCGTCTTGGTGAGCCATTTATAGAAGTCGTTGAAAGGCATGGAGCGAGGCAGGTTCTCGGCCGTGAAGTTGTCATTGGCCTTTACGAATGGTTTGGGCGAGAAGAGCACATAGAAGCGGTCGCGCTCCACCACCTCGTCGGTCATCAGCTGCATTTCATCTACCTCAGAGCGGAGCTCGGCAGGCGAGAGGCGTGTGTCGAAAAACACATACTCCTGTCCGCGCTTCACCTTCACACAGCCTACCGACGAAGTCGAATAAGGCAGAAGAGTATAGGCCATGCGGTCGTCGCCGCAGAGATAGACAGCTATATAACCATCGACGGGAGCCTTGAAGTAAAGGCGCATATCGTCGCCGGAGCGGAATCGGGTGTCGGCATGGCGCAGCTCGGTGCCGTTGCGCAGCACAGCCACCTCGAAGTCAGGAGCTTCGTTGCTCAGCGCGCGGGCGCGGCCTTTCACCTTGCAGTACATCACGATGTTGCCATCATTGTCGTAGCTTACCTTATATTCGGGTTCGCCGTTGTCGGCGAGCCACTCACCCTTGACTTCCGTCTCGCTGAACGACTTGAAGAAGTTGCTCTCTTTACCATCCTTGACAGTCTCGTCGGAGACAAGCGATTGCGTCACAGTCGTGCCGAACGCCTTGGCGAGAGCGTCGAGGCGCGCACCCTCCAGAGCAAGCCTGCGGGCTTCCTTGGGCGTAGTGTTGTCGTCACCGTAGTAGGTATATTCGCCGGTAACATTCACAATGTCTTCAGCCGCAAAGGCCGCAGCCACTCCCAAGAGCAGCATTAAAAGAGTCGATATAAGGTATCGCGGGGTCATTTTGCAAGTTTTTTAGATTTCCATTTGTCGGTCATCGTGCCCGAAGTCACCACGGTAGGTGTCTGCGGTTTCTGTATCACGAAGTTGGAGTGGTGCTTCACCTGCTCGGTAACGTAGTCGGCAAGGTCTTTGAGGGTCACATTGCCTTTGGTATCCTGAATCTTCTTGAGAAGGAAGTATGTGAAGAGTCCGTGGTTCTTGTCGTAGTACGGAAGCGCGGTCTCATTTCCCGAGGCTGCCGAGAGCACAAACATATTACCCTTGGGAGCAGCTTCCTTGGCCTTGATCACAGCACCGCGAGCACCCTTGCTGCCCATGATGGTGGCGTCGCCACTGGTGCGCTCGGCGCCGCTGAAACATGCGTCGAGGAAGACCATCACCGACTTGGCATTGATATCAGAAAGCGTCGAGTAGAAGTCGCTCAGTTTATACCATGTACGCGAGTTGGTGGGATTGGCGTCGGTGGCGAGCAGATATGCCTCGCTCGTGTTCTCGTCGGGTAATCCGTGACCGGCGTAGTACACCATAATCTCAGCCTCGGAGCCTATAAGGTTGGCCTTGCGCTGCAGCTCGCTCATGGCGTCGTAAATTTCGGCGAGCGACGCGTCGGGGCAGAATTTGATGTTAGGCTCGGGTATACCGATAGTCTTGCGCATATATTCGGCCACGGCATGGCCGTCGGCGTAGGCCGACGGCACTTTGGCCACGTTCTTGTAGGTCTCGTTGGCTATCACAAGAGCGAGGGTGTTGCTTGCATTGCGACGGGTGTCGGGTATGTCCTTGTCTACGTCGGATGTGCCGGCGATATATATGCGGTTGCCGCCGCCAGTGGCTCCGGCTTTGCCGGCATTACCGCTGCCGAGGATAGAGGCAAAGTCGATGGAGATGTCAGGCACACTGTAGTTGAGCGACTTGGCATTGTTGAAGTCATATTTTTTGCCGTTTGCGGCCAAGAAAGTGATTTCGGCAATGCGCACGCTGTCGTCATCAATGAAGAAGCGGGGATTCTGGAAGCGTATGCTTTTCCAATTGTCCTTGAAGGCCTCGGCCTCGCCGTTTTTCAGAGGAACGCGCACGAGTATCGGGCCGAAGGATGATGTGATACGGAACACCTCGTTAGACGCGTCGTAGGGCTCCAGATGGAGGTCGTTGATACGCAGACGTGTCGAGTACTCGGCGAGATATTTGTCGGCAGCCTCTTTCTTCAAGCGGTCGTATTCGCCGCGGATAGTGGCGTCGTTGACGCGCGCCGTATAGTCCTCCAAGCGCTCGAACTCGCCTTTCTTGGCCCATGAGCCGAGGCGCGAGGTAATATATTCGCGGCCGAATGTGCTGTACGACGGTGCGTCGATCAAAGCCGAGCCCTGCGACTGGGCGTAGTTCAACTCGCCGTTGCCGCTGTAGGTCATTGGCGGCGGCATGAACACGTCGGCCAGCGGGTCTTCTTTGAGCAGCATAAGGCGCTCGTTGATTTTCTCGAAGTTATATTTGTCTTCAAGGCAGAGGTAGCACACGCCGAGACTGCGCAGATAGGGCACAGATGTCGGAGCCGAAGCGAGCACTTCGCGGAATTTGTCGGCGGCCGAGGCGAAGTAGTTCTTGGCGCGGCGGCGCAGACGTCCGGCGGCTTTCTCATCAGACTGCGTTATGGCCTCGTTGAAAAATCCCACTGCCATGTTGTAGTAGCAAAGGCCGATGTGCTTGGCTGTCGAGAGGGCGTTGGGGCGCAGCTCGTCGAGAGTGTTGTATACGCCGAGGGCTTTCTCATATTCGCCGGCGTCCTCATAGAGCTTGCCCTGAATGTCGAGCAGGCGCTGGTCGGTGGGGGCTGCCTCAAGAGCCTGCGTCAGAAACTTCTGAAGGTGCTCGCCGCGGCCGCCATCGATACATATCTGCATGGCAACAAGTAGGATGTGTTTCTGGCCGGGATATATCTTGAGCGCTTCCTCGGCCGTAGATATGCCGAGATCCCATTGGCCGGCTTGCAGACAGCTCTGAGTCATGAATATATACACCTGCTCGCGCTGCTTGTCGTCGCCGGTAGAGAGATAGATTTTGAAATAGTCTATGGCCTTGGCATAGTCTTTGCCGTTATAGGCGCCCGATGCAGCGATATATGCAAGCATGGCGAGGGTAGACGAATCAAGCTCAATCTCTTCTCCGCGGAAAGCTTCGAGCAATGATATGTCAAGATAAGCCTGAGCATAGCGCGTCATTTCGGCTGCGTCGCCGTTTTTGGAGTAAAAGAATGCGCCGGCAAGGAGATCGCGCGACACATCACGCAGCATTTCCTTGGCCTGCAGCCATTCTTTGCTCTGCAGTTGCTGAGCCTCGAGAGCCTCTACGCCTTGCGTGAAACAGCCGTAGGCAAGCGGGCTCACGCTGTCGAGCGGAGCACCGTCGAATTTACGGAATTTAAGCTCGCGGAAACTGTCGAGAGCACGTGTGAGAAGTGAATCAGGGGTGATTTCAACGGCCGTGGAATCAAGGTCCACAGCCTGAAAGGAATCAGCGACACCGGCCGCTGTCTGCCCGCGCATTGGCAGGCAGACGGCGACTAATGTCATCAGTAGTAAGCTTATTTTATTGATCATATAATTTTACACCTTTGCAGGGCGAAAGTTAGAATGCGTCGATAAAATTGAATTCGATAGTGATACGGCGGAATTCGCTGCCCTTGTCCTGCGCCACGTTGATGTCGTAGCGGTAGCTGGAGTTCATGCCGCCAAGAGCCTCTATATTCTTGTTGAGATAGTCTTTCACGCTATAGGCACGCAAGAATGCAAGCTGCTCGTTCTGAGTGATCTGCTGCTTGTTCATGATTGTCATAGGCATTATCTGACCATCCTGATATACGGGTATCTCCACAAGGTCGCCGTAGGTGCCGTCGTAGATTATGCGGCTGACGATGGGAGTGGCGTCGGCTGTGCCCGAAAGGGTCACATTGAGCTTTTTGCCTTCCTTCACATACTGTGCGAAGTCGCCTTCGAGAGCTTCCTTGACAAGAGCGAGCATAGCTCCGGCAGCCCCCGACTGCTCAGCATGGTATTTGCCGGGAGCGAAGTCTTCGGTGGCGGTGAAGCCGGGGTCAACCTCGTAGGAGAATTTCACCTGATAGTTGAGGATCTTGTTGCCGTTGGCGTCGTAGTCGGGGTTGATACGCGAGTCAACGGTGATGTTGGTGTGGTCGGAGATCACATTGCGCTGCTTTGCTTCCTCAATCACCTTCTGGCGCATTTCCTCAAGGCGCTGCTCTTCCATCTGCTGCTGCAGGATAAGTTCGAGCGACACAACATTGTCTTCGTCGGCCATAAAGTTGAGCGGTGCGCGCTCTATATTGTTGTAAACGTACGACTTGCCGTTGGCTGTGTTGTAGACGTTTGCATAGATGAGCTCGAATTTATCATTGGGAAGCACGCCATATTTTGCGTCGCGGAATTGAAGCTCACCCTTGTTTTCGCCTGTAAATGCTGCGAGGTCGCTCTCCGGTACGGGGAGGAAAATCGAAGGCATATTGTTGAAATCCACCTCAAGGACGCCGTTTGAGCGGTCGTATTTACCAAGCGACACCGAGGCCATCGAGAGCATGTCGGGGGCAAGACGGGTAGATATTTCATCCTCGAAGAGGCGTTTCTGACGCTCGCGGCTCTCGTCGTTGACACGGGCACGGTATTCTTCCATCGTCTCACCCGGCATCATCTTGAGCCACTCGTTGAGTTTCTCGTTTGCCTCATCGTTGACCAAGCGGGCGAAGTAAGGGGTGAGGTGGTTCATCTTGCGCACGTTCATCGCATTGGCGCCGTTGTATACCAACAGCGTACCGGTAGAACTTTCGGGCACGAAGCGCAGACACGACATGCCGCCTTCGGGCACCGTGATATATTCGCGGTCGTCGGGGTCGAGGAGGTTGATGACCGCTATTTTTTCGGGCGATTCGGCCACGGCGATATACTTGCCGTCGAAGTTGTAGGAGCAGGCAAGTGCGTCGCCTACATCATCGAGACTTTTCTTAATCAGGAAGTTGCAGGTGTCGTAGATATTGAGCACACCGTCGTCGGTGACGACAGCCATCTCGGTGCTGTTGTCGTTGAACACTACATCGTTGATATCCACCTCGAAGTCATATTCCTTGCGAAGTTTCTTTTCTTCAAGATTATAGACCGACAGTTTCGAGCCTTGACCCACGGCAAGGAAGTAGCCGTTGTCGCTCGGAAGCAATATTTCTACATTTTTATACGGCAGTGCCATCTTGTCAACAGGCATGCGGTCGGGAGCGTTGAGCACCACAAGACTCGAGTCGGTGGCAAGAAGAATACGCATGGCGTCGGTGGTATAGGCCACAGCCCACGGATTGCCGAGTTTCTTGCGGTTTACTTCATAGAGCTTGGTAGCCTCAAGGTTATTTGCCCTGATGACGCCTTCGTTTTTCTTGCCGTGGCGAGATATAAGGAAGTAGTTGGAGCAATAGGGATTGGCCTTGGCGTCGAGCAACGAATCGCCCAAAGAGAACATCTCTGTGCCACGCAAAGCCCGCATAGACTTGCCTATACGAGTGCTCACAGCCGGGCCGGCGGTTACAATGGCCTCAGGTGTAGACTTAAAATTGGTGAAGCGCTTGAGCAGCACTTCATCAGAAGCGTCGTCGGCCGCCGGATTTTCCGCGTATGCAGGAATTGCGAGGGCGAGCGCTGCCAAACTCAATGCTGTGATAGTTTTCTTCATAAGAAATTGACTGGTTTTGGTTAGATATTTTACAGGTTTAAAGACTTGGTCAGCTTATTCTTCTCAAAGTTTCTGAAGATAGATAGGGAGATTGAGCATGGCATTGGAAGAGACATTGCCGTCGGCCATCACGTTTTGCAACTCACTGATCAGTTCGTCGATAGAGAAGTAATAATGGGTGGCAACAAGGAGGTGTATCTCACTGTCGGAGATTCCTGAGCGCTGGCTGCGCTGCAGACTTTGGCCGGGCAGAAGTACGTAGCAGCCTACCGGCTGGCCGAGTTCGGAGATACGAAGCTTGTTGCTGTCAGGTATTCCTACCTTTATCACATTGATATATAATGGTTCTGTCACATTGTTGTCGATACCGAACATCAGATTGCCCGAAGCACTCTCGTGCTGCAATTCTGTAGGGAAACGGCTGTCGTAGTTGCCTGATTTGAGAGCCGACACTATATAGCGGGCCATCACTTTGGCGTCGATCATGAAGTTTTCGCCTGCGGGGTCGTATTCTTCGAGGGCAAGTGTGATCTTGCCTTTCTCTACATACATCTTGCCTTCTTCTTCCGACACCGGCTTGCCGAGGCTCACCTTGCGGTGCACGGCCGAGGCATTGTCGCGCGCCGCTTTCTTGGCTTCGAAGATCAGCGAGGTCAGGCCTATCTCACCGGGAATATCGCGCTCGTAGAGCTTGCTGTCGCGGCTGTCGAGAATCTGCACTTTAGACCCTTCGCCGATATATATCATGTCGGCGGCACTGAGTTTCATCCCTGTAGTAGCAGCAGCCATACGCCCTGCATGCTTCACCTCAACCTTGCCGCTGAACGACGAAATGCTATACTGAGCCTGCGCTGCCATCACGCCCATCAGCATGAGCGCCACTATCACGACAGGTTTTAATTTTGCGGTTAGTAATCTTATTTTCATGACAATATCTCATTTGGCCGAGGCTGACGCACATCGGCGGGTGAACAGTTTGCTAATCAATCTGCGCGCATACCGGCAAAAACCGGGCACGCCATACCATATATCGCAGGCAAAGAGCACAAAGGCCATCATAAGCAGCGTATATGAGAAGTCGATAATAAGGCTGTGCTCGATGAAAAAGGAATAGCCTATTCGGATAATTGCGTATAGCACAGCCACTTGTAATAATCTAAGAGCCAGCGATTTGAATTCAGGCGGCAGACTGAGGTGTATGATTGCCATCAAAAAACACAATACGAAAGCGATGGCAAGGTTAGTAAAAGACCCGAGAGAGTCTATATAATTGTCATTGAGAATGGTAGAAAGAGCTAGTGCATGGATTTCAATGCCGGAGAGTTTGCGCTGCGGTGGAGTGGCGTGCATGTCCGACTGATTTTCCATAGCCCCTATAAGCGCTATTTTTCCGCGCAGCAGGTCGGGGTCGTCGCCAAAATTCTCCCACTTAACATGCCGAAATGTACGTGAGGGATAATTGATTATCTCAAGGTGCTTGCCTCGGCTGCGTAGCCGGCTCACAGCTGAAGTATCCACCAGAGAGGCCACAGCCACAGGAAACGAGGGCATGACTCCGCCATCGACAAGCGGATAGTCTACGGCAAACTCGCGTACCACACCGCCGTCGAACTTCGTAGGCAGGTTTGAAGCACCGAAATGGCCCGGCGTCAAATCACTGACAAAGAACGACTTTTCAGAAACCGAAAATTTCTCGGCGCCCCGCTCGCGCTCACCTTACACATCCACTATCATGGCAAGATCGGGCATACGGACAAGCGCATTGATGAGAAGACTGTCCTCTTCGCCGTGCGGAACATCGAAAATCACATCGAGCCCTACGGCCCGAGGCTCGAAATCGGGCATGACGTCAAGAATGAACGCTACGTCCTCGCGCGTGGCTCCGGTGATATCAACTATCACTATATCACGGTCAAGCTCGCGCACTTCGCGGCCGTCGGCGATGATGTTGTAGAAATCGGTGATATTGAAATCCTGCCTGTCTTTGGCCGACACAAGCGTCGCCAGAGATATTGTGAAAGGCTGCATGATTACCAGCGACAAGCCGAATGCCAAGAGCGTTATGCCTATGGCTTTCGCAACTTTTTCCGCGATCTTACGAGACTTGCCGTTTAACATCGTAATCAGACAGGTTATGCAGGAGTGTGTATAATGGACTGTTTAAAGCGCAAAGATATTAATTTTCTGTAAATTATGCAAAATTATTTTCCATTCTGCCGTTTTTTCACTTGCGGTAAATGAAGCGGGCGAGGCCGAAAATATAGCGGCGGAACCCGGGACGGTAGTGCAGAACGCGGTCAAACCATCCTATATGCGGGTTTATAAGTTTTATCAGATAGCCTACATATACCATTGCGAAAAGAGTACCGGGGCCGGCGATATTGAATTCCCAGCGGCCGAAAAACACAAAACTGCTCACTACCGCAAGCATTACAAGCGACGTATCGACTATTATCTTCATCTTCGGGAAAGGGCGCCCCGTCACTTGGCTCAAGGCCACCGGAAAGCCCTCGCCGGGCATAGTCACCGAACCGCAGCGCACCTCGAAAGCTATGCCGACGCCCATTACTGTGCAGCCGGCAAACTGGGTCAAGGCCTGCCATGTGAGGGTGTCACAGCTGAGAGCCGATGTCAGATACATGTTAAGATCTATAAGCCAACCGAATACAAAGCCTACTGCAAGCTGAAAAAGCTGTAGCGGGTTGAAACGACGTCGGAGCACAAGTATCTGGAGCGCCACCAGCACGAAATTCATGATGATGGTGTAGCCACCGACCGAAAGAGCAGGCGCCAGCCCGTCTTTTCCGGCAAGAGAAAATGAAAGAGGGAGAGAGGATATGACACTGCTGCCCAATTGAGAGCGTATGCACAAGGCTACGCCGAGGGTCATAAGAAAGAGAGAGACAAGAAGCAGCAAATGCTGCCATATAAAAGAGCTCACCCGCTCCTTCGCAGGCATAGTGAAGCTTGATATCATAATCTTAAATTTCAGTTAAACATTATGTCTATGGTTGGTGGGTAGTGGGCGGTGGGTAGCGGTTTACCTTTTGCTGATTTATACCCACACCCTACCAGCCACAAACAAATCACTTTGCCAAGGAAATCCTCAGAGCCTCGGGCTGCAGATAAGTGGAGCTCAGTCTTGCGATTTCCTCAGGAGTAAGGCTTCGGAGCACACGCTGCTGCACTTCGAAATAATCGTCGGGCGACCCTACAAGGTTGCGCGAGGCATAATATTGCATTACCGATGCCGGATTATCAAGCAATTCTGCCAGACCGGTCATAGCGTAGGTGCGGAAACGCTCGAGTTCGGCACCCGAGGGTGGATTATCAGCCATCGCCGCGAGTTCTCGGCGTATCTCGGCTATCACAATATCGGCGCTGTTGCGGTCGGTGAGCGTGCCGATATATACATGGCCACCGTCTTGCCCGCAAAGGACTGCCGCAGATATGCCATAGGTCAAGCCCTTGTCCTCACGTATATTGCTCATGAGGCGGCTTCCGAAGTAACCGCCCAATGCCATTACCGTAAATCGCAAGGCTGCGAAATCGGGGTGGTCGCGCCCGATTGTGGGTATGCCACAAGCTATGCCGCACTGCAATGTCGAGGGCATATCTACAGTCGCTACCGTTCCGGCCGGCTCGGGATTCGCCGGGTAGATATCCATGCCGTAGCCCTCGCCAAGGCGGGGAATAGATGAGAGAAAATCGCGGACATGCGCTACAGTATCTTCATCAAAAAGGCCCGAAAGGTAAACATTGATCTTCTCCGGAGCAAGCATGCGGCGGTGGCATTGGCGCAGACGTTCTACAGTCACCAAGTCAATGGCGGCCTCATCCATGGAGTGCGCGTAGGGATTACCCTCGCCCCAGACAAGAGCCAAAAGACCTTCATTAGCCATCGCCGCAGGGCTCACACGCGAGGTCTGTATCACATTCTTGAATTTCAATTGCGATACCTCCAAGCGCTCCTGTGGAAATGCCGGCTCAATCAATATCTCGCCGAGGACAGGCAAAGTATCACCAACCCTCGCACTGAGCATTGACAGGTCTATCACGCTGAAATGCGTCTGAGCTTGTGTGACGAGACGGGCGCCGTTGTAATCAAGCGCTTCGGCGATCTCTTCGGCGTCGTGGTGTGCCGTACCCTCCGTGAGTTGGCTAAGCAGGAGTTTTGCCGTGGCCTCTCCCATTTCAGCAGTGCCACCGGCGATCTGTACTGTCAGACGGCATACAGGCTGGTCGCCGCCCCTGTAGCGGTGAAACAATATACCGTTGGGCAGCCGCTCCACGGTCTCTGCCGGCATTACCATAAGCCCGAAAGGCAGCACCTCGGGGGCTTTGCTTCTGTCGGGCGTCACAGCTGCGGATTTTGGTTGAGATATTCTACAGCAGCCTCAAGATCGGCAGGGGTGTCAATACCGATGGTCGGTTGGTCGGTTATGGCCATACGGATGGTATAACCGGCTGCGAGCCAGCGTAGTTGCTCAAGCGACTCTGCGATTTCAAGAGGCGAGCGCGGCAGGTCGGCGAGTTTGCCAAGTACATCCCTACGGTAGGCATAGACTCCCACATGAGTGTGGAATGTGGTCTTTTCAAGCCATTTGTGCCAGTCTACAGAGCGCACGTATGGAATTATCGAACGTGAGAAATAGAGAGCGTTGCCGTGGTCGCCCATCACCACTTTCACCAAATTGGGGTCAAAGAGCGCGTCGAAGCCAAGATTTGGGTCGAACGGGCGCGCAAGCGAGGCTATATCAACCTTATCATCCTCAAAACAAGCCTTGAGAGCCTCAATCTGCGACTTGGCTATAAAGGGTTCGTCGCCCTGAATGTTGATTACCACATCAGCGTCGGTGCCGAGAATAGCGGCTGCCTCGCGCACGCGGTCGGTGCCGCTCTGGTGGTCGGGCGACGTCATCACAGCGCGGCCGCCAAACGCTTCTACAGCCTCGGCTATGCGGCGGTCATCAGTGGCTACGGCGACATCATCGAGTACATCCTGCACCCGTTCATAAACCCTCTGAATCATCGGTTTACCTCCGAGGTCGGCCAATGGCTTGCCCGGAAAGCGGCTCGACGCATACCGCGCCGGTATTATTCCTATATATTTCATTTTTCGTCTTTTATATCATATTCGCTCACATAGAGCTGGGCATTTTCGTATTTGATTACTTTTACACTGCGGCGAGCGGCGATAAACGGGCCTATCGAAACGGCGTCGAATATAGTAGAGCCAATCTCGATTTTGCCTGCCGGACGCATGTCGGTCATAGTCTCTCCAATCTGCCCTACATAGCGAGCAGGCGACATATCGACCCCGACAAAACCATCTGACACTTTCAGCTCGGTCATAAGCTCGGTGTGCTTGCGCAATATCTTCGGGCCGCGGGAAGAAGTAAGATACACAATAGCGACGACAGCCAGCAGACATCCTGCGCCAACCACCACGAGCGAGCGGCAGAGAGAGCCGAAGTCGAAACCGGTGACGGCGTCGTTGCTGAGCATACCCCCCACAAGTGCGGCCACGATGGCAATTATACCGGCTGCTCCCGTCACACCGAAGCCGGGTATGACGAATATCTCAAGCGCTATGAGCACCACGCCGAGAATAAAGCACAGAAGAACCCATGCCGGCATGGCCCCGCCGACAAACATAGGCAGAAAATACAGTACAGTGGCCACTGCCGCCACTGCGGCTGCGAAGCCGAGGCCGGGGGTGTGCATTTCCATGTAGATACCACCGAGAATCAGCATTACAAGCACGGCTCGGACACCGGCATTGGCAAGGAAACCCATGATATCGTCGGTGAGATTGCTCTCGTAATACATCACCTCGGCGCCGGCCATCTGCAGGTCGGCAAGCACGGCATTGATATCCGGCGCAACGCCGTCGGCGTAAGCACACTCGACGGCCTGCGAGGCTGTCAGCGACACAGATATCTCGGGATTCACCATCGAGGCGGCTATGGCGGGGTCACGCCGCCATACCATACTGTCGCCCTGCTGTTTGCGGCCATGGTGCTCTGCCGTGGCGCGCATGATAGTGCTCATATACGACTGATATTTCTCCGGCATGGGCTCGCCGGCGCCGTTGACTACCGTTGCCGAACCCATGCTTGCCGCAGGAGCCATATACACGCTGTCGCAGGCGAGGGCTATCAAGGCCCCGGCCGAGGCGGCATTGACATCGACAAATGCCACCGTCGGCAATGTGCAGCGCAGCAGCGCCGTGCGGATAGAGTCGGCCGCGTCGAGGGCGCCCCCGTAGGTATTGAGCTTCACCAAGAGCAGGTCGGCACCGGCCTCATGAGCCTTGCGCTCTCCCTGCTTGAAATGGTGGAAAGCGCTTTGGTCGATTTCTGTCTCGATGGGTACTACAAATACTTTCTGTGCCGACACAGCAAGCGACATCGCCGCTATGGCTAATGTGATGAAGATTCTGAGGAGTTTCATATCGGTTTTCGGGCGTTTTTGCCAAAGTATCCGGGCAGCAAAGCCACACCGGCGATGAGATAAATATAATAGCTTAGCAGACGCCACACCAGCGCTATGACGGCAGCTATGCCGAGGTCGCCGATGAGGTCGCCGTAATAATTTGCGAAGAGCCATTCGCTTATACCGCTGCCGCCGGGGGTCGGACTAACCATAAGCACCACCCACACAACGAACTGACGGCCGAACACGAGCAGCGCCGAAGCTGTTGGTATAAATGCCCAGAAAAGGGCATTGACAACGAAGTAGCGTGAGAACCAGCTCAATACCGTGCTGCCGAACACCTCCGCCCACCAACGCCGCGACCGTCCGCGCACCCAAGCTGATGTGCTCACCATATTGTCGGCCATGCTGACAATCGACCGCCGCCAACGCCGGAGAATTTTCCAACCGGCTATGCGGTGGAGCAAAGTCTGCGACGCCTCCGGCTTGGCAATTATGGCAAAGTAAAGTATTGCTGTCCAGACAACTATCCCGGCATATACGAGCCAAAACACGATTTTAACACCGCCGAGAAACAATTCGCTGCCCGAGTCTTCCATCACCGGGCTTCCGAAAAGGTCGTTCCACGGCAAGATGAGCAGTATCACCGGGCAGAAAACCACGAAAAACAGCTCATCGAGAAACAAAGTGGTGAGAGTTAGCGATGTGGCGCGGCCGAGCTTTATTCCCTCGCGGTTGAGATAGAATATCGCCAAGGCACTTCCGCCTACTACCGAGGGCGTTATCGCCGATGTGAATGCACACATGATATCGGTGCGCCAAGCGCGCTTCCACGTCAGGTCGCCGGCGGCTATGGTGTGGAAGCGCCATGCAAGGCCGAAGTCGCGGCCGAGCACAAAGATAAAGGCCAGTACAAGCCCGACTACAGTGCGGCTGTCGAAAGTGATTGAGCGCAGAGTCTCTCCATCGATGTCGCGGTGGAAAAGCCATACAGCCACGCCGACACCGAGTATCAGAGGCAGCACTATGCGCCCGAGTGTTTTCGACAGATCACTGCTCATTCATTATATCTGCGTACGAGTTGCTCCACCATGGCCACGGGGTCGGCAGTGTCGAACACGCCTGAGGTGACATAGAAACCGGCATAGCCGTCGGCGAAGTATTTTTTATCATTTTCAATAATCTCGGCAGCGCTGCACACGGCAACAAAAGGTACTTCCACCCCACCCTTTCGGGCGGCTTCGATGATTGCCGCCGGCTCTGTCACCTGCGGGGAGAATGTGAAATAGTCGATATCTGCCTTGGCCAAGGTCACGGCAGCGTCGGCAGCTCCTATCTCGGCGCCGACTATAGCTTCCGGACCGAGGTCTTCGCGCACGGCGGCTGCATTGGCTCCGATGTGGAGATAGACTCCATGAGCCTCAAGTTCGCGCACTGCGGCCACATTATCTTCCACCGTCATAATCACACCGGCTTCGCGGCACAGCGGCACAAGGTCGGTGGCGATGTCGCGCCATTCTCCGGGCTCGGCGCCGGGCAGAGAGAGAACTATCCATCCGCAGCCGCCTTCTACGGCCATCTGGCCCATTTCACTTGCCGAATATCGTTCGTTCGGCGCTATACGTATCTGTATCATATTGAGGCAGAGGTTATTATACTTAAGTTTCGCAAGCGAAACCAGTTTATTTTGAGTTTAATAGGTTTAAGGAGTTCAGGTATACATTGGTAAACTAAACATTTTAAACTGCATAAACTTCGCTGAAAGCGCTTTAAACCTCAAGTTTTCAAGTTGCAAGGCAACTTGCGAAACTTGAATTATTATATTGACAAACCGGTGCGTTCGTGCAGACCGAAAAGCAGATCCATGATATGCACCGCATTTCCGGCGCAGCCTTTTGTCATGGCGTCCATCGAGGTCTCTATGGTAAGCGTGTCGCCGACTTTCGAGAGCTGCACAAGATATTTGTTGCTTCCCCGAAGGTCTTCATTCACACCGCCCGAACCGGCAATGAGGTATACAAAATTATGGTCGTCGTAGGTATCGCGGTATATACGCTCGATTTCCTCGAGAGCTATCGGAGTCTTGATGTTAGCCTTCAGATCAATGCGGCGGTATGGAGCCTCGGGCATTGTGGCGGCATTGAAAGAAGCCGACAGCGAGGGCTGCACCCCGCCAAGCATTTTCCGGGCTTCGGCGGCAGCCTTGTCGATCGGGCGCCATGTGGCTATAGCAAGGTCTATATCGCTGTTGAGCAAGGCATTCTTAGCCAAAGGAAGCAAAGCAAGCTCAATGGCAATCGCCTCAGGGCGGGGCGACACAGCTCCGCGGGCACCGCGCACAAGATCTTTGCGGAAATACTCCGGCAAGCCATATACAAGCCCGCGCATGTCATCATCAAGCATATCGTCGGCATTACCAAGCACAATGAGTCTGAAGTTTTCGTCAGTGCGGTATTTCTCCATAATCTCGTCGGTAAGGTTCTCGCTGTCGATAACAAACAGCACATCGAGCCCCTTGAGATCAAGCACACGCTCGAGAGTCAGCTCCGTCTCACCGGCATACACCGGATGTAATTCGGCGATAGGCACTGTGTTGCCTCCGGGCGACGCCACGGCGCGCAGATCTACGTCGGGATGGCGCAACAACAGGCGCAGCAGTTGTTTGCGTAGCGGGTCGACAAGATTGCCGCTGCCATAAATACCTACTTTTATCATAGTTTCTGAGAGGTTTAAGAGGTTTTAATGCCGAAAATCGACTCAATGATTATGGGAGTGGCACCGACTTTCGATTCTATATATCCGGCAGCTTTTGCTCCGGCGCCGCTACGGAATCTGTCGTCCGACACCAAGCGGTCGAACAATACGGCGAAGCCGTCGCCACCGTCAACGCTGAATGCGCCTTCGAGGGCGATGAGCTCTACCGCCTCGTTGAATTTGGCGTAGTTTGGTCCGAATATCACCGGAATACCATATACCGCGGCCTCGTTGATATTATGTATGCCCACGCCGAAGCCGCCTCCCACATACGCGATATCGGCATAGCGGTAGAGGCTGCTCAGCAGGCCATAGCAATCTATAATGAGATATCTGATAGCCGAGGCTACCTTGGCGGCCGCCTTGCTGTCTTCTTTATAAAGGCGCTCGAAGTCGCTGAAAAGCATTGTGCTGTCGCTGCCCAGACGGCGACGCATGGCCGACAGACGGTCCTTGTCGAACTCATGGGGGGCGATGATGGCACATACATTGTCGTGCTTTTTGAGCACAGGCACATACACATCCTCATCTTTCTCCCAGCTGCTGCCCACCACAAGGGTATATGCGTCGGGATGGGCTGATTTGAAAAGCTCTACCGACGCTATATCGCGGCGTTTGGCACGTATGGCTGTAACGCGGTCGAAGCGTGTGTCGCCGGCAACAGTCACATTCTCAACATCTACGCCGGCAAGCAGCTCTTGCGAACGGCGGTCTTGAACAAAAAGCCGGTTGAAGCAGCCGAGCATTTTGCGGAACGGTCCGCCCCAAGGGCGAAAGAAAATCTGGCCGGGCCGGAAAATCGCCGACACTATATACGTAGGTATGGCGCGGCGCTTGAGCTCTGACAGATAATTGCCCCAGAACTCGTATTTCACGAATATCGACATCTTTGGAGAAGCGATATCGAGAAATTCCTTTACATTGCCGGGTAGGTCGAAAGGCAGATACACCACCGCCACCCGGGGGTCGTAGTTACAGCGGACCTCGTAGCCCGACGGAGAGAAAAACGACAGCAATATCTTTGTGTCGGCATTATGGGCCAGAAGCGCGTCGATGATAGGACGCCCTTGCTCAAATTCACCAAGCGATGCGGCATGTATCCACAAGTCGAAACCCTCGGGCGCGAGCTCGCGGCGGAAAGCCTTGAGGCGCTCGAGAGTTTCTGCTTGGCCATGAAGCATGTGGCGCACCTTGGCCGACCCGAGGCCGGCAAGGTGTGCGGCTCCACGATAAAGATTTATGCCGGCATTGTAGATGACGTTCATTCTGCCGGCTGTATGCGTTCGATACCGACACGTATGCGGCGTATGGTCTCGTCTTTACCCATGAGCTCGGTGATCTCGAACATGTGAGGGCCTTTGCACTCACCTACCACGGTGAGACGGAAGGCATTCATCACATTGCCGAGGTGCATGCCATTGTCAGCGATCCATTTGAGCACGATGGGTTCGAGGACGGCGGCGCTGAAATCGGGCTGCGACTCAAGGAGCTCGGTGAGAGCTGCCATATTTGCGGGCATGTCGGGAGTCCAGCGTTTGCGCACCGATTTGGCCTCATATTCCTCGGGAGCCTTGAAGAAGAAGCCTGCATGGTCCCAGAGGTCGCTCACAAAGTTGATACGGCTCTTCACCATGCCTACGGCGCGGGCGATATAATCGTCGCTGAAAGCCGAGGCGTCAACGCCATGGGCCTCAAGCACGGGACGGAAGAGCTTAGCGAGCTCGGCGTCGTCGGTTGCCTGCAGATAGGTGTGGTTAAACCACTTGCCTTTTTCGAAAGCGAACTTGGCGCCGCTGCGTGAGCAATGTCTGAATGAGAATTTGGCAATAAGCTCATCCATGCTCATCACCTCAGTGTCGTCGCCGGGATTCCAGCCGAGCAACGCGAGGAAATTGACTACAGCCTCAGGCAGATAGCCGCTCTCGCGGTAGCCGCGACTTGTGTCGCCGCTGAAGGGGTCGTGCCATTCGAGGGGGAACACGGGGAAACCGAGGCGGTCGCCGTCGCGCTTGCTCAGTTTGCCCTTGCCGTCGGGTTTGAGCAGCAGGGGCAGGTGAACGAAGCTTGGGGCGGTGTCGCTCCAACCGAAGGCCTCGTAGAGAAGCACATGCAGAGGTGCCGACGGCAGCCATTCCTCACCGCGGATCACATGCGACACTTTCATCAGATGGTCGTCGACGATATTTGCGAGGTGATAGGTCGGCAGATCATCGACGCTCTTGTAGAGCACTTTATCATCAAGGATATCACTCTTGATAGTCACTCGGCCGCGCAGCAGGTCGTTGACCTCGACGTCGCGTCCGGGCTCGATACGGAAGCGCACCACATACTGTGTGCCGCCGTCGATGAGAGCCTTCACTTCCTCGGCAGGCATGGAGAGCGAGTTGCGCATGCCCATGCGTGTAGAGGCGTCATATTGGAAATTGGCGATTTCCTTGCGCTTTGCGTCGAGCTCCTCGGGGGTATCGAAAGCGATATATGCCTTACCTGCGTCGAGAAGCATTTTCACGTGCTCGCGGTAGATATCGCGACGCTCGCTCTGCTTGTAGGGGCCGTAAGGGCCGCCTTCGCGCACGCCTTCGTCTATTTCAATACCGAGCCATGCGAGCGACTCATTGATATAATCTTCGGCTCCCGGCACAAAACGCTGGGAGTCGGTGTCTTCTATTCGAAGAATCATCTTGCCGCCATGCTGACGGGCAAAAAGATAGTTATATAACGCTGTACGCACGCCACCGATATGTAGCGGGCCTGTGGGCGATGGTGCGAAGCGCACACGCACTTCACGTTCTGTCTGCGACATTGTAGTAATATTCTAAACTTGAATTATTAATTGCGCAAAATTACAAAAAATCCCCCATAACTCAAAATTTATGAACAATGCCCCGGCTAAGCGGCTCCGGCTCATCTTGGCTTCTGACTCTTGCGTATCAGTTTAGCGTTTTGCGTATTTCCCAACTCGGGATTGCGCTGTGCGAACCTCAGCAATTCGATTCTCGACGCTATCAGCGGCTTCGTAGGGTCGCTTTCATCCAATTGGTCGTAAACCGTAGTCAAAATCCTAAGGCCATTTATATATTCCTCGCCGCAGCCCATATTCTCAAGGAAGCGGAATGCCATCAGGTCGGCCTCATAGATCTGCTCGGGAGAGTAGGCGAAAGAATACCAGGCAGTCGGCAATTTCTGCTCCAGCTCGATCTTGATTTCGGGACGTTTAAGGTGTTCGAGGTAGTATTCCCGCTGCAGTATCTTGTCGTAATAATCTTCGTCAAGAGCCAAAAAAGCAAGTATATCAAAAGCTGTTTCCGCCGCCGACGCCCTCTTGTCTTTACGCCGCTGCTTTGCCTCGGCATAACAGCGCCTCACATGATGTTTGAGTGCTCCGTGGGCAAACAGATTGGCGACATAGCCCTTGATTACATCATCCGTGACACCTCTCTTTTCGAGTAATGCCGAGGTCAGGCACATGGCAAAACCGCTCTCGGTAATGGCAGTGAAAGCATTGACATCATCGGAATAGATGACATGCAGAGAGCAATCGAGAGGCAAGCCCGCTATACCCATATCAATCAGCAAGGTATCGCAGTAACCCTGCATGCTCCGTATGATAGACTCGTCGAATTCCGGATAGAATTTAGGCAGAGCTGCGATATCAGCAAGAGCCTCTTTCTCGGCTCCGCGGTTTTTGAGCATATCCTTGTCAAATTTTTTGAGCGACTGATCGCCGGAGAGAGCCTCGCTGAAAAAGGTGTATGGCGAAGCATGGTCCACGCAACGGGCAGGGTATGCCACATCATAATTTTCAATTATTTTCTTGTATTCTTTCTCTATATCGGCTGCAAAGAGCGACAAAGGAAGAATCAATGTGAGAAATAGACAAATGCGTTGCTTCATAACTATATTTATTTTGAGTGGTTGCCGATTCGCTTTGACGAGGATGTAAACTATCTTTATATTGCAGATTTTCAGCACATCTTGACGCAAATTTAAACAAATTTTCTAATATTCCAAAGCGGAAAGCAATTTTTCTGCATTTTCATATACGGAAATTTTTTTGTAATTTTGAGGCGGTAACACAAGAATGACTTTATGACAGCACGCAAACCCGAAGAAAATGCCGAACTGACTGCGCGTCTGCGTAGCCCGGAGACCGTGCGTGCGGCTTTCGACGAGGTCATGCGTCTATATGCCGAACCTCTCTATTGGCAGATCAGACGTCTTGTGCAGAATCACGACGACGCCGACGACATCCTGCAGAATACTTTCATGAAGGCATGGATGTCGATAGAGAATTTCCGAGGCGAGGCAAAGCTCAGCACATGGCTCTACAAAATCGCCATCAACGAGAGTATCACTTTCCTTGAGCGGGAACGCAAGCGCCGCCACCTGTCGCTCGACGATCAGGAGGCCGAGATGGTGACGCAGATTGCCTCCGACCACGAATTCGACGGCAATGAGCTCGCCCGCAAGCTGCAGGAGGCTGTGGCGTCGCTACCGGAGAAGCAGCGTATCGTGTTCAATATGAAATACTTCGACGACATGAAATATGAGGATATCAGCGAAATTCTCGGCACAAGTGTCGGAGCATTGAAAGCCTCGTATCATCTGGCGACAAAAAAAATCGAACAATTCTTTGAGGCCAACGATTAAACCTTTCGCACTCCCGGAAGTCAAACAATAAAAAAGTATCATCAAATGGCAAATAACAACGAAAACATACTCGACCGCGCGCGCGAAGCCGGTCTTGCCCGTCCGGACGGAGGCATGCATGCCCCGCAAGGATATTTCGAGGCGTTTGCCGACCGTATGGCAGCACGACTGCCCGAGCGTCCTGAGCTTGCCGCCGAAGCACCGGCACCGAAACGCAGTTTCTGGACGGCAGTTCGCCCCTACGTATATATGGCGGCAATGTTTGCCGGTGTGTGGTGCATGCTTCATATCTTCCACTCCATTTCCGGGAAGGCCGAGCTCATGCCTATGGACCACAACCCGGTGTTGGCGAGCGCTCTGTCGGCCGACGATTTTCTTTATGATTATGTGAGCGATGAGGTGAGCGCACGCGATGTCGTCGACCAGATGATGGACGACGGCCTTATCGACGACGATTTTGACATGAGCTCTTTCTCGGAAGCTCTGACTTTCGACACTGAATCAAATCAAATTCTTCCGCAATAGTAAATATATGCATACCGGATTATTTCGAATTCTGTTCTTCCTCCTAATGCTGGCTGCCTCTGTATCGGCCATAGCCCAGACTATGGAGCCGCAGCAAGGCCCCGACCGCGATAAATTTCTCGCCCAGCTCCGCCCATACCAACATGAATTCCTTGCAAAGGAGCTGAAACTCAGCAAAGAGCAAGCCCGCGATTTCATGCCTGTTTATGACAAGATGGACGACGAACTCCGTCAGGTTGCCGACGAGACACGCGAGCTTGAGCGCAAGGCTATTGAAAACGCCGACGCCAGCGACACCGAACTCGAAGCTGCCTCGCAAGCTGTTTTCGCCCAGAAACAGAAAGAAGGCAAAATCGAGATGGAATACTACGAGAAATTCAAGCAGATTCTTACTCCGCGTCAGTTGCTGCGTCTCAAGAGTGCAGAGCGTCTCTTCACACAACGCCTGCTCCGCGAGCACCGCAAACTGAAGCGCGACCAACCTATTGACGAACGAGGACGACGATAATCATGCCGGTACGCACACCCTCAGAAACATTGCAGACTGCCATAACGGCAGGTTGCACCAAAGCCGCCGCAACTTCACGCAGCGGCTATTCACGTTTGATATTAGGTAGTATTCTTGCAGGCGCCTACATCGCTTTGGGCGGTGCTCTGTCGCTTGCCGTAGGCTCCGGTTTTCCGGGTATAGCCGCCGAGAATCCGGGCCTTCAGAAGTTGCTCTCCGGGCTCGTTTTCCCCGTCGGGCTCATGCTCGTGGTAGTGCTCGGTGCCGACCTTTTCACGGGCAACAACGCCTTGCTGATGCCTCCGCTTTTCGAGCGCAAACTCTCGGCAGGCAATGTGATAGCCAACTGGACAGCAGTATGGTGCTTCAACTTCGTCGGGGCATTGGCGGTGGCTTATTTCCTGATATATCTGCCCGGCACACTCTCCACAGGCCCCTACCCCGAGGCTATAGCCAAACTGGCGGCAGCAAAGACTTCGATGGGCTTCGGTGCGGTGCTGCTCAAGGGCATAGGCGCCAACTGGTGTGTATGTCTTGCAGTATGGCTCGCTTTGAGCGGCCGACGTCTGGGCGAGAAACTGCTCGCATGCGAGATTCCGGTCTTCGCTTTCGTGGCTCTCGGATTCGAGCACTGCGTGGCAAATATGTTTTTCATACCGCTGGCCATGATGCAGGGAGCGCCGGTAGACCTCTATACCCTCTTTGTAGTCAACCTGCTGCCCGCTACCATCGGTAATATTATCGGAGGCGCTCTCTTCGTAGGAGCCGTACAGTGGTATATGTGCCGTCCAAGGGCGTAATTTTGATTTTTTATGGCTAATGTCCTCAATATAGAGAACCTCACCAAGAGCTATGGCGACCGCCTTCTCTTCGGCGACCTTACTTTCGGTGTAGAACAAGGCGACAAAATCGGTATCGTGGCCCGCAACGGCACAGGTAAGACCACATTGCTGCGCATACTTGCCGGTGTGGAAGACGCCGACAGCGGCAACGTAGTGTTCCGCAACGACCTGCGTGTAGGCTATCTGCCGCAGGAACCGACATTCAACGGTGCCACCGTCTACGAGGCCGCTCTCGACAACGACTGCGACCCTCGCGCCGCCGCCGTACTTGAATATCGCCACGCTCTCGCCACGGGCGACGAGGAGCTCACCCACAAGGCCTTCAGCAAGATGGAAAAGCTCGGCGCATGGGACTATGAAGACCGTCTGCGCCAGTTGCTCACGCGCCTTGAGTTCACCGACCTCGACGCACCCGTGGCCAAGCTTTCGGGCGGTCAGCGCAAGCGCCTCGCCATTACCCGTCTTGTCATGGCAGAGCCCGATTTCCTTATCCTCGACGAGCCCACCAACCACCTCGACATCGCCACAATCGAGTGGCTCGAAGGATATCTCAAGCGGTCGAAAGCAACCTTGATGATGGTAACCCACGACCGCTATTTCCTTGACCGCGTGTGCAATAAGATTATCGAGCTCGACGATTGCAACGCCTATATCGTAGATGGCAACTTCGACATGTATCTGCGCCGCCGCTCTGAACGCATAGAAGCTATGGCCGCCGAGGTGGCACGCGCCCGCAACACCCTGCGCAAGGAGCAGGAGTGGATGAGCCGCCAGCCGCAGGCCCGTGCGGGAAAGGCTAAATTCCGTATCGACAATTTCTACGATCTCAAGGAGCGCGCCCAACGCCGCCACGTTGAAAAAGATGTGCGGCTCGAAAACGGATCGTCGCGTATCGGGTCGAAGATTTTCGAGGCTGAGGGTGTATGCAAGCGCTTCGGCGACAAGGTGATACTCGATGATTTCACATATACTTTCGCCCGCGGCGAAAAGCTCGGCATAGTGGGCGTGAACGGTGTCGGCAAATCTACTTTCATAAAACTGCTGCAAGGTATAGTTCCTCTCGACTCCGGCCGCTGGGAGCTCGGCGAGACCCTGCGATTCGGCTACTACAGTCAGGACGGCATTCAATTCAACCGCGACAAGAAGGTAGTGGACGCCATCACCGAGCTTGCCGAAGACATCGAGCTCAAAGAGGGCATACATCTCTCGCCCATGCAGTATCTGCAGCGCTTCCTCTTCAGCCCTGCCGACCAGCAGAAATATATCCATACCCTGAGCGGAGGCGAGCGCTGCCGTCTGCACCTTGCCACAGTGCTTATGCGACGCCCCAACTTCCTCATTCTCGACGAGCCCACCAACGATCTCGACATCGTCACTCTCGGCATACTTGAAGAGTATCTGGCCGATTTTGCAGGATGTGTGATAGTGATAAGCCACGACCGCTACTTCCTTGACAATATCGTAGACCATCTTTTCGTGATGGAGGGCAACGGCGTGATACGCGACTTCCCCGGCAACTACAGCGACTACCGCGCTTACCTCGACTCGCAGCCGGCTCAACAAAAACCTGCCGCAGAGGAGAAGAAAGACACGCGCGTGCGAGCCGAGCGTCCGGCCAAGATGTCGTTCAAGGAGCGCAAGGAGTTTGAGGCTCTCGAAGCCGAGATAGCCGCCCTCAACAAAGAGAAAGCCGAACTCGAAGAGCTGTTCGCGTCGGGAGCGGATATCGCCGGAGACGAGTTCAACCGCCTCTCGCAGCGATATTCAGAGCTCGGCCCATTGCTTGACGAAAAAGAAATGCGCTGGCTCGAACTGTCGGAGAAGCTATGAGAAAGTTTGTCATAGCATTGGCCGCGCTGACTTCGCTCGGCGCCTCGGCTGGCGACAGCATACACTCACGTGAGCTCAAACCTATCGAGGTCCTCGGTGTAAAGCAGATGGCCGACGGCGGCGTGGCCGTAGAAGCGGTGACAAAGATTTCAGGAGCGGAGGCCCGGCGATTGGGCATTGAGGCGCCGAAAGATATCAGCCTTGTGGCTCCGAATTTCTATATGCCCGACTATGGCTCCCGCATGACTTCGTCGATTTATGTGCGTGGTCTCGGTGCGCGTATCGACCAGCCTGTCGTCGGACTCACTATTGACAATATCCCCTACCTCAACAAGGACAGCTACGATTTCGATGTGTGCGATATCGCTGAAATAGAAGTGCTTCGCGGCGCCCAATCTGTGCTAAACGGGCGCAACACAATGGGCGGTCAGATCAACGTGCGCACACTTTCGCCACTGTCGGCAAGCGGTTGGCGCGCAATGGCCGAGTATGGCACCGCAAATACCGTAAAGGCCTCAGCCTCATATTACGGTAAGTTCAATGAAGCCCTCGGCATGAGCCTCGCTGCGCAATTCAAACACACCGACGGCTACTACCGCAACGAATACGACAACAGCCTGACAGGCCGTGAAAATAGCGGCTCGCTGCGATGGAAGACAGCATGGCAGCCTCACCGCCGCCTCTCGATAAGCAACACGGCAGTGGCAAGTTTCGGGCGTCAGGCCGGATATCCATATCAACTGCTGTCGACCGGTAACATCGACTATAACGACACCTGCGCTTACCGCCGCACATCGATTGCCGACGCTCTCACTGTGGCGTGGGCAGGCAAGCGAGTGATTGTAACGTCGGTGACATCGCTGCAGTATCTCAACGACTGCATGAATCTTGATCAGGATTTCACCTCGCTCGACTACTTCACTCTCGAACAGTCACGCCGCGAATGGGCTTTTACCGAAGACCTCTTCACCCGCGGCTCGCGCGGCATTTACAGCTGGCTCGGAGGTGTGTATGCGTTCTACAAATCTACCGACATGCAGGCGCCGGTGACATTTAAAGACACCGGTATCGAACGGCTCATCGAGGCCCACCGCAACGCCATCAACCCCGACTACCCTATCCGCTGGGATGAACGCCGCTTTGTGCTGGGCAGCGACTTCGACTTGCGCAGCGGCGGCTTCGCCCTCTATCACGAAAGTGCTGTGAGCATTGACGACTGGCGACTGGAGGCAGGCCTGCGACTCGACATAGAGAAAACCTCGCTGAGCTACCACAGCTTCACCAATACAGGCTTCACTACCCTGCACCGCGTGCCCGACGGAAGCACGGAAGTATACTCCCATACGCCTGTCGACATCGACGACCACGGAGATATATCTCATACCTACATCGAGTTGCTGCCCAAATTCACAATATCGCACAGCGGCGACTTCGAGCCTTATTTCTCTTTCTCAAAAGGATATAAGGCCGGAGGATATAACACTCAGATGTTCAGCGACGTGCTGCAGCAGCGAGTGATGAGCATTATGGGTCTCAGCGAGCTCTACAGCTTCGATGAAGTGGTTTCCTACAAACCCGAATGGAGCCTCAATTATGAGCTCGGCGCGCATTGGCGCTTGCCTGCGGCCCGGCTGAAATTAGACGCCGCACTCTTCTATATCGACTGCCGCAACCAACAGCTCACCGTGTTTCCCCCGGGCACGACCACAGGCCGCATGATGACCAATGCCGGACGTACCCGCAGCATGGGCGCCGAACTTTCTGCCTCATGGCATGCAAATGACGACCTCACCGTGCGAGCGTCGTACGGCTATACGGACGCCACATTCCGCCGCTATAACGACGGCCGCAACGACTACCGCGGCAAACGAGTGCCCTACGCTCCCGCCAACACACTCTTCGCCGAAGTCAATTGGCGCATAAGCCCGTTGACATTCAGCGGCATTACCCCGTCGGTGACAGCTACAGCCCGTGGCCTCGGCAAGATATATTGGAATGAGGCAAATACCGTATCGCAGCCATTCTATTGCTTGCCGTCGCTCTCGATAGCTTTCGACGCCGACAAGTGGAGCCTGCGCCTCAGCGCCGACAACATCACCGCCACACGCTACAACACTTTCTACTTCGTATCGATGGGCAACGCCTTCACCCAACGCGGCCTCCCCCGCCTCCTCTCCGCCACATTCAGAGTGAGGATATAAAAAGTTTGAACTCTCAAACCACTACGATTGAAATGATTAAAGTACAAGGCATTGCATCGGATATGATAGCCAACAACCTGACTCCTTTTGAGCCTACTCACCCCGGCGAATTAATCAAAGATGAACTTGAGGCAATGAATCTTACTCAAGCGAAACTTGCAGAGAGCATTGGGGTTAAGCCTTCCTTACTCAATGAAATAATAAAAGGTAAGCGAAGCGTAAATACAGAGATTGCTCTTCTACTCGAAGCTGCTATAAATATTCCGGCAGATTTATTACTGAATCTTCAGAACGATTACAACATGCAGATAGTCAAATCTGATGATTCTTTCATGAAGCGCCTCTCATCCATCCGCAATATCGCAGCCATGCTGTAATAACAAAATCGGGCACAGCCAACGCCGTGCCCGATTTTGTATTATTGTGTACTCTACAACTTACACATTGAAGCGGAAGTGCATGATGTCGCCGTCTTGCACGATGTATTCTTTGCCTTCTACGGCCATCTTGCCGGCGTCGCGTACGGCGCTCTCGCCGCCGAGGGTCACATAGTCGTCGTATTTGATAACCTCGGCGCGGATAAAGCCTTTCTCAAAGTCGGTGTGGATGATACCGGCGCATTTGGGAGCCTTTGAGCCGCGACGGAAAGTCCATGCACGCACCTCGTCGGCACCGGCGGTGAAGTATGTCTGCAGGTCGAGAAGGGCGTAGGCTGCGCGGATAAGGCGCGAAACGCCCGATTCCTCAAGGCCGATTTCTGCAAGGAATTCCTGACGCTCCTCGTAGGTGTCGAGCTCGGCAATCTCGCTTTCGGTACGGGCTGCCACGATAAGGAGGCCTGCACCTTCGTCTTTGATGGCCTCGCGCACTGCCTCTACATATTTGTTACCTGCCGCGGCAGCCTCGTCGTCGACGTTGCAGACATAGAGCACAGGCTTGGCGGTGAGCAGGAAGAGCTCGCGGGCGAAGCGCTCGTCTTCGTCAGAGTCGAAAGACACCGAGCGTGCGGGCTTGCCTTTTTCGAGGGCTTCCTTGATTTGCTGCAACACTGCGGCCTGAGCCTTTGCCGATTTGTCGGCGCCGGTCTGGGCTGCTTTTAGGGTCTTTGCAAGACGGGCGTCTACGGTCTCGAGGTCTTTGATAGCAAGCTCCATGTCGATGATTTCCTTATCACGCACGGGGTCGACAGAGCCGTCGACATGGGTGATGTTATCATCGTCGAAGCAACGGAGCACATGAATAATGGCGTCTGTCTCGCGGATGTTGGCAAGGAATTTATTGCCGAGACCCTCGCCTTTTGAGGCGCCTTTAACAAGACCGGCGATATCTACAATCTCAACAGTGGCAGGAACCACCGACTTGGGCTGACACATCTCAACGAGTTTGGTGAGGCGGTCGTCGGGAACGGTGATCACGCCGACATTCGGCTCGATGGTGCAGAAAGGGAAATTGGCCGACTGAGCCTTGGCGTTAGACAGACAGTTGAACAATGTTGATTTGCCGACGTTAGGCAGGCCGACGATGCCGCATTGAAGTGCCATATATTCTTATATTTCAGCTTATTAAACGATTTTACACAATAAAATGCCATCAGAGCGGCATTTTATTGTGCAAAATTAGCTATAATTTTTCTAATCTGAAAATTTACTTAATTCAAGTTTCACAAGTTGTCCTGCAACATGGAAACTTGAGGTTTAAGTGCGCATTTTGCGCAGTTTATAAAGTTTAAAAAGTTTAATTTTACCGAGGTACGCTTAAACTCCTTAAACCTCTTAAACCCAAAACAAACAAGTTTTCGCTTGCGAAACTGAAACTACTTGAGCTTGATACGCTGTCCGATCGAGAGTTTCGATGTGGTGGTTAGGCCGTTGAGACGGCAGAGACGCGCTACCGTTGTGCCGTTGCGCGAGGCAATCTTGCTCAGAGTATCACCCTTGCGTACGCGGTAGGTTGAAGAAGAGGCGTGGGCGGTGCTGCTGTTCGACGACGAGCGCACGTAGGGCTTCACGGGGTTGTCTTTCAGATATTGCTTTGCATACTCGCTGTTAGCTGCGGGTGAGTAGTTGCGGGCATTCTGATATGTATTTTTGTCGAAAGTATATGTATCGGTATGTGTCGTCTGGTTGGCGAAGTCGAAAATCGCGCAGGGATTGATTGCATAGCCCATATAGCGGGTTTCGAAGTGAAGGTGCGGACCGGTAGAGCGTCCGGTGTTGCCGCCGAGGGCGATAGGGTCGCCGGCCTTGACATACTGGCCTTCCTCAACAATGAAACCAGACAAGTGACCATATACGGTCTCGAGATCGTTGGTATGACGTACCACCACATAATAACCGTAGCCGGCACGCTCATAGTTTGTGATTCTCACACGTCCGTCGAAAGCGGCACGGATGGTATCGCCCATGTTGATCTTGAGGTCAACACCCTTGTGCATGCGGCGGAAACGCTTGCGGTAGCCGTAGGGCGAGGTGATGTATCCGGGGTGAGGCATTGAGAACTTCGATACATCGATATCTACTTTTTGGGGAACAGACACACCGGTATAGCAATTGACGCGTTTGCTGTCCCATCCTTCGGTATAGATGTCAAATTCGGGTTCTTCCTCTTCTTCAAAAATCTCCTGCAGGTAGCGGGTAGTATTCTCTACCGAGATACCGGCGTTGCCTTGGTTTGCAAGAAGATTGTCGTGACGCGCCGAGTGGCGGTCGGGGAGTTGATAATTTTGAGCCGACAGGCCTGCTGTTGCAAGCATTGCGGCGAATATAGTAGCTAAAATTCCTTTCATCGGAGAGAATTTCTGTGATTAAGATTGCGCTTTATAGTGTAAGCTTAAAAAGGGTTGGTCCGATTAAATTAATTATAGCTCATCCGGGGCGTAGGTCGCCGGCAGAGTGAGCAAAGTGTAGTCGAAAATTTCTTCGGGTTTGAAGAAACGTTTGATTTCTATTTCAGCGTTTTCGCGAGAGTCGGAGGTGTGGATGATATTCTCCTGACCGCTCATGCCGAAGTCACCGCGGATAGTGCCGGGAGCTGCCTTGCGGCAGTTGGTGGATCCGGTCATCGCGCGCACCACCTCAACGGCATCCTTGCCCCAAAGCACGGCAACGATAACGGGCGTAGCCATCATCGAGCGAAGCAGATCGGGGAAAAAGTCTCGGTCGGCAAGATGGGCATAGTGCTCGCGGAGGATGGCTTCGTCGAGCTGCATCATCTTCATGCCGGCGATACGCAGGCCTTTGCGCTGAAAGCGCATGAGTACGTCGCCAACAAGGCCGCGGGTGATGGTCGACGGTTTGAGGATTATAAATGTTTGCTCCATGGTGAGCGCGTTAAGGCGGGGTTTTTATTTGTGATGTCCAAAGTTACTGATTTTTAACAACTTTAGCAAACAACAGCGCACTAAAAATTGTAAACAAATCCTCAACAGAATAAAATCACAGCGCTAACAGGCTGTAAACAAGCATATTTGCAACAGCAGAAAAGTTTTACTAAAAAATCATAATTGGCGAGGGGGGGTTGGTGGGATTAAGGTTTGTGGTTGGTGGGTTGTGGGCAGCAAGTTAGCTTTTAAGGGTAGCACTAAGTAATTTGCTGCCCACAGCCCACCAACCACCAACCCTAACCCCACAACCCACCAACCACCAACCCTAACCCCACAACCCACCAACCACCAACCCTAACCCCACAAACCCTAAAGCTCCAGACTGATACGGCGCCAGAGCGGGTCGGGAATCATACGCCATAGAGCTGTCACAACGGCCCAGCGGCTGTCGATCACAGCAATACGCTTACCGCGCAGCATGGCGCGCTCTATGCGCGGAGCGACATAGTCGATACTCATGAGCATTGGATAGTCAGTGTCGCCATTGAGGAGCGGCGTATCTACAAAGCCGGGGCGGATGTCGGTGATAGCCACATTTACATGCTGCTGATGGGCAAGTTGGTCGAGAGCCTGCAGATAGGTCCATTGATAGCGTTTCGAGGCGCTGTATGTGGCCGAAATGCCAATACCTTTAGTGCCCGCGACTGATGTGATTGCGGCGATGTGCCCACGGTGGAGATTGGCAGTGTCTTTATAATATTTATAGGCTGCATTGATTATGCGCGTGAAACCAACTACGTTGACATCGAGCGTGCGGCGGTCGCGTGCGTCGTCAAGCCCCGGATTCTGCCATCCGCAGCCTGCGGCGAAGAGCAGATAGTCCATGCCGTCGATAAGTTCGATGAGTTTATAGAAGCGGTCAACCGCGTCGGGAGCTGTGACGTCGATAGTCATATACTCCACGCGGTCAGGATAAAGGTCTTTTACTTCTTTGAGGCGGTCTTCTCGGCGGGCTGCAATACCCACACGCCATCCCAGCCGGGCAAAATCGGTAGCGATACGCATACCCATGCCCGACGAGGCGCCTATGATGATAATCTTTTTCATTGGTCGATGACTGATGTTTGTGATACTTCCGGCGCCGGCAACAGGTCGGCGTCCATATCTACAACAACATCGTCCTTTTTCTTGTTCAGATGAGACAGCGACAAAGTATACGACACCGAGAATGAGCCGCTTATCGGCGAGCGTGTGCCATAGCCGGGAATATACCACGGCGAACCATATTGAGCCTTGCTCTCATGCAAGATCTGCTTATAGCGCACAGTCCATCCGGCAGATATCGGGCCCCAGATCTTCACCCTCAGTCCGAGCACCACCTCAAACCATCCTGCCGTCGCCCGCTGAGAGGGGATATTGAAAGTGGCAGTCTCATCCCAATACGGCGAATTTACCGTCACATTATCCACACTGTAGCTGAACGGGGAGAAGCCGTAGCGCAAGCCGGCGAAAAGGGAATAAGAGGGATCGGAATTGAAAAAGAAATTATAGTTGGCACCGAGCCGGAAATATACGCTCATTGGCGAGCGGTATGTGAAGTTCATGCCCGAAGGGGTGCTGTTGGCGGTGCCGAGTCCGACCTCGACAATCGGTTTGTAGCGGTTATGCAGCGACAATTCGACCCATGCGTCGGCAATACCGTAGCGCTGACCGAAAGCCCGCATAAGCGGATCCCACACATTCACACCCACGCTCAGAGCGTCGTAGAGCGGAAACTCCATCTTCGGTACCCGCGACATCACGGTTGAATCTATCCATTCATCGCCCGTGATAGTGTCGACATAGACCGTGAAGCCATTGTCGTTGACATAGCTCATGCCGGCAGCCGCACGACGCTTGGCATTGATTCGCGATGTATCGTTGGCGGTCTCGTTGATAGCCTGAGTCTGGGCAGCCTGCGTGGTCACCGGGCTGACGCGGCGCGGATTGCGCCCCGAGGCCGTGGCCATGACAAGCAGAGCCACCACAGATAATATCACCAGCTTAGCCTTCTTCATCGGGAGTATCGGGTGTTTCGGCTGTGCGGAAATAGATTTTAATTCTCACCATATCAACGTTGGTGATGAGCGAATCCGCCACCACCACCGAGTCAATGAGATTATAGGTCGTAGTGCAACGGTTGATACGGTAGTAGTACATCGCTCCACACTCAGCTGAGGCAAAATAAGGCTCGGAATCATAGTCGAAAGTCACTATATCGTCCATGCCCTCGAGGCCTTCCTGCGCATAGCTGAAGCGCCAAGATGTAGACTGCTTGGTGGCGCGCATGGGCAGATATACCTCGCTGACAGCTGTGCCTGCTTCTACAAGCACAGAGTCGCCGGGTGCGTCGACACCGCTGATTTCGAGATTATTGAGCGATATGGCCGAGCCTGTCGCCGACGAATACAGGGCAGCCTTGGGCAGTGCACTCTGGTTGTCGAGACATCCGCTTGTATTACAGCCGGCCATTGCGACAGCCACCGCCATCAACGGCACGAGATATTTCAACGCGCTGCAATCCACCGCTTGTCAGATAAGTATATCATCGAGATTCTTGCGCACCTTGGCCGGCACATTGTCGGTCTTGGCATAGCCCATCGGAAGAATGACCATAGGGGTGACACCCTGAGGAAATTCGATTCCGGCAGATAGCACAGCGGGGTCAAAATTGCACACCCAGCAGGAGGCGAGCCCTGCGGCAGTGGCGCACAGGCACACATGCTCGGTGAGGATAGCGACATCCACATCGAGGTGAGATTTATTGTCGCAGGGGCGCACCCAAGCCTCCGCTTCCACTCCACATACTATTATATAATAAGGAGCTTCGGCAATCCAAGGGCGGTTATACGAATCACAGACAGCCTTGCGGCCCTCTGCGTCGTCGGGGCTTATCACCATTATGCGCCAAGGCTGGCGGTTGCATGCCGAGGGCGCCAGATGTGCGTCGTCGAGCACCTGACGGATTTCATCGGCTGAGGGGATTGCCTCGCTGTAGCTGCGGCATGAATATCTTTGATGGGTAAGGAGTTGCATTGTATCAGGAGTTTATCGTGTCTATTTCGTCTTCTATCTCGTAGTCGTTGCGTTGCGGCGAATTACGCACCACAAGCTCGCCCACAAAGCCGGCAAGGAAGAGCTGGCAGCCGAGTATCATCAGCACCAATGATATGTAGAAATACGGAGAGTCGGTGACGAGAATATAGTGCGCGCCGGTGTGGAGGTTGTAGAGCTTGACAGCACCAACTATCACCACGGCGACAAAGCCAAGGAAAAACATCAGGCTTCCCAGCAGGCCGAAGAAATGCATGGGCTTCTTGCCGAACTTGCCTGTAAACCAAAGCGTGGCGAGGTCAAGATAGCCGTTGACAAAGCGGTCGAGACCAAACTTGGTCTTACCGTATTTGCGGGCCTGATGGTGCACCACTTTCTCGCCTATCTTGTCAAAACCGGCCTGTTTGGCCAGATAAGGTATGTAGCGGTGCATGTCGCCGTAGACCTCTATATGTTTGACAACCTTGTTGCGGTATGCCTTCAGGCCGCAGTTGAAGTCATGGAGATTATGTATGCCGCTCACTTTACGAGCCGTAGCGTTGAAGAGCTTTGTAGGCAAAGTTTTCGACAGAGGGTCGTAGCGTTTTTTCTTATATCCCGACACAAGGTCGTAGCCATCCTCTCTTATCATGCGGTAAAGCTCGGGGATCTCGTCGGGGCTGTCCTGCAGGTCGGCGTCCATTGTGATCACAACCTCGCCCCGGGCCATATTGAAGCCGATGTTGAGAGCCGGCGATTTGCCATAGTTGCGGCGGAAAGAAGCGCCGCGCACATGAGCCGGGTCAGAAGCCGAAAGCTGCTGCACGACTTTCCAAGACGAGTCTGTAGAGCCGTCGTCGACAAAAATCACCTCATAGCTGAAATCATGCTCCTTCATCACACGTGCTATCCACGCATACAGCTCCGGGAGCGATTCTTCTTCATTATATAGAGGGATGACTACTGAGATGTCCATAATCAGTTATTGTTGTTATTGCCGGAAAGCTGTTTGGCGCGGTTGCGCAACTTCACAAGCGGGGTGACGAGGAGCGAGAGCAATGTACCGGCGACGATATTGAAAGATATCAGATTGGCGGCTATGTCGGCAGCCGTTGGCATGGGTGTGTTGGCCCGGATATCGGTGAGTGTCTGCGCCCATTGGTCACCCTCGGGAGTGCCGAGTTGCTTGAACGCCACTATGGTGCTGTCGATCTGATGGGCTATGAAATCAGGAAAAGCAAAGCGCAGCAGAAGATATGCGATCACAGCCGGCACAAGGCTGCCCAAGAAAAACGAGGCTATACCCTCGGCCCATATCTCGGCGAAATTGAGCGAGCATTGAGCCTCGCGGTAGCTGCGCGACAGAATCTTGTATATCACCACCGGCATGGCCAGACTGCCGGCCCACAGCAGCAGGCTCGCAGGAGCAAACACCGAAGCCAAGCCACAGAACAGCAGCAGCGCGCAAATGCAGCCGCTGAGTATCAGGCCGTTCTCGGCCGCACGGGCGGTAATGGCCCGGGGCGGATGGGTAGGATGTGTTGTCGGCATGGGCATGATTGGTATTTTATCTTGCAAAATTAAAAAATTTTTCGCTATGCCGAGCCAATTTACACTTTTTAATTGTTATATTTTAAGTTTCGCATGCGAAACTTGATATTGACAAGTTTATCCAAGTCAAAGCCGATGGTTTGCGGCAAGCGGTATGCAAGTTACCATAACTATTATACCACCCCACACCACCAACCACAAGCCATCATTAGTTATAATTTAAGTTTCATATCGTCAACTTATAAAAACAATACACACATTATGAAAGGTAAAAATCTGATTTTCGCCGGAGTCATCGCCCTTATAGTGGGCGTGCTGATGCTGATCTTCCGTGTTCAGCTTGCCAACGGAGGCATAGTATTCGCCGCCGGGGCTCTCTTTGTCGGAGCCGGCTTACTGAATATGACCGTTTTCCTCGGGTCAAGAGATAAAGAAGGACGCGCGCGCATGGGTGCGATAGGCACGGCTTTCGGATGGATTGCAAGCGCTGCGGCAGTGGTATTGGGCTTGGCAATGCTGATTTTTCCAAAAGCTTTCGTGGCGCTCACGGGCTTCATGTTTGCCATACTGCTTCTTTTCGCGGCATTGTTCCAGATGTTCCTGCTCATATTCGGAGCCCGTCCGCACAAATTGTCTAACCTCTTCTTTATCGTGCCCACGGTGCTTGTCGGGGCGGCAGTCTACATTTTCATGCGCAAACCCGACACCACCGGCGAAATCACCGACATGACATTCCTCGGCCTAGCCTTCTCTTTCTTCGGTGTGATGACCATCGTCGAGGGGTCGCTCATCGGCAAGGCAAACCACACATTGCTGAAAAAGAGCCGTCAGGCCGAGGCCATAGCTGCCGACAGCACCGAGAACGAAAAATAATCGGCCGCAGACCCCGGAAAACGGGCCCAAAAACGCGAAATTGCCACATTTTCACAAGAATATGACAAAAAAATTGCGTTTTTGAGCCCGATTATTGTGTTAGTTTCGAGAAAAATCACGATATTTGCACCGCAAAACGGAACACGCCCCCAAAGGGCTCCTCTCCTGTCCGTAAAAAACATACATTACCAATCGTAAAAAAAATAAACCTCACAATGACTAAAGCCGACATCGTCAACGAGATTGCAAAGAGCACCGGCCTCGACAAAGCACTCGTGCTGACCACCGTAGAACGCTTCATGGAAGTAGTAAAGGATTCTCTTTCTAACGGCGAGAACGTATACCTCCGTGGCTTCGGAAGCTTTATTATCAAAACCCGCAGCGAGAAGACTGCACGCAACATCAGCAAGAAAACCACAATCATAATCCCCGAACACAAAATCCCCGCGTTCAAACCCGCACGCGTGTTCATGGATGAGGTAAAAAACGCTGAATAAGCTATTACCGCCCACTTACAACAACAACCCGTAGAACCAACAACATTATTAACCCCATAAAGCGTTACCACAATGCCCAGCGGAAAAAAGAGAAAAGGCCACAAGATGGCTACGCACAAGCGTAAAAAACGTCTGAGAAAGAACCGTCACAAGAAGAAATAAGCCTCACCAGCGAGGTTTGAGCCTTGCCAAGACCGGAGAATGGAAAAGCAACTTTCCACCACATTTGCGGCAAGGCACTTCTTTCGTTTCACTCTCGTGACCAAAAATCCCAACAAGAGCAAACTTCACCGCTGCGGAGTTGTAAGGCCCCGCAGACGGGAAGATTTGTTCTTTGTCTTTTATGTTTTTCAAAAATCCCGACTTTGATGAAAAGTGAATTGATTGTCGACGTTCAAGCCGGCGATTTCTCGATAGCTCTTCTTGAAGATGGACGCCTTGTCTCTCTTCAGAAAGAAGCGAGAAACATCGCATACGCCGTGGGCGATATTTACCTCGCTAAGGTAAAGAAGCTCATGCCCGGCCTCAACGCCGCTTTTGTCAACGTGGGGTATGAAAAAGACGCATTCCTCCATTATCTCGATTTAGGTCCGCACTTCGCAACCTACAGCGACTTCCTCACGCAGCTCATGGATGACAAAAAACATATTCCACAGCTGCCCAAGATGAAGATTCTGCCCGATATCGACAAGCACGGCTCTGTCGCTCAGGTGCTCAATCCGGGTCAGGAGTTGCTCGTGCAGATTGTGAAAGAGCCCATTTCTTCAAAAGGCCCGCGGCTTACCACCGAGATTTCCTTTACCGGAAGATATCTGGTGCTGACACCATTCTGCGACAAGATTTCAATTTCGCAAAAAATCAAGTCGGCAGAAGAAAAATCACGTCTGCGCCAGCTTATCGAATTTATCAAACCGCGCAATTTCGGCGTCATCGTCCGCACATCGGCTGAAGGCAAAAAAAGTGCCGAGCTCGACAGCGAGCTTAAAGCTCTGCTGCAGTCGTTTGAAGACGCCTGCGCGAAAGCTCAGCGATCTACAGCTCCGGCGCTCGTATTCGAAGAAGAAAACCGCGTGGTAGGTATCCTCCGCGATATTTTCAGCCCGTCGTTCGAGTCGATATATGTCAATGACCCCGACATATACCAGCAGATTCTTAAATACGTCACCCTCATAGCGCCCGACCGCAAGGAAATTGTAAAGCTCTACACAAAAGATATTCCGATCTTCGACCATTTCAGCATTTCGCGACAGATCAAGTCCTCGTTTGGCAAGACGGTATCTTTCAAGTCAGGAGCCTACATCATCATCGAGCACACCGAGGCTCTGCATGTGATTGACGTCAACTCAGGCAACCGCACAAAGGCCGGAAGCGATCAGGAAAGCAACGCTCTTGAAGTGAACCTCAGAGCGGCCGACGAGATTGCCCGCCAGCTGCGTCTGCGCGACATGGGCGGCATTATTGTTGTCGACTTCATCGACATGGCCAAGAACGAACACCGCCAGCAGCTTTACGACCACATGCGCGAGATTATGGCCAACGACCGAGCCCGTCACAACATCTTGCCTCTGAGCAAATTCGGGCTCATGCAGATTACCCGCCAGCGCGTCCGCCCGGTTCTCGACATCCATGTGGCAGAGAAATGCCCCTCATGCTTGGGAAAAGGCGAGGTACAGCCTTCGATTCTCTTTACCGACACTCTGCGCGAGAAACTCGAATATCTCGTGGAAACACTCGGCCTGAGAGACTTCATAATGTATGTCCACCCCTACGTAGACGCATATATCAAGAAAGGGTTCCTCACGAATCTCTATGGCAAATGGCGCCGCGCACTCGGCCGCAGCTTCAAGATTCTGCCCGATGAGTCGCTCGCCTATCTGCAATACCGTGTTGTAGACAAAGACCGAAACGAGCTTAACCTGATTGAAGAAAAGGACAACGGCGAAAGCTCAAAGACCAAGAAGGACACCAAGGCACGCAAACGCGGAGGCGAAAACGACGAAGACGAACGCCCTGCCGAACAAGCCAAAAAGCAAGCGAAACAGGTCAAACAGCAGCCGGCCGTAAAACAGCAAAAGCAGCAGACCGAAAAAAACGAAGCTCAAGCAGCCGACAAGACCGCACAGAAGCCGGCACAGAAGCCGACTTCCAAGACTGAAGCAAAACCTGAGGCTAAACCGGAGCCCAAACCCCAAGCCAAACCGGAGCCAAAGCCGGCAACAAAACCGGAGACTGCACCGGAGCCAAAGCTTGAGGCAGACAGTTCTTCGAAGCCCGAATTATTGCTTCCCGCGCATGTAGAGCCTGCGCAACCGGAGTCAAGCCCAAGTGCAGACGAGAATCCTTCGTCGGCCACACAGGAAACTCCCGGAGCAAACCCCGAAGCAGAAGCAAAGGCTAAAGCCCGACGCCGACGCAGGCGCAGACCTCGCCCAAAGAGCGACTCACAACCACAATCCGAGGAATAGCATCATCACACTCCATTCAGCCCTGCCACATGCAGGGCTGTTTTTTATTGCCTGGCGGGATTAAGGTTGGTGGTTGGAGGGCAGTGGGTGGTAGATTAGTTTCGGAGGGGAGCGAGGAGTGGGGAAGGGGTGGTAGATTAGTTTCGGAGGGATAGCAGTAGTAACTCGCTGCCCACAGCCCACCAACCACCAACCTTAATCCCACACACCACCAACCACCAACCTTAATCCCACTAACCATAGACAAGCAATACTTGATGATATTTAACATACGGTGAGATTGCCGTTTGAATGTTTTTGCGTAAATTTGCACGATAATACCGACTCATGATATCACGTAAGATAGATCAGAAAAATATCGACCGCGCAAAGGCTCTAATCGACCGGGCCGAGCGTATCGCAATTATATGCCACACAGGCCCTGACGGCGATGCCGTCGGCTCTTCGCTTGCAGCCGCCCATGTACTCACTGCATTGGGCAAAGACGCCAAGGTGGTTGTGCCCGACTCCTTCATGGCCAACCTCGCAGGCCTCCCCGGAGCAAAAGAGATTGTAGACGCGGCAAAATATTTCGACTTTGCGTCTAAGCTCCTCAATGAAGCCGACCTTATACTTTGCCTCGACTTCAACGAGCCTCGCCGCACAGGGCGCCTCGCCGACGTGCTCACGGCAGCCAAAGCCCCGAAGATTCTCATCGACCACCATCTCAACCCCGACATAGAGGCTGATGTGATCATATCGCACCCCGACATGCCGGCCACAGCATATCTGCTTTTCAGATTCCTTTGCCGACTTGAGCTTTTCAACTTCATCGACAAAGCTGCGGCAGAATGTATACTTGCCGGCATGATGACCGACACCGGCAATTTCTCCTACAATTGCAACGATCCCGAGCTCTACATCGTAGTGGCAGAACTGGTGAAGAAAGGAGCCGACAAGGAGAAACTCAACATCATGCTCTTCGGCACATTCTCGGCCAACTGCCTGCGCCTCAACTCCTACGCCATATTGCGCAAGATGGAGCTGCTACCCGACGTTCACGGCTCGCTCATAGTGCTCAGCCGCGACGAGCTCAACCGCTTCCACTATACCCGCGGCGACACAGAGGGACTCGTAAACCGTCCGCTCGCTATTCCCGGAGTTGAATTCAGCGTATTCATGCGTCAGGAAAGCGACTGCATACGCGTATCCATGCGCAGCCGCGGCGACTTCCCCGTAAATATACTCTGCTCCGATTATTTCGGCGGTGGCGGACACCTCAATGCCGCCGGCGGAGAATACTACGGTTCTCTCGACGACGCTGTGGCGCACTTCAAGGAGAAACTTCCAGAAATTCGCAAACGATTTATACAAAAATAAAATGAAAAAACTCCACGCCCTTGGCGCTGTAGCTCTCGCCGTGGCTGCTATGTTTGCAAGTTCATGTAACGATGGCAAATCGTATGCGCAGCTGCTCAACGAAGAGGATATGTATACCAACAACTACCTCGCCGACCACTATGTAGAACTGTCGATACCCGAGGATACTGTATTTCAGACAGTAGCGGAAGTTGGATCCAAAGCTCCGTTCTACCGCCTCGACGAAGACGGTATGCTCTATATGCAGGTTATCAACGCCGGCACGAAAGGCAACCGCGTGGCCGACGACGAGCAGATATATTTCCGCTATATGCGCTTTCCTCTCGCGCTCTACTCCAACGGCACTCTTCCGTCCGGCGAGGGCAACATGATCACTATTAGCCCGGCTTGGTTCAGGTTCAACAACTTCCAGCTCCAGACCTCATACCAATGGGGACAAGGCGTGCAAATGCCGCTCCATTACCTGCCGGTCGACTGCGAGGTCAATATCGTCATCAAATCGCAGATGGGCCTCTCTGACGAGACTGCCAATGTGCAGCCCTATCTGTGGCACATCACCTACCAGCGACGCGAGTGATAATCACCGACATACAACCATAAATTCTATATAACGATGAGTTTGATTAAATCAATATCCGGTATCCGCGGTACCATCGGCGGCCCGGCAGGCGATGGCCTGAGCCCCATCGACATCGTCAAATTCACAGCTGCCTTTGCCAAATTCATAGCAACGAGCACTACCAAGACATCGCGCACCATCGTCGTAGGCCGCGACGCACGCCTCTCAGGAGCGATGGTTGACCGTCTTGTCACCGGCACCCTTATGGGCATGGGATTCGACGTTGTCGACATCGACCTTGCCTCTACTCCCACCACCGAGCTTGCTGTGGTATGGGAAAACGCTTGCGGCGGCCTTATCCTCACTGCCTCACACAACCCCCGCCAGTGGAACGCCCTCAAGCTTCTCAACGAGCACGGCGAATTCCTCAGCGACAAGGAAGGCAAGGCTGTGCTGCGTCTGGCCGAAGAACTTGACTTCGACTTCGCTACTGTCGACGAACTTGGCAAAGTATACGTCAACACTACCTACAACCGCCGCCATATCGACGCCGTCATGGCTCTCCCTCTTGTCGATACCGAGGCTATCCGCAACGCGCACTTCACCGTTGCCGTTGACGCCGTAAACTCTGTAGGCGGTATCATCATACCTCAGCTGCTCAAGGCATTGGGTGTAGAAAAAGTTATCGAGCTCAACTGCACCGCCACCGGCGACTTCGCCCATACCCCCGAACCTATCCCTGAAAATCTCACCGGCATTGCCGACCTTATGGCCACCGGCGTGGCTGATGTGGCTTTCGTGGTTGACCCCGATGTTGACCGCCTTGCCATTGTCGACGAGAACGGCAAGATGTTCGGCGAGGAATATACACTTGTGTCGGTAGCCGACTATGTGCTTCAGCACACTCCCGGCAACACCGTGAGCAACCTCAGCTCCAGCCGCGCTCTCCGCGACGTCACCGTAGCCCGCGGCGGCCAATACAATGCCGCAGCCGTAGGCGAGGTAAATGTCACCACCAAAATGAAAGAGACCGGAGCTGTAATCGGCGGCGAAGGCAACGGCGGTGTCATCTATCCCGAACTCCACTATGGCCGCGACGCTCTCGTGGGTGTTGCCCTCTTCCTCACCCTCCTTGCCAAATCGGGCAAGAAAGTGAGCGAGCTCCGCGCCACATATCCCCCCTACGAAATCGTGAAGATGAAACTCGTTCTCGAGCCTTCGACCGACGTCGACGCTATCCTCGCCGCCGTAAAAGAGCGCTACAGCAACGAGCAGATCACCGATATCGACGGCGTGAAAATCGACTTCGCCGACGGCTGGGTACACCTGCGCAAATCGAACACCGAGCCTATCGTGCGTATCTATGCCGAGGCTCAGGACGCCGACAAGGCAACCGCTCTGGCGACAGCCGTGGCTGACTTCGCCAAGACAATGATGTAATAATAAATGGTTTAAAGCGCTTTCAGCGCAGTTTATACAGTTTAAAAAGTTTAATCCTAAACTCCTGAAACTGTTAAACCAATAACAAACCGGTTTCGCCTGCGAAACTTAAGTAAAAAGCAGTACTTTTCTATATCGGGGTTTGGATGGATTTGCACCATTCAAGCCCCATTTTTCAAGCTGATAATGACAACAACAGATATCGAGACACACCCTTGGCAACCATTCATCCCTGCCAACGCCAAAGTATTTATAATGGGTACATTTCCTCCGGGAGCACACCGCTGGAGCATGGACTTCTTTTACCCTAACCCTACCAACGATTTCTGGCGCATAATGGGACTGCTCTATTTCGGCGACAAAAACGCTCTCTACGACGCAGCCTCGCGCCGCTTCAGGCTCGAAGATATAAAACAGCTTCTCTCAGAACATGGAATAGCCCTTGGCGATACCGGCTATATGATACGACGGCTCAAAGGCAATGCCTCCGATAAATTTCTTGAGATAATCGAGCCAATAGATCTCCGCGGTATACTCGCCGATATGCCTTCATGCCACACTATAGCCACAACCGGAGAAAAGGCAGCCGGAGTTGTGGCACAATTGACTGATACCGAATTGCCGAAAATGGGCGAGCATGTACTCTCCGCCGACGGATTGGCAATATGGCGCATGCCTTCTACAAGCCGCGCCTACCCTTTGGCTCTCGAAAAGAAAGCCGAATACTATCGGGCGCTGCTGACATCATGCGGCGCTATTTGAAGCGGAAAAAGTAGCCCAAGGACACCTCTATCGACATGTTGCGCGAGGCGCTGAAAGTGTCGGCCTTGGCTGCAGGGAATATGTTGCCCAGTCCATAGTAATATCTTGCCTCCACAAGCAAGGAGTGGCGGGGCTGCACGAAAAACTCCATGCCGAACGAGGCGCAGATACCATAGTCGAATTTATTCTTCACCTCAGCCCATAGCTGTTCGGTCTGCCTGTTGCGCGGATAATCGGCTACAGAGCCGGGATTGAGATAATCAAAGTTGGCCTTTGTCGAAGAGCCTATCAGAATAGCCACCTGCGGCCCGAGATTAAAAAAAGCCTTGAAGCGACGTGTGCCGAAATAGATATGGGTCAGCAGAGGGATATTGAGATATGTGAGAGTGCGGGAATAGTCGAACGGGTATTCTTCGTAATTCTCTTTCCATCCCCGCTGCACCCATCCGACCTCGGCGATAAGACCGAATAGTTTCTCCTCGGTATATCTGAACGTCACAGCACCGGTAGTGCCCATGTTCCATTTCTGCTTCACCGACGGAGAGAACGACATCATGCCCATAGACACACCTGCACGGCCGCCAATGCTCACATGAGGCTTATAGTGCGTCTCAGCCATGGCGGCAAGGCTGAGCACTGCGAAAATCAATATCAACCAACAGCGCTTCATATCACACGAGAGATCATTGTGCCGTTAGAATTGAACTTGATGATGTAAAGGCTCGAGTTGAAATAGCCTTCATCGGATTTATCGAAGTCGAATGTCGACTGCATGCCATTGTATGTACGCGGCGATAGAGGATTGAAAGCACCGTCGTTGGCACGAAGGTTCTTGATAAGGAAGCAGCCGGTGTCGTAGCCCAAGACAGCCTGCGACGGTATGCTTTCTATAATCTCGCTGCCATACCAGCGGCGGAACTCGCCCTGAAGGCATTTGCTGTCAAAGCTGTCGAAATTATCGAAGAAGCGTGAGTAGACCGTGGCCTCAAGTTTATTGAGAGTATCAAGATTATCGCCTCTGAAAGCCGTCCAGTCAGGATAGCCGAACACTTCTATCGCTGCACCCTCGGCAGAGGCTGCAAGGCGGTCGCGCATAGCCTTCACCACATAGGCAAATTTATGGAACTCGGCAAGAGAACCCGACGATGGCACCATGACGTATTTCTGCCCGGCGTCTGCCGGCAGGACATCAAGGTCGGCCGCCACGAGATTGCCGTCGTAGCTTATTTCCACAGGCGTCACTCCACGCTGCGAGCAACGGCCGATAAGATAGTTTACAAAGGCTTCCTTCTCATTCCTACCGCTGCGGTTGCGCAGAATCACGGGAGTGTAACCGTCGAAATCCTGCTCAAAGGCGTCTACAGCGAGGCGGTACATGTCGCGTTGGGGGATATTTGCCTGCAGTACCTGCGGATTGACCGCATAAAGCGAATCGGCTACAATAAAGACGTTAAGCACATAGTTGCCGTTGTCGCGTGCTGACGCGGCAAGGCGGTTGTAAACGGCCTCATTGTCAGGCGCCACTATCACCGCAGCCTCCCTGACAGCAGCTTGCACGAGAGCGGTATCAAGCTCAGCTGCAGGGACATCGGTATCTATCGCCGTAATCGTGAGAGCACCCGACCGCGACGCCAGAGTGTCGGCAGCCATAAGGAATCCTTTATAGAAGTCGAGGGCAAGGCGGTTGCTGCGCGAGGGTTCTTCATTTGTGAGGCCGAAAGGCAGCAGCACGGCAATCGACGCCTGCTTGGGCGCAAGCACTTCCTCTTCCGGTTCTTCAGGCTCCACTTCTATGGCCAACTGCTGTTGTTGTTCGGGCGAATAGTCATCGTATGGGAAATAGAGTATCATCCCCTTCTTGATACCGTCGTCCGCGGCAGGGTTGTGGGCTACAATTTCCTCGCGCGTCAGTCCGAGTTTCTTTGACACGCCGTAGACAGTCTCGTTTTTCTTTACTTTATAGTAGTAATATTTAGTGCCGTTAAGAGTCTTGGTTGGCAGGTCGAGTGCCGCAGCCGATATCGCGAGAGCTGCGATGGCAAGGATTGCCGTCATTCGACGCAAGATACTCATTTTCATCAGATCAATATTAAGATTATATACCTAAGGTGACAAGAGGCGAAGCCTCGCTGCGCGGCAACACACCGATATGCAGGCGCGTATCTGTCGGTCCGGGCTGACGGTCGCGGCAGAATGATATGCCGGCTTCTTCAAGTATGCGGTGAACGGTGCCGAGGGCTATGTTGGGAGTATTGTTGGTGTCGCTCAGATGGCAGAGGAATACTCTTCTGAGCAGGCCTGCTGAAGCGAGCGAAGCGATGTAGCGTCCGGTATCGGCATTATCGAGATGTCCCGACGTGCCGGCGATACGGGCTTTGAGATGTGCCGGATAAGGCCCGTTGCGCAGCATGGTGGCGTCGTAGTCGCTTTCTATCATCAGATATTGGGCAAGACGCATATAATGGTCGCTGCGCGAGGTGATTGTGCCGGTATCGGTGGTTACCACGAAGTGGGTGTCGCCGAAGTCTATGGCGAAGCCTACATTGTCGCTGCCATCGTGGCTTGTCTCGAAAGCTGTCACGGTAAGCGGTCCCACCTCGAAGGGAAATTCCTTGTAGATAGGCTGGTGATAGTCGCTTATACGGCGGCTTATGCTGTGGCGGCGCAGAAGACCGTTGAGAGCTTTAGGCGTGGCATAGAGCTTCATGTGGCGGTTATAGCGCAAGATTGCGTAGGCATAGCGCACATGGTCGCTGTGGTCGTGGGTGAGGAGTATGCCGCGGATGGAGGAACGGTCTATGCTGTTGGCGGCAAGTTGGGCGGTGACATAATTGTTATCCACGCCGGCGTCGATTAGCAGACCGCACGAGGGCGTGCCGATATAGGCGCAGTTGCCGCTGCTTCCGCTACCGAAAGATATGAAGCGGAGGCGCTCGTCGCTGCGGTCAAGCTCGCGCGGAGCCTCGAGCTTTTCGCTGCCCTCGCCTTCGGCGGGCAGGTCGAAGAGGCCGGGCTGCTCGCTCCAGTAGGCTTGTTGGCGTAGTTTCTGACGGCGGCGGCTCATCGTTTCTTATCGCGTATATACGACGACCCCACAAGGAAAATCGCCGGTCGTTTGTCGAAATTATACTCCGCTTTGCGCCATTCGCGGGCAGGCATGGTGCGTATGCTCTGCGTAGGGCCGGTAATGTCTGCGGCGACACACATCAGCATTTCTGCCGGCAGTTTAGTCGCCAACTCACTCACCAGCTTATTGTTGCGGTATGGAGTCTCGATAAATATATGTGTATGATGGCGGCGGGCTCCGGCGATAATGCGGTTGAGAGCCTCGCTGCGACGGCCTGCGTCGATGGGCAGGTAGCCTTCGAAGGTGAAACTCTGGCCGTTGAAGCCCGAAGCCATCAATGCAAGCAATATGCTCGACGGCCCCACCAAGGGAACTACCTCTACGCCTTTTCGCTGTGCTGCGGCTACAAGGTCGGCACCCGGATCGGCCACGGCAGGGCAACCGGCCTCGCTGATTATGCCTATGTCGAATCCTTCGAGAGCCGGGCCGAGCATAGCCTCCACCTCGCCGGGCGATGTATGCTCGTTGAGAACAGAGAATTGCAGGCTGTCGATATCTATACTCTTATCGCAGGCTTTAAGGAAGCGACGGGCTGTGCGTAACTCCTCCACCACGAAGTACTTGACCTCGCGGATAAGTGCAATGTTAGTGGCCGGAAGCACATCGCAGGGTGCTACCGGCGCCAAAAGCGACGGAAATAATATTACTCGCCCGGTTTTCATAGCTACAAAATTAGAAAAAAATAGCGACAATCACAAATTAAGTTTGTGGTGTTGGTGGTTGGCTTCGCGGTTGGTGGTTGGTAGGCTGTGGGCAGCGAGTTACTTAGTGCTACCCTTAAAAGCCAATCCGCTGCCCACAACCTACCAACCACCAACCCTTTCTAATTCGCTGCCCACTGCCCACCAACCACAAACCACAAACCCCTCAGAAACGGAAGTAAATGAAGGGAGTCACAGTGGCTGTCTGCAGTTCGAGGACAAGCTGCACCACTACTATGAAAACGAGCAGTTTCACTATCCAAGGAGAGGTGATAAAGCGCTTCACCACAACATCATGTACTCTCGACGGCATTGCATGAGCTGCTATTATAAATATCATGAGAATTAACCATATCATACGCGCCGAGCCGAAGGCAAGAATCCTGTCCAAGCCATAATCACCCCTAAGACTGCGTATAATAGTCACCGAATCACCGAAACTGTCGGCACGGAAAAACACCCATAGCAATGCGACGAAAGCCATGGTAACGAGCCATGAAAGAGCTCTCACCACGCGTGTGTCGGCCATTCGCCCAAGCATAGGCGTGGCGGCTTTGTGGACAGCCAGTCCGACACCGTGCATGCCTCCCCAGAACACAAATTTCCACGCCGCACCATGCCACAAACCGCCTATAAGCATGGTAATGAGGCTGTTTGCATACGTGCGTCGCCGGCTTTTGCGGTTACCGCCGAGGGGGATATAGATATAATCGCGCAGCCACGTTGACAGGGATATATGCCACCTGTGCCAGAACTCGGTGATGTTGAGTGATTTATATGGAAAATTAAAGTTGGGAGCAAGATGAAAGCCCATTATCAACGCTATGCCTATTGCCATATCGGAGTAGCCGGAGAAGTCGCAATAAATCTGCATGGCGTAGCCGATTACTCCCATCAGCGTTTCAAAGCCTGAATACGCACCGGGAGAATTGAATATCAGGTCGTTGTATTGCGCTATATAGTCGGCCACGACAGCTTTCTTTATTACCCCGACGATAACGAGCCACAGACCTGTATATACTTCGGCACGGTCGGCATGGCGGTTTTGGCGTATCTGAGGCAAGAAATACTCAGCTCTGACTATAGGGCCCGCCACCAAGGCCGGAAAGAACGAAAGGAAAAAGGCATATTCGAGCCATGTGCGCGCCGGCGCCACCTTGCCTTTGTAAACATCTACTATATAGCTGACGGACTGAAAAGTATAGAACGATACCCCCACCGGAAGCGCAAGCTCGAGAGGCTGGAAATTCGACCCTATCATGGCATTGAGATTCCACATAAAGAAATCGGCATATTTGAAATATACAAGTATGCCGAGCGAAGTCATCAGCGACAGCGCCACGCACGCACGCCGTTGCGCACGTGTTGCCTCAGGCTGCGTCATAATGATTGACAAGAGCCAGTCAACCAACGAGGTAAATGCAAGCAGAAGTACGAAAAATCCGCTGCTCTTATAATAGAAAAAGAAACTGAAAGCGAGCACGAAGAGCGCCATCTGCCACCACCGCCGCTTGAGCATGCCGTAGAGCGGCATGAATATCAGGAACAACGCCCAAAAGAGCCCCGATGAAAAAAGCATTGGGCTCTTGCTGTCGTAGGCCAACAGACCGCAGATGTTATCCCAACATTGCTCCATGGTCAACGCTCCGACGGTTGATGAACAAAAGTACGGCTCGGCCGCGCTGTAGCCTCCTCAGGAATGTCAAGACGTATGGGGCGCAGGGCATGAGCCGGCATCCATCGCACCACGCTGTCGAGCCATGCTGCCGCCGACGCCGGAGTAGGATGTGCTCCGTCGGCTCCTCGCTCGAATTGCATACCCTTGCTGCGGAAATATGCTCCTTGGGGCGTTGCTGAGGCTATCAAGTCGTTGATACCTGTATCGTCGGCCCAGTTTGGCGGGCCAATCCATAGATATGGAATATCACCTACATCGCGCAGGATAGCCTCAACATATTTTCGACGGTGCGAAGCTATATCTCTCACAAACAATTCATTGGCTCCGAGGCAGATGAATATATATGTCGGCTTGAGTCGGTCGATATATCGGCGCAGTTTATCGGAGCGCCCCCATATCTCAGAAGTCGAGCTATACCATATCACAGAGTAAAGTGTGTGGCCGTTATGGGCGGCGTATGCTGCAAGGCGGGGACCAAGGCCTTCGAGCATTGAATCGCCGATAAGAAGAATAGTCTGAGCTGTTGTATCGCAAGGGTTTATCAACACTTCCGGCTCAGGGTCGGCGATAATATCGAGGGCGCTGTCAGGCTCTTCATGCTTGGCCATCAAGGTATCGACAATACCGGCCGATTTAAAAGGCATATCGAAAGCCGACGCCACCGCAAAGATGACGAAAGCAAGAGCCAAAAGCGCCCATAATTCGATATAATGCCTTTTCATAATTTAAGTTTCGAAAACGAAACTTGTTTATTTGGGTTTAAAAGGTTTAACAAGTTTAGACAAGCCTTCGAAAAACTAAACTTTTTTAAACTACATAAACTGCGCTGAAAGCGCTTTAAACCTCAAGTTTCGCACCCGAAACTTGAATTTTCAATACGACACCACCATATATGCAGCTCCGTCGCGGCCGGGCGCAACATGATAGTGGCGCATGCCATAGCCGAGCTCTGCGGCACGCCCGCTGACAGGGTTGCCCTGCAGAGAAAATACGTCGTAGGTGCTGCCGCATTTGGGGCAATGGGCGAGCATTTCGTCGTCGATACTTACACGCACATTCTTGTCGGCCTCTACAGGGCATGAGAGGTCGTAAGCCTGAGCATTGCCCATCACGTCGCTGAGCAAAAGAATTCCGCCGAAGCCGGTGTAGGTCATGGCCGTATAGGGGAAGTTGGCAGGCTTGCGCTGCTCGCGGATAAAATATTTGTAGTCCAAGGCTCCCGCCACGCCATAGATGTTCCAGTCTGCTACGGTGTAAAACACTATGTTGACGGGCATTACCGGTATGCGGTCGTCGTCGACAGTGTGGCAAGCAGGGCTTATAAAGCCGACAATGGCAGCGAGGAGCAAAGCTCCCGCTGCCGATTTCTTCATCCGGTACATCTCAAGCCAACTGTGCGAACAGACTGCCGAACTGGTCAACAGCCTTCTGGAGAGCCGGGCCAACAAGCGGACGGAGCATAGCCGGTATCTCCACATCCATCTTGCCTACGACTTCGGTCTCATGGTCGCCAAGCGGATTGAGCTCCACTATGATATTCATGGGCACCGGCGAACCTTCGGCCGTGAGCACCACTTTTTCGGGTGTGCGCTCGGTGGCACGCATGGTGATAGCGCCCACCTGAGGTGTATTGATTACTATAGAGTCTTCTGTGAATTTCACATCGCCAATGCGCTGACGGTCAGCCTCGGGCATTTCGTCGAGGCGAGCCTGAAGGCCTCGGAAATCACTGAATTTCTGTGCCAGCGTGGCGGCGTCGAGAGCCACAACAGCCGGTTTGGAAGTATATGTTGCCATATCTGATTTTTAACTTATTCAATTCAAATTTCGCAAGTTGCCTCGCAACTTGAAAACTTGAGGTTTAGAGCGCTTTCCGCGCAGTTTATAAAGTTTAAATAGTTTACTTTTACCGAGGTATATCTAAACTCATTAAACTTTTTAAACTCAAAATAAACGAGTTTCGCAAGCGAAACTTCAGTAACTTATCGTTCGGGCACCCAAGAGGCGGGGTCGTTGCGCCAGCTCTGCAGGGTCTCGATATCGCCCTCGGTGATATAATTGGTTTTGAGAGCGACCTCAAGCATTGTATTGTAGTTGCTGAGGGTGAGGAGTTTCACACCTGCTTCCTCAAAGTTTTTCTCAGCCACGGGGAAACCGTAGGTAAAGAGAGCCACCATACCTACTACTTCGCTTCCGGCATTGCGCACAGCCTCTACGGCCTTGAGCGAACTTTTTCCGGTAGACACGAGGTCTTCAACCACGACAACCTTCTGACCTTGACGGAGATCACCTTCAATCAGGTTCTCAAGACCGTGGTCTTTGGGCGACGAGCGCACATAGACGTATGGAAGATTGAGCATGTCGGCCACGAGCGCGCCTTGGGCGATGGCACCTGTAGCCACACCGGCGATAGCCTCGGCCTCGGGGAAGTTCTCCATGATCATGCGGGTAAGCTCGATTTTGATAAACGAGCGGACGTCGGGATACGACAGTGTGCGACGGTTGTCGGTATATATCGGTGAATTCCAACCCGAAGCCCATACGAAGGGGTTGGCGGGCTGCAATTTCAATGCGTTGATTTTTAAAAGTTTCTCTGCCAGTAAGTGAGCAACGTTTTTCATATCTGTCTGTGTTTTGTTTCTTGGTGCAAAGATAAGAAAAAATATTCTATTGCGGAAGAGCCTTTTCAATCATTTTAGGGCTGCATATAAGTTAAATATTGGAAATTCCTTTATTAAGAGGTGTATTTCTGCTGTTTTTTCATTACTTTTGCATAATAAAGCAAGTAAAACTAATTAAAACACATTATGCCATGGCATACGAAGTAGACAAAAGTTATGAATTCAAAGTTGTCGGGGGGACAGATCCTGCCGAAAAAGAGTTTTTGATTGAAGTTGACGGCCCGCTCGGCCCGACACAAGTACCGATGAAAAAGTTGCCTTTTCAAAGAGAAAAAGCAGCTCCGGCAGTGCTGTATTGCCGTGTAAAGGGTGTGGATATAGCCGGCATGCCTACTCTGACTCCTAATATAGCACGATATGTTTATGAACTTTACAACAAGGCTTACACCAGAGGCGAATCTTTTGAATGTACGGTAACGGCGGTGCCCGACCGTCCGGCCGAAGAACCATATTATGCGATTGACCGCAACGGCATTTTTTTCCGCATTTACGAATCTGAAGGTTTAATAAGCAAAGGTCAGCGACTGCGCTGCAAATTTTTAAGACTCACCCCCCAGTTTTTCACCATCTCGCGCATTGATGAGGGAGCGCGTGTTCAATTCTACGATCTCGACGCGCTACTTGACGGTGCTTTTATCCATATACCTCTACGGCGCATTATCCGCACTCTCGTAGAGCGCCTGCCGGAGTTGGCGACAGCGCGTGCAGAGCTTGCTGCGGGCAATGGCCTGTGGGTGGTGACAGCTGCCCGAGCCATCATGCGCCAGTTGCCGGAATGGTTTCTTCAGGCCGACCTGCGAGTGCAGAACCGCACATATACTGTCTTGCTCGACGCCCTGCGCGAGAGCCTGCTATTCCTTCTTGAAGGGTCAAGTTTCCTCAATGCTCTCCAATCGGAGCAGCGCCGGGCACTCCAGCAACAGCTCACCGACCTTGTCGACAGCATAGAGCCCTACCGCGACACCCTTGAGATAATCGACAAAGAAGAGCAAAACGGCTTCGTGGAGCGGCTTCTCGACAAACTCCAGCGCTCGGGCTATCTCTACCACCCGGCACGCCGCTTTGCTGTGCTCATGCTTATATTCCGGCTCTTCCCCGACAAGGTAGCCAATTATCTGAGCCGTATTTTCGAGAGTATATTCAACCGCGACCTCGAAAACTGGAAGCGCGAGCCATTCCGCAAGGCATTCGTAGAGCAGTTTGAGATCTATGTGCGTCAGGCGCGACTCGAAATCGACGCCATGCCTGTCGCCGAGACGCGTGAGCAGAAATCGAAAGTCGAGACTATCCTCACAGCCATCGCCCTGCAGATTCTGCTTTCCGAAAACAATGCCGACCACAGCCGCTCATGGAATCTTTTCTACCGCTACGTGTCGCTGATGAGGCCTCTCAATGTCGAGGCTCTGCTCACAAAGTCGTTTCTCTCGCTTCTTGGAGCCGACGTGAGCACACGCATAGCCTACGAGCAGCTCAAGCAACCCACAATGATGATGACGCAGGCCACCATCATGCCGGCAGGCGACATATTCAACCGCCTCGAAGGCACCCACCGCTTCGTGGGTGGAGGCTTGGAAATCACAATTTCTGCCAACGGCCTCGAACTCCGTCCCGAAGGACGCCACGACATCACTGAGCGTGCGATTCCCGACGGTCTTATGCCTTGGCTCAAACCGCAGGTGATGGTCAACGGCATACGGAGTCTGAGCGGAACACGCCTGCGCAAACTCGGTGAACACAACCAGTGGTGGCACGATATAGAGATGAGCCTCTTCGACACGGAAGCTCCCTCTGTGGCTCCGGTCAACGAGCTGCCGCGCCGCCATGCCGCCCCCGGAGATGAAGTGTATATCGTAATCGACGGCGTGAAAGACCCCTACAACATCAACCCGACTTTTACCTGCCACATCGACGACGCCGAATACGACGGAGGCACAGGCACCTTGCGCCGCGACGAAATCGTGGGATACAACCTCAAGAATCCTCCCATGCACGTGTTCCGCACTCCCGAGGGCGCTGTCCGTGGCTTCCTTGCCTCTGTAGTCGACATCAATGCCGACGGCTCATATATTTTCTCGCTGCGCGACACGGTAGACCACTACATCGAGAACACCTATAATTTCGACGACGAGTATCTTGCTGTAATCACCGGTAATTCCGACCGCGACTATTCTGCCATATCCTACAATGGCATAGGCCTTTATGTAGAGCGGCCAACCGACGGCACCGATTGCCGCGTGGGCGACATTGTAGCCGTGAGGTTCATGAACATCGGCCAGCAGGGACAGCTCAAGGCGTATATCACCGGCTATCCCGACGACCCAGATATAGCCTTTGGCAAAAACGAGGCATTCCAGAATCTCATCGAAGGCATAGGCGAGGTTGACAACAGCGATAATGAAATGCGCGAGGTGGAAGAGGCTGTCTTCCGCGACATGGACGAGATTCTCTCAATCGACAATATCCGCGAGATTATCGAGATCATACGCTTCAAAGCCATCGCCGAGAGCGACTTGATAAAAGCTTACGACTATCTGCGCTTCGGCCGCCTGCTTGCTCTTGCCATCGCCGACGAGGCTTTGGCGGAGAAGATTCTCACCCATGCCTCGCTGCTCACACTACATCAGTTCTATGCCACCAACAGCCGTGTAGACGCCGACAAGCTCGTAGAACTGTCAACAATCGCACAGGCCGACCCCTTCCTCAAGACAGTATACCACCGCCTCGAGATGGTGTCGTGGCTCGAAGACCCCTCGCGCAATGCCGAGCTCTACGCCACCGTAGGAGCGCCCTCCAACGAACTCGAGGGCGTGATTGCGCGTATGGTGCTTGCCTACAACATGGTACACCTCTCCGACGGCAACGCCAACAGCATAGCCTCTGACATCAAGGAGAAAATCAAGGAGAAACTCAATGTCAACAACGAGACGCGCCGCGGCAAATACTACGGCTCTGAATCGAAATACCTCGAGTTCAAGACCTCACTCGTGTATCCGGCCACAGCTCCCGGCGAAATCATGCGCGAGGCTCCCGAAGAGCAGCAGAAGCACATCCTCAGCCGCATAGCCGGTCTGCTCAACGCCAACGGCGGACAGCTCTATATCGGCGTCAACAACGACGGCTACGAGGTGGGCATGCACGATGACTTCAAATACTACCAGCGCCACAACGGTGCTATGGCAGGCACACACCGCCACCGCATAGCCAATACCGACAACCTCTGCGTATTTATCGAAGACCTTGTGAATCAGGCGTTCGGCGAGCGCATTGGCCGCAAAATCGAGGTAAGCGTCGATGAGGAGGCCGAGAAAGGCGTAATCTGCATTACTGTTGAGCAGTCGCTTGAGCCGGTGTTCTTCGACGGACGCCTCTATGTACGTCAGAGCGGCCAGTCTACCCGCGAGTATCACGGCGAGGCTATCGAAGACTTCAAGCACGAGCGCGAGGAGCTTCGGGCCGAACATCGCATGCGCCTCGCTCTTTATGAGGAAGAAAAGGCTGCCGAAGAAGAAAAGCCCGAGACCGAAATCAGCGTGCCTCGGCAGGCTGAGCCGATTCCTCAAATCGAAGAAACCCCTGCCAAACCCACTATCGACACCTCGCACTGGCGCCCCAACCTGCTCCATGACCATGAGAGCGGCTATGTAGAGCCCTCTGGCTACCTCTATTTCAACGGTGAAGACCAGCTGCTCTTCTCGCACAACGACCTTTGGCTCGACGGCGACGAAGACTGCCGCCTCGCCCTCACCATACCCCTCGAGCTTGCCGAGGGCTATCTCGTGTTAGGCTATGCCGACGAGAAAGCCGTGAAGATACCGCTGAGCGAGATTTATGCCCGAGGCGAGAACAACCCGATGAAGCGCTACAGCGACGAGCCTCTGCTCTTCGCCGCCATTGCCGGACGCGACGACGCCCTTCTGTGCATTGCCGCCGACTCAACCGGCTCTACGTGGCGCCGCGTCACCCGCCTGTCGGCCATAGAGCAAGGACATCTCAACAGTGCCCCGCGCCGTTTCCACGACGCACCCATCGACCACACCGTGGCATACGATATAGTCGACAGCGCCGCCATAGGCAAATTCAGCGACTGCCTCAGCGACAAGATGGGATCCAAGCGCTTCGGTTTCACAATGCGAGTACGTGAGGACGGCGACCAGCGCGACTATAAGTTCAACGAAGTATTCAAACTCTGCTCCCCGACAGCACTATGACCCCTCCCCTCTTTGCCATAATAACAGCGACCTACAATGCAGGCTCTACCATTGAGCGGACCTTGGCGAGCGTCGACAGCCAGACCTTCGGCGACTACGAACATCTGATTGTCGACGGCCTGTCGGCCGACGATACTCTCGACATCGTCAACCGCCATCCATCGGAGCGGCGGCGAGTGATATCGGAGCGCGACCGCGGGCTCTACGACGCCATGAACAAGGGTATCGGCAATACCACAGGTCAGTACCTGATTTTCCTCAATGCCGGCGACAAGTTCCACAGCCCCGACACTCTCAGACTGATAGCCGAAGCAATCAAAGGCAATGACAGCCCGGGCATTGTCTACGGCCAGACGGATATCGTAGACGACAGCGGCGCATATATCGGTCCCCGACATCTCACCGCTCCCGAAGAGCTCACGCTCAAATCATTCGCCGACGGTATGCTGGTGTGCCATCAGGCTTTTATAGCTCTGCGCCGGATTGTAGGTTTCTACAACATGAAATATCGCTTCTCGGCCGACTACGAATGGTGCATACGCTGTCTGCAACATTCACGCAAAAACGTAGGGCTCACCGACTCAGTGCTCATCGACTATCTCAGCGAAGGTCTCACAACCCGCAACCACCGTGCGTCGCTGATTGAGCGATTCAAAATCATGAGCTATTATTACGGCTTTTTTCCAACCCTCCTGCGCCACCTGTCGTTTGCAGTGCGCGCTTGGAAAAGAAAGAAAATGCAATGATACTATTCAATACCACCTTTGCCGTCGACGCCAACCGCGCCGCCGAATTTATCGATTTTATACGCGACACCTACATACCGATGGCTGCCATGTCGCAGCTTTACGACATTCTGCTCACAGAAATGCACGGCGAGGACAGCACCAACAGCCTCTCGGGACAACCTGTGCGCACTTTTGCGCTGCAGATGAGAGCTCCGTCGCAAAAAGTGCTCGATGATTTCCATACCGACGTGCTACCGAATCTCTATCATGTGATAGGAGAGTCATGGGGCATGAGCGTCTGCATGTTCGAGTCGAAGCTCGATGTTGTATATGACCACAGCAAAGCCGATGGACGAGCAGATTAAATCGGCCGACCGCATAATAATAGGCATAGACCCGGGCACCAATGTAATGGGTTACGGTATCCTCGGCATTTATGGGCGCAAACCGGCCATGATTGCCATGGGTCTGATAGAACTAAGCAAAATCGGCGACCACTACATGCGCCTTGGCCGCATTTATGAGCGGGTGAGCATGCTCGTTGACCAATATTGCCCGGATGAAATGGCAATAGAGGCGCCGTTTTTCGGCAAGAACGTGCAGTCTATGCTCAAATTGGGCCGTGCACAAGGTGTGGCTATGGCTGCAGCCTTGGGCCGGCAGGTGCCAATCACCGAATATGAGCCGCGCAAAATCAAGATGGCCATCACCGGAAACGGAGCCGCCTCCAAAGAGCAGGTGTGCGAGATGTTGGTGCGCATGTTAAGCATTCCGCGCGACAGCCTCTTGCCCAAACTCGACGCCACCGACGCCTTAGCCGCTGCCCTGTGCCACTTTTACGAGTCGCAGAAGCCGGCTGTGGCAAAAGGCGCAAAATCGTGGAAAGATTATATTGCACATCACCCCGACAAAGTATCAGGAATATGACAGATATCGAACGTATCGACGCCTTGCGCGACGAACTCAACCGACATAATTACAACTACTATGTGCTCAACGCACCTGAGATAAGCGACCGCGACTTCGATATGCTCATGAAGGAACTCGAAGCTCTCGAGGCCGCACATCCCGAGCATTTCGACCCCGACTCGCCCACCCGGCGCGTAGGCAGCGATATAAGCAGCGGCTTCGAGCAGGCCGCACACATCTACCCTATGCTATCTCTGGCCAACACCTACTCTATCGACGATGTCGACGCGTGGGCAAAGCGCACCGAAGAGGCTTTGATGGGTCAGAAAGCCACCATGGTAGGTGAGATGAAATTCGACGGCACAGGCATTTCGCTTATCTATGAGCACGGACGCCTTGTGCGCGCCGTCACCCGAGGCGACGGCGAGAAAGGCGACATCGTCACCGACAATGTGCGCACCATCAAGTCGATACCGCTCAAACTGCAGGGCAGCGGATGGCCTGATTTCTTCGAGATCCGCGGCGAGATAGTGCTGCCGTGGGCTGCTTTCGAGCGCCTCAACTCAGAGCGCGAGGCTGCCGGCGAGCCTCTTTTCGCCAACCCGCGCAATGCGGCTGCCGGCACACTCAAACTGCTCAACCCTGCAGAGGTAGGCCGACGCGGACTTGACGCGTATCTCTACTATCTGCTCGGCCCCGAGCTGCCTTTCGACAATCACTACGACAATATGATGGCCGCCCGCTCATGGGGCTTCAAAGTGTCTGACGCCATGACGCGCCTTGAGTCGATTGAAGAGGTTGACCGCTTCATAAACTACTGGGACAAGGCACGCAAGGAACTGCCCGTAGCCACCGACGGCCTCGTGTTCAAGGTCAACTCCCTGCAGAAGCAGCTCAACCTCGGCTTCACCGCCAAGTCGCCGCGCTGGGCCGTGGCATATAAATTCGCCGCCGAGCGTGCGCTGACGCGCCTGCGCTTCGTGTCGTTCGACGTCGGCCGCATGGGTATCATCACCCCCGTTGCCAATCTGGAGCCGGTGTTGCTCTCGGGCACTGTCGTAAAACGTGCCTCCATGCACAACGAGGATATCATGCGCACCCTCGACATCCACGAGCACGATATGCTCTACGTGGAAAAAGGCGGCGAGATCATCCCAAAAATCACCGGTGTAGAGCTCTCCGAGCGTATCGCCGGCAACCCGCCGGTAAGGTTTGTGAGCCACTGCCCGGCATGCGGCACACAGCTCATACGCGTGGAGGGCGAGGCCGCATGGGTATGCCCCAACAAATACGGCTGCGTGCCTCAGATTGTGGGGCGCATTGAGCATTTCGTTGGCCGCCGCATGATGAATATCGACGGTATCGGCGAGGAAACCGCCGCCGCTCTCTTTGCCCACGGGCTCGCCACAAGCCCGGCCGACCTCTACGACCTCACCGTAGACGACCTGATGAAGCTCGACGGCTTCGGCGAGCGCAGCGCACGGCGCGTGGTCGACGGCATTGCCGCCAGCCGCGAAGTGCCGTTTGAACGCGTGGTTTTCGCGCTGTCGATACCTTATGTGGGCGAGACGACAGCCAAGAAAGTCGCCCGCGCCGCCAAGGATATCGACACCCTCATGGCAATGGACGCCGCACAATTGGCAGCCATTGAAGATGTAGGCCCGCGTATCGCCGCCACCATCGAGAGTTTCTTCGCCGACGCCGACAACCGCCGCATGGTGGAGCGTCTGCGCGCAGCCGGCGTGACGATGGCTGTTGCCGAAGACATAGCAGCCGAACCGGTTTCCGACGTCCTCGCCGGCAAAGCCTTTGTAATCAGCGGCGTGTTCGCCCGACATTCACGCGACGAATACAAGGCCATGATAGAGGCCCACGGCGGTAAAAACGTAGGCTCCATATCGAAGAAGACCGACTATATACTTGCCGGCGAAAACATGGGCCCGGCAAAGCTCGAGAAAGCCCAAAAACTCGGCATTCCTATAATTGATGAAAACCAATTCCTTGAAATGATAAAGGCATGACATCTCCATATATCTACGAACTCCCGATCAAGGTGCGCGACTATGAGGTTGACGCCGAGGGCATTGTCAACAATGCCAATTATCTTCATTACCTTGAGCACACCCGTCATGAATTCTGCGAGGAGGCCGGGCTCAGCTTCAGGGAAATGCACGCCCGAGGCTTCGACCCTGTGGTGTCGCGCATAGAGGTGAAGTATCTCACGCCCTTAGGTTTGGGTGAATCGATGGTGAGCAAACTGTGGCTGTCGCGCCGCGGCCCGGTGTTTGTTTTTCATCAGGATATCTTCAAACCCGACGGGACTCCGGTGGTGCGTGCCGTAGTTGAGATAGCCTCGTTTGAAAACGGACGTTTGTCGCGCGGAGAAATGCTCGCACAAGCTTTTGCCAAATATCTTGAATAATGGACTACAGCGAAGAACTTGCCTGTAAGATAGCCTTTGCCACCTACCGTAACATCACGGTAGGCACGGCCCGGCGTTTTGCCGACCTCGGTATCGGCGCGCGCGATTTTTTTGAGCGCGACGCACGTGCCTTGGCCGCCATAACCGGCTTGCGCGACAGTTTCTTCGACAACAGCCGACGCGCTGCAGCCTTGGAAAGCGCTCGCCGCGAGGCCGACTTTGTGACTGCCAACAATATCAGGCCGCTGTTTGCCGGAGATGAAGGCTATCCGGCACGCCTTGAAGATTGCGACGACGCGCCGGCTGTGCTCTTCACCCTTGGCAAAGCTGAGTCACAGGCAGCCCATACGGTGGCTGTAGTCGGCACCCGGCACTGCACAAACTATGGAGCCGACTTCACTGCAAGACTCGTGAAAGACCTCGGCGACAAGCTTGATGACATCGCAATAATAAGCGGCTTGGCCTACGGCATTGACATCTGCGCCCATCGCGCGGCCATGCAGGCCGGCTTACCTACCGGAGCCGTGCTCGCCCACGGGCTCAACACCCTCTACCCTGCCGACCATCGCAACGAGGCACGGCGCATTGTGGGCGAAGGCGGCTTTTTAGCCACTGAATACCCGAGCTCGGCCGCCATACACCGCGGCAACTTCCTCGCACGCAACAGAATCGTGGCCGGACTGGCAGATGTGACGGTGGTGGTTGAGAGCGACCTCAAGGGCGGGGCAATGTCTACAGCACGTATAGCCGGAGCATACAACCGCGAGGTGATGGCCGCACCCGGGCGAGCCTCCGACCAATACAGCCGCGGCTGCAATGCCTTGATAGCACGGCGCGAAGCCTCGATAATACGCGACGCCGATGACCTCATAGAGCTCATGGGCTGGAAAGCAAAGCCGGCAGAAGGCACGCAGCAGCAACTGCCGCTTATGACTCCGCTGCAATCACAGATAATCGCAATAATCACCGACAATCCTCTCGCTACCATCAACGACCTTTGCCTCAGCACAGGTATGCCGGTGCAACATCTCACCAACGTTCTCTTCGAAATGGAGATGGACGATATGATAGTGTCGCTCCCCGGAGGGAGATATGCACCCGTTGTGGCACCGCGCTGAAAACGTTGTGCCGACAATGATTGTTATAACATTATACTAACATCAAAACCCATACGACCATGGCAAACAAAATCATCCCTGAATCCGAACTCATCATCAACCCCGACGGTACGGTATTCCATATACACCTTCATCCCGAACAACTCACCGACAACATCATACTCGTAGGCGACCCCGGCCGAGTAGACATGGTGGCGTCGTTTTTCGATACTAAGACTTTTGAAGTATCTGCCCGCGAGTTCCACACCATAGGCGGCACATACAAGGGCAAGCCCATCATGTGTATCAGCCACGGCATAGGCCCGGATAACATCGACATCGTTATCACCGAACTCGACGCACTCGCCAATGTCGACTTCAAAACCCGCGAGGTGCGCGACAAGCTGCGCCGCCTCACCATGGTGCGCATAGGCACATCCGGGGCCTTGCAGCCCGAACTCAGCCTCGGCACTCCGGTCATCGCCGAGAAATCAATAGGCTTCGACGGCGTGCTCAACTATTACGCCGGCCGCAACGAAGTGGCCGACCTCGACTTTGAGGCCGCTCTCTGCCTTGACACCAACTGGAATCCTCTGTGGGCACGACCCTACGTGGTAGACGCCGACGAAGAACTCGTAAACCGCATTGGCGGCGACGATATGGTACGCGGCAACACTATCTCGGCAGTCGGTTTCTACGGTCCTCAGGGACGAGAGGTGCGCCTCGCACTCGCCAACCCTGACCTCAACCGTCTTATCGAGCAGTTCGAGCACAACGGACGCCGTATCACCAACTATGAGATGGAGAGCGCACCGCTGGCCGGCATGGGCCGCCTGATGGGTCACCGCTGCATGACAGTATGCTCAATCATTGCCAACCGCTTCAACACCGAAGCCAACCCCAACTACAAATCGGGTATCAAAGACCTCGTGGCCACCGTACTCGACCGTATCTGACAATATTGTGGAAAGTCCCTCCGGGGGCTTTCCATTAAATATCACATTTCACAACGTGGAACTTAAAGAATATCTCGACAGCCTCGCCGCCAAATATAATGTAGAGAGCTTCATCGCCAACGACCCCGTACAATTTCCGAAGCGCTACGACGACCTGCGCGACATTGAAATCGCGGCATACCTCGTGTCGATAATCTCATGGGGCAAACGCAGCATGATACTCCGCGACGCCGAGCGCATGCTCCAGACCTTAGGCAACCAACCATACCGCTTTGTGATGGAGGGCAACATCGACTCCATCGGCGAAGAGAACGTACACCGCACCTTTTTCGGCCGACATCTGCGCTATGCCCTGCGCGGACTGCGCGCCATCTACCGCGGCTACGGCTCTATGGAAAATTTCGGGGCCTCGCTCGGCATTGACCGCAACGAAGCTCCGGCATGGGCTCTTGCCGAGGCCATCAACAAAATCAGCGCCGAAGTCAATTGCGCGTGCCCCGACCCTCTCGACGGCCCCACACGCTGCCTGCCCGACAAAGTCGACTCTTCCGCTCTCAAACGCCTCAATATGGCGCTCCGCTGGCTTGTGAGAGACGACGGAATTGTAGATATCGGATGTTGGAAACTGCTCAAGCCGAGTCAGCTCTTCATACCCCTCGACGTCCATTCGGGCAACACCGCACGCGCTCTCGGACTCCTATCGCGCAAGCAAAACGACAGAAAAGCCGTGATTGAGCTCAACGACAATTTGTGCAAATTCAATGCACAAGACCCTGTAATATACGATTTTGCGCTATTCGGAGCAGGCGAAGCGGGCGAGAATATTGAGTTAAATAGTGTTAACACGCTTGCATAGTTGCAATATAGTTACTAATTTTGCAACATCAAAACAGCGCGGAGTGGAGCAGTGGTAGCTCGTTGGGCTCATAACCCAAAGGTCGTAGGTTCGAGTC